>CAVRFS010000105.1:0-26317 GCA_963720335.1 uncultured Planctomycetota bacterium | reverse complement strand
CCCATCTGGGTCCGATCTAAGGACTTGCGTCCACCATACCAGATCTGATCCGTCGGTCCTACGGGCTATACATTGGAACAGCTCTGAGAAATACGCCCCTCGCGCGGGGTGCATGCGTGCAACAAGAGGCCAGCGGACCAACCGAGGGCCGGAAAAGGCAATAGGGGGACGGGCTCGAAGGGTGCTTCGAGTACGACCGCCATCAGACGCAGAGCGACACGGCCCAACCTGGAACACGCCCGCACGCCACTAACGGCTAACTGCTGTCGATTCGGATCTGAATCGAGCCGGCTGCCGTTGGGTCGAAGACCTCATCCGGCCAATGCCGAAACCGCAGGCTCTCCAACAACCGCTGCGCCATGTTCTTCAATGAGCCGAACAGCTCCACTGCCGTTCGCTTTCCCTGGTCCTTTGCCAACTGCCGCAGCAGGCTCCCCTTCTCCAGCAGTTGCAACAGCAGGTGAGCTATCTGCAGCAGGAAATAATACGCCTTCCAGCAGGTGTGGCTGTAGGCATGTTCCAGGTTGAGGCCACTGTTCTTCTGCGTGTTAAATCCCTCGTTCTCCGTGCGCAGCGTTCCCTCCCTCCGTTGGTCGCTACCTCCACCACGGTCTGGTGGTTCACCTCCAGGGACGTCACCCATGACCACACACTCTTCTCTCCATCCTTGTTCGTCTCGGTACACTCAACGGCGTTGAGGGTCCACTCGCGGCCGTCGCTGTCCCTGTAGTTCAGGTCGTTGACCCAGCGATAGACCTGCCGAACCCCCTGCGGCGTCGTCCGCTCCACCTGCTGGTCGGGGCACAGCCGCAGCAAGCTCTGGAACTCCTGCCAGAGGGCCGGTAACCGACCAGGCTTAAACACATAGATGTAATCACATCGAAAGTCTTTCGCGATCTGGAAACCTTCCCCGCAGGCATATAGGCCGTCGCCATCGAGACAGATGCGCAACTGCGGGAACTCCACCCGCAACCCGGCCATCAGACGCCGCAGCGCCTTCAACTCGCAGTCCTGCTTGAGTTGCTCCTGGCTCGCACCCGCGGGGGCGATCGGGACGTCGCTGTTGTCGATGAACTCGGTGGCGATCGACACGACCGTGCCGGCCGGCCCCAGCAACTTGGCCTCCAGTACCTGGTGCATGTACAGCGTCGTCTCGCCGTGCCGTTGCGTCAGGCAATGGTCGCAATGCCGAGAACGAAACACCAAATATCCCGATCCGTCAATCAAGACGACGAACCGCCCCTGCAGCCTCGCCGCGTCCAGGGCCTTCATGCGGATCAAGTGCTGGACCATTTGCTGCCGGAGGCCGGCGATGGGGGCGCTGCCGATTTTCTTCAGGAGGTACTCCAAGGTCTTGTTCACGGGCCGGCTGTCCTGCGCGGTGCCCGCCAGGCGATTGAGGTTGGGCAGCACTTCCGGACCGTCGGTGTTGAACTGGAAATCCAGTTGGGCCGGCTGCTCAACTTGCACAGGAACAAGCTCAGCCCCAACCACACGAGGAACCGCTTGTGGTAGACCACCATCGGGGCGAACCGTGGGTCGTCGATTTCGTCGATCCAGGTGTTGAGATCGGGGAAGAAGTGGCGAATCGTCTGAACCAGGATGGGGCCGATGTTCAGCGTCGTCCCCGCCGCCGCTGGCGGTGCGCAACGTGTCCCTTGATCAGGGCCACAGACAACTGGCTGACTTCGCGGATCAGGGTCTTGAGACGTTGGGATTCCTGCACCCATTTTCGGACCTCCTCGAGAAGATCCTGGGGCACATAAACGGTGCGTGTCTTGCCACCGTCCCTGAAGGCGACGTGGTGGGCTTGGTGCAACGGGCCGCCGTGATGGCAGGCGCAGGACGGTTGGCCGCAGCGTTTGTTCACCTGCATGAGGCTGGCCGCCAGGACGGGGCCGGAGGGAACAAGTTGCTTGAGTCGCCGGTCCAGCATCCGGCGGACCAGTGTCGGGTGGCTGGGAACACGCATGGATGGGCCCCGAGGACTTCCAGTACCTCGACGTTATACCGGAAAAGACCCGAAAAACCAGCGGTGCGAAGAAAAAAATTTAGCCCCGGCGAGGCCGATCGCCTCAACGGAAGTTCTACTTTGGACTTGTGCTGCCGTCAAGGTGCGACGAATTTCCTATTTCTCGGAGCTGACATTGGAACCGTGCCGCGTGATTTGGGCTCTCCCGCACTTTCGATGCACGCCGCTCTTTTCAGGACGAAGACAACCGAGAATCTCCCCGGAAACCGAGAACCGTCGGATCGGTTAGCGGCTACGGATCATCGAAAGTGCGGAAGGACCGTAGAGTCCTGACTCAACCGGACTGCTAATTCGGACCCGCAGCAAGGCTGCGGCGTAATGTACCTCGAGATCACAACCACTTGCCCATATCTGCAATCTTCTTGCCGGCGTACTGAACTTTCTCGCTGACTTCTTTCGCCGACTCGCTCGACTTCTTCGCGACCCTGTCCGTCACCTCCTTGGCCGTCGCGGCGCCGGCGTCGATCGCGTCCTTCACTTTGTCTGTCGCTTCCGCTCTGGATGCAACTTCTCGCTCGAAACTGGCTCTGAAGTCTCGCGCGTCTTGGACTTTGCGGAAGGTCCTCCGGCTTTCGTTTACCACCTTCAACACGCAGAAGCTATCGCACAGCTTTCCCATCCGGGGTTTTTTGCCCGACGCCCCTGAAGACAATCGACGGAAAGGAACGAGTTGGATTTGTCATGGAAACCAGCTCATTAGACGGCTTTCGGTGACCTTGGTTAACAATTATTCGTCCCGGTATTCATTTTATAACGTTTGATAAGGATTGTCTGTAACAACTTTCATGACATGATAATCACGGGATGGCGTGACATGCAGAAATTTGAGCGTTGTGGTTTAATTAAAGTATCCGAACTTCTCTCCGAAGATCGGTTTGTCGAGCGTTGTGATTTAATAAAGTATCCGAATTTCTTTTCAAGATCACATTAAGAGTGCCAGCTAAATGCACCTCATACCGATGCGACAACCACTTCGACTTCCTCGATCATGGTATCCGTCCCGAGCGAGGGAACTATGTTGCGGCTGCCTGACGTGCAAGCGATCAGGAACCGCTCGCAGGGGAACCGGTCGGATGGGCTTTCTCTGATCGACTGCAAACCGGACTAGGATACGGCTGGCCAACGACCAATGAGCATCACAAGCGATGAGTGGGCACGCTTAAATTCTTCGGAAGTTCGATATCGGCGGCTCTTCGAGGCCGCCCACGATGGGATACTCTTGGTTGACCCCAACACGCGAAAAATCACCGACGCGAATCCGTTCATTGCCAACTTGGTGGGCTATTCCAAGGACGAGCTATTGGGCAAGGAACTCTGGGAAATCGGCCTGATCCGCGACGAAGACGAAAGTAAGAAGGCGTTCCACACCTTGCAAGAAACCGGCACCATCCGCTACGAACACCTACCGCTCAAGGCCAAAGACGGGCGGGCACTCCATGTTGAGTTCGTCAGCAATGTTTACAAGGAAGGCGAAAGTTACGTCATCCAATGCAACATCCGTGATATCACCGGACGCATCACAGAGAGTCGCCGCAAGGATGAGTTTCTCGCCATGCTCGCCCACGAACTGCGAAACCCACTGTCTTCAATCGATGGCGCCATCACCCTGCTGCAAAACTCGACGCTTCCGTCGAAAATATTAGCTGGGCGAAAGACGTCATCGCCCGCCAAGTGAAACATATGGCCCGGATAATTGATGATCTCACGGACGTTTCCCGCATCTCACACGGTACGTTCAAACTCCGCAAGACCCACATCGATGCCGCTGCAATTGTTGAGTGCGCGGTCGATACCGTGCGTGCGCAAATCAAGGATAAGAAACAACAACTTGTCGTCTCTGTCATGCCCGACACCCTCCGTTGCGAAGCGGACCCGACCCGGCTGGAGCAGGCCCTTACCAATCTGCTGGTTAACGCCTCGCGATACACCGAAGCTGGCGGACGTATCTGGCTGACCGTGCGCGATGAAGGCGAGCACATTTCTTTTAAGGTCACAGATACGGGCATCGGCGTCCTACCCGCGAAGCTCCCTGAGATGTTCGAATTATTTGCTCAGGGCGACCGCACGATAGCCCGATCCGAAGGCGGATTGGGCGTCGGCCTGACCATCGCTAAACGCATCGCGGAGCTGCACGACGGTTCCGTCACCGCATTCAGCGAAGGTCTCGGCAAGGGGAGCGAATTCACTTTAACGTTGCCTGCCACTTGGCAGCCGAAACCGGTTCCCGCCGATACCCCCATCGCCGCTCAGGCCCAGAATCGCCACTCGCGAATCCTTATCGTCGATGATAATGTGGATCTCGCAACGGGATTGGATAGGCTGCTGACGCCCTTAGGCCATGAGGTCCATATTGCCTATGACGGTCCCGACGCCATCAATGAAGCCCTTGCGATTCGGCCGGAATTCATCCTCCTCGACATCGGCCTGCCTAGCATGGACGGATATGAGGTGGCGAGGCGGCTCCGAGCCGCCGGGTTGCAAGCTGCCGTCATCATCGCCGTCACCGGCTACGGGCAGGAAGAGGATCGATGCCTCTCCAGAGAAGCGGGCTTCAATTTCCATTTAGTGAAGCCGATCGATTTGAACGCCTTGGTGTCGCTGATTGCTCGGCCAGGTGCATGATCGTTGACGCAGAATCGACGTCGGACTTGGCGGCCGGCGGCAACGGAAGACACGACCATGCCATCCCTCACGATGTGGACCATCTGGCACCCGCCGGACGACTGCACCGCGCCGGTACATTGTCCGCTGTGGGGTAGTCGAGCATGAAGGCGGCGAACCCATGCCCGATCCCGACCCGCTCTATGTCGGTCCCGACTTCAGCGCGGCGCGATCCCGCCCGAAGCGGACACCTGCATGCCTCGCACTCCGTCCGACGAACCTTCGATCGTCGAGACGTGGATTTAGACGGCGGCGAGCGACTCGACTAGCTCGGTCGAGACGATTTGGCCTGATTCACAGGGAGCAACGACCATTTCGCTCGATCCGGCGGTCAGGTCATTGACGGCGAGACGAACGGGGCTGTTAGTTCACGGTTGCGATGTGGCGCGTTGGCGCTCTCGGAATGCTCGATGGGCGACGGGTCGTCGCTCTCGCTCGACCGGGTTCTTCCCCAATAGGTCTGTACCGCGCGGTCTGCCGATGACGACTGACCCGCCGGTGAGTAGTTAGTCTTCAGGCCCCTCACGAGCTTCTCATAAACCGTCTCGAAGGCTTTGGTCTTCCACTTCGAGAAGTCGAGTATGTGCTCGTGCTCGAGAGCCAGTCGGCCAGAGGGCTCGATTCGGTTCTTCCTGCTCCATGTTGGAGTTCCAGGAAGGATGCAGAGTACCAGGGATTGGGTGGCGCTGGGCCATCGCGGCGCGGGATGGCCGCCCTCCAACAGGCATAATCGGGACAGCAGGTGCGCTCCGCGCGAGAACTCGGCGATCGTGTGGGACTTTCCTGCTGCGCCGAATCCGCGAGAATCCCAGGATTACGCCTTTTAAAGAAATTAATCCAGTTTTGGCGTTGCCCTGGCTGATGATCTTCAAGACGGGAACGTGATTCGCGGAATACGAGTGTCTTGCCAAAGCAAGAACAGCCGATTACGATACAGGTGTGTACAGGTTGCCGTGGAAAGGTGGTGTTCTATGCCGTCCGCTATCGAGGTCGCTTGTTACTTTGCTCATATCGCAGCGAATTACGAGGAGCCGGAGCACCTCACTAATCTTCACATCCAAAAGTTCCTTTACTACGCGCAAGTCTTTCATCTCGCCATGCATTCCGGAGATCCGCTGTTCAGCGAGGCGATCGAAGCGTGGCGATTCGGTCCAGTCGTTCCGGAAGTTTACGAGGTCTATAAGGTTCACGGCAAAGGTCCCGTCGTCACTGAGCCAATCGATCCTCAAGACTACGCACCTGAAATTCGGGAGTTACTGGAGGCAGTCTACGAGACCTATGGCCAGTTCGCCGCTTGGAAATTGACGGCGATGACGCACGGGGAACCTCCGTGGAAGAGAACGCCTTCCGGCCAAGAGATATCGTATCAATTACTTCGCGAGTTCTTCGAGAAACTCGTTGAAGCCGGCCGATCCGGTGATCGTGTCGACGATGAGCCGATCTGGCCGACGCGCTCTTTTCAGCACCAGGGGCGCCGCGAGATCATGAAATTGGCACCGCCGCGAGACCGTATCCGAAGAATTCTTGCGCGTGTCGTCTCCCGATCCTTGGTCCAGCGACGCAGAAGACGAATAGAGATCCACGCGGAGAGACTTGCGTGGGTACCTATTACTTCGGCCAAGTCATCACCGTATTCTTCGATGACGGCCGAGGAGGTTCGAAGTCGCGCCCGGCGATTATCATCAGTTCGGACGATGATAATGACGCTGGGGGAGGATCTCTTGGTCGTAGCCATCTCAAGCAGGATCGAAGTCCCTTGTCCGCCCTATCATATCAAGGTCCATGACAGTAAAACGCGAGATCCGCAGACTGGGCTTTAGTATCCGTGTGTCGCAAAGTGCAACTGGATCAGAGAGATCGATCCCAAACGGGTCGAAAAACGGATCGGCAATATCCCGGACACGCTTCTGCGGGTCATTGTCGAAACATACGATCGCCTTCAGGCCGATCAAAGTTTCACCGGCTGGCAATAGTGTGAGATGAGGGGCGAACCGGTGGGTAATCGACGTTGAAAAATGGCGATCGGCTTCCACCCGAACGCGCTCTTCTCACACCCGCGGGGGGCTCGAAGGGGTCAATCCTGGTGCTTCGGTGGCTCGTCAACCCGGCTCGCCTGATCCACGGGCTCAGGACTCGAACGAACTATCGAGAGGGCAAGAAATGGACAAGATCGAGAGGAATGATCCGTGCCCGTGCAGGAGCGGGAAAAGATACAAAAAGTGTTGAGGATCGCGGTCCGCCACGGAATCACGGTCCAGGACTAGGCCGGACGCAGCCGCCCCGCACAGGTTGCCCGAGGCTAAAGAGGCCCAAACTAATTTACAAATACCCGTCAACTATCAAGAGTGGTCGCTTCCCGGCCAGCGATTCGCGCTCACGCTAACCCCTGAAAACCCCAGCGGAAGCCCTGGGGCATATCGGGCCACATTCGCTTTGCATCGACCCGGATACCCGCTTAACACGGGGCAAAATGCGTTCGCGGCTGAACTGTTGGAGGGGGACTCTTACCTCAAGCTGAAGGATTCTGCAAATCTAAAACTTGAAGTGCGCATGGGTGGCTCATCGTCCGCTCCGCTGCATGCGATCACATCCCGAAACAGCCGGGGCTTCGTCGCCAAGTTCGAAACTGACCCATTTCAGGCTCGGGACCTTGCCGACGCCAGACGGATTGCCTTTCGGACGTTAGCACCGCTGCTAAGCCTCTGGTCCATCGAGTGCAACATACCTATGAGCATTTATAGGACAGACGTCATTGAGCAGGCCACAAGCAGCCGAAGCACGGACGTCGTCGCACCATTCTCCGAGCTTGAATTCAATCCGTCCGCACCACCCGCAGACAGGGTCGAACTGAAGCTCCGGGGCTATGCTAGCCTCTATCGCGAATCCCTAAATAGTAACTCTCCGGCATACTCCTTCCTCTGCCTCTACCGAATCTTGGAGGGTCTGATGACCGATCGCGATCAGAGGGGGCGAGAGGCTATAGAAAAATCGAAAACCGCATCATCTTGTCGCACCTGGTTTGTCCCTCATACTGAGCCTCAGTTCGTCGGTGAACTGCCAATGCCGGGCGGGTTCCCGATACGGCGGGTTCAAGATCGGGTTCTCGATGATGCTGTCCGGCATGCGTTGCTCCCCGGGTCGCCATTGACAAACGTGCATCATGGCACATAGACGCAATCGAGTCAATAACTCTGCTTTTCGAGCACGTGCCCCCCCGGCGCCGGCGAAATCCCGAAGATAGACCATCGTCGCATTGACCGCCCCGCGTCTGTCACCGTGCTGGCGCTTCGCGTCAGTCCGCTGGATGTAGTCGCGCACCAACAACCCCGCCCCAAAGGCATCTTGTTCCCAGTTTACAGAGCCGTTCGTACCGCCCGATTGCGATATCGATCGCAGAGCCAAGGTCGGCTTGATCGCGAGCCCGTTTTCGCAGTCGACAGTTTCATCGCTACGGAACAGGCAGGTGGTACGGTTTCTTCTCCTGATAAAGCCTCAGCCGCGTGCTGTAGTCTCCCTTTTCAGTCTTGTCCGTGAGAAGTTCGATCGCCTTCGTTTGCCACTTGACGGCCGCATCAAAGTCGCCCGACTTAGCGCAGGCGGCGGCGAGGGTGTTGAGGTAATCAGGGTGCTTCCACTCGGTGAGTTCGCACGCTTTCGTCGCGAATTCGACGGCGGCATTGCCATCACGTTGGTTGGTATGAGGAGCGGTTGCCAAGAACCATGCGAGGTCTTTGAAAGCGTCCGGAACTTTCGGCTTGAGTTTGATCGCCCCGCGGAATTCGGCAAATGCCTCGTCTCGACGCCCACGGGCAAATAGGGCCTCACCGAGGTCAACGTGGACTTTAGCATCATTTCGATTGCGGTCCACCCTCTCCCGAAGAAGGGCGAGTTCTTCGGTGTACGCAGCATTGGCCTCTTGCGTCCTGCCTTGCTCCGAACAGATTTCGCCGATTTCGTGGTGCAGTTCGGGGTTCTTAGGATGGAGTCGGAGAGCTTCACGATAGGCATCGAACACCTCTTCCGATTTTCCAGTCGCTTCCAAACTATGACGGAGAGGCCCTCCGTACTCTCCACCAAGCCGAAGAGCCTCTCGATACGCCGCAAATGCCTGGCTCAGTTCGCCTTGCTCATGATACATGATCCCAAGAAAGATGTGGTCGACCTCCAACGCAGGTTGAATACGGATCGCTTCGTGCAATTCGGTGATCGCCAGATCGAGTCTTCCCCTGTGATATAGACGAAAAGCCGCCTCCACACGCACGTCGCGGTCTTTGGGGTCGAGCCTTGCAGCCTCGCGATACTCAACAATCGCATTCTCGATCTCGCCTTTGAGCATCAAGACATTCCCAAGGTTCCGCCGCACGTACGCAAGTGTTGGGTCAATCCGTATGGCCTCCCTATATTCAGCGATCGCGTCGTTCAAGTCCTCAGCATTGACCAACTCTGGATCAAATCCCCAGATCGGCCGTGGCAACTTCCCCATCCAGGCCGTACTCGTACTAGCGAGAATAGGCACCAAGGCTTCGGCCAATGCTGCGTGAGCATGCGCGCTCAACGGATTGGCTGCCACAGCAGCCGTGGCGTATCGAAGACGGTCGCGGGCTGCCGACAATGCGTGACATATCTGATAATCACCGGGGCTAAGCCGCCAGGCCCGTTTGAGAACTTTGAATGATTCCTCGCGAGCATCGTCATCTCGGTCATTGCGAGGGACCTCGAGTACCTTTGCCAACAGGTAGAGACTCCTAGCCTGCTGCGCCGCGAGTTCCTCTTGATCCGCGGCAAGGCGGCGAACGGCCTCGTGGCTCCCGCCCTCGATGAGCTTTCGCAGCTCTTCACGCCATGGGTCGGGATCCGTCGCGCGAGCCGTAGCAATTAGCCTTCTCCAGGAGCCTTTGTCCTTCTCGTCCCTTGCCGAGCGGCGATTGAGCACCCAATTGTCCAGGGACAGGGCGATCTCCAATGGCCTGGTTCGCTCCCCCAACAGTCGCCCTGCGTCTTTGGGATCGAGGTGGTCCGGGTCGATCCCGAACTCGCGAAACGCGGTCGAATAGTCGGAGTCAATCTTCCGAAAATTGCGAACATCTTCGTTCGTTATATTAGCCGCCGTCGAGTTCCAGATGATCTCAAGACGCTCCAGGAATTTACGATCGCGCTCGGCCCCTTTGGCGCGGTCGGAAGCGTCGGCCTGCTCTTGTTCGATAGTTGCCCTCAATTGAACCACGCGGGCCCGGAGGTCTATGGTTGGCTCGCCTGCATCCAGGGAGGAACGTGCCTGATTCGCCGCGGCGACGGCTTCCGTCCATTTCGAGAGATCATCGACTGGTGCCGCCTTCGCCTGGCCCCGGAGTAGAGTCGCTTTGTCCAGTGCTTGGGTCACGACTCGTTCGGTCGCCGCTTGGCGAGCGGCTCGTTGCTGCGAAAAGTAGGCCCAGCCCCCGCCTCCCAGGAGTATCATTCCAAGAACCGATGCGGCCAGAGCCATCGTCAGGCGGAATCGGTCGCGTTCGACAGTGGCTCGCTTGGATGCTTCCTCGGCGCGGGCCTTCTCTTCGGCCCGCGCGATCTCAGACTGACGCAGCCGATCTTGGACTCGGGAATGATAGAGGCTCATGCGTTCGGCGACTCCACTGGCATTTCGGGGTCGTTCGTCGCGCTCGGGAGCGAGGCACGACTTGGCCAGTGAGATCAACTCAGGATCATGACCGAGGCTGTTTTGGTCGAGGCGAGTCAATGGCGTCGGCCAGATCGCCGCGAGCGGCCTTGCGCTGGATCTCGCCTGAGTTGCGGCCGGTGAAGGCGGGTTCGCCGGTCAGAAGCTCGCAGAAGATCGAGCCGAGTGCGAACACGTCGGCACGTTCGTCAACATGATCGCCTTCGCCACGGGCTTGCTCGGGAGCCATGTACGAGGGTGTCCCCATGATCGAGCCGGCCTGGGAAAGCTCGGAATCCGAGCCGCTGCGTGCCGTCGCAATGACCGTCCCTTGGTCCTTCGGTATGACCGGCCGAGGCATCTTCGACCGCACCGCCGCGAGGAAGCACCTTAGCCAAGCCCCAGTCCATCACCTGGACCTCGCCGAATGACCCGACCATCACATTGGAAGGTTTCAAATCGCGGTGGATTACACCTCGGGCGTGAGCGTAGGCCATCGTTTGACAGATGGATTCGAAGATCGAAAGAAATCGCGGTAGTCCATCGCTGTGCGTCTTCCGATTCGCGAGGATTTCCGCAAGTGTGTACCCCTTGACCAGCTTCATTGCGAAATAGGGACGGCGATCGCCGAAGGCACCCAGCTCGTAGATCGGCACGATGCCGGGATGCTGCAACTGACCGGCGATCTGGGCTTCCTCGATGAAGCGGCGAATCATGTCGGGCTTGTCGCGGTGCGATTCGAGCAGGATCTTTACCGCCAGGTCGCGACCGAGGTCGGAATCGCGGCCTTTCAGAACGGCGCCCATGCCGCCGCGAGCGATCTCACCGAAGAGTTGCAAACGTGCCGAACGCTCGGCGGGATCGGGTATCTCGGACGAGGACGGACGGATCACTGGGCCGGGTTCGGTTATTGAGTCGGCATCCCGGAGCAGAACCGGCGGGATTTTGCCGAATGCCTCACCGAACGAGGCCAAAACGCTCGATGAGGCCGGCCCGAACGTGATCGACATCTCCGGCAATTCGGAACCGTCGCCAAGCAGCCCCGCCTTCAGCAAGCAAGCCGGACAAAGACCCGAAGGGGCATCCGATGGTCGCTTCTCTCCGCAACCCCGGCAGCTATCCCGCTCGTCCATCACCAAGCCTCCCGGGAGCGGACCGCGATATCCCCTAATCTTTACATGACGGACGAAAGGGAAAAGTTACAGATATTCCTGACCTGGTGCCGGAATCACGCCAACGCTTTGAGGAGGTCGGCGATCTCGGCATCGACCTCAGCCGGATCGGCGACGGTCCGGGCGACTTCTTCACGAAGGATTTGCCGATAACGACCACGGAACCGGTGAGCGGCGACCTTTACGGAACCCTCGCTCATTTGTAGCGCTTCGCCGATCTCTTTGTAGGATTCGTTGAGGTCATCCCCCTCCAGCATGGGTCGCAGGTGGACGAATAAATCGGACTTGCCTCCGCCGGCTTGCCTCCGAATTCCAAGCGAGCCAAGACGTGTGCGAGCAGGACCATCGCCCAACGCCGCTCGAAGAGACGTTCGGCCGTCAGGTCGTGGGCCGGTTCGTTGATGTAACGTCCTTCGGCGTCTTGCAGGTCGATCGAGACAGGAGTTCGGCCTCCTCCTCGCTTCAGAGCGCGGTCATGATCGCGAGCATGGGACAAGAAATGGCCACAAGCGGTTCTGAGAAACGAACGGAATCGGCCACGGGACGGATCGGCTTTCGTCAGGTCTTCGACGCTCAATCAAATCGGTAAGAAACCCCTGAACGAGGTCGCCAGCCTCCTCTCGATCAAGCCCCTGGCGGCGGGCAAAGGCATAAAGCGGATACCAGTAATCGCGGCACAGTCGCTCTAATGCGTCTCGGCCTTCTTGATCGGTCGGATCGCAGGCGCGAAGAACACGACTCCAGTGAGTCGATGGGGATCCGGCCGCTGACGGATACTCGGACATGGCTTCCTCGTCGCAGCAAATGGCGGGGAGAAGAAGGGGGTCGGGATCCGTTGAAGGTTAAAAGAACCCCCCAGCAGAACGCCAACAACGGTTCCTGACCGCCTTTCGGTCCGTTCTGGTGGGACTCGTCGTTGAGGACGACGATGTTTCGTTTGTTGCCGAGTTCCCGGCAAACGCGGTTGACCATCTGGGCAGGGGTCTCTTCGAAGTCAGTGCCGAGAATCTGCTTGGTCAGCTTGTTCGAGTCGAGTAGCTTGCGGGCCTTGAAGGCGTGAAAGTTGGTGATCAGGATCTTCGCTCGGCCGAGTTGCCGGATCAGGTCGGCCGGAACGAGGTCGCGCAGGCGGTAATAGTTCTCGGAGTCGTTGGGCAAGAGCACCCGAAGTCGGTCGCGGATCGTGATACCGGGGGTGACGACGAGGAACGTGTCGGAGAACCGGCGGTCCTTCGAGTCGGCGATCTTGTTCAAGGCGTGCCAGGCGATGAGCATGGCCATGACGACCGTCTTGCCCGAGCCGGTCGCCATCTTCATCGCGACGCGGTTGAGTCCCGGGTTTGACGACTCGTTGGCGTCGCGGAGCCAGTTCTCAATCCAGTTGTCGCCGAACTTCCTGGCGGCTTCGGTGAGATAGACGAGTGTTTCCAGGGCCTCAATTTGGCAGAAGAAAAGCTTGTTCTCCGGGTCGGGGTCTGGCCAATGCTGCAAAAGCTTGCGAGTGACCTGAGTGACCCCCTGATATTCGCCTTCCCGCCAATGCTTGACTCGTTCCCGAATGCTGTTGACCTTGTCGTTGCTCTCGATGCGGTCTTGGCTCCATTCGGTGTCGAATTGGAGTTGCTTGCCCTTCTTCTTCGGCGCAGGGATCGGCACGAAGTACGCGCTCGAACGGCGGGTCTCAACGATCTCGTTCGTGATTCCCTCGTCGGTGAACTGCCAATGCCGGGCGGGTTCCCGATACGGCGGGTTCAAGATCGGGTTCTCGATGATGCTGTCCGGCATGCATTGGCCTCAAGAGCCATCTCGCGCTGGCCGAACGGGGGTCTGAGTTCAGCTTTCGCGCGGACGATCGCGACTTCGCTCATCGGCCGCCCCCCTTCGCGGCGGCCTTGACCATCGCAACGATGCCAGCCCGGACGGCCTCGGGCAGTCGATCCCAGGTGTCGATGACGGCTGAAAGTTCGGGGTCAATTGACGCTGCGCTGTCATGTCGTTGGCTGAGTTTCCTAAAGCCTTTCGATATACGGTATTTACGTCGTCGCCTCCCCAGTTTTGAAGACCGGGGCCGGCACCAGCCGAACACGCACTCCCAGCTCGGTCCGACAAGGACTTGCGCCCACCATACCAGATCTGATCCGTCGGTCCTACGGGCAATATATTGGAACCGTGCCGGCGTGATTTGAGTCGATCGCGAAGGAGTGCGCATCCCGCGGGACGCTTCATTGAGCCGACTGCGAAGGCATCGAATCCTTTTTGATTTCATCGGCTCCGCGTGCATGATGTTCGATCACTCGGTTCAAACCGTGCTGGAGCGCATCGCGGTGGGCCTCTTCCTCGGCCAGGACGGCCGAGAGTTCACGAGCGCTCTCGCAATCGCCAATCGCCTCGAATGCGTGGACCCAGGTGGTATGCCAGTGAACCGACTGCGCTTTGGCGGTCACATCCAGAATCAGTTGGTCCCAGGCATCTGATCCCAGCCCGACAAACTTGTCCCTGAGGTGGCCGATTGCCCGGGCAATCCCGCCACCCGCGGACTGCGATGGAGTATGACCGTATCGGGCGGCGATCTTCTCCACAATGGTCGCGTGACGTTCGTCGGCCGCCGCGATCTCGCGGTAAAGGACGCACAAGACGGCGTCCGGCGGTGAGTCGGCCTTGGCCTTGGCGTCGATGGCCAGAGACCGCTCCGCCTCCATTCCCTTCACAAGCTGGCTGGCAATCCACACGCGGTCGATCGAGGGAGTTTCGGCCATTCCCATCCTGTGCTTCCTTGAGTGCTAGGTCGCTGATCGGTTCGGTCACCACTGACCGGTTCGGTCATTATTCATGAGCGATGAGGGATTACAAGCAAAACAGATGCCACCTTCGCTCTGGTGATGGGATAATTTTCGCCAAAGATTTCGCCTCAAGAAGAGGCCATCCGCCTGGCAATCGAAGGTGACCGCCAGAACCTCAGCCGCGACGGCGGTTTCCGCTCTCGTCTCCACCGATCATGCGGTGATGCCAATTCGCTAGTCGCCCATTCTACTCATCGTCCTTGGTCCGGCCGTCTTGGCACTCCATTTGCCTGATTGCTTATCTCGAAGAGTTTTTGATTTCTTTCACTTTCAAAGGAGAACATCATGACGCGACAAGACAAGGCTGGGCTTAACAAGCGTGGGCTGACCGCTGACTCCAACCCTGATCCGATCACTGGTCAGCCGGGGGCTCATCCGGTCGGCACCGGCGTAGGCGCGGCGGCGCGGGCGCTGCGGCGGGGACAGCGGGAGGCTTGATCGCTGGACCGGTGGGAGCGGCCGTCGGCGCGGTGATCGGCGGCGTCGCGGGCGGATTGGCTGGCAAAGGCGTTGCCGAGTCGATCGATCCGACCGTCGAGGATGCCTACTGGCGGGACAACTATGCTGCAGCGCCCCTACTACGATCAGAACACCTCCTATGATGAGTACCGACCGGCCTACCAGTACGGCTGGGAGTCGCATCCCCTGTATGAAGGTCGGTCGTTCGACGAAGCCGAGCCCGAGCTCAGGCGCGAGTGGGAGTCGGCCAAGGATAAAGATCGCTCCAGACTGGCGTGGGACAAGGCCAAGCACGCCACGCGCGACGCGTGGAATCGGGTCGCTAAACATGACCGACGACCGATGTAGAGTCAAGCCGTTAGCGATACTGAAGCTACCGAATATCCTCTGGATTCGCGGTGCGTGATACCAACTCGTGACACGAGCGTTTCGCAGCCTGAAATCCGGCGTACATCGTTCGGCGGTACCGTCCGGATTGAGCACTCCACTTCTCAAAAGCGCACGCACCGCGTGTTAATGGTGTTGGCAACGATCCGGACCAAGAACACTTGCAATCGGCCGGGGTCTTCCGCCGAAACCCCGGCATTTCCTTTCGGACTGAGCGGCCGGAGACCTCAACAGTTGACTAAGGCGACCGGAGTCGAGAAGGATGCGACTTCATGGCCGCGCTGAATTCCGCGGCCTGATGGCCGACGCCATCTTTCCCCGAGATCCAGTCGCGACTTCCGCGCCCTGAAGCGGCTCAGAAATGTGCTGGCAACGATGCCTGGCGTTAGGAGGGGCTCTGACGATTTCCACGACGTGCGGGTTCCTGGCACACCATGCCTAACTCCGTCGATAATTCGGTATGCTGTCCCCTAAACTCTGTGAAACCTTCTGCGGTGTTACCTTCTCCAACCTGTTTTTAGCCAGATGTGTGATAGTTGATGCTTTAAGTGTACCTATTCGCGGTTCGCGTTCAGGCCGCGACGATGAGCGCGGCCTACTTCCGGGTCCAACCCAGTATTGCGAGAAACCCGCAAGCGAAGAGGAGGGCGCTGGAAGGTTCAGGAACCGACGACTGACCGGTCAGTGCGATCGTATCGAAAGCTGTCTGCGCCGCGCTGCTCGATAACACGATCTCCAATGATTGTCCCAAGAAGGATGATCCGTCGCTATTGAATGCAACGCTGAAAGACGCGAATGATCCCTCCGGCCCAGTCCCACTGGTCGACGCCAGTAAGTTCGTTCCCGCAAGGAGCGAGACGGTGTAGACCGTGCCGTTCGTAGCGCCCTCTCCAATCGGGTGGCCGACCTCTCCCGTCAACGTGTAAGTCGTATCGGCCTGCAGGACGGAGCTAAGAACCTGGGAATAGGTCGCCGGGCCTCCTGGTACGGGGCCGGGCGAAAGCCAGCCGACTTGATTGCCTTCCGGTGCGGACACGTTCCAGAAGCCGAGCGGGTCGGCGTTAATATTCCAGACGCCGCCACCTGTCCCGCTCAGAGTCCAGCCCGTTGCACCCGAATCGGTGAAGGTTGTCGTCGCTGGATCTTCGAAGCCGGCGTTGACAATGGAAATGGAGCCGGCGTGCGTCGGACAATGCCAGGTCAGCACGGCTGCGGCGGCGAGATATGGCAGGCACTTCCGAAACAAGAGACACCTCCTTAAAAATCGCGTGGTGATGTTATGACTTCCCAGTCGCTGACGATGCTTTCGGGAAACACGTTTGAGGTTCGCCCTCCTACGTCCCTACCAAATCACTTGCCAAATCCGCCAGGAGCCGGCCAATAATCTTGATAAATCTCATCAAGCGACCCGATTTGTGCGGTTAGGCGCGGCTAGAACTTGAAATCACCCCCGCTATCGCCGAAGATGGCAGTCCTTTCGCGAGCTTGCTTGTTTCCGAAGTTGCAACCTTGCTTGGAGATGACTCGAGAATGAATTCCGAAGAGAGCTTCGACGAAATGATGGCTCGGCTTCGGTCCGGCGATGACGCAGCGGCCGCAGCGGTCTTTCAGCGTTTCGTTTCCCAGTTATTCGCGGTGGCGGTGCGCCAGTTCGACGCGCGGATGCGCAACCGAATCGACGTTGAGGATATCGTGCTTTCGGCCTACAAGAGCTTCTTCCTCCGAAACCAGCGGAGCGAATTCGACCTTGCCGGCTGGGATGAGCTCTGGTCGATCCTGGCGATGATCACCGTGCGTAAATGCGCGGAGCGGCGCCGATTTGTCCGGCGGGCCCGGCGCGACCTGAGGCGCGAGGTGCCCTTGGCCGCGGC
Organism: uncultured Planctomycetota bacterium; assembly: GCA_963720335.1. Taxonomy (GTDB): domain Bacteria; phylum Planctomycetota; class Planctomycetia; order Isosphaerales; family Isosphaeraceae; genus CAVRFS01. The sequence continues at coordinate 9,242 of CAVRFS010000105.1, read as the reverse complement.
AGGAACCACAGGATGGTCGCTCACTGACCGCGCACCAGGCCCTTTCGAAGCAGCCTGCCTCACCGAGCTCGTCCAGGAGTTGCTGAGCACCATGGCGCTCGATGATCGGCCGGTCGTGGAACGAATCCTCATGGGGTTCACAGCGGAGGAAATTGCCCAGCAGCTTGACTGCTCGGAGCGTACAGTACGCCGCGTCCGACAGCGTGCCGAGCGCCGGCTCCTCCACTTTGCCGAACACGATGACGTGGGCGTGAAAGCGACCTGATGTGGGAAGGAGAAGAACGTGTTTCCGAAATTGGCGGCCTGCGTGAACCAGGCCGAGAACGGCCGGGAGGCGAATCCTCATCTCGGCGGTTCTCGCCATCGATGCGAAGATGCCCTGCCCGAGAATGAGCGAAGGGTTGGGAGCGATACCGCTTCGGCGCTGCGAGAGTCACGCCTGGGACGACCTCCAGGTGGTGGTCCGCTCATTTCGCCAGGCGATCAAGCGGGGAGAACGCCCGGCAATCGACGTCTATGCCCCCGAGGGCATCCCGGACCGAAAGGCCCTGCTGCTGGAGTTGGTGCATGAGGAGCTCGAGGTCGGGCTCACGGCCGGCGAGTTTCTGAGCCTCGTCCCGTACCTGGATCGATTTCCCGAGCTCAGCAGCGATCCGGCAGCGATCCGCGAGCTGATTGGCGCCGAGGCCGACTGGCGCCGGCGGGTTGCGCACGAGATGCCAGGCACGCCCGAGGCTCCTGCGAAGGCTGAGAGCACCGCCAAGCCGCCAGCACAGATCAGCCGTTACGACCTGCAGAACGTGATCGGCCAGGGGGCCTGCGGGGTCGTCTACCGCGCGTGGGATACCGTCTTGAATCGGCCGGTCGCCCTCAAGCGGCCTCGGGCTGGGGATCGAGAGACGCCGGAGGAGGTCGAACGGTTTGTACGCGAGGCCCGTAGCACGGCGGCCCTGAGGCATCCGCATATCGTGCCGATTTATGACGCCGGCCAGTTCGACGGTCAGTCGTACCTGGTCAGCGCCCTCGTTGAAGGCCAGAATCTGGCCGACACGTTGCACGGCCAGCCGAGTTTTCGCCAGTCGGCGGAATGGGTTGCCTCGCTCGCTGATGCCCTCGATCACGCGCATCAGGCTGGGGTCATTCACCGCGACCTCAAGCCTTCGAACGTATTGATCGACCAGGAGGACCGGGCTTACCTGACAGACTTCGGCCTGGCCAAGAGCGAGTCCGGCCAAGCGACGCTGACCAAGAAGGGCCAGATCATCGGAACGCCGGCATACATGGCTCCCGAGCAGGCCGCTGGAAACGAACGAGTCGACAGAAGGGCGGATGTCTATTGCCTGGGCGTCATTTTTTACGAATTGTTGACCGGCGTGGCCCGTTTTACGGGAGCGAGCCGGTGCTTCTGGCCCGTATCCGCGACGAGGACCCGCGGCCGCCGCGGCGGCTCGATCAGTCGATCCCGCGCGACCTGGAAACCGTCTGCCTCAAGGCGATGGCCAAGCAGCCCGGTCATCGCTATCCGGACGCGGCATCCTTCGCGGCGGATCTCCGTCGTTACCTGCGTGGCGAGCCGGTTCGGGCCCGCCGTGTCGCGCGCTCGTCGCATTCTGGTGGAAATGCCGGCGCAAGCCGCTCCTTACGGGGCTCGCGGCGTCGCTGGTATTCTCGATGGCTTCTACTTTCGCTGGAATTACCTGGGAATGGAGCGCGCGGAGCACCAGCGCGCGAGGCCGTGCATGCCCTGATCTCTGCGCATGAGACGATTCAATTCCTTGTGGGGTTTAGCACCAGGGCCAGGGGCAACTCACGACGACAGACAGCACGCCTGGGGCATCCTCGACTCTCTGATCGGCCACCTCGTGGACCGCGCTCATGCATATCCCGAGATACGTCTTCCCTCGTCTCCGCGACGCAAGGCACGCTGAATCTCGTCGACCATATCCTTCCCAGAGAGGACGCAGTGAGTGCTCATGAGAAGGCGCGGACTGTTCTTCGAGATTCTGGCTCGTGACGATCCGAAAGACCTGCTGGTTCGGGACACTATCGCCAGGTCTCTTAGCACAGAGGCACACGTGCTGCTGGAGCTAGGGCGCCTCGAGGAGGGTGAAGCTCGTCTCCGCCGGTCGCTCGCGGAGTGGCGAGCGTACAACACAATGGCAAACGGCCGGTCTCAGGCCGATCGGCCGGGGGCCATGAGAGTGCTCGTGAGGCGTGGATCTGGACGTCCATCTCCTTTGCCGCTCTCGAAGCCCGTCTCGGTCGGAGGGCCGAGGCGATCGCATCCTTGCGCGAGGCGCTCCCGGTCGCCGAGGAGCTGCTCCAGGTCGCCCAAGGTCGGTTGAGGCTCGCCGCCGTCTGATCACTCTCTGCTCCGCGCTCGCCTCGCTGGAAGATGACGCGGACCCGGCAGAGGCCATTCTCCACTCGCGGTGCGCCTGCGAGCTTCTCGAACAGATCTGTGGCGCATCCCTGTGTCGACCAGCGACCGGGATTCGCTGGCCGAACAGCTCTGGCACCTTGCCAAGCTCGAGGACCGGATCGACTGCCGGGCCGATGCAATCGATCACCTCGCCCGCGCCGCCGCGGTCTTGGACGAACTTCTCGATGCCACACCTTCGTCGCCCATGGGCCAACAGAGACTGGGCGAGTGTCTTTATTGGCTCGCCACCCTAGAGGACCGTGTCGACCACGAGGCGACCGCCGTCGTGCACTTCCACCGCGCTGCCGAGCTCTTCGAAATCCTCCTCCGCATCCAGCCGCAAGATGCGAAATTGCGCTGCAATCTTTCGACTTGCTATCACGTCATCGGCCGCTTGCGGGCAGATGCAGGCCATCCCGGTGAGTCGCTCGAGCCGTACCGGAAGGCGATCGCCTTGCGTGAATCCCTGAGCCGGGACGAACCGCGGAGTCTCGCTGGCACAGTGATTGCGCCGGCTCGTGGCGCAGGCTCGGCGAAGCTTTGCAGAGCGTGGGTCAGGTTGACGCAGCGGTTAAAGCCTTTGCGAGGAGCCGCTTGCACGAGCCAGGCAAATCGGGCGGAGTTGCAATGGGGAATGCCCTCAAAACCGACCCGTCCTGATGAGTTTTCTGGCTGGCGACCGGCATTGAGTGGAACGGGTTGCTGCCGGGCAAGCCGCGCTCATTCGCCGCCGTCCCGAGCGGACTGATCCCACTTCTGCCTGGTCTCGTGCACAAGATTGGATTGACGAACGGGTTCCGGGGAGACCATAGCGAACTCCGTCGATAATTGAGTATTGTGTCCCCGGAACCCCATCCGTGGTACCCTCTGCAACGACCGCCGGACACCACCAGGATCTGTGAAAGTCAATGGAATCCTGGGATAATCGCCCCAATCGGCGGGGATCGATTGGGGAGGGGACGATGGGACGGCCCTCGGCGCGTCGGTTCGGGATCATCGACTGGATGGGGATCGTGGCCGCGGCGGCGGTCGCGGTCGCTGGCGCGGTACAACCTGGGGCGGATCTCGATTGCGAGGACCCCGGGGGTGGCGATCGCGCACGTGACGCGAGCCGTCGCGCTTCCGTTGTCCTGGATGGTGGTGGCGTTGAGTTCCGTCGGCCGGGGGCCCAGTCGGCGTCGGCCCAGGCCGCCGGGGTTGGCGGCCTGCGTCGGGGTGATCGTGGCGACGGGCATCTCGCTCTCCTTCTGGGTTCACGTCGTCATCACCTCCATGTCGGGGGTCGGCTGGGCGGACCAGCCCTGGGAGTTTATCGCGCAGCAGATTATCGACCCGACGCCCCCGGCCATCGCCGTGGCGTCGGTCTGGGCCGAGCTGGCGCTGGATCGGAGATGGCGGCCTGAGCCGGGGTGGCTCGATCGGCTCGGTCGAATCCTCGGGGCGTACTGGCTTGCGGACGCGGTAGGGCTCACGATCGTGCTGCGGGTGGCGGGGTATTGGTGAGTCCTCGCCCGCCCGGGGCGACCCCGTCGTAGGCCGCCACTGGTCATCTCGGACGCTTACGTTTCGACGTCGAATCCGTCCAGAATGGGCGTGATGCGGTATCCGTCGCCAGGATCAGCAGACCAGATGTTTTCCTCCTCGATATCCGGGTCCCTATCTTCGATGTTCATCAGGTCGCCGGCCTGATCCGGAGCGATTCCAAACCGAGGGACATCCTCGTCATCAGCCTATGCGGTTACTCCCCCGAAATGCTGCCGTGCGGACGCAAGTGGGGAGGCTTCGACCACTCCCCGGACAAGCCCGTCGATTTCAGCACCTTGCTGTCCCTCATCAGGCAGACGGCTGAGCTGATTGCCATCGTCGCTACCATCGATATAAAAGCTGGAATTCGGCATTTAATTTGCGAGTGACGTTTTCATCGGTGCGGAGTATTCGCCTTACTTTTCAATCGGACCTTCATGCGTCATTCGGGCCGCCCTTTACTCGCGGTGCTCTCATCCCTGGAACGCATGTGCGATTGCCAACATTCGCCAAACTGCTGGAAGATCAACTGAAGGACTGTTGCAGTGCCAAGACTCAACTAACCAAGGTGCTTCCCAAGATGGCCAAGAGAACGTCCGACGATGGCCTTAGAGCGGGTCGCACACGAGTTGCGCAAGACGGCCGCGTTGTCGGTTGATACTAACCCGACGCGCAAGCGAGGCACTCAGGCCAAGGTCAACGCCGGATGCACAGCGGAACTTTGACATAGCCGCTCCCCTCGCTCGCGCGTCAGGCTGGTGTGGGTCGAGTGCAACTCATCGGAAAACCGCTGTAAGAAAGCCATTCTGTCCCATCTCTGAAGAGGCGAAGGATCAGGTCGGACGACTCAGTCGCATCGGAGAAAGCTTGAGAACCAAGCTCAGCGGCGAGAAGTCTAAAGCATGGATGACGCCGGAACAAACAAAGGATGCTCTCCAGTTCCAGATCACGAGAGAGATCACGCATCTCAAGGCGTTTATGCTAAGCCTCGAGAAGTATGGTTGAACCGTTTGATATTCCCGCTGGAGCCCGATCGCGATGATCCACTACAATCCGCACCGCTGGTGGGACCACCTCTTCGACGTTAAAGGTTCTCTGATCCCCGAGATCACGGTGAGGGTCTTGTTTTGTGTGGCCTGGGCGGCCGGCGTGGTCGCGTTCCATAACCACGTCCAGCCCGTGGGGATGCCCGCGACGGCGCACACGCTGGTCGGCATCGCATTGGGGCTGCTCCTGGTTTTCCGCACCAACTCCTCGTACGACCGATTCTGGGAAGGCCGAGAGATCTGGGGGAGATTGGTCAACGAGTCGCGAACCTGGCCCGTGCGGCCTCCGTGCACCTCCGGAGCGACCCCGACTTACTCGATATCTTGATCCGCTGGGTCGGAGCGTTTCCGTACGCCGTCAAGAATGTGTTACGAGAAACTGATGGACTGGGTCCGCTCGCGGACGAGATTTCCCAGCGCCGATTTGAAGAAGGTCGAGTCTTCCGACCATCCCGCGCTGACGGTCTCGAAACGACTCACCGCAGTGCTGGTGGAGGCCCGCGACAAAGGACTCATCTCTGACATCACCCTGGCAACGCTCGACCAGAACGTACAGCTTCTGGTCGATTATCTCGGAGGTTGCGAGCGAATCAATTCGACGCCGCTTCCCTTTGCATATATGGTCCACCTGCGGCGTGTGATGATCGTCTACTGCTGTACGCTTCCGTTCGCGCTGGTCGATCCCTTCGGCTGGCTCACCGTGCCGGCCGTCCTTGGCGTCGCGTACACCTTTTTCGGGATCGAGGAGATCGGGGTCGAGATCGAGAACCCGTTCGGCCACGACCTCAACGACCTCGCGCTTGAGGAACTGTGCAGCAAGATCAGCAAGAACGTGTGGTGCTCAGTGGCCACCGTGTCGAGGCCGAAGCCCATGTCGTCGAGACCAGCGAGGTCATCAAGATCGGGGTCGAGTAATCGAGACGGAAATCCGGTGAAAAACGATTCTTTGGCGTATCTGTGAAGCGTGAACAAGAAGTTAAGCAGACCGCGTTCTGCAACTTTCAGCGAATGGGTTCTTCCGCCGCGACGCAACGATAAGATCGTGCCACACGGTGCGCGGTCAGCGGTGATCGCCCTCTCGATGCGGCGTCTCGATGCGGGGGTTCTTGACCGCGCGATCTCGGATCAATGGACGGCGGACCTCATCATGGGCGATTTCGGGGATGATCCCGGTAGCGCCGGGTACCGAAAAGGTCTTGAGTTTTACGAGAAGACGCACAACTCGCAACTTTCCCGGACGATGGCGATCAGAATGGTATCGAAAGGCGAGGGATTGTTGGTGAATTCATAGACCGATCAAACGAACGAGAACGCCCCTCGCAGGCGGATACCGTCGAAAGGGCGTTCTCTTTGACTGGTCTGAAAAGTGATCTGGCGTTAGGCTATTTACCCAACGCCTTTGCGGCGACATAGATCAAGATCTGCGCCGCCAATCCCGCCGCCGAAGAGGAGATAGAGTAACGAGTACTGGGCCGCCGCGAAAACGAGAGGCAACTGTGTGAGGGCTTGCATAAGGGGCTCCTGCATTCAAAGTGAGATCATTTTAGAAACTAATCTGAACCCGGGAGCTGTATATCACATATCGCGCGTGCGAGAAGCATCCGGCTTCAAATTGTCGTTGGTCATCGACTTTAAGAATGCAATCCGCGTGCCGAGACTCGTCCGAATCTAGGGAGACCCACGGTCGACGGCGGTGAAGAAGCCATTCGAAACGCGCGACTTCGATTGATCGCGATCATGGCATCGCTGCTCGCGTCACCAGGCCGGTTCCAGGAGTACAGAACGGCGACTGTAGGCGGTGTGGTTCGGGCGAGATTGCCGTGCGCTTTCAGTGCATTGGGTTGGCAGCTTGGAGAATGGCCAGCGACCCACCAACCACGAATCACGCAAAACCACCAAGCTCTTCGGCCGCCGTAGCGATCAGATCTCGCTCGAAGCAGTCGATCCGATCGCAATTTGGAGCTGTGGCCGATAGAATCTTTTTATGGGCAAGCCACGCATATCCGCTGGTAGTAGCTCGCTTCAGGACATCGATGCCACCCTCGAGCTGGCTCGACGTCCCGCAAGGCCGCCCGACTACGCGGCCGAGAATCGGGCCTTGGTCGACCTGGCTCGTCATATGGCCGAGGCGCCGCGTTCCATCCTTCAGAAACTGGCGGAGACCGCCCTCGAACTTTGCCAGGCCGATTCCGCTGGCATCAGCATCTTGGAAAGCGACGACCGTAAACCCATCTTCCGCTGGCACGCCACCGCCGGGGATTTCCAGGCCTATCTCGGAGGCACGACTCCTCGAGATTTCAGCCCGTGCGGCGTCGTCCTCGACCGCAACGCACCCCAGCTAATGACTAACCCTGTTCGCTATTATCCTTACATCGCCGAGCTCTCTCCTCACGTCGCGGAATTGCTGCTCATCCCATTCTATCGAGGCGACACCGCCATCGGGACCCTATGGATCGTGGCCAGCGAAGAGGGAAAGCGATTCGACGCCGAACATACCCGTGTGATGACGAACCTTTCAATCTTCGCGTCCGCCGCCGTGCAAATGCACACGAACCTGGATGCCATCGACGCCGGAAGCCAGAGCCTCCGCGAGGCACAAATTCGCCTCGATTCGGCGTTAGCCGCGGGGAAGACGCTGTCTGGACATGGGAGATCGTCAATGACCGTGTCGAAACCGATGCCAAAATGGCCCGTACCTTCTCCATTTCGCATGAGGGAGCCACCGAGGAAAAATTGGAAAGTTACGCCCGGATCATCCATCCCGACGACCGGGAACATGTCGCCGACCGCATCCAGCAGTCCGTGGAATCCGGCACGGACTTCCGGGCGGAATATCGCGTTATCCGCAACGACGGCCAGATTCGCTGGGTCGAAGCCCGTGGCAAGGTTGAGCGTGACCAGAACGGGAATGCTGTCACCTTGCCCGGTGTTATCACCGACATTACCGAACGGAAACTTGCGGAAGAACGCGAACGAGCGCTGGTAGCCGACGCAGCATTGGCCAACGCAAAATTCAAGGCTCTCTTCGATCAGAGCCAGTTCTATTGCGGAATCACGGCCCTCAACGGAACGCTCATCGACATCAGCCGTTCCGCTCTGGAAGCATGCGGATACCGCCGTGAAGACGTCCTCGGCAAACTCTTCTGGGAAACGGCCTGGTGGCATGGATCGAAGGAGGTTCAGGAACAGATCCGGTTCGCGGCCGCCGAGGCGTCGGCGGGTCGGACGTACCGAGGAGAATTGCCGTACTTCCGGGCGGACGGAACCGAGCGGGTCACGGACTTTGCCCTGAATCCGGTGTGCGACGAATCGGGCCGCGTGATTTTTCTCGCCCCCACCGGAATGGACATCACCGACCGAAAGCGAGCAGAGCAGGATCGGGAACGATTGGTCGCCCAGCTTCAGGAACACGACAAACAGAAGAACGACTTTCTGGCCATTCTGGCCCATGAGCTGAGGAACCCGCTCGCCGCCATTAGCAACGCCGTCATGCTCTTGACCCTGACCGACATCAAAGAGCATCGCGATTACTCGACGCAATCCATCCAGAGGCAGACCGGGCACTTGTCCCGGCTCATCGACGACCTGCTTGACATTTCCCGGATCAACCTCGGCAAGATCGAGCTTCGCCGCGAAATCCTCGACGCCACCCCAATTCTCGACAGTGCCGCCCAGACCGCCAAGACGCTGGTAGAAGAGCGAAAGCACTCGTTCGATATGACGATCGACCGGGGCAATCTCTGGGTCGACGCCGACCCGACCCGCCTCGAACAAATGGTGGTCAATCTCCTGAACAACGCCGCCAAATACAGTGAAAACGGCGGTCATATCCAGCTTTCGGCGGCCCACGAGGGCCGTGATATCGTCATCCGGGTGAAGGATGCCGGCATCGGCATCCCGCCAGAGAAATTACCGGCGATATTTCAACTCTTCAACCAGGCCGACCAATCTTCGGCCCGTTCCGCCGGCGGCCTTGGCATCGGGCTGACCATCGTCCAAAAGCTGGTCGAAATGCACGGCGGACAAATCACGGCGGACAGCGACGGGTTGGGAAAGGGCAGCGAATTCACGATCCGCCTCCCAGCAGCGAAGCGACCACATGCAGCCAGGCTGCTGGCGAAGGAACCCCATGAAGAACGCGGGAAAGCTCGTGTCCTTGTCGTTGATGACAACGTCGATACGCTTAAGGGGATGGCCATTTTGCTTAAATTAGCCGGCCATGAGGTAATGACCGCCCTTCGCGGTGCCGA
>CAVRFS010000104.1:0-19724 GCA_963720335.1 uncultured Planctomycetota bacterium | reverse complement strand
ACGTCAAGTGACCCCAGTCCGAAACTGCGCTTGCGATCCGACGAGCTGTGGGGATGGCCTAGCACTTCACGCTTGGCCGGCACACAAGCCATACCAACCCGACGCGCAAGCGAGGGGATCGGCCCGGCGTACACCGGGGGCATCGGGGCTTGAGTCTCTCGAAACGCGACGATCATGGACTGGCACAGGCACTCCCCTCGCTCTGCGCGTCGGGTTAGTATGATGACGTTTCAAACAGCGGTGTGCGCAACGCGGATGTGATCCGCCCTAGGATAAGCAGCCGCCGAAGCTCCGCCGAGGAATTCGAAGCACACCAGCCTGTCGAAAGCACCTGCGTTGTTCGTGGTCTGGGGCGGGTTTTCTAACCCGCCTGGTTGGGTCAAGGGGGGAAGCAGCGGGTTAGGAAACCCGCTCCACAGGTTTTTGCTATCCACAACCGCGGAGTAGAATATTAACAAAGAACAGAGACTCCTCACGGATCTCCACCGAATCTTGGGTGCCACTGGTCGTACCCGACCAGTGCGTTCGGCCAAGCAGCATGGGCACTGGTCGGGTACGACCACTGGCACCCGAAATCTGTCCTAACTGCTTGGAGATTAATTCTTTGCTATGAATTGTGGTGGAGATCGGCGAGGAGTCTGCAGTTTTGGACTGCGATTCCCCCATGCCGCGAACCGCGCGGGTCGCTCCTCGTGGAATGGTATTTCACTTCTTGAAGCGCGGCGTGGCGCGAATGCCGTTGTTCGAGAAAAACGCCCGCATGACGAAACGTCATTTAGCGGCGTAGCTGTGCGACGGGGACCGTCACCGAGCCCTGCCGCGGCGATGAGACAGTCACATTGGCCTCGAGTTGCCCCCGGCGGTCGCGCTTCGGCGGCGCGTCGGTGCGAAAGGCGATCGGACGCGACTCGGTCGGCTCGAGTCGGTCGATCGTCTCCACGACCGCGACCTCGCGCTCCACCGGCATCTGACCGATCCTCGACGGCTTGAACGTACCGACGTAGCGCAATCGGATCGTCACGTCGGTGAGGGGAAACCGGCTGCGGTTAACCACCTCGACCAAGCCCGAGCTGTTTCCCAATACAGTGGAACCCGTCGGCACGGCGTTGACCCTCAGATCGGTCAAGTCGCGGAACCGCGGGTGGGAGTGCGGGAAATCGCCGGACTTGCGTAGCTCGGCAAGGTCGGGGTAGTCGAGCTTGGTCACGGCCGCCTCAAGGTCGTCGAGTCCCGAGTCAACCTGGCCGGCGGCGAAGCGGATCCGCGCAGGGTTCGCGCGCAATCTCGGCGATTCGCGGCCGAGCTCTCGCGGATCGCGAGCTCTTGCTCGAACGCACTCGGGACCACGGCCCGCAAGGAGCAAAGCGCACGCACGCAGGTCGCGAAACCGCCCCGACGGGTCCGCGGAGCGGTATTTGAGTGCCGCGTCAAAGAGGCGCAGGGCATAGTCGCGATAATGTCCCCTCGACGGTCGCGTCGGTGATGACGTCCCGGCCACAGACACCGCCCAGATATGTGAACTGTCCCGTGGAAGCGACGTATGCAGTCCGCGGGGGGATCAAAGGAGTCGGGGAACGATTGCTACCTCGGTTTTAACCCTATTCCGGCCTTTTCCGGTCCCGTTGACACCCGTGGTTTGCCACCTGACGCTCCGCCGACGGATTCCTGACGCCCGCGATGGCAACCGAGCACCACGTTCGCCTTGCAATCACCGTCGTCGCCGCCGATGGCCGGGATGACGATCACGCGCAGAGAATCCAGCCTACCCGGAGCCGAGCTACTTGGTAGCATGGCGTGTCGTCTCGCTCCTGAACGGCTGGCGGGTTGTTCGCCGGTCCCGGCCTTCGGGGTCTGGTGCCACGGCGTGGGCTGATGAAAAGTCCGTATTGCAAGCCCTTCGTTTTCGTCGCGATTCTGTTGCGCGGTACTGGCTCCCTCTCCCCGGGGAGAGGGCTGGGGTGAGGGGCCGGCGCCAACGCCAGCCTGCTCTCGTATTGGACATCGCCGCGGCTTCCTCTATGGGACCGGCCCTGCTGTGGAGGGACGGGATTGATGCGAAGATGTTGCCCAGGCCGTTCCTCACCCCAGCCCTCTCCTGTACCGCGCGATATGGTTCGTGTGTACACGAACCATATCGCGCCTCACCGGCGACATCGCACGCGGCAGGGACTCCCGAGGGAGAGGGAGCGAGTAATGACGAAACCCCCTCCCTCTGAGCGGGTTCGGCGGGTGCTTTGCCCCGGCCGCGGCATGTGCTCGATCCAATCGTTAGGCGCCTCTAACGTCCGATCCCCTCATCCTCGCGAGTCTCGGGGTTTCGGAGTGCGGAGTCGACGGCGTGGTCCATGCGAGCCAGCGTGAGTTCGGTCGCTCCTTGCTCGCGCCTCGAGCAGCCGGCCGTTTCGGTCCAGCAAAAGCATGGTGGGATAGAACTTGATTTGGAGCCCTTTCTGAACCGGGCACGATCCGTCCATGCTGGAAACCAGCACGGGATACTTGATCCCCAGATCCTGGGCCCCCTTGGCCGCACTGGCCCGACGGTCCTGGATCGAGGCCCCTTTCTCGCAGGCGATCCCGACAACCTGGAGTCGTTTTCCAGGCCAATTCGCCTGGAGTTCGCCGAGGTGAGGGATCGACTCCTTGCACTGCTTGCACCAACTCCCCCAGAAGTCGAGGAGGATCAGATCGGCGTCGATATTGTGGAGCGAGACCATTTTTCCGTCCAGGCCGGGGAGTTGAAAATCGACGAGACGGCCTTCGGCGGGGTCGATTTGACAGACGGTCTGGGTCACTGCGGCATCGAGCGGTGGTCGAGCACCACCCAGCAACCGGGACAGGCGCGGTTTGACTGGCTCGCTCGCGCTGGTGAGCGTGATCACTCGTTTGTTGTTGGGAGTGGCACCGCCAGCGGCGCGGCGAATGGATTCGTCCAACGGCACTTCGGCCCGGTTGAACGACAGCTCGCGCCAGGTCGGCCTCGGGCGGGGCTCGGCTGAACTGTTGGGATCGGGTGAATCCGGTGCATTCGCTGAATCGCTGTCATTCGATCGGTTCGAGGACCGACTGCCGGAAGACGATTTCGGCGTGGTGCGCTGACTGGGCTTCGACGATCGGGGGGTGTTATCCGTTCCCGTCCCGCCAATCACGATGGTCGGCTCGTACGGTTCCGGCGCGTTGGCGCGCCCGCGAGGCAAGATCTCCTCGGGAATCGGTCGAGGTTCCTGTTCGGCCGGCAGGTCCGCTTGATCGTTTGCCGACGGGTCCGCGGGATCGAGCGTGGCCGGGATGCTTCTTCGGTTTGACTGAGAGGGCGATCGGGAATTGCCGCGGACGATTTTGATAGGATTTTCGTTGACCACATCGCCCCGATACGCGGAACCGGCCGGGTTAGCCTCGATCGCGGGCGGCAATGGATTCGGGCCGTCATCGTCGACTTCCGGAGCGGATTCATCGGGCACCTTGCCTCGGGAGGTCGATTCCGCCGTCACTCCATGTGCGCGGTTTCGATGCCGTCCGCTCGTCTTCTGAGTGGACTGCTGGCGCACTACTCCAGCCGGCACGGACCGGGGACGATGAAGGATCGGATGGCACTCGCGCGGTCCGTAGGTTCGATCTGCGAGGTAGCGACGCGGCTTCCTCATCTGGCGGCTCAATGTCCGCGTTCTGGTTTCGAGCTTTGCCCTCCCAATCGCTCCGTCGTCGTCACCGGGCTCGGCGTTCGAGATCGGCTCGACTCTGGGTTTCGCCGGGCGAATGGCCGCGCGGTTTTGACCCGAGTAGGCGTCCCGGGGTTGAAGACTGATGTGGACGTTAGTGCGGGGTGTTTCAGCTTCCACCCGCCCGGTCATCACACCCTCTTCCCCTTGAGATTCCGCAATGAGTGTGTAAGACGAGTTGGAGCGCAGGCCCCGCAAGGTGAAGGCCCCGGATTGATCCGTCATCGCGTAATTGATCTTGCCGCCCGGCGAGCTACCGACGGCAAGCCGCACTTTCGCGTTCGACACTGGTTTTCCAGTCTCGTCATAGACCCGGCCCGAAATTCGCGAGCCGGTGGACGAGGGTAGATCCAACTCCTCGGTCGACGCTGTGCAACGACGAACCCGGCTCGCCCGCGACAACAGGGAGGGGCTGATCTCCCACCGAAGCGACCGTCCGCGTACTCGATCTCCCGCTATTTGGCCTGACCCCCCCGGCTTGCGAACATCCCGTGGTCACGCCGACGAGGATGAGGAGGCAATAAGACGATCTGGAGATGGCGATGTCCGGCGTACCCCCCCCCCACCAGGACGCGCGGTGCGATTGACGCTGACCATCAGTCAACGAAGGCTCGATCGTCCTGATCGCTCCCCCACATCAACCAAAGATGCGGAACCCGTTGCATAATCGCCGCTGGGGTGCCCGCCTTGATTCCGCGAGTGCCGTATCGGACATGATCGGCCCCGGACCACGCGCCTCTTGAGTCGTTTCGCCGATTCTCCCGAGAACTGGTTAGTGGGACCACGAAGCTATGGAAGGTATTGCGAAACCCGTAGCCGGGCCAACGATGGCGCAAGTCCTTGTATACATTACCTTAACCGCAACGCAACGACGGGACTCGAAATCCTCTCGCTCTACCGAGCCACGGGAGAAAATCAAAAAAAGAAGTGTGTACAACGCTGCCAAGGGCCAAAAACGTCCTTACGGCGACACCGCCTAACGGGAATTGGACCAACGTGTGCCGACGGTAGATCTGCCGATAAGAGCTGTGTCACACGTAAATGTTTTATTTCCAACGATATACGGCCGAAATGGATTTTCCAGCACCACGCAACTGTGTGCGCTCAGCGCAAGAAGAAGTCGTCGTGGCCGACGGACGCGATTGACCGTCAGGCCGGGCTTTTGCCATCTCAGCGTCGCCCTCCTCGCGCACCGAATAGAGTTTACCGCCTTCATTCAAACTCGCCGCTTGACGGCGTATCACATCGAGGAATAGGAGGGGCCGGAAAAAGAACCCACCAAGGTTTACGCAAGAATTGCAACAGCCGTTCCTGACACCTTTTCAAGGCTTTTCAAGGCGTTGATGGTGTGGGGCGGCCTTCCTAAATGTGCTGGATGCGTCAAGGAGGGAACCAGCGGGTTAGGGAAACCCGCTCCACGCGTTTTTGCTATCCACCAACACGGAGAAGGGAATAGAGGGTAGCAGTTCATTTTTTCGCGTCGGAAAATGAACTGCCACAGGGTTTTCGCGTATGGCGTCCCCGGAACTAAGCCAGAACTCAGCAGGCGCTTGCGTTAAGATACGTATGATGTCCCCGGAACCACGTGGCGGCAATTGGGCGAACCTGGCTTCGCCCCGGTCCGAGAGAGCGAATTGCATTTATGCGGCAAGTCCTTCTGGAGAACCTTGAAGGGAGAAAGGGGTCAGATGGGAGAAAGGAGTCTGGAGCCTTTGTTGGGTTGTCGTGGTCGGACTCTGGCCGGAGCGACGACGCCAGACCGAGCCTCGCCGCTACGTCGGCCTGCCAGCACTCCGAACCGAACGGTTGGCCTCGCCGCACTGCGACATCGCCTCCTCCTTTCTCGGGCCGAACGGCCGGCTGAGACGGGCCGTCCAATCTCGCGTACGTTCGATCGGCCAAGACGTCAAGGTCGGTCGCTCCGCCTCATTGTTGGCCCGACGAGCGGAGAGGCCCCCCATCTCCACTCCTCCGCGCGCTCGACCGGGTTCGCCCGCTGGGCGTTGCGTTCGACGTAGCGGCACACCGTCAGAAGATGCTCGTCCGACTGCACCGGGAATGACTTGTACGGGCCCGTACAGATGGCCGGTCCCGGCGATCCGGTGGTGGGCGTGCAAACGCTGGGTGTGGGTCATGGCCAGCCAGCGCATGAAGGTGGAGAGCGCCATCCTCGTGGGGCCACAACAGCAAATGGAAGTGGTTAGGCATGAGGCAGTAGGCCAGTAGTCGCATGTCGAAGCGAGCGACGGCCTGGTGCAAGACCCGCTCGAATGCGACATAGTCGGCATCACTGTCGAAGATAGGCAGTCGCGCATTAGCCCGGTTTAGGGCATGGTAGATCAGGCCGCCTTCGGCGCACGCCGTGGTCTTGGCATGCACAGACCATACAGCGGCGCACCCCCATGTCAAGAACGGCTCCTGACCCTTTTTCCCTGTCCACATCACGATTGTGGGCGTGTCCCCTAGGAATCACAGACGCTTACGGCTTACGGAAACGCACCTTATCATGGGGACGATCACCGCCTTCGTACCTTGCTCCTGAAGCGACGTGCCCGGACGTTTTCGATGATGGCGCCAGTGCTGCCAGCGAAATCCTGGCTTGCTGTGTAATCGACCTGGATCACGTCGCGGCCGAGGGGCAGATGCGATGTCTTGAGCGTCGCCTTGCCTTGGCGAAGAACAACGGTACCCAGGCTGGTTGTGCCATCCAGGAAGGTAACGGAACCGCTGGGTGTCCCGCCGCCATGTGTCAAATTCTTGACGGTGGCGGTCAAGGTTGCCGGCCGGCCGAATGTCGCCGGTCGCGGTGTCGCTGTCGCGCTGATCCTCGTGGGGAATCGCAAGGACGGGACTCGACGGTCTGTGTCACCGGCCTAACGTGCTGGCAAGGAAGTCGGCGTCGCCGCTAAAGACGGCCGAGATAGCATGCGAACCCGCCGTGAGTTCGAGGCTGTGAATGTCGCCTGCCCGCCTATAAGGGACGCTGTGCCCAGTCGCGTCAATCCGTCCATGAAGGTAACGGTCCCGGTCGGCGTTCCGCCTCCCGGCGCGAGCGGACTGACCGTAACCGTGAACGTGACCGGTTGTCCCATGGCGGATGGGTCGGCCGAGGACGTAATCGCCACACCAGTGGCGTCTGGCTGAACCGCCGCGATGTCGGCGGCCGACGAGCTGTCATTGATTGCGCATTTCCGCTGTAATTCGCGGTGATGGGGTAAATGCCGACCGGCAAGCTGCTGATCGTGAGACTGCCCATGCCGTTGTAGAGCGGGGCTGATCCCAGAGTCATCAGTCCATCCTGGAAGGTGACGGAACCCGTTGGAGTGCCGCTCGCGCCTGGCGAGGCGCCGACCGTCGCCGTGACGGTGATCGGTTGCCGGTAGATCGGGTTCTGGGTGCTGGCCTGCAAGGTCGTCACCGTGCCCGACGGGGCGGTGGCGGCAGATGTGCTCAAGTTGGCGATCCACCCTTCGTCTTGGCCTTGGGGATCGACGCCGTTTCCGACGATAGTTTTCCCGTCAGCAGTTATGGCAGTCGCCTCGGTCAACGTCCACCCGGTAAGTTCGGAGCCAAGACCATCGGCGGTCAATACTTGTTGAAGGACTTGTTGAAGGTCCTGGACGCCATTGGCCTGAGTCCAGATGAATGCTTTGTTTTCGGTGCTTAGAGGTGGCATCATGAAACCAACAATCGCGGTTCCGTCATTCGAGACACCCAGTGCTGTGCCATCAGTAAAGCCCGACGGCAATGTCAGGGGCGTAACCACTCCATTGGTCCATTCGTACGGTTGCGGGTTCAGACCTACCGAGTCCACCGAGCCGACCACGACAGAACCATCCGGCGAAACGGCTGTGGGCCGTACTGTCCTCCTCGGTGTAGCCGGGCAATTTAGTCAGTGCGCATTTCTGCCACTGAAACGCGGTAATCTGGCCCATGCCATTCGCGACGTTTCCGGCAACAACGGCTCCGTTCGCTGACATGATCGTGCCGCTAGTCGTTAGGTTCAGGCTAGACGGTGGAATGATCTCCAGATTCGTGCCCGTCAGAAGTAAATCCCGAGGGATTAAAACCTGCTCTGAGATATATCCCCCGCGATGATCGTGCCATCTAGGTCGATACCGAATTGGCGGTGCTAACGATCCCCTTCAGTTGAGGGATCAGGGCCGCGACGCCATTAGCCCAGCGAAACGCGAAGGCAAAGCCAGGAGTCGGGCTGCCACCAACGATCACCGACCCATCTCCGGATACGCTTGTTGCTTTGTAGAGGTCGCCAAGGATGTTTCCCGAGGAATCACGCAGAAGTACGAAACCGTTGCCTTGGGTCCAGTAAAAGGGGCCCTGGTTTGTGACGTTTCCTACGACCACTGAGCCATTCGCTGAGACGTCGGTTGCGGTGGTATTAGCACCCAACCCTTGGAAGTAGGCCAAGAGAGCCCGCACTTCCAACCGATTGACGCATGGCTGCTGTGCACGCTTCGCCGCTTGCGGACCGATACACGGGCGTGGCCAGAGAACCGGCTCACCCTGCCCAGGAGGTTGATCATGGCTTCCCTTCGCTGACGAAACTGGCCCGATGCGGAAAACACGTATGTTCGCATTGACAAAAGGCATTATCGGCGCTATCTGGGGCTGTGAATCCGGAGCACGAGCATGTTTGAAAAAGTGCTCGAACTTGTGCAGGAATCTTGACTGCCGATCAGGCTGTTCCTATGATGGATGTCTCCAATCAGTGCGATGACGGTGGACTATCGCTCCCCGGAGGCGTGCCGGGGCTCTCAGCTAGAAGTTCCGTCGGACGGCAGCTTGCGATCTTGGACCCGCACGGCCAGAGGATGCGACCATGCGTGATAGGCAGCCGACGCTTGTGTCCGCTCAGTCACGTTTAGCCCGCCGAGCCGACCGGATTCCCCCTCTATACTGTTTACAAACGGTCTCAACGCCGATCGCGAACAAAACTGGCGACGGTTTCCCCAAGTCATTCAGCTAGAGGTCTTTCCGACGGCGGAGATTTGAGCGATGAAGCTGTCGGGCAACGGGTCGACGGATCAGAGCCTGCTCGCGAGGTTGCCAAATTGGGAAAACCAGGCGGCCTGGTCTGGTTTCCATGCCACCTACGACCCGTCTCTGCGACGATGGTGCCGCCGATACGGTCTGAATAATGATTCGATCGAGGAGGTCTGCCAACTGATATGGATTGAGCTGGCCCACCGGATGAGAACGTTCGAGTACGACCCAAGCCGCACATTTCGGGGCTGGCTCAGGCGGCTCTGTGAATCGCGGGTGCTCAATTTCCTGCGGCAACGGCGGGCAACGCCATTGGTAAGCCTTGACGAACGCGATTTCGACGTGTCCCCGGGAACGACCGGCGTATCCGCGGATGATGAAAGCGCCGAAGATAACCTGAACCATGATTTCCTTCTCGAGGAGGCCGCGAAAGTCCAGGCGGGCGTCAGAGCGAAGGTTAAGCCCAATACATGGGATGCATATTGGCTTGTCGCTGTTTACGACTGGAGCGTCGAGCGGACCGCTCAATCGCTGGGCATGAGCCGAACCGCTGTGTATGCCGCCCGGGAACGGGTCGCCGAGATGCTATTCGACGCGGGCAAGCGCGTATCGGACGGCTGGTTGGACAGCGCGTGACGAGCGCTCACGCGGGGAGGTTCGCCGAAATGTCGTCCTGCCCTGGCGAGGAAATCCTGATCTTGCTCGGCTACGGATGCATTCGGTGAACGCCACATACGCGGCCATCGAGGAGCATGTCGAGCGATGTCCGCGATGCACGGCCGCCCTGGAGCGCCTTTCTCACCGGAACTACCATCCGAGCGCGGTCTTCGGTGGCGAAGAACAATTGCCGCGAATCCCCGGCTTCGGAATCCGGTCCAAGCTAGGCGGCGGCGCCATGGGCGTGGTCTACCTGGCGAACGAAACCGGACTGGATCGTCTGGTCGCCCTCAAGATCCTTCCCGGCGCCTTAGGCCCGGAGGTTGGCCCTTGCCTGCGCCGCCGCTGGCTCCGTGAGGCGCGCGCGGTCTCGAGTGTCCGGCACCCCAACGTCGTGCCACTCTATGATTACGGCGAGGCGGACGGACGGTTCTTTCTGGTGCTAGAATACGTCGCCGGCGGCACCCTCAAGCAAAGACTGGTGGAACCACTTCCGCCGCGCATCGCGGCCCGGCTCACGGAGACGATCGCCCGCGCCGTGGGTTACGTCCACGGCCGCGGCCTGCTCCACCTCGACCTCAAGCCGTCCAACATTCTGCTGGACTGCGAGGAGAACGCCCGCTGGGACCAGGTCAACCCGAAGGTGTCCGATTTCGGCCTGTGCTCTCCCAAAGCGACGCCGGCCCTTCGGAGTCGAGCTTGGCCGGCCCGCGTGGTACGCCCTCCTACATGGCGCCAGAGCAGACGGCCGCGTCCGCGCGCCGGCGTCGGACCGGCGGCCGACATTCATGCCGTTGGCGCCATCCTCTACGAGTTGCTGTCCGGCCGCCCGCCGTACCAGGGAAGTTCGGTGCTGGAAACCCTTGATCAAGTCCGCGGACAGCAACCCGTGCCCCCACGGCGATTGAATCCGAAGATCCCCCGCGACCTGGAGACCATCGCACTGAAGTGCCTGGACAAGAACCCATCCCGGCGCTACGCCTCGGCCGAGGCGTTGGCCGACGACCTGAACCGCTTCCTGCAAAGCCGTCCGATCAAGGCGAGGCCCAATTCCCCGATCGAACACGCCTGGCGCTGGTGCCGCCGTCAACCTGTGATCGCGACCCTGGCAGCCACTTTGTTACTGACGCTGATCGGAAGTTTCGTGCGGGTTATCGGCGTCACTTGCGGCGTTCCGAGGCCCAGCGAGCGCGTTCTGACGCGAATTACCAAGTGGCATCACGATCGCTGACGGCGCTTCTATCGGCAATATTGAATGAAGGGAATCATATAGGAAGATTTTTTAACATCAATCATCTTAAAGCTCTTGAGTTTGCGCGCGCCAGGAAATCGAGCTTTCAAAACGCTATCCTCTCGACAGTGGCAGTGTGAAACGACTCGCTAAGATCGATCATTGTCTCGCGAATTCCTACGTGCTCGATGGGAAGCACGACGAAGCGCGGGCGATCAGTGAGGAGTCCATAGGATACAGTGAGGCATACCTCGCCCTCAATCCCGGTGACGTAGAATTGCAGCAGCAACGACATGGATTAGCCTGTTCGATGCTGGGATATCTGGCTGATTCCAATAACGACCCGCTCTATGAACGATGGAACGCGCGAGCGATCGCGTTGTTGGAGCCATTGAAATCAGTCCATCGCATCCATATCGGTCAGATGGCTGAACTCAGCCGTTGCCACCGGCTCCGCGCGGATTATCTGATGTTGAATGGCGAATCGGATCGCGGCGGACGGTACTTGAACAAGACCTCCAGATCGTCCGTTCCGTATCGTTGGCCGAAGCCGCGTTTCCCGAATTCGTTTTGAGCGAGGCGTTGATTCTCGCCGCGTTGGGACAATGGTCAGGCGAATTTACGCCTCTCCGATCCCCGATCCACCCGCAGCCAGCGCTCGTCGACGGCAATCGTTTTGAATTGGGTCTCGCCGAACTGACGGCGAGACGGATCGGCTGGCTGCCATCGATTGTCAAGTCGCAGCTGGCTCATCCCGGACGATCTTTCCACCGAAGCATGGACGAATCGCGTGATCACCTCGATGAAATCCGATGCCGCAAAGTTCGACCTCGATCATACCCGGATTCCCGAGATCGGTAAGAAGCTGTGGGTCTCCGGCGGGACCACCCTCGGCTGGCAAAGACGGGTCGGCAAACTCGGCCACGCACACCGAGTCGCGGATCAACTGCTCGCGCTGGCCGACCGGCTGATACGATCTTACCCGGATCGAGCCGCCTCGTATATGCTTCTGAGCGAAGGCTATGTTCAGAAAGCGAAAATCGCCTATCGCGAAAACGAGGCACCCGTGGTCGAGCGGTGGGAGCGAAGAGCCCTCGATGCGGCCCTCCGCGCGGCGACGCTCGAGCCCGAAAACGAGGAGGCCCATGGCTGGTCAGGAACCGCCGCGTTCGATTAAGACAAGATCACATCGAAACAGTAACAATAATACAGGGGTTATCTTACTTCGCGGTAGCGAGAACGACGGTACGCGCGTCAAAAAGGCCAGAGAAACCGCGGTGTCGAACTTCCTTGCGACTCCTATTCTGGGAAAAGGCTCAATAATCTCACGCACAGGTTTTTGATTCTTCGCGGTTTTTCTGTGCGCATGATGTCCGAATGGGTTGAAATTCATATTGGAGGACGGAGAAAGGGCAAGACCCGCTCGAACGCGGCATAGTTGGCATCACTGTCGAAGATAGCCAGTCTGCGCATTAGCCCGGTTTAGGGCCAATACCGTTGAATTAGCTGCAACCTACTGTAGAAAAAGGGATTACGAACTTTTCCCATTAACGGCCTGGGTCGATGGGCCGTAAATGCCGATATATAATGCAAGTAAATGTATTCATTAATCCCTGAGGGGTGAAGGTCACAGCGAGGGGCGTTAGCCCCGGAAAACTAGGAGAAATGGAGAGCACCGCCCCGACGGGGCGGAGGTTGATCGCGGGCGAGGTCCACTCAATCCAGGGGCGACGCAGCCCCCTGGCTATTGACGTCCACCCCTCCGGGGTGAAGAGTTTGACTTGTTCCTTACGTGTTTTATGGCTAATTCAACGGTATTGGGTTTAGGGCATGGTAGATCAGGCCGCCTTCGGCGGCACGTCGTGGTCTTGGCATGCGCAGACGATACAGCGGTGCGCCCCCCTGTCAAAAACGGCTCCTGAGCGATTTTCCCCACATGGTTTGATCCGTCCTGCCAAAGGTCTGCATTCTGGGGCGGTATGCGCACACCCAACGCCTAAACATCATGGCGTCGTCTCGTGATAGGGCTGCTTCTGCTCGTAGAGCTTTAGCCGAGTGCGGCAGTCGTCCTTGGTTTTGTCGTCTTTGAGGAGCTCGATCGCTTTCGACTGCCACTTCACCGCCGATGCGAAGTCGCCCGACTCGGCGGACGCCGCCGCGAGGGTGTCGATAGTGGCTGGGATCATTCCACCTGGTCAGCTCACAAGCCTTGGTTGCCGACTCGACGGCTTTCCGACCATCGCGATACTTCGCAGTCGGGACACGTTGCCCAGAGCCATAGGCGCGGCTGTTATAGAGCATCCCCCGATTCGTGAGTCCAGTCGAATGGCCTCGTTGTAGTCGGCGATGGCCTCGTCGTAGGCGTTCATCGCCTCGCGAAGCGCGGGCACGGATCACATAGGCACGGCCACTGGATTACATTGCTGTTCGCCGTGTCGTGATCAAGCCGGCTGGGATCAAGCCGAATGGCCTCGTTGCAATCGGCGATGGCCTTCTCGTAGTCCGTTCCGAACTACGCCAGACCGCAGCGCGGAGGACATAGGCGCGAGGCACTTCCTGGATCGACGCTGATGGCCTCGGCGCAGACGGCGATGGCCTTGTCGTACTCCTTCCGATTGAACCAGGTGAGGGCGGCCCCCATGGGGTCGGCAAGGGCCTTGTTACGCTCCTCATCGATCCAAGCCGTGGCGGAGCCCACTGAGGCACTGGGGAATGGGGGGTTTAAGAGGATCGCCATCCCATGCTGGTCGATCGCCTTGTCATAATCCTCCTTGGACAACACACGATAAGCAGTCGACGAGCGGGCGTCGCGTTTGGAGTCTGCGGTCATTCCCTTGTCGCCGTACCGAGCGGCCTGCTGAGAATCGAACGTCCGTTCGTCCGGCCCGGGCAACGATCCCCAGGGCCTCAATGGACAGGAGATCGGCCCGGGCCGGGCCGATCGAAATCGAAGTTCCCGCGCCTGACAAGACATCATCGCCTTTGAAGTAGGCACTTACGTCTCGGGTGCCTGGCGGAAGGGGGGCGGCGGAAATTCGGAGGTTTTCTGCTCGTCGTTTTTTGGCGATAACGCGAGCGACTTTGTCGTAGGCGGCATCGGTATAGGCGGGGTCGAGATGCACCGCCTCGTTGTAATCGGCGACGGCCTTGGTGATCTCTCCCTTCTCTTGCCAGCAGATTCCGCGTTCGAAAAAGTGCTTGGCGTCCTGAGGAGCGAGCTTGGATGGCGGTGGTGAGGTCGGCGATGGCCATGTCGTACTGTCTGCTTAGCACTCGCCAGACTTTGCCTCGGCCGCCGTAGGCCAAGGCGAGTTTGGGATCGAGTTGGATCGCCTCGGTTGAAATCGGCGATCGCCTTGTCATACTCACGCTTGCTCGACCCACGCCCAGCCCCGGTTGATCAGTAGGCCTGTCGAGTCTTGGGATCGAGTCGGATGGCCTCGTCGAAGTCGGCGATCGCCTTGTCGTACTCCTCCTTGGCACCCCAGGCCATGGCCCGGCCGCCGTACGTGTAGGCATCTCTTGGGATCGAGCCGGATCGCCTCGGTCGTAATCGGCGATCGCCTTGTCGTACTCGTGCTTCTCGTCCCAGGCGCCAACCGCGGCAGCTGTAGGCCGTGGCGTCCTTCGGGATCGAGTCGGATCGCCTCGGTCGAAGTCGGCGATCGCCTTGTCGTACTCCTCTTTCACCGTCCATGCCTCGCCCCGACTGATGTAAGCCTGAGGCGTCCTTCGGATCGAGTTGGATCGCCTGGTCGAAGTCCGCCACGGCCTTGTCGTACGCCTCTTTCGCCGACGATGCCACGCCGCGACTAACGTAGGCAAGGGCGTCCTTCGGATCGAGTTGGACGGCTTGGTCCAAGTCGGCGAGCGCGTGCTCGAAGTCTTTCTTATCGATGATCAACGCCTCTGGCTCGCATGATGTAGCCAAAGGGGTCCTGGGAATTGGCCCGGATGACCTCGTCAAAAAACTTCGTCGCCACCTCGATCGGCAAGAACTGTTCGGCTTCGACCCAGCCACGGATGCCCGATCCCTCGAGCAGGATGGACGAGCCCCTGGCTTCCTTGACCTGATAGAGCCCGGGTCTGCCCTTGCGGTCGGCATCGTCGCCGCTCGACCGGAGCGTGAAATCGCGTGTCTTCGGCACGCCCTTCTGCCGACCCAGTCCTTGCCCGCCGGTTCGGCGGTGCGAGGCTCTTGTGGATAGGCCGAATATCAGCCCAATTGCCCCGAACACTACCACGATGCTCGCCGCTGGTCGCATGGCTCGATCCCTCCTGCCAAAGGTCTGCGTTCCGGCTGTGTGTTCTCCCACCGCACTGGCCGCTCAACACCGGAGATTCAATGGTCAAACGACTCGGTTGGTATCAATTCGCGGCGGTAGCGGGGCTCGGCTCGCGGGAGGAGAGAGCCCCGACGCCTGGCGAGGCTGTTGCCTGGAATGCTCGTGCGGGTACGAGCCCGCGCGGAGGAGAATAATCGCACGAGCCAATCATCGCAAGTCGAGTCGGTCATCCGAACGGTTTGGCTGATGCGAAGTTGGGCTTGACCGGGCCATATGGGGACGACCAAGCGTCTCCGGCTCATGATTCGCGCCGCCGCGGTCCCATCTCCCCCGGCCTTCGCACGAACTCTCCCCGAGAGGCGATGTGGTACGAGGCGAAGAGCCGACGGCGAAATGACTTACGCCGTGAAAGGGATAACCGGAAGCCCTCGACCGTAGCCGGTTAGAGCCGGGTTCATGATGCGATGAGCAGTCATGACCGGTCCGCTCTCGAACCGATTGTGCCGATCAGACATTTGCGACATATAAGCCCAATTGCTGTAAGGAGATGCTGCCAGAACGCCGCTTTGAACCGATCGCGTCCACCAGGCATGTCCCACTTATAAGTCCCATTTCTGTAATGAGATACGGCTAAGAAACCTACGTCGAACCGGTTTTGACGATTATAACTGTGTCACACGTAAGCCAAATTGCTGTAAGGAGATGCTGCAAAAACTTCTGCCCCGATCCTATTTTATTGATTATACGTGCGTCACACGCAAACCCAATTGCTGTAGGGAGATACTGCAAAAACTTCTACTTCGATCCGGTTTTGTCGATAATACCTGCGTCACACGCAAGTCTAAATTCTGTAAGGAGATACTGCAAAAACTCCTGCTTCGATCCGGTTTTATCGATTATACCTGTGTCACACGTAAGTCCATTGGCTGTAAGGAGATGAAGGATTCTCGCGAGTTCCGGTTATACCTGTGTCACACGTAAATTTAATCGCGCCAAGGACATACGGCCGAAGCCCATTTCTCAGCCCAACACAAGTGTGTGCGCTCAGCGCGAAAAGCGGTTGTCGCGGTCGACGGACCCCATTGACCGTCAAGGCCGGCGTTTTGTCATCTCGGCGTCGCCCTCCTCGTACGCCCAATGAAGTTACGGTTTCTAATTCAAACTGGCCAGTTGACGGCGAACCACATCGAGCAACACTCGGATCTCGCGAGCATCCTCATTCGGTGGATCGGTCTGAAGATAGGCTTCCAGCGGATCAATCGCCTGACCCAGAAGGTCGGCTTGCACGCAAAGCACTCCGAGGTCGCGCAGCTCGGTCGGTTCATTCCGGCTGAGAGCGACAAGCCGTCGCTGGATGGGAAGAATGGACGCAACGTCTTGAGCATTCCAGTAAATCGCTTTGAGGTTCTTGAGCATCCGCGCCGACCACGACCGAGATCGAACAGGGCGCCGTGAGCAAATCCGTCAACACGACTGGCTGTTGAGCGATCTCCGAGAGCCTCTGTTCACACCGCCTGCGATTGTAGATGGCCCCCGCATGAAACGGATCGACGAACCATGTGCGTTCATTCTCATCAACCCGAAGCATGAAATGCGCGGGCAGATTGACCCCGGCCATCGACAAGCCCAAATGCTCAGCGACCGTCCAGTAAACCACCGATAGGCTGATCGGAATTCCTAATTTGCGATCGAGCACCTCGTTGAGATAACTATTTCGTGGGTCGTAGTATTCCTCCCGATTGCCGCCAAATCCTTCTTCGACGTAGAGGACCCAGTTGATTTGCCCGATGATATCGCGCACGTTGGCATCGGGACGAAAACGGCTGCTAACTCGCGCCGCGAGCTGCCTCGATTCTTTTGAGATAGGGTTCGATATCGAGATCGGCGTAGGCATCGCGCGCGATTTCCAGGGCGATTCGCGCGAGTTGGACCTTGTCGGCACCCATGACCAATCGCTGAAATTCGGGGCTATCGGCAAACTGAGCACGCACGCAAATGTTCTCCGGGCACGTCGAGACTGAGAATTCCGATTCGGTTCGACCAGCGCAGCGATTCTCGATTGTACACAAATCCATCCCCGCAGACCCGAGATACTCGGTCGCTCACGGTGGCCCGTCAACATGCGTCACGCCCCGACAACGTCGCGGCCGCGCAGCTGAGAACTACCTCGCAGTCGCCGCGGCCGTGCCGAGAGCCTAGATGATTCGATCCGAATGGTTTATCGTTGGGTGTCCGCGACCGATGGGTGATCGGCACACGGTGATCGTGATTCCACGGCGCCGTCAGAACCGTCTTCGACTGATTGAGAGATGCTGTTGGGGGAACGTCTAGTGAGATCGCGAATGCGCATGATGACCCTGGGAACGATCACGTGTGGTGCACTGGCCGGCTGGATGGCAGCGGCCGGCTGGTTCGACCGACGAGGCTCCGGCGGTTACGAGCGAGGCGGCGATCGCGCCGGTCGAACAAGTCCAAACGACGAATCACGACCGCACGGTCCTGCCGATCCCGGAGCCCCAGCCGCCGCCGATCACCGAGCTCGACGTCCGGAATGCGAAGGCCCCGCCGCGATTCGAGGTGAAGGCGCCGGCCGGCGCACCCAACGTGCTGATCGTGCTGATCGACGACATGGGGTTCGGCCAGTCCAGCGCTTTCGGCGGGCCGATCCACATGCCGACGGTGGAGCGTCTGGCCAGTAACGGGCTCCGATACAATCAGTTTCACACGACGGCGCTCTGCTCGCCGACCCGAGCCGCCCTGCTGACCGGCCGCAACCATCACATGTGCAACATGGGCTCGATCACGGAGACCGCCACCGCCTTCCCCGGGCAAACCGGGCAGCGTCCGAACAGCGTGGCACCGCTGGCCGAGATGCTGCGGCTCAATGGCTTCGCCACCGCCGCCTTCGGCAAGTCGCACGAGACCGCGGCCTGGGAGGTCAGCACTTCGGGCCCGACCAATCGCTGGCCGACCCGATCCGGCTTCGACAAGTTCTACGGGTTCATCGGCGGCGAGGCCAACCAGTGGGCGCCGCGATCTACGATGGGATGAACCAGATCGAGCCGCCGAAAGATCCGAACTACCATTTCATGACCGACATGACCAACCAGGCGATCGATTGGACCAAGGCCGTGAAGTCGCTCACGCCGGACAAGCCGTTCTTCATCTACTTCGCCCCGGGTGCCACCCACGCTCCGCACCACGTGCCGAAGGAGTGGATCGCCAAGTACAAGGGCAAGTTCGACCAGGGCTGGGACAAGCTGCGCGAGGAGACGCTGGCCCGGCAGAAGAAGCTCGGCGTGGTCCCGGCGGACACCAAGCTCGCACCCAAGCCGGCGGCGATCAAGGATTGGGACAAGCTCACGCCCGACGAGCAGAAGCTCTTCGCCCATCAGATGGAAGTGTTCGCCGGTTACGGCGAATTTGCCGACCACGAGGTCGGCCGGCTGGTCCAGGCCATCGAGGACATGGGCCAGATGGACAACACGCTGGTCTTCTACATCGTCGGCGACAACGGCGCCAGCGCCGAGGGGGGCATGAACGGGCTCTTCAACGAGTCGACCTACTTCAACGGGGTCGCGGAAAACGTCGAGGACATCTTGAAGCATTACGACGAGCTGGGCGGCCCGACGTCATACGGCCATTACGCGGCGGGATGGGCCGTGGCGGGGGATACGCCGTTCACCTGGACGAAGCAGGTCGCCGCGAATTACGGCGGCACCCGCAACGGGATGGTCGTCCACTGGCCCAGGCGAATCAAGGCCCGAGGCGAGGTGCGGTCGCAGTGGCATCACGTCATCGACATCGCGCCGACGATTCTGGAAGCGGCCGGCCTGCCCGAGCCGAAGGCGGTGAACGGGACTCCCCAGACCCCGATCGAAGGCGTGAGCATGGTCTACACGTTCGATGACGCCAAGGCGAAGGAGCCGGCACACGACCCAGTACTTCGAGATCTTCGGCAACCGCGCCATCTACCACGACGGCTGGCTGGCCGGCACCGTCCACCGGGTGCCCTGGGAGCCAAACCCGCGAGCGACCCTCCAGGATGACGTGTGGGAGCTGTACGACACCCGGACGGACTTCAGCCTGGTGAACGACCTGGCCGCGAAGAACCCCGGGAAGCTCAAGGAGATGCAGGCCCTTTTCATGAAAGAAGCGGTCAAGAACCATGTGCTGCCCATCGACGATCGCGGCCTCGAGCGGGTCAACGCCGCCCTGGCCGGTCGGCCCGACCTGATGGCCGGCCGAACGTCGCTGACGGTCTATGAAGGCATGACCGGGTTGACGGAGAACGTCTTCATCAACGTGAAGAACCGGTCGCACACGATCACCGCCGAGGTCGAGATCCCGGAAGCGGAGGCCGACGGCGTGATCCTCTGCCAGGCCGGCCGGTTCGGCGGCTGGAGCCTGTACCTCAAGGGCGGCAAGCCGACGTACGCTTACAACTGGTTGGGCCTGCAACGGTACACGGTCGCGGCCGCGGAAGCCGTGCCGGCCGGGAAGGCGACGATCCGTTTCGAGTTCGCGTATGACGGCGGCAAGCCGGGCTCGGGCGGCACGGGCACGATCCTCGTCAACGGCAAGAAAGTCGCCGAAGGACGAATCGACCATACGCAGCCGTTTATCTTCTCGGCCGACGAGGGGGCCGACGTGGGCATGGATGCGGGCACGCCGGTGACGGACGACTACAAGGAGCGCGACAACAAGTTCACCGGCAAGATCCACAAGGTGACGGTCGAGCTGAAGTAGATGATCGTTCACCCAGCGGCCGACAGGAGTTCTTCCCGGTGGCGGATTCGCCACACGTGCAAGGTGGAAAACGTGGATTCT
>CAVRFS010000103.1:0-44375 GCA_963720335.1 uncultured Planctomycetota bacterium | reverse complement strand
TAGATCGAGCGAGTTCAGCCGTGATGATAGAGCGAGTTCAGCCCTGAATTTAGCCGTCGAAAGGCGGCTTCTGCTTGGTTCGGTCAATTGCGGCTATACCGTAAACCCGTTAGGAATTTGCTCTAGTAGTCGTTGCCCTGATCATGGCCGTCTGGGCTCACGAACGGCACGCGTCTGTGCCTTGGGAAAGTAACGGCCGCATGATTGGTTGGAGCGAGGCCACAATCGTCGCCCGGCTGGGTCAACCATTGCGTACGCTCGAGGAAGACGTCGCCGATCCCATCGGGCACTCCGTTCGGCCATCACCATCGACCGGCCCTTTCCACACGCTCATCTTCCAGACGTTCGACGGCCAGTTCGTCGCCTGGTTCAGTGGGGCCGGCGGGACATACACCTGTTTTCGATCCACCTGGGTCGAAAGAGGCACGTATTACTGACGCCTGCCCAAGCCGCGTGTCGTGAAATAGGACGGTGATTAGGATTCCGGCAAAAACTCCAACGGGGTTAAAATACCTTAACCAAATCCTGGTCGTAATGGATTGTAATCTTCAGAGATAAATGGCACCAAATCCTCATCGCTATTTGGCACGGTGCTGCTTTGGGAGCCGGTACTCGTGCCATTTACTCCATGAGTGGTTTAAGCCAGTAAAGAAAACCTGGGTTTTCTTCACTGTTACGTTGGTTTAGCAGCTTGATCGCAAAAAATCCACTTCGATACGCTGCGACGGGTTTCTTACTTTGGCAGCAGGGGGTTGGAAAGATGCGGATCGGGTATGCGCGGGTTTCGACGACGGAGCAGAATCTTGACTTGCAGCGTGATGCCCTGAAGCGGGCGGGGTGCGAGAAAATCATCGAGGACACGGCCAGCGGCGGCAAGGTGCAACGCTCCGGCCTGGACCGGGTGCAGGAAATGCTCCGGCCTGGCGACGTGCTGGCGGTGTGGCGGCTCGACCGGCTGGGCCGGTCGCTCAAGCATCTGATCGAGCTGATGGCCGAGCTGGAGGGCCAGGGGATCGGCTTCCAGAGCGTCACCGAATCCATCGACACGACCACGCCGGGCGGCAAGCTGGTGTTTCACATCTTTGGGGCCCTGGCGGAGTTTGAGCGTAACCTGATCCGCGAGCGGACGTATGCCGGGCTGGCAGCGGCGAGGGCGCGGGGCAGGATATGGGGCAGGCGAAAAAAGCTCGGCGATAACCAGCGTGCCCTGGCCGTTGATCTGTACCGGCAGAAGAAGCACACCATTGGCGAAATCTGCAAGGCGGCCGGCATCTCAAGGCCCACGCTTTACAAGTATGTCGCGGCGGAGTCCGGCCGGAGATGACGACCCATCCGGCGCGTGTGGCGTGCCAAGCTGACCTCGCCGCATAGGTGGAAAAGTCCTTCCCACGCTTCGGTCGATCAGACCGACACGCGCCTCCGGAACGATAACGCTCAGCCGCGGCGGCCGCAGCAGAGCCCATAGTAAATGTCCCAAAAAGCCAGGATCGCGACCGCCGGCATTGGCAGGCAATTGTCGGACGTCGAACAGTTCGGCCCCGCACGAACGGAGGATGGCTCCTTGTCTTCAGTCAGATGACGCAGATGCCTTGAGGCGATGGCGAAAAGCCGACGCGGGCTAAGCCCTCGTTGGGATCATCGAATGGTTGGGCGAATCTCACCAATTTCCCTTCAATATACGACCGATGGCAAAAATGCTCCCGCGGGTTCGTTGTACAGGCCGAGGCTCATGAGAGTCATGGGCTGCGTGACTCGCAAACCGCGCTGCAAGCACCAGCGGAACAATTCTGTGTTACGAATCGGCAAGAGGAAGCCGGGGCCGGCAAATGTTTGGGCCGCGCCGATGAGGGCTTGGAGTTCGCTGTTGCTCTCGCCGACGGCGTGTCCAAAGAAACCGAGGGTTGTGGCGTAGCCGGTAATACGCCCGTCGTGCTCGACGACGGTGGCCGCGCCTTGCCGGACCGCGTCGAGCAGTTCCCCACCGCGATCATGGCCGTGGACTTGCCGGCAGACGCGGTTGCAGGCGTCGAGGTCGCCTGGCGTGGCCGGTCGGACGCCATACCCGGCCATCACTTTGTTGATGGCCGGGCCCTGGAGGCAGGCGAGTGGTTCGCGGATGTCGTAACCGAGCTTGGCATACAGGGAGAGCGAACGCATGTGATAGCCGGCCTGTATCAGGCGCACACCAGGGAAATTCTTCTGCGCGGCGCGATGATGGACGTCCTCCATCAATTGTCGCCCGATCGTTTTGTTCTGGATGCTGGGATCGACGGTAATCGGCCCGACACCGGCGATGCAGTTACGTTCGTCGAGGAAGTTGCTGCCGACTACCTTGCCGCCAAGTTCGGCCACGACGGCGTAGAAACCGGCGTGACCCAACATCCAAGTAAGGAGTTCGACCGGCACGTCAACCGACGGGAAGTCCGGCGTGAAATGATGTGCCTCCGCGATCGTCTTGAATGCCTCGTAGCAGATCGCGCCGCACACCTTCGCGTCCTCCAGTTTGCCGCGGCGAAGTGTAAGATTCATAAGCTCTTTCAGGGATTACCTCGATGATTACCGTGAATTGTGGTTCTCATGCCGAACCGAAAGAACTCAGCCGGCGGGCCGGATGGCCTGAGTTCCTCGGACTCTCGGAATGCCGGCCCGGTCGGCTGCAGTTCCCGGTTCGGCACCTGGCTCGCTTCCTTGCCCGCCTTGCCGTTGGAAGAAGGCATCCAGGAATGCTGCGATCTCGTCCGCGTCTTCCTCTGCTCCTGCCATGCTCTCCACGGAGACGCAAGCGCGGGCGGCCTCGCTGGGGCGGCTGACCGGGGGCGACTTCGGAATCGGGGGCGGGTCAGGAGGCCGCCTCAGCAGTGGCTTGATCTCCTCGACGGACAGCCGCCGAGCGAGCATATCCTGCTTGACCCTCGCATTGGCCTGCGCGCGTCGGACACGGCCCCATAGCACAGCCAAGACGGGCGTCACGATGACAATAACAATACCGGCGACAACGGGTTGACAACGTTGTGAATTCCATCGTGAACTCCTCGATGTGCGGCTCACCAGGGCCGAGGGCCGAACTTGTGATTCTCTCACGAAAACGCATTGATAATGACGGACCAAAGTCGGCCTGTCAATCAGCGAACATCCAGATGGCTCAATGGGCTAGGACGATTTCAGCCGCGAACTGCATAAGCATTTGTTGCGCGGCTCGCAGCTCAACCGCTCAACCTTGCGACAGGAGTTTGAACAACTTCATCAGGCTTGGCCTTGGAGCGGTCTTGCGCGCTTCGGTCCGACGACACCGAGGCGCGCCCGGTGCTGAGCCCAACGGAGTTCGAGACCGCCGTTTACTACAGGATTGGGTGTGCTTCTAGCACTGGGGGGCCATCACTCAAACCCACGGTTTCTTTACTCGTGGCTCTGTCATCGGTGGCGAATGGATTTCCTCGCGTGCTTCGGCGGTCATAAATCAAACCTGCGTTTTCTTTACCCGCCGGGTCGTCGCTGGCGACGTCTGTCATTTTCAGAAGCTGGCTGCACTGGCTGATCCGGGAATCAGCCTGGCATAAACACGGATGCAATCGGGTTTTAACCCGACGCCTGTTCTGAAGTGGGTTGCACTCGACCTATGTTTGATCAGAGCCCGATTTCACCAGAGGTCTGATCGTCCATGGCCGTTGACCCACTCACAATCCCCGAACGCGGCGTCCTGACTCTCTCCGAGCAGGCCTGGGTGGAAGCTCACCGGCGTGCCTTGGTGATTGCACCGCTCGCCGCCAGGTCCGTCGTCGATCAGCACGCTGCGGATGAGGCCGCCGCCCAACTTGGCCTGTCCCGCCGTCAGATCTACACTCTCCTGCACCGATTCCGACACGGCGACGGCCTGGTCACCGACCTCGCCCCGGGTCGATCTCACGGCGGCAAAGGCCGGGGCCGGCTGGATCCCGCCGTGGAGGCGGTCCTCCGTGCGGCGCTTGAGGATTTCTATCTCGCTCGCCCCAAGCGATCCGAGGCGGCCCTCACCCGCGAGGTCGCCCGGCGCTGTCGCCAGGCCGGTATTCGACCACCGGCGAGGAACACGATCCGAGCCCGGATCGAGCGACTGGATCCGGTGGTGGTCGTCCGCCGACGGGAGGGGAACCAGGCCGCACGCACCCTGGAGTCGGCGGCGGGTGTGGCCCCGCAACCGCAACGGCCGCTCGATCTCGTCCAAATCGATCACACCCCCATCGACCTGATCGTGGTCGATGAGTTGTGCGCGAGCCCATCGGACGCCCCTACCTCACCATCGCCATCGACGTCTTCAGTCGCTGTGTCGTCGGCATGATTGTGACCTTGGAAGCCCCGTCGGCCACCTCTGTGGGGCTCTGTCTGGCCCATGTGGTCACGGACAAGAGGCCCTGGCTGGAACGGCTCGGGATCGAGTGCGGTTGGCCCATGACAGGCAAGCCCGGTGCGATTCATATGGACAACGCCCCGGAGTTCCACAGCGAGGCGTTGCGCCGGGGCTGCCAGCAGTATGGCATCGCGCGACACTACCGGCCACTGGGCGAGCCCCATTTCGGCGGGGTCATTGAGCGACTCATCGGTACGGCGATGGGGATGATTCACGAACTCCCCGGGACGACGTTCTCGACCGCCCAAGAGCGGGGCTCCTACGACTCTGGAGCGGCGGCGACGTTGACCCTCGCGGAACTGGAACGGTGGCTGGCCCTGGCGATCGCCGGTTCGTATCACCAGACGGTCCACGGGACCCTGAAAGAGCCGCCGGCGGCGCGGTGGGCCGACGGGGTCGCGTGGCACGGCACACCCGTCACGGTCAGCAACCCCAAGGCGTTCCTGATCGATTTCCTGCCCGTGATCCGCCGGACGATCCAGCGGACGGGTTTTGTCATCGACCATGTGGCTTATTATAGCGATTCCCTCAAGCCGTGGATCGCACGGCGGGACCGCCTGGGACGGTTCGTGATCCGCCGCGATCCCCGCGACCTCAGCCGGGTCTGGGTCCTCGATCCCGAGGAGAGCTGTTATGTCGAGGTCCCTTACCGGACCCTGTCGCACCCGGCGGTCACGCTCTGGGAATACCGCCGCGCCGTGGCCCGGTTGCGCGAACGCGGTCGGGCCCGGGTCGACGAGGCGGCGGTGTTCCGGGTGATCGAGCAGATGCGCGCCCTCATCGCGACGGCCGCCCGGGAACGCCGGCGGGTCCGCCGCGACGGCGCCCGCCGAGCCTATCTGCCGGCGGCCGCCCCGCCGCCCCGTCATGAGGTCCCCGAGGTGTCGAACCAAACCGGCGTCGCCGCGCGGCCGTTCGACGAGATCGAGGAGTGGTGAGGCCATGATGGAGAGCGAACCCTGCGATCTGTCGCATCTGACCCCGGCCTGCGCGGGCCGCGACCTCCCTCCCGGATGACGAGCGGATCCGCCGCATCCGAGCCGATCGGTGGATCGGCTATCCGCGCGCCCTGGAGGCCCTCGTCCGGCTGGACGCCTTGCTCCAGGGGCCCCAGAAACAACGGATGCCGAACCTGCTGATTGTCGGGCCGACCAACAACGGCAAGTCGATGATCGTCGAGAAATTCCGCCGGTCTTGCCTGCGGGAGTCGAGCCCGTCGCCCGAGCGGGAGACCCTGCCGGTCCTGGTCGTCCAGATGCCTTCCGAGCCCTCGATCACCCGGTTCTACGCCATGCTTCTGGCCGGGATGGGAGCGCCCTTGCGACCGCGGTCCCGAGTGGCGGAACTGGAGCAGTTGGCTCTCCGAATGATGCGGGCCGTGGGTGCCCGGGTGCTGATCATCGATGAGCTGCACAACAGCTTGGCCGGCAAGTCGGACGCGCGGCGGGAGTTCTTGAACCTGATCCGCTTCTTGGGCAACGAGCTGCGAGTCCCCATCGTGGGCGTCGGGACTCGCGAGGCCTATCTCGCGGTCCGGGCCG
The DNA here is from genome assembly GCA_963720335.1 of uncultured Planctomycetota bacterium. Lineage (GTDB taxonomy): Bacteria > Planctomycetota > Planctomycetia > Isosphaerales > Isosphaeraceae > CAVRFS01. The sequence continues at coordinate 38,450 of CAVRFS010000103.1, read as the reverse complement.
ACGAACAGTTGGAGAATCGTTTCGAGCCGATCATCCTGCCGGTCTGGGAAGAGGGGGAGACGACCTGCTCTCTGCTGGCCAGTTTCGTCACGTCATTCCCGCTTCGCTGCCGTTCCGAGCCGGCGACTCCCGAGCTTGCCCGGTACATTCTGGTTCGGAGTGAGGGGACGATCGGCGAGATCTCCCGGCTGGTCACGGCCGCGGCCGTCGCCGCGATCGAGACCGGCGAGGAAGCGATCAATCACAAGACACTAACGCTCGCGGGTTACGAATCGCCGACCGAGCGCCGCCGCGCGTTCGAGCGGGAGTTGCGATGATCCCCAGTCGGTGGCCCATCCATCCGCGGCCGGTTTTGGGCGAATCCCTGTCGTCCTGGCTCGGGCGGACCGCCGTGCGCGACGGGATGGCGGTCGCCGAGCTGCTCTCCAACCACGATCTGGGGTATCCAGGGTTGTCGGCGGCGGAGTTGGATGCCAATCCTCCCGTGGCTTTGTTGGAAGCCCTCGCCACGCGGACAGGGTTCCCGGTCGAGGAGATTCGGGCGTTATCCTTGGTGAGTTGGGTCCCGTTGCTGCTCGACGGACGGGATCCGGTTCCCGGGTCGTTTCCTAGCTACGTGGGGGAGTGGTCGGTGCTCCTGCCCCTGACGATGCACCCGCCGCGCGATCCCGCGGGTTGGCGGCCGTGGCTCCGTCCGGAACCACTCCCGCACGTCCCGGCGTGCCGGACTTGTCTCGGGGAGGGTGTGGAACCGTTCGTGCGGCTCCACTGGCAGCTCCCCCTGATGGCGTCGTGTCCGATCCACGGCCTGATGTTGGAACCCGCCGTCGTCGTCCCCGGGGTCTGGGTGGGGTGGGAACGGGACGCGGGCGAGGAGGCGCCGACGGTGATCCGCCGGATGGATGTGCGCACCTGGGACTGCGCTCGACCTCCGGCGGCGTGGACCTCCCGCGGCGTCGAGTCCATGCCGCCATCTGGTTCCGGTTGTTGCGGACCCTGCTGGACGAGCTGAACCGGCCTCTGAGATCGATGTGGTCGGCCCGGGGTTTCCTGGCGGCGATCTGGGACCGAGCCGGTGCGGGAAGCTACGAGCCGGCCAGGGGCATTGGAGGCCATTTGAAGTCCTGGCCGAGCCGGTGCAACGCACGTTCCTCCAGGCAGCCGCGACTGCGATGGCGATGATCGAGGCGGACGAGATCCAGCCGCTGTGGGATCCTGGCCGGACTGTTCCGACCGCAAGTGATCGCCGCGGGCGACCTTCCATCCCCGTCGTCCGCTCCCGGTTCGGCCATGAGACCGCGTCCTCAGAATTCCGTTTCAAAGAATGTCATCGATTGGCCGATGAACTGATTGTCCTCGCCCGCCGCGATCTCGGCCACGGCCCGTGAGGTTCGGGCCCTCCTGCGGTTCGGGCGTCGCGACCCGCGGAGCCTGGCCGGGGTGGATGGGTTGTTGAGCGAGTTGGGGGTCCGGGTTCCTGAGGGCTGTCACATAACCCGAATCGTGACCCTTCACAAGACAGAGAAATCGTGACCGGATCAGTGACAGAAATCAAGGGGCGCGCGGCGTGGTCCGGTCCTGTCACGTAACCGCTCAATTAAGCGACAAGGTATGAAGTGATTCTGTATCAACTGATGAGGGGAGGACAGATGCTGTTCGGGTATGTCCAGGCGAGCAAGGTGGATGGCAACCAGGTGACCGACTTGCAGCGCGACGCCTTACTCGCCGCGGGTGTTGATCGCGGGCACATCTATGAGGACACGACGGCAGGCCGTCGCGACGACCGCCCCGGCCTGGCGGCATGCCTGAAGGCCCTATGCGAGTGCGACACGCTGATCGTCTGGAAACTGGACCGACTGGGTCGAGACCTGCGCCACCTGGTCAACACGATGTATGACCTGACCACCCGGGGCATCGGCCTGAAGGTGCTGACCGGCCAGGGCGCCGCAATCGACACCACCACGGCAGCGGGCAAGCTGCTGTTGGGGATCTTTGCCGCGTTGGCGGAGTTCGAGCGCGAGTTGATCGTGGAGCGGACGAAAGCGGGGATGGCCGCCGCTCGGGCCCGGGGGCGTTCGGGTGGCCGCCCCTTCAAGATGACGCCGGCGAAGCTGAGGCTGGCGATGGCGGCCATGGGCAAACGCGACACCAGGATCGGCGTACTCTGCACCGAGCTGGGCGTCAGCCGCCAAACGTTATATCGCCTTGTCGATCCCAAGGGGGAGTTGCGACCGGACGGCCAAAGACTCTTGGCCGCCCGCCAATCCTCATGACAGGTGCCGATCCCGGCAGCGCATCAGCGCCTCTCGATGACACTCGATGCAATCCACTTCTGACACGGTGCAGGTCACTTTTGACCCAAAGTGCAGTTGACTTCTGAAAATGACACACGTCCTTCACAAATCCTTGCTTCCATCGGTAAAAAAACTCAGTCAAGAAATCAAAGGCAGGTGAGGAAGCCTGGCCGCGGGTTTCTTTACGACTCGCAACGACAGGGAGGGGGACAAATAGCTCAGAAGAAACGGTGTCATTTATCGGTTCTTCCGCACCCTTGATGATCGAGGGGCCCCGACCGGGCCAGCGGTCCTCGTTCTTCAGGGAATTCTCGATTATTCCGTACCGGAGAACAGTCGTCTTCATCGAAAGTGCGGGAGAAACCTGATTTCCCCAGGGCCAGCGCTCACTAAGTTGTTGCTACAGTAAGGACTTCCAGCATGAAGTCTTCGCTCCACCCGCAACTGTGGCGTTTCATGGCTACACTGTCGCGGCCAGGATGTTGCTTCAACAGTGACAACGTGAGGCGTCTCAGCCATGCAAAATTTTCCCGCATATGCTTATCACGGATGCGTGACTCATCCTCGCGATAGGTGATATCCAGACTCCAGTGACAACTATTTTCAATCCCCCAATGACTGCGGACAGCATGGGCGAATAGCTTCACACCTACCGCGAGACTGCTGATGTCATAGCGGAGCTCGATCGTCTCCTTGCCGTCACGAAGGCACTGCGACGTCGCGATCCCGATCGACTTCAACCCCTTCCACAGCTCGAACCCCGGCAGGTCCTCGGGGGCTGGGAGCTGGAGATAAGTTCGCGTCTCCTCACGTCCATGGCCCTTCTCGATCGTCACATGCTCACGAGCGTTCGACAGGTCTCCGTCGAGTTGCTCGTCGATATGGTCGATGACCGCTTGATGCAACGTCTCCTGGTTTCCTTTCAGCGCCAGCACATAATCGGCTTCGCCATTGATGATCGTCTCGGCGATCGCTTTCTGTGTCCCCATGGCGTCGATCGTGATGATGGCACCTTTGATGTCCACCAGCTTCAAGACCTCGGGAATCGCCGTGATTTCGTTCGATTTCTCGGCACAGGCCACTTGCCCGAGCGACAGTCCGAATTCGCTGGCCCAGACACTCACCGAATGCAAAGCGCCCAAGCCGTTGCCGCGATCGTGGCTCCGCCGCGCTGTCTTGCCATCGACCGCCAAGATCGGTTGGGTCACGCCGGTCGCCTCGGCGGCCGTGGCGCGCAACGATTGCAGCCAGTTGGCAAAACAGGCTTGAAAGGCGATTGGCTTGATCTGTACCAAGACGCGCCGGTAGACATCCTTGCGTGGGATCCCGTTGGGCAAGTCGAGTACCTCCAGGAGGAACTCTTCTTTCAAAGCCGCCCACTTGGCAATCGCGGTCGGGCCGTCGGCACCGGCCAGCACCGCCATCAGAGCGATGACAACGACACTGACCAGAGGATGCCGCCGATTGACGGTGGAACGAGGATCCTCCAACTCCTCAAAGTGCCGTGCCACCCAGGGCCAGCGCTCGACTAAGTTGTTGCTACAGTAAGGACTTCCAGCATGAAGTCTTCGCTCCACCCGCAACAGTGGCGTTTCATGGCTACACTGTCGCGGCCAGGATGTTGCTTCAACAGTGACAACGTGAGGCGTCTCAGCCATGCAAAATTTTCCCGCATATGCTTATCACGGATGCGTGACTCATCCTCGCGATAGGTGATATCCAGACTCCAGTGACAACTATTTTCAATCCCCCAATGACTGCGGACAGCATGGGCGAATAGCTTCACACCTACCGCGAGACTGCTGATGTCATAGCGGAGCTCGATCGTCTCCTTGCCGTCACGAAGGCACTGCGACGTCGCGATCCCGATCGACTTCAACCCCTTCCACAGCTCGAACCCCGGCAGGTCCTCGGGGGCTGGGAGCTGGAGATAAGTTCGCGTCTCCTCACGTCCATGGCCCTTCTCGATCGTCACATGCTCACGAGCGTTCGACAGGTCTCCGTCGAGTTGCTCGTCGATATGGTCGATGACCGCTTGATGCAACGTCTCCTGGTTTCCTTTCAGCGCCAGCACATAATCGGCTTCGCCATTGATGATCGTCTCGGCGATTGCTTTCTGTGTCCCCATGGCGTCGATCGTGATGATGGCGCCTTTGATGTCTACCAGCTTCAAGACCTCGGGAATCGCCGTGATTTCGTTCGATTTCTCGGCGCAGGCCACTTGCCCGAGCGACAGTCCGAATTCGCTGGCCCAGACACTCACCGAATGCAAAGCGCCCAAGCCGTTGCCGCGATCGTGGCTCCGCCGCGCTGTCTTGCCATCGACCGCCAAGATCGGTTGGGTCACGCCGGTCGCCTCGGCGGCCGTGGCGCGCAACGATTGCAGCCAGTTGGCAAAACAGGCTTGAAAGGCGATTGGCTTGATCTGTACCAAGACGCGCCGGTAGACATCCTTGCGTGGGATCCCGTTGGGCAAGTCGAGTACCTCCAGGAGGAGCTCTTCTTTCAAAGCCGCCCACTTGGCAATCGCGGTCGGGCCGTCGGCACCGGCCAGCACCGCCATCAGAGCGATGACAACGACACTGACCAGAGGATGCCGCCGATTGACGGTGGAACGAGGATCCTCCAACTCCTCAAAGTGCCGTGCCACCTCGTCCAAACCGATCCGATGAATTTCCGCCATCGTTCCCTCTCCGTGCGCCGCCGTAAAATGGAACACCACAGAGAATGGTATACAGCCAGGGAATGATGTACAAAAAATGGCTCAAATCGCAATTCAGCCTAGATTGACAGGCTTACCCAAAGTTAGCGCTAGCCCTGGACTAACGTCGCCTTGACCTGCTCCGGGAAAGCGGCTGTGGTTACCTCGAGGAAATCGGTCGGGGCGTCCGGGAGGTTTGGCCAGAGTCGCGCGCTGCTGCCACGGCAGGTTCAGCCCCGGCCTGGATCTTGGTGAGCAATTCCTTGATCGCATGCTCGATCGGCAGGCCCTTGTCGGTCAGGAAGTTCGCTAGATTATGGGGGATGTCCAGCTCAGCATATTCGAGCGTAAGACTTCTGACATGGCGAGCGATCGCTTCCAGGCTATCGAGATTGAACCGTGGCGGGGGGATGGCCCCAGATATGATCTCGCCGGGATGATCGAAAAAGTAGCCGTCGTGTGGCGTATTCCGGCTAAATCCCGCAACGATGCCCATCCGGCTAACTCGTCCCGTGCGGCCCGATCGCTGCGCGTAGTTGGCCGGGCTCGGTGGGATGTTTCGCATGGCGACCGCTTCCAGGTCGCCGATGTTGACCCCCAATTCCAGGGTTGGCGTACAAGCCAGCAGGTTCGGGCGAGGCGGATTGCGGTTCATGAAGCCGTCCTCGGCTTTCTCGCGGTCCTCCTCGGTCACCGCCGCTGAGTGCTCCGCCGCAAAGAGCGGCGGGGCATAGTCCTGCACGGCCATAAGAGCGTTGAGGTTTTCCTCGACAATCGGCCCTCTCCACGGTTTCATCCGTCCGGAGCAGGTCGGGCGGTCGCAGGGGTGCTCGTCCGGCACATTCGCGGCGACCCGGTCGCACACCGAGCAGCGGCGGAAGGAGCGACCAATCTCGAATTCGAGTTGAATGGTGTTGACCTGGTAGCCCTCCCCTTCCTCGTGCTCGCTGCCCACCGTTTCCAAGGAAAGGTAGCCCTGATCGGCCAGCCATACCATGATGGCCTCAAGCGATTCCGCTGTGCCGGGGTTGACCGTGTCATTGACGCGGTTCAGGTGCTGCCAGAGGCGCTGGATGGAGGTCTGATTGCCTTTTGAGTTCCATGTCGAGGATAACTTGAAGGCGCGAGATTCGACGGTTTTCTGTTGCGGCAAGAGGAATGCGACCGGCTTGCCGACGTAGCGGTTGACCTGAATTCCGTACCGGGAAGCGAGCTTATTCTTAGGGAAAAGGCGTGTCGTGAAAACCTCGTGGTTGACCGCCATCCTCTGCCGCATCTCGTCGAGGATCAGCCGAGTCGCGTGGGCCGCGACGGAGGGGCGGAGTTGATGCTCGGCGCAAAGCCGCTGAAAGTCATCACCAGCGAGAGCCTCGCTAAGCCCGGCGTACTGGACCTTGATCAGACCCATTTTCTCAAGGGCAGCACGAGCACGGGGCGAGATGACGAACTCGCCCAAAAGTTCACCCCAGACCCGGTCTTTCTCACGCTTGATTTGGTCCTTCTTCTTCGACTTCGAGAACCGTCCTTGAAGGATGTACTGCTCGTGTAACCCGTCAACCAGCCACTCCAGGTCGTGTGGCTCCGACTCGCGTTCGAGTAGAGAATACACCGACGGCGCAGACCAACGCGCTCCTCGGACGCCTCGACGAACCTCGCCTGGTGAGCGGTGTCCTGCCGGCTATCGCAGAAGACCAACAGCTTCCGCTGGTCGGGTGGCAAACCGTTCATGAGCACCCGCGCAACGCGCGTGAGCGCGGACGAGTTCCCCAGACTGACTGGGGTTAGGATATCGGCGCTGCCATACCGGCTGGAGCAGACCGGGCAACGGGTTCCCCGTCCCTTGTGCAAGAGCACGGGTCGGAGCAGATCCTCGGTACCAGGGCGGCCGTTTTCCCCCGCGTTCCGGAGTCGCAGGTTTGTAGGGTCAAGGTTGCGGTCGAACAGTCCCAATTGAGTCGGCCGGTCTTCTGTCTCGGTCCCATCGTCGTCCGGTTCTGCTGTAACGGGTTCGTCGTCGTCCTCAGACCCAAAGGCGTCAACTTCGGGATCGACCTCGACTCTGGATTTGGGCGGGTCGTAGAGGAAAAGCGTATCCTTGGTAGACCGCCGCCAGGTCCAGGGCTGAAGGGCCTGGTCTTCGTCCGGTTGAACGGCCACGAAGAAGTCCCAGCCGCAGGTTCGGCAAAGGGCCAGCGGCAGGCTCTTCGAGCCGCATTGGTCACACTCGCCGATCCCCTCTCCGAGCAACTTCCCGCACGATGCGTTCGTACAACGCCAGAACCGAGCCAAGCCACGGAGGAACCGGTGGACACGGGGCCGGATCTTGACGAGGCCACCATCGGGCAAGCAGGGTCCGACGCAGGAGCGCAGCCTCCAACTCGCGTCGAAGGGCTTCGGAGTCGACGCCTTGACGCTCCGGCCTGTGTCGCTGAGTCGTTCCAGGACTTCTTCCTCGGAGCGAGGATATTGGAGCCATTCCATCATCAAGTAGGGCATTGCCGCGATCCCAGAGGGTTGCGGGCGCCTCTGTCGAGTCGTTCGGGGCTCCGACCAACCTTCGTACAAGCACCCCGACCTGCTTTGGGTCGTCCTGGTTGAAGGAATTCAGCTCCGCCTCGTTAATCGCCGATTTCCGCGGCCGGGAAAATAATCAACCCTTGGCCCATTGTAGTGGGAATTAATGTTTATAGTGAACATCTATAAATATTAACAATTGAAGAGGCCGCCCTGGGCTTCTGTTTTGGCCGTACGACGGCCTGTTTGGATTCGAGGATCAACTGGCTGACGTGGCTCGACACCATGACTGGCTCCCGGCTGTTGATTATTTTCCGGCTCCGAACCGTCGCGGCGCTTACACCTAAAATCGGGGCTCAAAGAGCATCGAGTCGGCCCTCTCCTCACGTTGAAGCTTGAAAATCAGGGGAAAACGCCTGAAACGCATCCGAGCATTCATAAAACCGCAAGTGTAGATAGTATGCCGACCGAGTCGTTTCGGGCCTAATAAACGATCAATGATCCGAGCATAGAAATGGCCAAATCCCCGAGGAATCGGGGTCTGCGACCCCAGAAAGATTGATTATTTTCCCGGCCGCGGAAATCGGCGTTAATCATCGGGGCCGGGGGTAAATTCAACCCGGCTGGCAACGGAGGAGTCTTCGTCACCTCGGTAATGATCGCCTCGGGCGGAGTCTCTTGGCCGGTCAGACGAGCGAAAAACTGGGCAACCCCCGCCTTGGGGTCGGTGTCCTCTCCGGCCTGGAGGGTAGCCGATGTGCCGATAAAGACCGGGTTGAACTTCGGATTGGTCCTGCGGAGAGCGTCGTTCAGGCGGTGCCCAGGCAAGCGACGTCGGTCCCGAGGGTGCCGTGGTACGTGTGAACCTCGTCGAGCACGATGTAGCGAACATTGTGGTTCTTGAAGATCTCTCGTCCGTCTTTCCGCATCAGCATGTATTCGAGCATCAGATAATTCGTCAGCAACACGTCCGGAGGCTTGGAGTGGAACTCGTTGCGGATCACCCGCTCATTTTCGGGTGCGTCGGCGGGGCGAGAACCCATGATCCGGGTCTCGCCGGTGTAACGACCGAACGAGACAGTGGTGCCGTCGAGAAGCTTGCGAATCCGGCCGCACTGGTCATTGGCCAGCGCGTTCATTGGGTAGATCAGAATCGCCTTGATCGAGTCCTCGCCTTCGCGGTGGTGGCGGAAGCAGTGATCGATGATCGGCATCAGGAACGCTTCGGTCTTGCCCGAACCGGTGCCGGTGGCGACGACCGTGGGCTTTCCCTCAAGAATCCGGCGGCAGGCGTCGGCCTGATGGCGATAGGGCTGTTCGGCGATCGAGCCGAAGCGGTGCGGGCCTCGGGTGAGAGCACATCGAGCGGAGAGCCGTTCTCGAATGGCTGCGCGAGTGCGATGAACGGCTCGCGGGTCAGGAAGCCATCCTTTTCGATCTCGGTACGGAAGGCTTCGGCCAGCTCGGTCTGACGAGGGGCGAAGGCCGTCTTCAGGAGCTTTAGGTATTCAGTGCGGAGGTTCCGGGCAATCAGAAGGGGATTCGATGGCGGCACGGCCTCGGAATAGACCAATCTGGCATGATCAGGCTGCTTCACGTAGCGCAGGCGCTGAACCACGGCGTGTTGACGACCTCCGTCTCGGCCTTTCTGAGCCCAATCGCATCGTGAGCCGGACCGACGACGACCTTGTACCAGTTGGCTCCCACGATGAGAGGTCTCCTCCCGACTCGGCTAGAGCCGGGCCATCACCTTGTGGTCGAGCAGGCCGACGTCCCGCAGCCGATTCCACGCGAGGAGGGTGTCGTCGCGGCGTCCTTCGAATCTCGGCTTACTCTTCACGAGGGCGGCGAATACGTCGTCGAACTCGCGAGGCCGCACCCCACCAGGCCAGTATACGATGTGCTTCAAGTAGTGCAAGGAGGCGAGAAGCTCGAGCCAGTCGCTCGGCGTGATCTCTTGTGGCTTATTCTCCCAGATCGTCTTCGCCCTACCCGCGAATTCTTTCGCGAGTGGATTCAGCAGACGCTCGCTGGGGGCCGACTCGTCACTATCGAACGCCTCCACGAGCTGAAATGCGTCGATCGTGAGTTCTCGGCAATAGGGTGTAACTACTGCATTGCCGCCGTGGTCGGGATTGGCCGGACAACGGTGTTTCTCATTGAGCACCAAAGGGTTACGCAATGCATGCTCGCTGAGGATTAGCTATTGATTGCCGGGCTCAGACCCCGTTTTGCGGCGTTATCTGCCCAGGACGCTCCTTGTCGCGTGTGATTGGTCCAAAGCGCGGAGGGAAAACCCCGCTTATAAGGCCGTTTCTCAGCCATGTCGCGCCGTCTCGTGACCGTAACGCGAAGCCAGATAGTTATTTGGAACGTTGGTCTGAGGGAGGAAGCCAGTAGTTACACCCTCGGCAATACGGTCCGTGGATAAACCAAAGGAAGCGATAGCCAAGGTCCAGCCCCGTGAGCTGGGTCAGGTAAATCCCCTTCTGGATGAAGAGACGTTGAGTGAATGCTCGCACTTGCGCCTGGACGCCGATCTCGTCGAGAACCAACTTCAAGACAACTTGCGAGGGTCCCACTCTTAACCTCATAACCTGAACGGCCGACTCTTCCAGCCCTCACCTCAGCACCTCAACGGAAATGTCGGTACATCGGGCTAACCGGGCGTCATTTGTCAGGAACAGACCGCAGGCGTGTTCCGCGGCCGTTGCCAGGTGGAGCGAGTCCACCAGTTCAAACTTGTAAGTCGCCCTGGTGCGCGCTGCCCGCTCGCAGATCGCCGCCGACATCGACAACACTTGAATGTCCGGATCGTCAAAGAACGTGCGGTAGCTCGCTGCTAGAGCCAAATCGCCAGTCATGAACGGCCCAACCAAACATTCGGCCCTTGTGAGATCACCCACGACCAGTCGATCATTGGCTGCCCGAAACCGAGCGAAGCGGGCAATCACTTTCGAGAACCACGATGGGTTTTGCTCGACGAAGTAGATGACGCAGTTCGTGTCGAGATAGACCATCACGATTGCGGTCCCTGCTCAGCTTGTCGGAGTCGGCGCGATTCTTCCTGAAGCTGCTCGATGGCTTCTTGCCGTTTGGCCCACCCCTCTCGCATCTCCCGCTGCTGGGCATCGACTTCCTCAGCGCTACGGGGGACGTGACCGCTCGCTTTCTGGGCGTCCCACATTGCCTGCATTCGCTGCCAGAACGGGTCGTCCTTTGGCACGACAATTTCGGTATCCTGGCGCAAGACCACAGTCACTCGGCCGGCGGGCAGGTTAGGCTTTTCGTCCAGCACCAGAGTGCCGTCCGGCTGAATCGTCCCTTCGATCACGGTTTCCATCTGGCTCATGGCTTGGCCCGTAGCATGGTTCGTCTGCGTCATCTGATCGAAGCTTCAGTATACTCGAACCGCCCACCGTTTTGTCGCGGATTTCGGGGAGCTTCGCCAGGGCCCGCTCGACCAGGGGCCGGTACTTGCCTTCTGGCCGCGTGAGTAATTGTCGAACGATTCCCAGCCAGGGACGGTGGGGAAGAAGTTCTTCCCTCAGTCGATCGCATGTTTCGGGCTCGATCGGATCTTCTCGGTCCACCCGCGCGAGGAGGTAAAGGACGACCAAGAGCTTCACGCGGCGCTCCTCGCGAATGGGCTCCTGGTTGAGCTGGAATAGGTCGATCGTCGTAGTACCACGTTCGGCACGAGTCGGATCGGGAACCACCCCCGCCGCTCCCGTCGTGTCGTCCCAGACGAAATGGTCGAGAGGCTCGTCCTCGCAGGGGTCCAGCAGCAGATTGTTGCCCTGGGCGTCGATCGGGAAGCGGTCGAGCTTGGCGTTGTTACAGTTCTTGCAGCCGCGGAGGAAATTATCCCAGGCGAACATCCGGGCAGGCTACAGGGTCTTTGGCCAGAAGTGCTCGATGTCCTTGGCCGCGACCTGCTCGCAGTATGTCGCACTTGGCCCGCGTGTATGCGTCGAGTGCCTTGGCGATCTGGTCACGCGATTGCGTACTGAGGAAGGCGGCCCACGCCTTTCCAATTCGCTCGTCCCGAGGAGCAAGATTGTGGACGACCGCGGATTTTCGAACCAGGTAGGATTGGGTTCTGGCGTCGAGGACCTTTTGGGCTGGCGGCCGTCGCAAACGAATCACTTAGGTGTCCCCAATTTCGCCAGTGTGTCGTCAACGTACCTTTCCATCTCTTGCTGCCGCGAGCGTTCCTCGGCGGTCTCACCGGGCGCCGTCAGTCGATCGGCCAGTCGTTCCTCGAGTTGAATCAGCTCTTTTCGCTCTTTATCATTGAGCTTCTTCCATTGTCGCCTGGCCACCAGATCGGCGTGGTGGCGAATCAAGTCCTCGGTTTCCTCGTCGCGCGTGCCGGAGAGACCGAAAAGAGGACTGGTCAGGATCTGATCAACCCGCCAGCCACGGACCGATTCCACCGGATACTCGGCGCACACCTCACCGTTTTCTTCCGTATCGCGAAGTACAATCAGGCCCCCGTCAGTCGCGGCCTGGGCGACAAACGGGCTGTGACTCGTGACGATGAACTGCATCCGGGGGAATGACTGCCGCAGCAGAAAGCCGATTTCACGCTGCCAGATCGGATGAAGGTGGGCATCGATTTCATCGATCAAAATCACTCCCTCGGCGATGACATGCGTTCCTTCGTCGTCTTTTTCGACGAGTGTGGTGAAATCATCTGTCGACGCCTCGAGGCGTCGAAGGATGTCGATAGCCAGCGCCAGAAAGCTCTGGTATCCGTCACTCAGATCCAGGACGTCCACCTCCGCTCCGCCGCCACTGATGAAGGTGACCTTATCGGTGGTGATTCGGCAGACGCGGACGGGTTCAGGAAGTAGTTCGTCGATGACCCGCCTGACTACCTCGTATGACTTCCTCGCTCTTTCCTTGTCAGGATGATCGGGGTCGATGGATCGACTGTAGAGGCTTGACAGCCACTCCTTGCATTGCGTCAGAGCCGCGGCCTCTCGGAACAGAGTGACGAAACGTGACTCTCGGCCTGGGGAAAACATGAGCTGAGATACATCCGACGACCCTCCCAGAAGACGTCGAAAAGGGCCGTATCCGCAGGAAAACCAGCCGGTCTTTCTTGCTGCGTACGGACCGCTCATCAGGCTTTTCTTGCCCTTTGTCTCTGTTGTCAGGATTAGCTGAGGTTGATCGTAAGGAATATCTCGATATTCGAATAGTTTTCTGCCCGTGATGGCGTAATGCGCCTCGTAGGGCCTCTTCCGCGGCTGACCCGGTGCACTGTCTTGTTCACCTTTTACGATTGACGCCCGAAATTCGCCGAACGGAATGTCCTGTCGTACCCAGCCGTCAGGGTTAAGTAGTCGTTGCCCCGCCAGAGGTCCTACGAGGGCGATAGCCATCGCCTGGAGGAGCGTGCTTTTCCCCATTCCGTTTGCACCCAGCAGAACGATCCAGCCGCTGTAGTCCTCGTCGCCGTGGGGAAAGTGAAGCTGGACGTTTTTAAAGCATTTGATGTCTTGGATTCTAAACTCTCGCAGGTACACGTTTGTAGCTCTCCTCGGATCACGGAGTTGTGCTCGCGTCTCCCGCATTCGTTTGCGCGGACGACCGCTCTCTGTCCATGCCCGGTCGTGATGGTTCAGGAGTATTCTGCCACAGCGCCATCGCGCGTTGCCACTTGGCGTCGCGCTCGGCCTTGTCGCGGAGCACGCGCTGGGCCATTTCGTGGGTGAGGACGCCCTTGTCGGGGGAGAGCCCCCCAGCCTCAGCGGCACGCTCGACGAAGGAGGCGCGGCGGCGGTCGATAGTGGGGACGTAAGCGATGGCGCCCAGATCTCGGGCGAGGGCGACGCGTTCACGAAGATCACGGATTGGACCGGTCTCGGCGACAGCCCGGTTGGTTGCTCCGCTAATATCGACTCCTGCCTTGGCGAAGAAGGCGACGATGTCGGTCGGCGGATCGGGAACACCATGCGGACAGATTCGCGACACTCGCGCAGGGTCAGGTTTTAGATCCAACCCGCCCGCGAGGTAGTCGAAGTAGGTCAGAAGGGTCTGGTCTCGCGTGATGAAACTCTGCCTGCGGCGGTCGAGGCCTTTATTCGTCGCCCGGAGCCGATGGTCGCCCGGCAAGGGCGGCTGGTCGCGGTCGAGGAGCGGAAAAGTCGACAGCATGTAGGCGTACTCCGAGGGAGGCACTTCGAAACAACTCAGCAGCCATCGCGTCGTATAACACGCGGGTCGCACTCGACGGACGGATCGGATTAAAGCCTTGGGGGGTAGACCAGTTCAACGGACACGGTATCTGCTTGAGAATAAAACGATTAATGTGTCCGGTTGAGATGAGCCTGGCCAAGAAGTCTACCGTAAAGCTTGAGGCCCATAGGCACTGGTTTCCCTGATTAACTACACATCATTCTGATCAGACGTACATATTCGCAAAACCGCCTCGGCCCGGCGCGCACCGCCTCTGTCGCCTCGGCGGCCCAACCCTGCCACCAAGCCCTGTCGGCTGCCACCTCGGGTGCGGGAGCGCCCTTTCGGTGCCCGCTGAGCCCCCCCTCAGGCCCTACTCATGCCACGTCCTCCTGGGTTTCCTCCTCAGTTCCCAGCCATTCCGACAGAAATTGCTGAATTTCCTCCCGGTGCCGTCGCATCAGCCGCTCCAGGTCCAGCACGCTCGGCCGATCCTTGTCCTTGTTCCACGGCGGCCGGAACCACCAGTCCACCTCCCCGGCCGACTCCAACCGGAGCTGGGCCAGCCGCAGCAAGCTCAACGTCACCCATTGCGCCTGGCTGGTCCGCTCGATCGGGTTCTTGGTCCAGGCCCGGCACTCCTCCCAGCCCAGACGCTGCTTAAGGTCGCGGAACCCGTCCTCTTGCCGGAACCGCGCACAGAACAGCTCGACCATCTGAAGGCCGGTCAATTCCAAGGCCGAGGTCACCAGGGTAAACCGCTTCTTATAGCCCTCGACTTGGGCCACCACGGCCTGGACCCTCACGTCATGCCCCAGCACTCGCCACAGGCACACCACCTCTTTCCAGCGGACCTTCCGCGTCCGTCCGTAGATGAACGCGGAACCGACCTGCCACGGCCCGGCCCACCGACCTCCTTGACGCGGCGGCGGCAGCTTTTTGCCCCAGTCGGGCATCGGTCCGCGCTTCCCCTTGGGACGTTCCGTGGGCGGCAGGGCATAGAGCCGGGCGTCGTGACGCAACCGGGTGAGGAATTCGATCCGGGGACAACCCGGCTCAGGGACCACCAGCGGCCGGACCACACTTCTCAGGGCATAGCCACCATCGAAGACGCCCAGGTGAAGTCCGCTGACCATCCGGGCTCGCCCCCGGAGCAACTCGACGGCTAACTCGCACTTGGTGCGGAACGGTTCGGTCTCTCCAGGGACCTTGGTCTTCGGCAATTGCGACTTGCGGAAATAGAGCCGACCCGAGATCGGCAGGAACCACGCGGGTTTTTCCGGGTTGTGCAGCACAGCCCCGAGCACGACCCAGTTGTGCGCCCGCACCGTCGTGGCTCGGTTGGGGCACCGCGCCGTGTACTCGTGGAAGGTACACGTGCCCCAGACATCGGGGCTACTGCGATGCACCTTGGTGTCATCGACGGCCGAGACCTGATAGCCGTACCAGACCCGCCCGGGGGCTTTGTTGATCAGCAGGTTCAGGCTCCAGATCACATTGTCGTTGTTCCAGGCGCCATACTCGGCGAAGTTCTCCATCGCCTTCCAGTCGGTGGGCCGCTCCAAGGCCAGGACCGATTGGGTGATGGTGTGTTCCTCCACGTTGATGGCCAACGCGGTGATCCACTCAACGAAACGACGGTGTCCGCGGCGGCTGAAGGCGCAGGCGAAGGGCGCCAGCAGGGCTTGCCAGATCGACCAGAGGAGCTTAGCTTGCGTCATGGGGTGTCTCCTGAGTTCGGGGCCGGTTGGGTTTTGCAACCCCTACTTGGCAGGTTCCGTCCAGGAGACGCCGCTTTCAATAGGGTACTAATGATTAGATATGATGTTTTGTATGAGTGCACTTCCGATCAGAGTGGTGTGTAGTCAATCGGGGAAACCACTGCATAGGAGAAGATGCGGAATTGCAGTCTCGGCCTCGCTACCATAGAGGATGGGAAGTTGATTTCCGCATGGGAGCTGGGCTTCGATCGCCGCACAAATAAACGACCGCTCATCAGACGTGACGTCCCTGAAGCAGAACTTTTGAGCTTGACCGCGCGTCGTAGCAGACTCTGAATCAAGCTTGTTCATAAAAAACTGGGAAATGACTTCCTGCTCACCTTGAGCAAGATGTCTCGTCACAACCCAGCTACCACTGCCTGAGACATAGCCGAAGTAGTTGGGGTTGAAGTGGTAGATCCACTTCCCCTCCATCAGTGGCAGAAACTCATCATCCGGCCGAAGGCATGGTCCAATCGCGAGATCGGTCAGGAAGTCAATTCCTGGGACGTAAACCGGGAAGTCTTTGGGACCAACCTGATCGCGTGGGAAGAAGATGATCGGCGAGCCACCGTCTACTGGTCCTTGGCCGTACAATCGTAGTCCCCCCGGAAGGTCGACGCGGATTGCGAAATCATTGAGATCGGAGGGGCGAATGGTCTTGCCCTTGGGGACTGGCCAAGGAACCCGGTAATCGACGGCTGTGCCGCCCTCAAACAAAGCGTACCAAACAGCGATTGGCCGTTCGACGTAGCCTCTGCTGCGATACCACTCCGCACCGGCCGCGCGCGACGTCTCGCCGACTTCTTGAGTGCACCCGTGAGTTCGAAGCCACGAGCGATCGCGGAATAGGAATGACATATTTGTCATATGAAATTCTGTTCGATACTTTAGTCCCAGTTTGGGCATGAGCCCTTGACCAAATGGCGGGTGTAAGTGGTAGGCATGACGAACAATGTCGAGATCGCGCCGGCCGTCTAACTCCAAGAATGACAATGTGTGAGGGCTAAGGCGACGAATATCGGCCGGCTCCAGGCGTAGCGCACCGGGGTGGTCGCGGAAAGCCTCGAGGGCCGTTGCGTTTTCACGGGAGAAGAACGCTACGTCGAAGCTGTCGGTCACGCCTCCCTTATCGAATACGACCAAGTCAAACTTGAACTGGTTGTGGACGCCTGGGAAGACGCGCATCTCATTGTCGAACTTGACGAGCGTACGCAGCCGGCATTCGTCAAGCATTAGACGCCGCAGCCCGGTCGAGCCCTGGGCCTGATGGAGTCCACTCGACATAACCATGCCGACGGTCTGCCCGTCTCCAACGAGCTGCCAGGCCCGTTCGAGGAAAAACTTGAAAAGGTCCGGATCGCCTCCCGTGGTTTTCTTTTTGATTGTGATTTCGCCGTCGGGTCCCTCAAATTCCTCTTCGATCTCGGCGGTCTGATGCTCGTAAATACCGCCTCTTACCAAAACACCAGCCAGTCCCTTCTGAGTGGCTTCGTATCGTTGCCATTCGGCCAAGACCTCGGGACGATTGCGATGCAACTTCTCGATGTGGTGATTCTTCTCGGTCCCTTGCAACTGCCGAATCAGTGGATCGAACTGAAGATAGAAGCCATCACGCTCGGGTTTGATCTTATCCCAAGGAGGATTTCCCAGAATACAAGAGAATCCCCCATCGCTCCGCTTTCGTCCCTGGCTATCGAAAAAGACTTCGGGGAACTCAAGCTCCCAACAAAACGCAGCCAAGCTCTCTCCTCGCTGACGGGCCAAATCACCCTTCGCGCGATGCAACTCGGTCACGGTCTGTGAGTTAAGAAGGTCATCGAGCCAGGTGTTGATCAAGTCGACGCCGCCCGCAGCATCATCGGCGAACGCCAATCCGACGCGAAGCTGATGAAGATGGTTCCACGGTTCTACAAACCCCGGAGAGTGTTGTATTTGGACCGGTGGAGTGCGAAATTCGTGGGTTCGGCCTCCACGGCCTTCTCCAGGGCCTGCAAGTAGACCAACGCGCGGGAAGGCGAGGCACAGAGCCTCACGGTTGGGTGCGTAGTAATCGAATGTCTCTTGCGGAGCCGGAGGCGAGATCAAGAGTTCGACCGGCTTGACGGTCCTCGGCTTCCTCGCGTTTCGCTTTCCCTTGGCGGGCTGGGGTTCGATCCATGGACGAACAACCTCGTCAGCCGGGATTCCCAGGAGCGAGTCGCCACATCGAAGGCGATGATCGAGGAAAGTCAGCGGAAGGCCGGACGCGGCCGTGATCAGCCAGAGCGACGCCTTGGCGAGGTCGACTGCAAGCGGGTTCTTATACGGATCCCGAAAAATTTATGCCCCTTCTCTCACATAATCGGCGTTGCATATGCTCTTGAAATTCTCGGTATCACTACACACAGTGCACAGGGTCTGGATGGCTTTGCTCTTCAGACCTTGGTAGCCCTCATACTCTTGATTGGACCAGTGATGAGCACGCAGGTAGTGCCACAGGTTCTCGATCGGGTTCAACTCCGGCGAATACGGCGGCAGCAGGATCAGGCTCACATTGCTTGGCACCACCAGATCTCCGCCCGTGTGATAGCCCGCCCCATCCCAGATCAACACCGCGTGGACGCCCGCGGGCAACTCGCGGGAGAACTGCTCCAGGAACAGGTTGAGCACCTCGGTGTTCAACTCCGGCATGATCAGCGCCGAGGCGGCCCCCGTGCTGACACAGACGGCCATCAGCACGTACAACCACTCGCGGCCGTTCTGCCGTATCCCTCGCGGCCGCGACCCCTTGGGGGCCCAGACCCTTGTGATCGTCCCCTGCGTGCCGAACCGGGCCTCGTCCTCGAAGTAGATCCGCAACTCCTGCTTCCGGGTGCTCCGCCGCGATGGCGTCGATCTGCTCGACGACGATCTCCTTGAAAAACTCCTGCACCTCGGGGTTGGCATCCTCGTGCTGGGGCCGGGGCATCAGGCTGCTGTAGCCGAGGCGATGGAGCAGGTCATAGACCGCCTGGAGGCTCATCTGGACGCCGAATTCCTGCTCGAGGATCCGTTGGACGTCGAGTCCCCGCAAGGTGCAAACATCGTCCTCGGGACCGGGCAGCTCG
Organism: uncultured Planctomycetota bacterium; assembly: GCA_963720335.1. Classification (GTDB taxonomy): domain Bacteria; phylum Planctomycetota; class Planctomycetia; order Isosphaerales; family Isosphaeraceae; genus CAVRFS01. Next base: position 19,903 of record CAVRFS010000103.1, on the reverse strand, counting down.
TTCAGGCGTTGCTTCAACCTGGGGTACTGCTGCGGGTCCAGCCGTGGCGGACGCCCGCTACGCGGTCGCTCGTGGAGGGCCTCGATCCCCCCGCGATTGTATTGGGCGACCCAATTCTTGACGGCCTTGAGCGAGCATCCCAGGGCCTCGGCGATGTCCTGTGCGGTCCGTCCCTGTTTGGCCAGGACGACGGCCTGGACGCGGCGCCAGAGTCGCTGTTGGGGAATCGCCTGGACGATGTCGTGGAGTTGTTCTGTGGTATGGTGATCGGCGACGAACATGGATGAGCCCTCCGTATCGAAGAACAGATGGTCTCATCTTGCCCAATCGGCAGATCCCAGGGAAGACCAGGTAGAAATTTTCCGGGAAGCGTATAAGAGGGAATGAGAAGCCCAACCTTCATCGGCACGGTCCTCCGATGTGCGTTCCCCAGGCGGGGCAAGGTTCGCCAGTTCTCTCCGCCTGGGGTGCCGTGCCCCTTTAGCTCGTGTGTACGCCCATGGACCCCGAGACCGGCGCGGGCCAGGCCAGCGCACGGTGTGCCGTCGATGAAGGCGTCGATCCGGGCCGCCACCTGCGCCGGGAAGGGGGCGGTGCGACGCAGCGGTGAGGTCGGCATGCGCGTGCACGCACTCGAAGATCGAGGAGAGCACGCCCCGTGTCTCGTTCACCATGAACATCAGGTAATGGATCAGCTTCGAGCTCCGCGCGAGGATGCGGGCCCTGATCACCACGGTGTCCCCGATGTGCACCTCGGCGGCATACCAGAGGTGGTGCTCGAGATCGAAGCCGCCCATGCCCGACGCCGCGAAGTAATCCGCGGTGAGCCCGAGCATCGGGTACATCGCGTCCCCGCCTCGTCGTAGAGGGCCAGGTACCAGCGCACGTTCATGTGGCCGTTCCGGTCCTCGTAGGCGGGCGGGATCACCGCCCGGTAGACCACAGGCAAGGGTGCGAGTTGATCGAGCGAGATCGCCGGCGGGCGCATGCTTCGATCCCTCTCAAATTGATTCCATTGCGGGTAAAGAGTTCTCCGGGCTTCCATCGCACCGACTCCTCTCTACCGTGCGGTGGCGCTCCAGAATCTCCAGGACCTTGAGTGCAGCGATCGGGATGACCGTACCCGGTCCGAAGATGGCAAGAGCCCCGTCGGTGTAGAGCTCGTCGTAGTCCTGCGGCGGAATGACGCCGCCGAGCACGATGGGCATGTTTTCGTGGCCGAGTTTCGTGAGGGCCTGGCGGAGTGCGGGCACGAGCGTCAGGTGACCGGCGGCAAGCGTACTTGGTCCGACGATATCGACGTGTTCCAGGACGGCCTGGTGCGCGGCCTCTTCGGGCGTCTGGAATAATGGGCCCAGGACCACCTCGAACCCGAGATCGGAGAAAGCCGCTCCGACCACCTCCTGGCCACGGTCGTGACCGTCCTGACCGAGCTTGCAGATGAAGATGCGCGGCTTGTGTCCGTGGCTCTTCAAGAACTGCTCGACCTTGTCCTGCACGGCGACGATCGACGGATTCTTCGCTCCGTAAGTCTGCGCATAGATCCCCGTGACCAGCTCCTGTTCGGCCTTGTGCCGGCCGAAGACCTTCTCCAGGGCGGAGCTGATCTCACCCACCGTTGCCTGGGCGCGTGCCGCCCGGATCGACAGATCGAGGAGGTTCCCTTTCCCGGTGCGGGCACACTCGGAAAGCGCGTCCAGGCGCCGAGCTTACCCGTCGCTTGATCTCGCTGCGACTTGAGCTGCTCGAGCCGCCTTGCCTGTGCCTGCCGAACCGCGGTGTTGTCGACCTTGAGGACCTTCATCGCCTCCTGCTTGTCCAGAACGTACTTGTTCAACCCGACGATGACTTGCGCACCCGAGTCGATCAGCGCCTGCGTCCGGGCCGAGGCTTGCTGGATGCGCTCTTTGGGGAAGCCCGCTTCGATCGCCCTGGTCATGCCGCCGGCCTGCTCGCACTCGAAGACATGGGCCCAGGCCTTGCTCGCGAGCTCGTGTGTGAGCCGCTCCACATAGTAGCTGCCGCCCCACGGATCGATAATCGAGTCGGTATCCGTCTCCTCCTGCAGAAAATGCTTGCGTGTGGATGGCCAGCCGTTCGGAGAAGTCGCTCGGCAATGCCAGGGCCTCGTCAAATGCATTGGTATGCAGGCTCTGGGTATGGCCCTGGGTGGCGGCCATCGCCTCGATGCAGGTGCGGATGACGTTGTGGTAGACATCCTGCGCCGTGAGGGTCCACCCGCTCGTCTGGCTGTGGGTGCGGAGGTCCATGCTCCTGGGATTCTGCGGACCGAACTGCTTGACGATCTTCGCCCACAGCAACCGGGCGGTGCGCATCTTGGCGATTTCCATGAAGACGTTCTTGCTGATCGACCAGAAGAAGGAGAGTCGTGGGGCGAAGTCGTCGATATGCAGGCCCGCGCTCAAGCCCGTCCTCAGATATTCAAGGCCGCTTGCAATCGTGTAGCCCAGTTCGAGATCAGCCGTGGCGCCTGCCTCCTGCATGTGGTAGCCGCTGATGCTGATGCTGTTGAATTTCGGCATGTGTTGGCTGGTATAGGCGAAGATGTCACCGACGATCCGCATGCTCGGCTGCGGCGGGTAGATGTAGGTGTTGCGGACCATGAACTCCTTGAGGATATCGTTCTGGATCGTGCCCGAGAGCTGTTCCTGCTTCACGCCCTGCTCCTCCGCCGCGATGATGTAGAGCGCCATGATTGGCAGCACCGCCCCGTTCATGGTCATCGAAACGCTGATCTTCTCCAGGGGGATCTGGTCGAAGAGGATCCGCATGTCGAGGATGCTGTTGACGGCCACTCCCGCCATGCCGACGTCCGCCACGACCCGCGGATCGTCCGAATCGTAGCCGCGGTGAGTGGGCAGGTCGAAGGCGATGCTGAGGCCCTTCTGACCGGCCGCCAGATTGCGCCGATAGAAGGCGTTGGACTCCTCGGCCGTCGAAAAACCGGTGTACTGTCTCACGGTCCAGGGTCGCCCCAGGTACATCGTGGAGTAGGGACCCCTCAGGAACGGCGGCAGTCCGGGCATCGTGTGCAGGTGCTCGAGCCCCTCGAGATCCGCCGCAGTGTACAGGGGTCGGAGCGGGATTTGCTCCGGCGTGATCCGGGTGAGTTGATCGAGGGAACGCCCTGCCAGGGCCTCCGCCCGGGTGCGCCAGTTGGCCAGGTTGTTGTCGACCTTCGGTCCGCCGTTCCAGGAGATGTCTTTGAAGTTTGGGATTTTGTGCATCACCGCACTCCTACATCGTGAAGTAGCGTGCGAAGGATTTCGAGAACATTGCACCTGATGAAAATGAACTGGTTGACGCCAGCGGCGCGGTACCTCGCCTCGTTATCGCCGGGGTTCCCGGCCAGGACCACAGTCCTGGCCCCGGCGGCCCGCAACCTGGGTGCGACCTGTTCCAGGTCGGTTGTGTAGCGAGCGTCGGTCGAACAGATGACGGCGATCGCCGCGCCGCCCGCGGCGAACGCGGCGACGAGGGCCTGCGGGTCGGAGAACCCGTCGTTGTTCAGGGGCACGAAGCCACCCGCTTCGAAGAAGTCCTGCGCGTAGGTGGAGCGGGCGAGGAAGTCCTCTGGGCGTCCCCAGGTTGGCGAGGAAGACCTTGGGCCGCTCACCGCCATGTGTCTGGGCGTAGGCATCGACCATGTCCCGCAAATGCTCATAGGCGGCTGCATAGGGATGGGCGGCCAAGAGTGTCGTGCGTGCGGCTGCGCGGCTTGCCTGCTGACCCGGCGAGGGCCGACGTGAGCTCTCCGATGGTCGCCCCTGCGCGTGCCGCTTTGACGGCCGCGGCCATCAGGTCGCCGCTTCCGAGCCGTTGCCTGGCCAGGACATCGCAGAGGGCCGCGACGGGTGCCCGGTCGCGACGCCACTTCATCAGCCTTCCAGCCGCCGCCGCCCGAAGCCCGGCATGATCCAGGGTGGGTCGGCTGAACTCCTTCTCGAAGACGTCGGGATGCTGGCTTACCCCGGTGATCCCCGCTTTTCGCGTCGCGATGTCCCGCTCGCGCCGCTCTTCGACCGCCCGGATCTGATCCCTGATCCAGCCGCTCGTGGCCGCCTGGATCATACCGCCTTGGGCTTCGATTTGCTGGAACAAAGCCCACGCGTTCGCGGCCATTTCGTCCGTGAGCGTCTCGAGAAACCACGAACCTCCGCCGGGGTCCACAACCGCGCCGAGATGGCATTCCTCCTGAAGGATCACCTGAGTGTTCCGGGCCAGGCGCCGGGTGAGCTCGTCGCTCGACCCCACGGCGGCGTCCATCGGAAGCGTGATGATCGCGTCGGCTCCGCCGAGGACGCCCGCGAAGCATGCGGCGGTATTGCGGAGGAGGTTGACCCAGGGATCGCGGTGGGTAATCACGCGGCCGGCTGGTCTCCACGACCACCCGCAGACACGATGCGGCCGTCACGTCGCCGCCGCAAGCCTCGATCGTCCTGGCCCAGAGCTTTCTCAGGGCCCTGAGCTTGGCGGTCGCCTGGAAGAACTTGCATCCCACGGTCTCGTGGAAAGCGATCTGCTTGACCGCCGCATCCAGGTCGAGCCCGGCGGCCGTCATGGCACGTAGGTATTCGATCGCCGTCCCCACGGCGAATGCCAGGTCCTGGACGGAACCGGAGCCTGCATGATGATACACGGCGGTCGACACGCGAACGGAGCTCACGTGGGGAAGGTGGGATGTCGTCCAGGCTGCCAGGTCGGTCATGTGCGACAGAGCCACATCCAGTGGCACCGCCAGGGCACCGTCGCGCATCAGTGTACCCAGCGGGTCCGCGTTGAAGGCGCCCAGGGCGTTCGAACCGTCCGTTCCCCTTTCCTCCCACAGAGCGGCCAGCAGGGCCGCGGCCGGCAAGAAGGCAGCACCGGCTTCCAGGGAGACCGGCGCGACGTCCATCGAAACGCCTTCGAGGGCGCGGTCGAGGTCGCCCATGCTGTACACCATGACTCCCTCGCGACCGCACAACCCGGCCGATCGGGGATCGTCGGCGTCGAGTCCGCTGCAGGCCGCCGCGTCGAGCTTCAGTTCGATCGAGGTCACGCCCTGTTTCAATTCGCCGAGCACGACCGCGTTAGCCGCCGCTGGCTCCGGATTCGAGACCTCCTGACGCACATCCCAGCCGTCGACGGAATATCCCAGCGGCCCCGTTCCCCTGGTGAATGGCGGACTTCCTGGAAAACCGGACGGGTCGTTCGCCGAGGGCCAGCTCTCCGGAGTATAGATCGGCTGGATATCAATACCGTCGTATGTGTGTGTGATCATTTTCATTTCGAAAGGAACGCCTTCCAGGTCAACCTGGGCCTGCGCCTTCCAGGTCTCGTAACCGACCGGCGGGAAATCGTCCAGGATCTTCAGCTCTTTCTCGATCATGAATCGGTTCCTCCAGGGTGCCGGACCGTCTCCGCTGGATTCATCCGGCGCAAGGCGGGGAGAACTGGTCGAGATCGAGCTCGGGGAGCATGGCTCCATGCTCGATCAGGTTGCGATGCAGCTCGAAGCAGCGGGTCAGGTCGTGGCGAATATGGCCCGCATGCGCCCCCTCGATATAACGATGGAGGTAATCACGATAGGCCGGGTGGGCACAGCCGTCGATCAGCCGACGCATGCGGGTGCTGCCGGTCCCAGGCCGCGGAGATCGGCCATTCCTTGTTCCGTGGCCACGATATGCACGGAATGCTCGCTGTGGTCCACGTGGCTGCAGAAGGGAACGATCGTGGAGATCCTCCCGCCCTTGGCGATTGAGGGACAGACAAACACCGAAAGGAGTGCATTCCGCTCGAAGTCCCCGGAACCGCCGATTCCATTCATCATCTGCGTCCCACAGACATGAGTAGAGTTAATATGACCGTAGATATCAATCTCGAGGGCTGTGTTAATAGCGATGACTCCGAGCTGGCGGATGATCGTCGGGTTATTGGAGATTTCTTGAGGACGCAGCACGATCCGCGAGCCAAAGTAATCGATGTCGTCGTAGATTTCCTGGAGCTTGGCCTGGGACAGGGTGAGGGCGGCCGAACTGGCGCCGGTGAGTCGCCCGGAGCGCATGAGTTCGACACACGCGTCCTGGAAAACCTCGGTGAATAGAATAAACGGAGGCAGGTCGGGATGCTCGCCAAGGCCCGCCAGGAGTGCGTTTCCGACGTTTCCCACTCCGCTCTGCAGCGGCGGCGGAAGGTCGCGCGGCAGCCGGCCCGTAGCCAGCTCCTGCAGCAAGAAACGAACGACGTGATCGGCGATCTTCTTGCTCACGGCGTCGGGCGGGCGGGGCGGCCGACGCGTGCTTCCTTGATCCGTTTCGACGATGGCGACAACCTTGGCGGGATCAACCCTGGCGTGGTGAGTACCGATCCGGTCAAGGGGGTGTCGGATGGGGATGGGCTCGCGATGAGGCGGCAGAGGAAGGACGAGGATATCGCTGAATTCCCGGACGCGCGTTGGGTGATGGCGGTTAATCTCGATAACGACCTTCTCGGCCAACTGCAGGTAGGTAGGGCCGTTGCCGATGGACGTTGTGAAGTAGACGCGTCCGTCGTCCGTGATGTCGCTGGCTTCGATAAGGGCAAAATCGACCTTACCGAAGAATCCCTCGAAAAGCTGCTGCGAGCCGTGAGAAAGATGAATGTCCGCGAATTCGATTCTCCCGTCGTTGATGGCATCCCGACAGGGTTTCTCGCCCTGGTAAGGCATCCGAAAGCTGACCGCGTCCGCTTGCGGAAGGTCCACGTCGACCGCGGGCCCGCCCTCGGCACCACTGAGGATCCGAACCCGGAACGGCTCGCCGCGCTCGTGAAATCCCCAGCGCCGAGCGAGCGCGCTCGGCACGGCTTTCGGACAACCGGGGTCGGTGAATCCACCAATGCCCAGGGTTGCGCCGTGGGAAATCAGCCCGGCTGCTTCCTCGGCCGATCGGACGGGAAATCGCCCGTATGACGTCATCGTTTCCTCGCTTGCACGCGCGATCGTGATCATTTGCCCTGGAAGACGGGCGGTCGCTTGTCCAGAAACGCTTGACGCCCTCTTTGAGGTCGTCGCTCCGAAATGCGGCTCGCCGCGCGGTTTGAATAAACTCGAACTCGTCGGCGCTCATGGGGCGCGCCTTTGGTCAGGCTGCTCAGCTCGGCCTTGACGGCCGAAACCGCCAGGGGTGCCCGGCCGGCGATCGTCGCCGCGATTTCATCGTCGTCTCCTCCAGCTTCTCGGGGCTCACGAGGCGATTGAGCAGCCCGAAACGATAGGCATCTTCGGCCGAGAGGGGATCACCCGTGAAAACCATTTCTTTGATGATGTGCAGGGGCAAAACCCCGATGAAGTGCGACATCCCCGCCGTATTGTAGGAGATACCGAGCTTGACCGGAGTGATGGCGAAGGTCGTCCTGGGTGTGCCGATCGCGAGGTCGCAAGTCACGGCCAGGTCACAGGCTGCGCCCAGACGCTGCTGTGAAGCATGGCGATGACCGGCACCGTGCAGTTTCGGACGCGATGGAGGACTCGTTCAAATCCCGTCGTCCAGGTCACGGCGTCGTCGCCGTCGAGCGGTATTTCGTGGATGTCGTGACCGGCAGACCAGACCCTCGTGTTGGGATTCGCGCGAATAATGACGACTCGGACCCGCGCTTTCTCGAACTCGTCGAAGGACTCGAGCAGCTTATCGCAAACCTCGCCGCTGAGCGGATTGACGGGTGGTTTGCTGATGGTCGCGATCCCGATGTTATTCGCGATCTGCGTCGGGCGCACGGGTTGGGCTGGATTCTCTGCCATGATTCGCTACCTCGTCGGATTGTTTGCGCAATTTGGTTTAATTTACGAACGAGCTCGATCGAGGAAGATCTCGTTCAGGCGCGTCAATGCCGTCGGTGAAATGAAACGCGACCAATTCGATCAAGGCATCGGGCCCTCGGAGCGTGCCGGCAATGACGGGCGGCAACACCGAACCATGCGCCCTACTTGTCCAATTCGACGTAGCTTGGTTGGAATTATCCCCCGCTTTTGATGGAAAGGCCATATCCTTGAGGGAAATACCCGACATCGCCTTCCTTCTCCTCCCCGCTGCCTTACTGAGCATGGCTACTGGCCATCGGATTTGGTAGGATCGATGTTGACGCCACCCCACCACCATCTTGAGCATAACTGGTGGACATCGAACCTAGACTGTTCCGCGTCGACACCTCCGCGATAGGACGGTCACTCGCCATGGGCCATAACCCCACCACCACCGCTGTGCGGCGTTACCTCGACAACCTGGCCGGTGACACCCCCGCCGATCCCACCATCCGGCTCTTGGACCCCTGCGCCTCCACCGGCTCGAGACGTTGTGTGCCAACAGGCTCTACAGGAGCGACCTGCGTCTGGTGCAGCCGCCGTTGAACTTGCCGCCGGGCGAGCTCCTCGTGGCTGTGGTGGAACGGTTGCTCAAGGCGATGCGCGGCCCGTCCCGAGACCGTCCGCCGAGAGTCTTGCCCTGGCCGCTACCCGCCGCTGCCGCGACGTGCTTTCCCAACGTCATTACCTGCGCAAACCTGACCCACCAGTTGCAGCGCCCTGTGCAGCGCCTGCTCGCTTTGAAAGGCCGACTTCGAGCCGAAGACACGACCGCCGAAGCAGCCGAATGCCTCGATTTCGCCGACTGCTGTCGCATCAAGCTGATCAGCCTGTTGGACGGAGAATCGATGCGGCCCGGACCATAGGCACAGATGAACGGCACAAGGGCGATATCCTGGAACTGTTGCCGGGGAACCTCGAGACGGAATGCTCCTTTCTCATCGGTCATCGTGTGTGCCAGCGTGGGATGCGGTCCATCCAGGGGCCTTCGTGCCGGGAGCACGACTTCCACGTCGGACAACGGCTTTCCCGCAGCTTCAACCACGATTCCCGATAAGAAGATGGAATCCGCAGATTGAGCCAGCAGTGCCGTGGCAAGAATGGCGGTCATCAGCGTCAACATGTTGTCGATCCCTCTCGTTGATCGTGCAGCCGGTTCGGTCCGGGGTGGCCGAGCCATTACCAAACTGATTGGATTCTACACCCATGCTTGGCGCCAATTCAGGGGGCTGTGGCAAATTCGAATTGCGTTAACTGCCAACGGGCAACCGAAGGGTCAGAAACCAAAAAATGGACGACACAGTAGGGGACGTAGAGCACCAAGCGAGAAAAGTCAGATCACCAACAGGGACCTCAGGTGGCTTTACCCAGCCCGCCATCTTCTGACCCGAAAGCCATCGTCATGATCCGACCGGTCCGTTCAGGGCTGGCCGTCCGAGGGCGGTTGGTCCAGGTCCTCGAATTCTTGATGGAGATTGTCGCGGCCGCCGAGTAAGATCAAGGAACTCCATAAATGGCTTTTCATCATTCGGGGAGGACGAGGCTGGGCTGATGAACAGTCGGGGTTGCACGGGCCGGATCAAGCCGAGCGTGGAACGGAATTCATTCCGTTTCTGCCACACGGAACGCATCCTCTGCGCACCGTAGCACGGAATTCATCCGAGACTCCTCGCTGAACACCACCGTGGTTTGGCGGAGCGAGACCGGGTTCGGCCGGCGTTCGCCCCCTCACCCGGTCGAAGGCCGGGTCACTCCCGGGCACCCGAACGCGACCCTGCGGGACCCTGCCCTTCGGCGGGTGCCCCCCGGACAGCGGTCGATGAGGGGTTCGGGCGGTGGTGTTCCGCGAGGTGTCTCCGAAACTCTCTCGGGCCTTCAACAAAATGATGCCGTCGTGAAAGCCAACCCGTCCGCACTGATCGACGGACAGGCCGTCGCAGTCATCGAGTCCAATGTCACCTCCACCAGCGCTTCCGCTGGCCCCAGTCGCTGATGACACCACGACGATGATTCGCGAGGGCTTGCATCGTGCGAGAGCTAAACTGGAAGTCGATTGCAATTCAAGTCAGGCGATACGCGCTCTTGACCATCGCGTTGGTCCCGGTGGTTTTCGCCGTATTGTACTGCCGTTCTCTGGCTGTGGGCGAATTTCCCCGAGTGGATCTACCGGAAGGCGGAGCTCGTCCTCTTGATCGCCGTTGAGATCGATGCGCTGGCACCGCCGCGCTCTCGATCCTGGGCATCTTCGTGCTGGGCTGTCTGCTTTGGCGAGCGAGGAGGAATGCGAACAGACCGACCCCTGATCGCCCGAGGACTCGCGCTCTGCGTCTCTCTTCTTCTCGGGCTGGCGGTAGCCGAGGCTGGCAGCATGGTCTGGCTTCGCCGGACCCATCGTGTGTCTGCCTTGCCGGTCGAGGTTCCTCGGCCAAGTCGTTCCTCCGAAAGCAGAACCTCGCTTCGCGGAACCGCTGGGACGAATCGAGCTTCCCACGAAATTCCCAGACCCGCCTGGCGACCGCGAGATCGACCTGGTCGTCGTGGGAGAGTCGAGCGCCGAGGGAGTTCCGTTCCAGAACTATGTCTCGATCGGGAAGTATGATCGCCTGGCAATTTGCGAAGGTGCTCCCCGAGCGACCGATCCGCCTCAAACTCGTGGCAAGGTCGGGACATACTCTGGAAAAGCAGCACGAATGCTGAGTCGATCTGAAACGTCGCCCCGATATCCTGCTCATTTATTGCGGCCATAATGAGTTCTTCTCACGGCTTTGGTGGTCGCGCAACCTGGATCACTATATTGACGACAAGGTTCCTCGCCGCTGGCAAGTCCTGATCGATCGAGTGGAACGGTTGTCCGCGCTCGGCTGCTTGATCCGCGAAAACGGTCGACTCCTGTCGCCTGGCGATCCCGCCTGAACCGAGTCACCGAGCGAGACCTCATTGATGTGCCGATCTACACGGACGCCGAGTACACCACGATATTGAACGATTTCCGCCGACGTCTCGAGGTGCTGGTTTCCTATGCGGAACAGGTCGGCGCAATGCCGATCCTGATCCTGCCGCCAGGCAATGACGGGGATTTTGAACCGAACCGTTCGTTCCTGCCGGCAACGACGACACGCGACCAACGCGGCGGCGTTTCGTCGATGATTTCCTGGCCGCTCGCCGAGTTAGAGGCGACCGATCCGAAAGCCGCGATCGCGGGATACCGAGCCTACTGGCCCGCCAACCCGGCTTCGCCGAAACGCATTTTCGCCTGGCCCGGCTCCTTGAACAATCCGGCGCTCTGGGATGAAGCGTTTCAACACTACGCCGCGGCCCGCAGTCTCGACGGCCACCCCATGCGCTGCCTCACCCCCTTTCATGAGGCCTACCGCGAGGTGGCATCCCGGCATGGATGTATCTTGATTGACGGGCAATCTTACTTTCATGCGATCGGCCGGAATGGAATGCTCGATGAGGGCCTGTTTCAGGACGCGATGCACCCCTCGCTCCGCGGACAAATCGCATTGGCGCAAGCGGTGCTGAATGCGCTCCGGACACGGCGGCCTTCGGCTGGCCCAAGGATTCGCCCCCGATCATCATTGATCCGGCGGAGTGCGCAGCTCATTTCGGCATTGATGTCTAAGCCTGGAAACGGATGTGTTCATGGGATCAATGGTTCAATGGCCTGACAGTGCCGTTGAGGTACGATCCCAGCCTGCGCGTCCAGAAGAGAGAGGCGGCCAAAGTGGCGGAGGACCGATCGATGCCGGAGTCGCGCCGGAGAAGGTTGGCTGTTGAATGTGGGAACGCCGGCGCCTGTGCCTTTTGTCCCACCCTCTGAGATTCGAGCGAAACCTGGGTCGGGCGGAGATGACCCGGGAGTACAGGCGGCGGGCCTTGATCTTGGCGTCGCTCATTGCCGGAGGTTCGGTTCCAAAGGCGCCGGTTCCGCCCTGTCTACCCCGCAGAACCAGCGCCTTTGACATCGGTCACATCGGCTCGGCCATGAAGTGCGTTGATGATGCGAAGCCCGTCCTGGTTTTCCGGTGATCTCGATCGCGCGATCGACCGGAACATCGTGAAATGTCTGGCGGGTCCGGCTCGTCGGCCAGGTGACCTCGAGCGCACGGATGGCGGTGGCCTCGCCGATTCCAACGTCAGGGGAAACGGGTTGCCGCCGTAGCTCGAACCACTGGTGACCTCGCGATGAACTGAGAGGTGTACGAGAAGGTCGCCGGATGGCGTAGGGTGGGTCGAGCCTCGATTCATCGAGGCGAGGCCCGACCGACTCGCCACGAGCACGAGGGCCAGTATTCCCATCAACCGAAAGGCCACGAACCGCTTTCGGTGCTTGATCGTCGCCGCTAGGGAAACATGATCATTTGAGAGCCTTTTGGATATCTAAAGAATCGTCACCCAACGTCCCCTGCGCGGCGTTCGGGAACCGGATCAGAAGCGTTTTCGTCTCGGCATCCCAGGTCCGCGCATCGGCCGGTAACGTTTTTCCATCGAGCGACACCTGTTTGGGTGCCGCGGGCAAGGCGAGACGTATGGCCGCCTCGATCTGATCGGGCCCTTCGGCATGGAACCGGAAGGCGCCATCGCTGGTCTTCTCGGCACCCAGTGTCTTGCAGGCCGAGGCCAGTACGGCCGGTCCCGGCGGGCCGGCGCGATCGAGATCGAACAGCAGGTGGCGGCTCCCGGGAGTGAGCGAAACCGATCTGAGCACCGGCAGCCCCGCCTGGAACAGATCGAGGAAATGCCCGCGGAGGACGTGCGGGGCGTCAGCGAGCGATTCATCCAGGCCGGCCGCGACCACATAGGGGCCGCGCGCAAGGCAAGGTAGTTGGTTTCCCGGTAAGCCAGGCCGACCGCCTGGCAGGCGCGTTCGGACCAACGCCCGGACATGGTCGGCGCCGTCCTTGCGGTGGGTCAAGCGCGGCGGGGCTAGTCGGTGTCGTAGATCAAGGACCCTTTGCCGATCGAGTGAGCCCCCGCTGGAGCGTCCCGTCGCGAGGCCCAATTGCTCGAATAGATGCTCGCGAGGCGCCTTGTAGGCCATCCCTTTGCCGGAGTCGTTCCACCAGGAGTGGACGCCGTTATAGGGATCACTGTCATCGCCCAGGAAGACCAGGGTCCCACCCTGCCTGACCCAGTCCGCCAGTGCTCGATGCACGTCGGAGTCATCGGCTTCATCCCTTCGTAGGTCATCAACAGGACCTTGTGGGATTTCAAGGCGTCGGCGGCGGATCGCGTTCTCGAGCTGGACCGGCTCGGCGGGGATGCCGTGCTTGACCAGGGGCATCGCCAGTCCATAAAACGAACCCAGGTCCGGGTCGGATCCGTGCTGGATCGCCGCGCTGGAACATCATCGAGTCGGAAACCACGACGCCGATGCCGCGCGTGCCGCAATCCCAGGCGATATCTGCCTGTTCCATGTCGTTGAGCGCGGTGATGACGGTCATCAGCTCGGTCGCGTAAGCGGGTGGGATCGGTTCCCGGACCACCGGTTCGCCTCGCTTGCGGCGGCCCGGTCGACGGTGGGATATCGGCGGTGGAAGATCCGTTCAGGCCAGGGCATGACCTCGTATCGCCAGACCTGCGGCCAGAGGAGCGAGGCGGTCAATGTGCTCTCCCAGTTGGTCCGATAGTCTTCCCACGAATGGTCGGGGTTGTCTTCGATCGGGTCGTTCAGGAACCAGACGTGCCGCCGCTCGCCCTGACGACGTTCATCATCGCGCCGTATTCGAAGAAGGCGGTCTCGAACGTCCGCTCCCGCCGACGCCCTGGTAGACGTTGGGCGTGCGGGCGGTCCCGGTCCAGACCTGGGCGATGAACCCATCGGCGCCGACCTCGATCAAGCTCGACTCGGGGCTGACGATCTTCCAGTGGGCGTAATTGATCAGGCTGTGCGTCGGCACGTAGCACTTCACGTGCCGGCCCGTCCTGCGCGTTCTCGGCCTTGACGAAATCAAAAACCTGCTCGAGCGCCTCGCGGTAGAGATCGTATTTGAGATGGGATGCACGGTACTGGGCGTCGGGCGACGTGTGCGGCGGAATCCAGTCCTCATGGTAATGCGATTTCCACTGCGCGCTGGAATCCCGGGCCGTAGCCGCCCCGAACCCAGAACTCGGGTTCCTCGAGATGGATTGCCAGGGCGCCGGCGTCCATCGCCCGCTTGACTCCCTGGCAGAGGATACTTTCCATAGTTCTCACCCGGCGACATGTAATAGACGTCACCGCCGTGCGAGATGACCTTGCCGCAGCGGTCCATCTGGGCCTCGTCGACGTGATTGACGCCATCGAAACGGCCATAGAGGTAGTCCTGGTAGCGGCCCCACGACACACCGGTCATCAAGTGGGGGATATATCCCTGCTTTCCATTGAGCGATCCGCTCGGCAAGGCTCGACTCGATTCCGTAGCAGATCGCGACATCGGATCGGAGCTGGAGCATGGGGTCCCAGCGCGCGTGCGTCTGGAAGCAGGTGCGCTCGCGGGCTTGTCCCGGGTCCACCGGTCGCGCGGCGGGCAAAGGTTCGAGCTCCGCCTCCTGGCCGTTCGACCGGATCGATGTCCCCACGAAGAGCAGCGTGAGACCTACAAGGCTAAGTTTGGGACGGTCATGGTTGAATACCTCGCTGGCTGACCGCGCGGAGTTGGTGCGACGATCCTGCTCGCTCACGCGCGTTTGCCCAGGTTGTCGCCGAACGACCGGAGCCACTCGTCGGTGGGGATGCCGTACGGGCGAAACTTCTCGAGTCGGTTCTGTTCCTCGCTGGCGAAAATCGCGCGATTCTCGCCCAGCTTGCTGGCGTGCGGAGCGTCGAGCATGTGGCCGGAGTCGGTCGGGCTCATCTGGAACAAGACCCTCATCCCGAACTCGCGCAAGATCTGGTGGGTGAAGTAGCGGTTCAGGTTATTCACCGTGTCGCACCAAGTGACGATGTGCAGGCCCAGGATCGGACCCTTCGCGGAGGATCAGCATCGAGCTGGTCGGCGGGGCCGGCGTCCTCATCCTTGCGCGAGAAGCTGAAGTCGTCCTCTTTGCGGCGGAGGTCGCGGAACCGCGGCAGATCGTGGATGAACAGGAAGATCTCGGGACCGTCGGTCTTTGATTCCTGGCGGCGCGCTAAGCTCGGCGGCGACCTCGGCGAGGATCGCCGGCACGTCGCGCCAGTCGCCGACGCGCACGCCGTGCGGCAAGGACGCGGCCACCCTGGCGAGCACACCGGCATTGGGGTCATCTTCCGGCGTGCCGTCGAGCACGAAGAAGCGCGCCCCGGAGCGAACCGTATCGGACGCGGCCGGAGGGAACTGGGCCGCCAGGCTCAAGAGCGTCGAGGTCATGACCCCGAGCGCGGCCTCGGCGTTCTGACCGACGATGAGCAGATGGTTGCCCCCTTGGCGGCGGAACAGGGCCGAGGTCGGCTCCTTGATCGAGATCGCGTCGCCCACCCAGCCCTGGGCCGAGCGCGGCGACTCGGGCCAGGCCGCGGCGTCCACCAAGCTGTGCGAGCAGGGGGTTGCGCGCCAGGTCGGCCGGGGCGTCCCCCTCGAAGACGATCGGAGTGCGCGCCAGGATCGGCTTTCTTTCGCGGGCCAGGTCGTGCAGCTTCTTCAAATAGCCCTCGCGACTCTCGTCGGACAGCCAGACCACCTGGAAGAAATGGTTTCCCTCGGGTGCGCCGTTGGCGTCGTTGTAGATCGCCTCGCCGGGCCGTGAGAGCATCCGCGGCGCGATGTTGTTCTCACTGAGGATCAAGTGCGCATCGTTCTCGCTGCACTGCAGCGCGATCCGCACGGCCATCTGGCCGAGGGTGCTCCGGGCCAGCGTGAAGGCCCCGCCCAGGCTCTGCGAGCCGAGGATGATGTGGATGCCGAACGCTCGCCCCTGCCGGACCAGGCGGTCGAGCCAGAGGGCGGCCTCCTGCGCGAGCTTGTCCTCCTCGCTGAAGAACTCCTGGAACTCGTCGACGATCAGCAGGATGCGCGGCAGCGGAGGCGTGCCGGGAACGTTGCGGTAGCCGTTCACGTCTTGCACGCCCGCCTCGCGGAATCGGTCGGCCCGGAGCCGAAGCTCGGCGTCGAGCCGCTCGAGCACGCTGATGCCGAACTCGCGCTCGCTCTCGATCGCGACCACGCTGGCGTGCGGCAGCTCGTGCGTGGCATAGACCTTGAACTCGACCCCCTTCTTGAAGTCGATCAGGTAGAGGTCGATCTCGTCGGGGCTGAAGTTGAGGGCGAGGTTGGTGATCAAGGCGTGCATCAACGTCGACTTACCCGAGCCGGTGCGGCCAGCGATCAAGACGTGTTGCGACGTGCCATGGCCGAGCATGAAGTGCTGGCGCTTGGTCGCGCCGGCCTTGCCGAGGGGGACATCGATGCCGGAGCGGCTGTCCTGCGTCCACCAGGCGTCGGCCGGCTGGCGTGATGAATTCGAACGGGACCTCGACGCGCTTGGCATCCTTGGCGGCCGCGCCGACCTTCTGGATCTGCCGCGTGGCGAATTCCGCGGCCGGCGGCGAGTCGAGCACGAGCGGGTATTCGCCGAACGGCGGATCATCCCAGGCGAGCCGCGATTGCGCGCTGTCCCAGTTCAGGTGGGCACAGTAAGGGCGAAGCTCGTCGAGCTGAGAAGCCGGTGGGCAACGGTCGCGACAGGTCGACGGCGACCAAGGTCAAAACGCCGCAGGGACGCCGCCGGCGGCGATCGCCGCCAGCCGGGCCGCCGATTTCTCGTCGAACTTGGTCGGAAAGTCGGCGACGACCAGCACTCGGTAGGGCTCGGCGACTTCCTCGGCGACGGCGTTGTACTCCTCGATCGTGGCGTACTCGTTCCTCAGATATTTCTGCGTCACCGTCTCCATGTGAGTCGCCAGGTCGGCCAGCCGCTCCTCGATCTGCCGGGGGTCGGTCCAGACCTGACCGTTGACGAGCGCCCCGTCGAAGTCGGCCAGGTGCATGAACGCGCCGAAATTGCGGCCGATGCCGATCGGGTCGACGATCGTGAACCGGACCTGGGCCGGCGGCAAGCTCGTCAACAGCCGGAACATCGACGCTTGGAGCACCGCCAGCGCGGCCGCTCGGCCTTCGGCGGGGGTTTCGATCAAGAGGTTGGCGCCCGCCGGGAACGCACGCAAGGCGGGGAAGACGAACGACGCCGGCACGCCTTCCATCAATCGAGCGTCGGCCGGTATTCCATGCGGCAACGCCGCCAGATCGAGCGGGACCGCGCCAAAGCGGATCACCGGCGGGACGACCCGCGGCAACGGGCGCTCGGACCAGACGGGGTCGTCCCAGGGGGGATAGTAGCCGTCGACCTCGCGGTTGACGGCGTCGAGCTCGGCCGCGGCGTGCCGCATTCCCTCGCGCCAGCGGTCGGCCATCGCGCGCCAGGCGGTTTCGTAGCGTCGTTGATCTCGCTCCTTGAGCGTCTTGTACTTCCTCTCGAGCTTGGGGAAGCTGGTTTCGACCTGCGCCCGCAGCTCGGCCAGCCGGCGGTCGTGCTCGTCGAGGGCCGATCGCAGGTCGCGTTGCTGGATCGTCTGAACCTCGACCATCCGCTGGGCGTAGACCTCGTTGATCTTGCGGAGCCTCTCGTCGCGTTGCGCCTCGCCGTCGGCGAACGCTCTTGCGATAATTCTCCTCGCGCGCTTCAGTTCGTCGTCGCGGTGGGCGGTCACGCGCTTGCGTTCCTCCTTGAGGCGGGCGTCGACCAGGCCGCGGCAATAGGCGGTCAGGCCGTCGGCATCGGCCAGCGTCTGCATGAGCGGGTCGTAATAGGCGTTCGAGCTGCGACTTGGAGAGCTTGACCAGCCAGGTACGGAGCAAGACCGCAAGCGCCAGCCCGAGCCACGGCGGCCGCGGCCGATGCAACGACCGATCTCCTCCTTCGTAGGCAGATCGCGGTTCCGACCAGCGGCAGGACGACGAACGATGAAGACCCAGAGCTTCGCGCGCTCCCTTCATCGCCTTGGGGATGATCAGCCCCTCGAGCAGCTTGAGGGGGGTCTCCATCCGGGCCAGCCGCGTGAACAGCTCGTCGCCCGGATCGGCGAACTTGTCGTACGACTCGCGCGTCGGGCCGGGAATCTCGGGGTTCAGCTTGAACTTTCTGTAGTCGGCGGCGAGAAAGGCCAGGCGTTCGCGAAACGCGTCGGCCATCGCGGCGCTATCGTCGATCGGCTTGGTCTTCTCGGCGTGCTCCCTGGCGGCCTTCTTCTGGCCGGAGTCGAAACCGCCGACGGCCTCGTTCTTGGCACGGTTGTACTCGATCTTGGTCGTATCCCGATGGCTATCGAACAGCGTGGCGATCTTGCGGCTGGCCGCGGCGAATTCCGACTTGGCCGTGGCCTCGCCCTTGAGGGCGGCGTCGACGATCGACCGCCGCCGTTTCTCGTCGTCGGCATGTGCCTCGCGCTTCGAGCCGCTGCAACTTTTCGACCAAGGCCTTGCGGGCCTTGGCATATTCGGAGTCGGCCGTGGCGTCAGACGAGGCCCGTTCTCGCTTCCACCTTGGCCTCGGCGTCGGCTCGCTCGGCGACCAGGCGAAGAATCTCGCCCAGCGCCGAGCGCTCGCGGCGGATCAACTCCGGCTCGTTGGGGGACAAGAGAGTTCCGGTCCCGCCCGGGACAGGTGCCAGGATCCGTTCGCAAGATCGTGGTGGCACTCACCATGTCTCACTCCGGTCGGAACAATCGCGGCGGACCTGGTCGAGCACCTCGGCGATCTTCTTCATGCCGTTGGTCGCCGAGTCGACAGCCGGCTCGAGGGGAGCCAAGTACCGCTCCTCGAACCGGCGGCGGACCGAGTCGCGCCAGGTTGCCTCGGTGACCAGCCACTGGTCCCGCAGGACCCGGACGCTCTGAGAGACGCGGGTGGAACCCGCTAGGACTTTCGCGTTTGGCATGATTCATCACCTTACTTGATCATAACCATGGGAGCCGATCGATCGATCGACCGGCGGCAACGTCGCAATCAATCAATCTGGCGCGGCTCGGATCGGGTAGCTGCCTCATCGGCAAACGGGCAATTCGAGACTTTCGACCGGCGTTGGGGCTTCGGGCTGATCCTGGGCCTTGGCCGCTTCGGCGGCCGCCTCCTCGGCAATCGCGTTGGTCGCGATCGACAAGAATTCGGCGGATGCCATCGTCGAGCCCGGCGAGGCAGCCAGGCTGGCCAAGGACGGCGGTGCGACCTGAAGATAGGCTTCCAGGGAATCGATGATCCTGGTCAGCAAGTTGACCGCACTCGGGACGTCGTTGGTGGCCAGTGTCTTGAGCCGCTGAATGCTGCCGTGATATTCGAGTGCGGCCTGCTTGAACGCCGGCTGCCATTTCCGGACCATCGTCAGCCGCTTCTGGGCATCTTCGAGGCTGGCCTCGGCCTTGCGCAGGTTGTCCATTTGCTCCGACATCGCCGGCTTGTAGTCGGGCTTCTGCTGGAGCTTCTTCTTGAAGACTTCGGCCTTGGCCTGCTGAAGCTTCTCGCTCCGCCGCTTGATCTGGTCCTGCCAGTAAACGGGGCGTTCCTCCTGAAGCCATCGGAACGTGCGGCGGACTTCCGCCTCGACCGCGCCCAAGCGCCCCGACCGTGTCCTCCCCGTACAACGCCAGGGCGACCCGGAATTCCTTGAGCGCGTCGATCGATTGAACGGAGGCTTGGGAGCTCATGGGAGTCGTTCTCGTCCTTTACCAGCGGTCACGATCCGCCCGGGACGCACTGTTTCAATCCTTGTTGTGATGGAAGCGGTTCATCGGCTACTGAACAAGCCTGCATGAGCGAGACTACGTTTCAATCCTTGTTGTGATGGAAGCGGTTCGTCGGCCACTGAACAAGCCTGCATGCGCGAGCGTAACAGACCCTTTCGCGCAGTTAAAGAGGGGTGACGCAGTCTCAGCCCGCCGGGGCTACGCCGCCGCTGATCGCCACCGACCTGGCATTGCCGGGCCCTCGGGCTCGGGCAACGCGGGCAAGTTATCGCTCAAGCAGGCGGGGCATCGACCGGATTCGGAGGACGCTGGGGGACGAGGCACGTGCGGTCCCGGGATGTAGGGCCACCGCGCAGCCTCCAGCTAG
>CAVRFS010000102.1:0-71391 GCA_963720335.1 uncultured Planctomycetota bacterium | reverse complement strand
GCTGGTGACCGCGCCTGCGCGACAAGCGTACTCCCATTCGCCTCGCGGGAAGATGGTAGCCGGTCGGCTTGAGCGCGTTAGCCGGTATCGTCATCCCCGCGCCGTATGCCGGCTGCTCATTGGGCAAGTAGCACCAGTCGTTCTCTGGGCACACCTTCCTGGTTGCTCAGCCAGTTGCAGTAGGCCGGCGCGCGAACCAGCTCACGGCGAGCATGGGGCCACTGGGATCGGGGCTGTGCCTGTCGAGAGGATCGGCGATGCCGAATTGCGAGTTCTCCTTCACGAACCGCGAATACTGCTCGACGGTGACTTCCTTGTCGGCGATGGCGAACCGCCGAGGAATGACCCGACGTGGGGCGCCACGTAGGCGATTATGATCCGGCTCGTTCGCTGGCGAGCCCATGCGAAACTCGACCGGGCCATTGATCACGGCGAAGGTCTGCCCTGGCTGTTGACGTACCAGCGTCGGGGATCTTAGTCCATGAGCTTCGCAACTCGGCTCTGGACGGTTTCGAGCCTCTGTCTTGCCGCCATTGCCGCAGAGTCCACTCGGCCGCCCCGTGGATGCCTGCGTCGGGATCGTTGTGGTAGAGGCCGAGCAGCTTGTCGACCAGGGGATCTAGCTCGCTGGGGAGAGAACCTCTCCTTCCCGTAAGTTCCCACGGCCAGAATCAGCTCGCCCCGCATCGAATCCGTCGGGGTCGAACAGAATGGCATCGATCCTCTGGCGGTTGCGCCGGGCGGTAGGGGAGGCCTCCGGTCGCTGGAAGGGCGGCGCCCTTCGGGAGCCTGCGGGCCCGGCGGGATGCCGGGTGAGTTGCTCCGAACACTTCCGCTCCAGCTCGGCGACGACCACGTGCGGTTCGGCACCCAGAGGATTCAGCCAGTTGACGATGAAGCTCCGGAATCGCGGATCGGGACGATGAACCAACCGTCGGGAAGACCTCCTTGGCCTTGCCCTAGCGAAAGAGCCACCGCCGCCCGAGCTTGGCGCTTCGCACGCTCGATCCTTGACCGCTCCGGTTCGCTTTCCTCGCTGCGGGATTCCGCCTTCCGGCGATTTCCGCTTGGAACAGGGGTAGGTTTCTGCCCGCTGTTCCTGGACGAGTGGGAAGAGTCTCGGATAGGCCTTGGGGTCGGCGGCCATCAGCAGGTTGGCGATCAGGCTGGATTGTCGCCGGCGTAGTCGGAGAGCACGTTGGTGGCGAGGCTCCGTTCCGACTCGGGACGTTGAGTATCCTTGAAGATCGAGGCGAGCCACGGAGTCAGGGTCTGCGAACGGGCCGTAACAAGTCGGTCCAGGCACCGAGGAACATGGCATTGACCCCGACCAGGGCATCCGAGACGGCCAGGCCGACCTGGTTCCAGCGGTCATTTTTGGGGTCAAGAAGGGCAAGAGCGCGGCGGAAGGGAGTAGGCGAGGGTCATCGGCCTTCGCAGCAGACACCACCTTCCAGAGCTCGCGCGTCACGGATCCTTGAGGGGTCGCACGGCCTCACGCAGCACCGAGAC
Source organism: uncultured Planctomycetota bacterium (assembly GCA_963720335.1). Taxonomy (GTDB): domain Bacteria; phylum Planctomycetota; class Planctomycetia; order Isosphaerales; family Isosphaeraceae; genus CAVRFS01. Next base: position 69,879 of record CAVRFS010000102.1, on the reverse strand, counting down.
ATCGCTGGGAGACGATATGAAGAGCCTTCCGCTCAGATAATCGGCTTGCCGCGGATCAACCGGCAGCAGGGCGAGGCTGGCGTGGAGGTGTTCCCGGCTTGTCGGCTCGGAGTCCTCGAGCACACCGAGCCAGCCGTGAATCAGCCCAGCGGCGGTAACCGGCAATCTGCGTGACGATATGGGCGACATCGGGCGTGCTGGCGGTCCTGAGCGATTCCACCAGAGCCGACGCCCTGAGATCTCCGTAACCCTCAATGCCACCCCACGTCAACAAGCCCAAGAGCAGCAAGGCCGCAAGGGATCGCAGCCCGTGAACCCACTCCGCCCGTTTCATCATCTGGCCTTGTGTGCTCGGTCCAGCCCCGCCTCTTGGTCAGCATCCGGATGTTTGCCCACTCCAGGGCAGACGGCAGATGGCGGTTCTCGGGCTTCGCCTGCCACAGGGCGCCGTTCCGCCAACCGCAGCTCGGCCCGTCCGCGGCGGGTTTCCCGCTGCTTTCGAGTCAGCCAGTCGCGCAGGGAGTGGACGAGGTAGTCGTGGGTGAGCTGGTAGTATTGCCCGCTTGGTGTCGTCTGCTGGCCTTCACTCGAGGATCCTTCCGGGTCGGTGGGCGTGATCAGCCGAAGCTCCGGGTCGAGGATGTGGATCAGGTCGTCGAAGTCCCTGGGGCGGTTCGCATACCCCGACGCTTCCAGCAATTCCTGACGTGATCTCATTTGCCCCTTGATGTCGGTGCCGGTCTCGGGCAAGCAGGGCTTTCAGCAACGCCTGGGCGGCTTTCTGGTGAAGGCGATGCTCGGGAGGGGCGGTCGAGGCACTGAAGGTCTCTTCCAGGAACGTCAAACCGATTCCCTCTGTACCGCCCACCGCCTTGAGCGTGGCTGGAGCCCAGGGTTTCCCTTTGACCATCTCGGCGAAGAGAGCCAGCCGAACCGAGACGATCTTCCCGTCCTGGGCAAGCCCGGAAATCGATTGATCCAGAAATGAATTTTGATCGCTGCTGATATCATCGCTGTTTTCGGGCAAAGCCCCGTACGCCCGCCCGAAAGCCATCAGCACTTTCCTGGCATGGCGGAGATCGAAGAGATCCACCAGGGCGCTGTTCTCGCCCTCAACCAGTCGGATCTCCAGATCCCTCATGAAACGGCTGGCGGCCAGCCAGAAATCATCCCGCACCAGCACAACGGCTTGAACATGCTCGCCATCGCAATGCCGAAGAGCGGCGACCAGTTCCGTGTTCTCCTCACCCCGCTTGGCATGGAGCCATTGCTCGAACTGATCCAGGACCAGCAGCACCTTGCGCTCGGGAGGCAAGACGCGACCCCTCCGCAGGTTTGCCAGCGAATCGACCAGCCCCAATCCTCGGGACAGTTCAGGACAAACCTTGCGTAAGCCCTTGAGCAAGCCGAGCTTCTGTCTCCTCCGGGGTCGCCTCGATGTAAACCGTAAGGACGTGCTTGCCGAGCCGAGGCAGAAGTCCCGCCTTCACGAGCGACGACTTGCCGCAGCCCGAGGGACCGTAGATCAGCCCGACCTTGAATGTCAGGTCGGGATCGATCTGCTCGATCTTTCGCTTCCAGAATCGGATGCTGTCAGGCAGCCCATCCCGGTCCCGAGGTCCGGGAAGCAATTCCAGGAAGAAGTCGGCATCACCCTCGTCAAAGGATCGCAGCCCTTTCGGGACAATCTTGATCGGTCGCCCGTCGGAGTCGGATTGTTTTGATGTTGATCGAATCGGTGGCGCATTCCTGCGTGGAGCCGGGCGGCGTGGCAATCGGAACCGCTGGGGCGACAGGCGAGACCGTGCCAACTGTGGTTTGAAGGAACAGGCGAAGGTCTTCCGCCATGTCCTTGGCGGTGCTGTACCGCTCCGACGCCCGCTTCGAGAGTGCCTTCTGGCAGATCCGTTCCAGTTCCTTGGGGATCGTGTCATCGATCTGGCGGAGTGGACGAGGCTCCGTGGTTATGATCGACTCCAAGACGTCCGGAAGGGAATCGCCTCGGAATGGTCTCTTTCCGGTCAACAACTCGTAGAAGACGACGCCCAGGCTGAAGATGTCGGATCGCCCATCAACCCGGTGGCCTTCGCCCTTGTCCTTACCTACGACGTTTGTTCAGGTGGCCGGTTTTCCACCGGGCTGCCCACGGAAAATGGGGACGGTCACCCGGCCTTATCGGGCACTGTTCTCCAAAGACGTAGAGCGAACCAGTCGGGAGCCGGTCCCGATTTTCCACCCTCTTGTGTTATGCGAGACCAAACCACGCTAATCCGCAGGTTGTGCCGCCAGTTGGGCACCCTGGAGCATCCAGTGCAACACCTCCCAACCACGCCAGATCGTGATCCAGCCGGGTTCCCCGTCTCCCTTCCGCCCCAGGAAGCCACCCAGCCCGGCCACCCCCCGGAAGAAATCCCGGATCGTCCATTCCCCGGAGTGGCCGCGCCGCCGCGCCCGACGCACCAACTCCACATACCGGGCCGGCACCAACTCCACCGCTGCACGGTGCGGCTGCCGCCGTCCTACCTCTTTCAACTGCAACAGCCGGACCGCCTCCACCGACAGCAATCCGGTCAACGCCTCCAAGCCCTCGCTCGTGTGCAATTGCCGACGCTCCACTTGGCAGCCCGTCTTGAGCGCTTTATGCCATTCCTCAATCAACCACCTCTTCTCATAATAACTGATCACTTCCATTGCCTCTTCCAGGGTCCGCACTGGCAGCGACGTCAACAACACCCAATCGATCGGCTCCTTGAGCCCGGCCGGGGGATCGACTTCGTGCGCCCAGACCGCCCATTGGGTGATCGGCTGCGGCGCCAACGCCTTCAACGAGGCTGCCGGTTGTCGGGGCACCAAGACCGTCACCGCCGCCCACGACACCTCGACCTTGGCCCGCCGCGCCGGCTGTTTGGGACGTGCCCGCAACGACAGGGTGTAACCACCCGCTACCGGCGACCGGGCCAGAGCGTCGGACAAGGCGCACTCAGCCCCGGCTTGATCCCGCACCCGACGGTGGCGGCTCTTGACCCGGCCGATCCAATCGGCCCCGATCCGCTGCACTCGGCGGTGGACCTCGAAATCATCGGCGCCGCGATCCATCACGTGAATCCACTGGGCCGCCGCTGGTGGCGGGCCGATCTGCTCGATCAACTGCCCCCACACAGCCGATTCCCGCTGGCGCTGGCGACGCTGGGTACGCGTCTCCCCCTTGGGAGCGGGCTGGCGATGGAACAGGATCTGCCCGGCCAGACCCACGATCCACTCGTCGTGCGTGTCTACCATCAGCCCCGAATGGATCATAAATCCTCGCCCCACGCCGCTGCCGACCGGGCCCAGGCCCTTGGCCTGCCGCGTCGGTCCGAAGTCGATCTCCGTGGTGTCGTCCAAGATCAGATAGCGGCCCGTACCCGCCTGGTCGGCGGTGAGTCGCCAGTGGGGGGCGGCGATGACCTCGAAGGTGGCTTCCGGACGATCCAGCAGGCGATAGGCGGCCTTGAGGTCGCTCCAGTCCTGGGTCTGTTTGGGGAGGCTGGAGCTGGGATCGCCGGCGACCTGCGTGGCCAGGGTCACCAGCCGTTTGGTGCGGCGGCGATCACCCAGCTTGGCGGCAGCGAACTGAGTGTAGGCCCAGACCGCCGGGTCGACTTCCAAGCGCCGGGCGCCGGGAGCCAACGGATCGAGTTGGCTACAGAGGCCCCCGACTTTGACCGGCACTTTCTCGGTCTCGGGATTCTGTGGCGAGAAGCCGTGGACAGGGTGAGGTTCATCCAGGGTGGGCCGGGTCGCGCCGGTGGAGATCACGGGTGCGGTACAGGGGCCCTGGACCCAAGTGAACGCGCCGTTGGCATCGAGGATGAGATCCATAAGGGTTGCTCCCGGATCGCCGGGGCGGGAACCCTCGCACGAAGCTGGACCAAACCAGGGGGGTGAGTGAGCCGTGCACCCCCGCTTCCCATCGCCTGGCGATCGTGGAGCATTGAAGCAGGAAAAAGACTGACCTGGCAAGGAGTTACCACCAGAAGATGCCAAGAATACTGAACAAACGTCGTAGGTAAGGACAAGGGCGTTAGCCCCTGGCTTGCTCGGGACTCATGTAAGCCGGTGTCCCCGCTACCCCGCCACCCTTGCCGAAGTCTTCATCCTTGAGAGCGAGGCCGAAGTCCGCCACGAAGGGTTTGCCCGCTGCGTCGATCAGGATGTTGGCGGGCTTGATGTCACGGTGGACCAGCCCTCGGGTGTGGGGTAGCGCAACGCGTCGGCGACGGCGGCAACCAGCTCCGCCGAATCCCGGAAGGACGGGCGAGCCTGATCGATCCTGACTGCAAGGTCGCTTCCTTCGATGAGCTTCGACACAACGAAACAGAGTCCGTCGTCGGTGCGACCCACGTCATGGACCGGCACAATGTGTGGATGGTCCAGCTTGGCAAGGACCCTGGCTTCAACCAGAAACGCCTCGGCATCCTCAGGGTGAGTGATGCGTTCAGGGTTTGGTACCTTGATGGCGACCGCGCGGTCGAGGTCGTCGTCGTGAGCAAGATAGACCCGTCCGAACCCTCCCTCACCAAGCCGATGGATGATCCGATAGCGGCCAATTTTGGAGGGATCGCCGTCCCGGGAGCCACCCGAACCCTGAACGGGCGGTTGCGAGCCGGCCGTTCCCGACAGGCTTATTGTCTCATCCGAGCAGGCACTCGAACCCCAATGGGCAACCGCGAGCCTTCGGTTTTGGAGACGTTCTTCGTCTCATGCATGATTCAATCCCAGGCGACGACGGAGCCCTGTCATCACTGCCGAGCAGAATCATCGTCTCACACTCAGCCGGGGCAGAGAAGTGAGGCAAGGCGATCAGCGACCTCGTTCAAGGTTAGCCACGGAGCCGGCAGCACGGGTCATGCCGGGGACACAGTACCGGCAGAAATGACCCATCAATGTCTGCACGTGCAGAGACTCGGCAGTAATCCTTCGGCATTCTACGTCGGATTCTAGATTCCCTGGAAACCGACGCTGCGTAGCCCAGAAACCGCAAGTTGTTTTCAGACAATCGTTTGCGATGAATGAATTGCGATTAGAGCGCTCGATTTGCAACCAGGAGGTTGCCGGTTCGATCCCGCTCGTCTCCACTTTCTACCGTCTCGTGTCGGCACTTGTCAGGTCGTCGCCACCCTTGTCAGCCTTACACCTTATGGCGACGCTGGCGAGTTGAATAGTGTCGTGGGCCACGATGCCCCATCAACCGGCGATGCTCTCCTTTTGTCGCGGATTCTCGCCGGTCTGTGCGACCGCAGCCAGTCCGGTCACGCACCAAAATTGGACATTCTGCGTAAACTGCGGCGTAACCTTGTCAAGAAAGTGCTCTTTTCGATGCCGGAGGCCTTGCCCATATTGCCCTAACCACGCTCGCAAGTGCCTGGCCGACCGTCCGATTGCCAAGCTGTTGCCAAGTCCGTCCAACTGCCCGATCTGCGAACAACCGGTTGAGGGGACGGCCGCCAACGGAATGTCGCGGTCAAACTGGCGGCGTGAGTCATCGAAGGCCAGATGCCGGACATGCTTGAAACAGCCCCCGGCGACGAGAATCGGCAGGATACGCGTCTCATGCGAGTTGGCGTTCCACAGGCACGGCCCGATGAGCACGATCGCCTTGTCCAGAAGCGACGAGCCCTCCTCTTGCTTGGTCTTCATTTTGGCCAGCAAATCGCGAATTACGGATCTCTGTGCCTCTTCGATCAGTCGCGATTGCGCGATCCTGGCGGGATCTTTCCTGTGGTGCGACACGTTGTGATGATCCATCGTGGCGCGTTTGACGGGCGGAGCCGAGTTGGCGCCTTGCAACAGGATCGTCGGTAAACGCGTCGCGTCGAGGGCTACGACAAGCGGACATTACTCGTAAATATCAGTGATTGCCGCTTTCCCATCCCGGACAGGTCCCGGTGCATCGGGACCACCGCTCAACGTCTCAGACAACGCGCGTGAGGTCGAGTCGAATCTTCGCCGGTGAGCGACGACAGCTTGCTTCCTTGCTGGGCGCGTCGTACTGAGGCAGAGTGGCTTCGTCGCCGATGTTGGTCACGTAGTTGCTGCCCGGCTTGCGCATTCCGGCACCATCCAAGAAGAGGTCCGCGCTGTCCGTCAGCCCCGACGGTGGTGTGCCCACGATCGTCGAGTTGAAAGGTCCCGTGTAACGGGAGGCGACAGATTGGCCGAAGTGTTACCTGCAGCGTGGCAGCGTTGTAACGGGCGGAACGGATTCGGATAACTCGGTCGTCCCGAGTTCCGAAACGATGGTCCGGCCCGGCCGAGACCAAGCGATATTCGGCAATCGATCTCGGCTCGGGCGGCATCCATTGGCTGGCTGAAGGTGATGACGAGCGTTGTAGGCTCATCGTGGACGCCGTGCCGCTGTACGCTGACGACCACCGGTGGATTTGCAACTCGAACGCACCAATATCCGGGGCAGCTCCCTGCGGTCGATAAAACCCTCTCTGATCGGTCGTGACTCCGGCGACGGGAACAGCGGCGTTGACTGCGGGGCTGCCAGAAAGGAGGGCTTCTGTCGAGCGTCGGGCCTCCATTGGCGGAAAGCGGCCCAAGCATCGGGTTGGTGTTGATCAGGTCAGTGGAAAGGACGGCTGAAATCCGGATTGTCGGAGAAAAGGTTATGGCCCAGAGATTGAAAGCGCCACCGCCGCCGCCTGATACGCTCTCGCCACCCTTGGTGTCGAAGATGGTATCGATCGGCGACGACCGCGCGATTTTGGGTCGATAGGTTCGCGATTCCGTCGCCTGAATCGGTGCCCGACACGAAATTCCCGCTGATTGTCGAATAGGTAAGGAAGACGTTGCCGGTGTTGAGGATCCCGTCGCCGCTCGTGTTGGCGTCGTTGCCGCTGATTGTGTCGTTGATGAGGGTGGCCGTCCCGGTGTTGTAGATCCCTCCGCCGCTGCCGAGTTTGAAGTCACTCACTGTGCTGTTGCCGCTGATCGTGGAGTCTTCGAGCGTGATTTTGCCAGCGTTGTAGATCCCGCCACCGAGGGCAACTCGACTTGCCAACTCCCGAATTGGCGCTGATTGTGGTGTTGACGACGGAAGCTGTCCCAGCATTGCAGATTCCGCGCCCCTCAATACCCGAGTTCCCGCTGATCGTGGCGTTCTGAACTGACAGTGTCCCTGTACTGTAGATTCCGCCGCCGTTCGCGTTCCCGAGAGTTCCTCCAGCGTTGTCATTGTCGCTGATTACGGTGTTGAGGAGCGTGAGCGTGCCGGTGTTGTCGATTCCGCCGCCGAACGCGTTTCCCAAACCCCCGAACTCAGCCGTGTTGTCGCTGACCGTGGTGTTCTCGAGCGTGAGTGTGCCGGCGTTGAAGATCCCGCCGCCCGAGGACGCCGAATTGCCGCTGACTGTCGTGTCCTCGACCGTGAGCGTGCCGTTGTTGTAGATCCCGCCCCCTTGGCCAGACGAGTTGCCGGAGATTATTGTGCTCTCGAGCGTGAGCGTGCCAGCGTTTTCGATCCCGCTGACGCCCTGGACGGGCTGCTCCCGCCATTGATCGTCAAGCCAGAGATCGTAACTTTGGCACCTGCCGAGACTGTCAGGATCCCGGACACTGCCCCGGATGAAGGCGGAGGGAACTTGGAAACCACTGTAACAGTTGAGGCCTCCGGCCCAACGATAATCATGTTGGTGGACAGGTCCGGTAGCGCTGAGGAAAGGCTGATCGTTCCCGAGAGCGCCGGGGCGAACGTGATCGTGTCTTGAGCCATGTCGATGTTGGCCCGCTCAATCGCCGTGCGACAAGCTGCCGGAGCCTGAGTCATCAAGGTTCTGCACCGTGATTGAAGAGAGCACAGTCCGGCGCTCGAGCGGCTCATCGTAACGCTCGATCTGTGCTCTCTCCGAACGCCCGAATCGCGCCGACGTTCCAGACGCTGGCTGAACCACCCCGCCGTCGCCCGCGACGCCAGTCCGAATGCCAGACCATATCCAGGCATAGCGAAACCTCGACTGGATCGAAGAGCTTTTTGTTCGCAGCACTCGATTCTGCAATCGAACCAGGATATTCCAGACTCCGCGCACGCCACTGTGTGCCGAGAGCCTATCATTGACTTTTCTTCGGTACGCTCAGGGATTTCCAGTGGGAACGGGTGTCGAAATGCAGGCTTGGAAAGTAGTAACGCAGGAGATTCGGCGGTTTCTTCTTCCGTAGTCATCGCCCGGGCCGGATTGTGATCCGCAACAAGCGTGGCCCTGATCGAAGGATGCCAACCGACCTCGGGTGTGCCCAAATAGCGACCTCCGACATCGGATACAGGATTACTCTGCAACGTCAAACGACATTTTTGACTTTACACGACCGCCCAGCGTGACACCCAGATAGCAAGCCAACAGAAAGCAAACCGGCATAACGACTTTGAACCATGTCGCGTAAGGCAACTTGGAGATATTGAATGCGATTGCCAACAGTAAGAGCAATGAGACAACAACACCCGCGACCCGTCGTCCAATCTTCGTCGCGATCCAGGTACTGAGAAAAGTCGTTGCACTCCAGGCAATCACGACAACGCCCAAGACCCAGTGGGGATACCTCGCAACATGCTGGCACATTTCGTCCATCGTTCCGGTGAAATTCGGAGGCAGCGGATGGACGATCGAACTGAACCCCTCAACCGCAATCACTAGCGCGAAGGCCAGGACCATGCCGGCGATAATTGCGATACTTGCGCGGAGAATTGTCTTCATATTCGGTGCCTCAACTGCGGGGGTGAACCATGTACTTGCCAATTTCCAGGAGCGTCTTCAGAATCTCACGCATGAAAGCGATAACACTTTGTTAAAATGTATGGTGCGTCAAACAAAAACGACGTCACGTGCCTGGTTTGCAACCATGAGATCGGCGGTTCGATCACGCTCGTCTCCGCGAGGAGTTTGATCCGAATTGAGATTGACTGTGCCGGTCGGCTCTCCCCGTGGACTCCCATCCGTGCGCGTCTCATCGGTCGCTCAACGACGCCGGCTCAGCGGTTCATCAGAATCACCTCTGTGGCCTCGTAGATCGCCGCGAAGGCTAGCACAACGGCGATCCAGAAGTTCGCCTTGAGATTGAGCAAGACCACGCGGCCGAAACGGGTGAACGGATTCCCTCCCAGGCTGGGTCGGACGACATGGATCGGGATCAGAAGGCCGAAGAGCGCGGCAAGGATGTAGCCTTCTCCCTCCAGAAGCATCGTCAGGGAGTGTGGCAGCATCCCGAAGGCCAGCGATTGCATGATCGGGGCCAGGATCAGGCCCCACGCCGTGGCGCGGATACAGGCCAGGAGGGCGCCACTGCCTGGCAACGGAATTGACGGCAAAGTGATGACGGCCAAAGAACCCAGAAGAAAGTTGACGAGAAACGTTACGGCGGCCGCCAGGGGGATATTTCCACTCCGGTAGGCCTCGCCCACGATGCCCAGAAGATTGTTGTTCGTTGCAAGCGCCTCGCGAACCTTGCCAAGGAGAACGACCTGCGCCTCCGCCGCTCGTAGACAAGAAGCGAGCCGGCGATCACGAGCCCGAAGTAAACCAGGTGCACACCCCAGACCAACCGAGGTCTTGCGCTGCATCTCCAGGAGTGGGTCCGAAAGAAGGCAGGTGCCCTTGCCGGCACGACTTCTAATCGCTGGGTCTCCGTTCTTGTGACCATTCGACAACGGGCTCTGCGACCTTGCCCGCCAGCCAGCGAAAAAGCCCGATGAGCGTGCCCGAACCGCCCAGCAGAAAAATCGCCAGTCCGGACAAATACAGATAAAAAGTCTGAGGTTCGAGCCGGTCAAGTGCGGTCACCCAGGCATATTTCGCGGGGGGAAAGGCCTCTTCCAGCCGTTTTCGGACTTGAGCGTCATGCAGCTCTTCGTCAGAGGCGCGCACCAGCCAAGTGTGAAGGACCGAAGGTACTGCGGCGGGAAAGAGAACTGTCGGTCGCGTCATCGGGGGGAACGAGGAATGACGTGGCGAAGACCGCGAGGCCGGGCCTCAAGACTCCGACGATTTTTAGCGATTGTCCGCCGACGTTCAGTGTCTCGCGCGGCTCGATCTTGGGCCGGCCAGGATCTCGTTGCGGCCAGCCTCGGGTAGTCGCCCTGTTTGTAGATCAGCGGCGCCGATGCCCGCGATCGAAAGGGGCAGCTCGATCAGTTTGACCCGCACCTGGCCTTTCACGCCGAGAGCCTTGGCCGGGGCCGAGTCGCCGGTTGCGAAAAGTAAAATCTCGGCTACGTCGCTCGACGACAACAGTCGCAGGCGAGTAGGAATCGTTCCCTCGGGCATCGCCTTTTCGGCCAACGCTTTCTCGCTGATGATGATCACGCCTGACGCCCATGGCGACTTGGCATCGATACGCTCACGCCAGGCGTAGGCCCCACACATCAAGGCGAAGCCTATCGACGCAATAATGAGCCAAACCCATGCTTTCATGACAACCCTCGACTTTAACTTGAGCTGTGGCCGACCGACTGATGTTAACACGGCATTCGAAAGTACGCTGCCGAGCAGTGAAGCGGTCAATGCGATAGAGTCCTCGCCGGACGGAAACCGAAGTTGTAGGCCCGAAAGGCCGGCACGTTGCTGATTCGGCTGGCGGACCGCACGTATGACGCTTGCGCGTCGAACGAGCCGCCGCGCAACACACGGCCAACCGCACCACTTACCACTAGGCCGTCCTCTCGGTCCTCAGCCGATTCCTCACCGTTCGCCGAAGGATACGGTTTGGAACTCTCCTGACACCATATAAACACGTTCCCTTGCACGTCGAATAAACCGAGGTCGTTCGGCTTGAGGCTGCCGACCGGCCACGTTCTTTCTCTCGCGTTCTTGTTGTACCACGCATACTTCGGCAGCAAGTCATCCGTCTCGCCGTAATACCCGCTCGTCACCGTCCCGGCACGGGTGGCATACTCCATCTCGGATTCCGTCGGCAGCCGATAACCCGTCAGGCTCAAGTATCTCGACTTCAACATGATTTCGTCGCCGTTGATCTCGTAGCACCATTGTTCTTCCGGAATCCCCTCTTCGTTGCTCAGCCAGTTGCAGTATTTCGCAGCCATGTACCAGCTAATGCCCACCGCCGGGAATTCCGCCGTGGGGGTGTTGACCACGGGAGGTGCGGAGCCCTTCGCGAATTGTTGGAATTGCGCGACCGTCACCGCCTTCGCGCCGACGGCGAACGTCCGATCGATCCGCGTCTTGTGCTGAACTTCGTCGTCATGCCTACCCGCTTCGGTGGGCGGCGACCCCATGACGAAATCCACCGGGCCTGGCATCACCACCATCAACTGTCCCTGACCATTAACGTACCACTGTGGCGGGGTCTTCTCTCGCTCTTTCGCCAACGCCTGCTTGATGCCGGCGAGCCGGTTCTCTCGCTGTTCGTGGTCCTTCGCCCACTCCTCGTTGACCTGCTTCAGCCATTCCTCCTGCTTCCATTTCCGCAGTAGCCATTCACAAGCCGCATGAAGGCCGGGATCGGTCGCTGTCCCATACATCGTCCTCAACCTTGGCAGCAACGCCTCGCGATTCGCCAGCGACAACTCCTTCTCGCCATACTCCCCCAAACTGAGGATCAGCGCCCTGCGAATCGTGATATCCGATTCACTTTCAAGTTGCGTGAGAATCGCATTGGCGTCCGCACCTAACGGACCCAGGCGATCGATCAGGTAGCTCCGCACCCTGGGATCGGGGCTGTGTTTCAAGAGCGGCCAGACCTTCGCCGGCTTGTGCATGCGAAGCAGGCCAACCGCCGCATTCGCTTGCCGCTTCGCCAGCTTTTCCTTGACGTCCTCGTGAATGCTCAATCCAACATCAAGAGCGTATCGCCCTTCGATCTGGATAAACTCGACCTTGATGATGTGTTTTCCCCGTTTGCGTCTGACCGTAACACTCTTTGTGGTCGGCGAGTTCGGCCCCCAGTATTCAATGACCAGTTCATTGTCGAGCCAGACACGAACCCCGTCATCAAAATTCGCTGAGAGGACGTAATCGCCGTCTCCGAGTGTCACCTCCGTCGTGGCGACCGCTGCGAAATAATCGTTTGGAACCCTTTGTGTTGGGGACGGTGCAGGTTCTGTCGCGCCGTGAATATTCAAACGGGACACACGCAATTCGTCGAGAACTGGCGATTTGAGAACCGCTTCCCAGTCGGCAGGGGCCGCTCGTCTGCCCGTCTTTCTCCCATTTGTGAAATCGAACTGTCCAATTCGTCGTTACGGGAAGCAATTCCTTGTCAACCTCGTCGGCAAGGAACGACAGTCCTCGCTCACCGAGTTCCGCGAATTTCGGATAGATGACGGAGAACTGCTTGTCGTCCGCGTCCATGAGGAGATCGGCCAAGACCTGTGACTGGTCGGAAAGGTATTCAGCCAGCAAGTTGGTCGCCAGACTGCGTTCGGTTGTGCGCTGGGGTTGGCGATCTCGGAAGATAACGGACAACCGTGAGAGAAGCTGGTTCCGAACTGGACGAAACGCCTCACTCCATTCTCCTAAAAAGATCGGGTTTTCCAGAACGAGGTCATTGACCACGAGAGCCCCCACCTTACCCCACCGCTGGTTGTCCGGGTCGTACTTCGCCAACGCCGAGGCTGCTCGCAACCGCTGGGATTCCCGGCCTTTCTCTGACTTCTCCAGCGCGGCCCACAGTTTGTCGAGCAAGGAGCCTTTGTGCGGCGCGAGAGCGTCGCGGATTACCGGGACCTCACGTGGTCCAGCATCGAGGAGCCGACCGCAAAGGTATTCGACTTGCGTAGCGTCCATGGGCAACAGGGCGAGGCTGGCGTGCAGTTTCTGCCGGGAGTTCATCGCTGCCTTGCCATTCTCCTGACGCAAGAGCGGATCGGTCCACTTTCGATACTCAGTCATCTCGTCGACGACGCCCGGCACCTGCGCAGTCTCCGCATCAAGGACCCGCTGGACTAACCCAGCGGCGTGGGCCGCCTTCTGCTGCTCGACGACTTGTGCTCGGATCGCCAAGCCCGTGACCGTGGCGGTGGCCAACAGCAGCACGAGAGCCAACCCTCGCAGTAGATGATACCGGGTCGCGGTGCGGATCATCTTGCGCTGTGGAAGCGTCCAGTCTTTCTTCTGTGTGCACCATTGGATATTGAACCATTGCAGCAGAGACGGCAGTTGCCGGTTCTCCGGGCGGGCGTTCCATACGGCCGCCCGATCCGCCAGGAGCAGTTCCGCCCGGCCGCGCCTCGTTTCCTTCTGCTTGCGGGTCAACCAGTCCCGCAAGGAATGAACCAGATAGTCGTGGGTGAGTTGGTAGTGACGGGTGGTGGGTGGCGAGTGGCGGGTGGCGGGATGTGCCGTGGTCAGGTTTCCAGGCGTTGTTTTACTCGCTCTGCGCAGACCGCTGAGCATCCTGCTGAGGCGATCGGTCAGCGCCAGCAATGTCTCGAGGTCCGCCTGTTGCAGCAAACCGACCCGGTGGCTCAGCATCAGGTGCGTTTCCAGCTCCATCAGCGATCCTCGGGCGATGCTCAGGTGGTTGAGGAATTCCTTCGTGTGGTCCCTCCCCTGTCCCTCCGCGATGTTCGCCGGGATCGACGCCGCCGAGCGTCGGATTTGGCTCGTCAGTCCAAACAGCTCCTCTTTCGGGAAGCCCTTGGTCGTCAGATAGCACCTCTCTGCCAGATCCATAGCGAACTGCCACACTTTCAACTGTCGGTAATGCTGCACGGTCATCAGTGTTTTCTCCCTCGTGGGTGGGTGGTGCGTGGTGGGTGGTGGGTGACGGGTGCGTGGGTGGTGGCACCGATTGCGGTTTCGGTGGTGCGGGGGGCCTGGCGGTCGGTTTTGGGGACGGCGTTGGTGGTGCGGAGTTCGGCCTGGGAATTGAACTGTCCGCTCCCGCCACCCGCTCGCTTTCGCCCGCCACGCGCCAACGCGCCACCCGCCACCCCCTCGTTCTCTCCCGCCACCCGCCACTCGTCGCTCGCCACCCCATCCGGATCGGTGGGCGTGATCAGACGAAGTTCGGGATCGAGGATGTGGATCAAGTCGTCGAAGTCACTCGGGCGGTTTACATAGCCCGATGCTTCGAGCAACTGCTGCCGTGATCTCATCTGCCCCTTAATGTCAGTGCCCGTCTCGGGCATGAGAGCTTTGAGAACCGCCTGGGCTGCCTTCTGGTGAAGGCGATGCTCGGGTGGGGCGGTCGAGGCGCTGAAGGTCTCTTCGAGGAATGCCATACCGATTCCCTGCGTACCGCCTACCGCTGAAAGTGTCGTTGGCGTCCAGAGTTTCCCTTTGACCATTTCGGCGAAAAGTGCCAACCGGACTGGGATGATTTTTCCGTCTTGTACAAGCCCAGAAGTCGATTGATCCAGAAATGAATTCTGATCGTTGTTCAGATCGCCGGTTTCGGGCAAAGCCCCGTACGCCCGCCCGAAAGCCATTAGCACTTTCTTGGCATGGCGGGGATCAAAAAGATCCACGAGTGCGCTGTTGTCGCCCTCAACCACCCGGATCTCCAGGTCCCGCATGAATCGGCTGGCGGCTAGCCAGAAATCATCCCGCACCATCACGACTGCCTGGACATGCTCGCCATCGCATTGACGAAGAGCCGTAACCAGTTCGGTGTTCTCCTCACCTCGCTTGGCGAACAACCATTGTTCAAATTGATCCAGGAGCAGCAGGACTTTACGCTCAGATGGCAAGACGCGACCCCGGCGAAGTTTGCCAGCGAATCGGCCAGCCCCAATTCGCGGGGCAGGTGAGGGCAAACTTTTCGTAAACCCTTGAGCAGCCGAGCCTCCGTCTCTTCCGGGGTTGCCTCGATGTAAACGGGAAGGACATGCTTGCCGATCCGAGGCAGAAGTCCTGCCTTGACCAGTGATGACTTACCGCAACCCGACGGACCGTAGATGAGCCCGACTTTGAAAGTCAGGTCCGGGTCGATCTGCTCGATCTTGCGTTTCCAGAATTGGATGGTGTCAGGCAGACCATCCCGGTTTCGAGGTCCGGGAAGCAATTCCAAGAAGAAGTCGGCATCATGCTCATCGAAGGATCGCAGCCCTTTCGGCACGATCTTGATCGGTCGCGGATCGTAGTTGGATTGCCTGGCGGTATTCGCTGGCGGAGCGGAATCCAACGTTGATCCGGGTGGAGGGCTTGTGAGAGCCGCGGGGGCGGCGGGTGAGATCATGCCACGGGTGGTTTGGAGGAACAAGCGAAGGTCTTCCGCCATGTCCTTGGCCGTGCTGTACCGCTCCGACGCCCGCTTCGCCAGTGCCTTCTGGCAGATCCGTTCCAGTTCCTTGGGGATCGTGTCGTCGGTCTGACGCAGTGGACGAGGCTCCATGGTTGTGATCTGTTGCATGACCTCCAATTGAGTATCACCGCGGAATGGTCTGCGACCGGTCAACAACTCGTAGAGAACCACGCCAAGGCTGAAGATGTCGGACCGCCCATCGACCCGGTGACCTTCGCCCCTGGCTTGCTCGGGACTCATGTAAGCAGGTGTCCCCGCCACGCCGCCACCCTTGCCGAAGTCCTCGTCTCTGAGAGCAAGACCGAGGTCGGCGACGCAGGGTTTGCCCGAAGTGTCAATGAGGATATTGGCGGGCTTGATATCCCGGTGCACGAGTCCTCTGGCCATGGGCATAATGCAAGGCCTCGGCAACCGTGGAGACCAGCTCGGCCGAATCCCGCAACGACGGTCGGGCTCGTCCCATCCTCACCGACAGATCGCTGCCTTCGACCAGCTTCGAGACCACGAAGCAGAGTCCGTCTACCGCACGTCCCACGTCGAATACCGGAACGATATGGGGATGGTCCAGCTTGGCGAGGATTCGGGCTTCAATGAGAAATGCTTCCACGTCCTTCGGGTCTTTGATTCGATTAGGGTTTGGCACTTTGATGGCTACGGAGCGGTCGAGTTCATCGTCGTGAGCTAGATAGACCCGTCCGAAGCCGCCCTGACCCAGGCGACGGATGATCCGGTAGCGCCCAATTTGAGAGGGATCGCCCTCTGAGAAACCACACTCTCCCGCAATAGGCAATTGCAAGCCTTCAGTTCGAGACAGGCTCGTCGTTTCATCCGAGGAGCCATTCAAAGGCTCAGCGGAGGACTGAGAACCTTCAGTCTCAGACAAATTCTTCGTCCTATCCATTGGCCGGTCCTTGACAATGACCGATCTGATTCACGACTGCCAAAGGGAGCCATTGTCGCATCCTGAGGCGGAACAGAGAAGTGGGGCAAGACGAATGGCGACGTCGGCCGAATGACACACGGTGAGCCGCCTCATGAACTATTCACGCGAATGAGCGGGTTGTGGCGAGAGTTGGGTACGGCGATGTCAAGCAGGGAGCCTTTCTGTCGACTTGGGACGCTAAAACCGGTGGAGCGGGTTTCCTAACCCGCTGGTTTCCTCCTTGGCGCATCCAGGCGGGTTGGGAAACCCGCCCCACACCATCAACGGCGCCGGGATCGGGATTGCCCCTCGAGCACGCTCAACGCCAACTTTTCATCAGCTCACGGTCAGGAGGGGACTCGCGCGGGTGCGAACGAATCGCGACGCGCCTTAACTTGGATCAGATGAGTCATTGTCCGAGTCGTCTCACCGCGCTATGATGAAGCACAATACGGCCAGTGGAGCCGGCCAAATGCCGACGCGACCCAAGCGCTCAACCCGTGACCAAGACCACGTGCAGAGATGAATTCCCATGCTTGAACTGCCTGCCGCACTGAGCGGCTCCTCCGCTTGGTACGGCCCCGACATTGCTGGTCGCGCCGAATGGATCGAGCACTTGTCGCCGGCTGAGCTCGTAGAGATTGAATCCGCCACTCAACAGTTGGCGCAACGGGAAATCGACTGGCAGACCGTGCGTCAAGGCGACTTCCCACTGCCCGCGTTGAAACGACGCTTGTCTCACATGATGTCCGAGGTCTTGGAAGGCCGGGGCTTCGTGCTGCTCCGTGGTCTACCGGTCGAACGATGGGACCGGAGGTTCTCGGCCATCGCCTTTTTGGGACTCGGCCTGCACTGGGGCAGCCTGCGCTCGCAAAACAGGCACGGACATCTCCTTGGTCACGTCAAGGACTTGGGGCTCAGCAGCCAGGACCCGAACGTTCGCATCTACCAAACCAGAGAACGGCAAAACTACCACACCGATTCCTGCGACGTCGTTGGCCTGCTGTGCCTTCATCCGGCCAAGTCTGGAGGTCTGTCGAGCTTGGTCAACTCGGTGACGATGTTCAACGAGATGCGCTGCGCCGTCCTGACCTGGCGCGGGTGCTCTTTGAGCGCATCGAGACCGACCGTCGCGGAGAAGTCCCCGCCGGCCAGAAACCATTCTTTTGTATTCCGGTGTTTAACTGGTATTCGGGTTTACTATCGACCGTCTATCAGCGCAGTTACATAGAATCGGCAAGGCGGTTCCCCGAGGTACCGCCGTTGACGCCGGAACAGATCGAGGCCCTGGACCTGTTCGATCAGTTGGCCAACGATCCTGCGTTGCATTTTCGGATGGAGTTACAACCGGGCGACATCCAACTTGTGCATAACCACACGTTGCTGCACGACCGCACCGCCTTCGAGGATTGGCCCGAGCCGGAGCGGAAACGTCACTTGCTGCGTCTCTGGTTGGCGCCGGAGGGAGCTCGGCCGCTTCCCCCTGTATTCGCGGAACGATACGGCTCAGTCGTTCCTGGCCACCGTGGCGGCGTCACGGTTCCCGGGATGCGTTTTTCGATCCCGTGGGAGGCGGAGGGCACGCCCGGTGCCTCCTGAAACGACGGGCTGGTCTCCCTCGGCATGGCGAGCCCACGCTTTCCCGTTCGACTCGCTCGAGACCGACACGCCGCATGGCCAAAATGGAACCGAACCACTGCGGTTCGGTGAACTCTTGGTGAGTCAGGACGGCGAGGCGACGGGCTTGTCACATCGGATCGCCTCAAGCAGGCTCGATACGGCGGATTCCATTCGTCGAAACGACCGAAGCTCCCGGCGCGAATCACGTCAAGGTCGACCAACCTGGTGAGGGCTGCCTGGTCGCGGCTCGGTTTGTAGCCTCCGACAACGATATCGTTGAGCCACCCCTTCGCGTCCCTTGGACCTGCTTCGAGATTCCCCTCGGGCGCTTTCGCATTGGACTTAATGAGACGCCCGTCAGGCAGTCGTCGGCCCGTTAGGGACGCGACCCCCGCGATCAACCATGTTTCGTATTCCTTGATCGCAAAAACCACCGCGACTGAAAACCTTTGTCCTGCCCCAACAACCTTCGCCGCGCCGGCCAGATCTTTGGCCATCGCAGCCGCGCAGAAATGGTTGCCTCCGATCTTCTCGGTGTCGCCATCGAGAATCAGCAACACTCCGCCGACGTCGGACCTCTTCAGGGCGGCTCCCAGGAAGCGTTTCCAATCGCGGAAGTCGTTTTTCACCAGCTTGTCGACTGAGCCGACTCGGAATGGGCGATCATCGAGCAAGACGTCATACCATTCGCCCTGCGCTGTGATTAGGCTTCTTACCAGCGCCGGCACAGCGTCGGCGTCGCCCTCCCCTTCGACGAAAAGGATGAGTCGCCTCATGCGCTTGTCGCCTGGAATTGCATTCGGGCAGGATCAACCGTGAGCAACTCACCTGGATCGAGCAACTTCTCTTGAATGGCTTCCTTTTGTTCGACGGAAATGAAGCCGATTCGGGTTTCCAAGCCGGCGAGTTCCACGACGCGAATCTGTTCCACATCAAACTGGTCAAGGAGCTTTGGACTATGTGTCGTGAGGATCACCTGCCCGCGTCCCGCTTGCGGCGCCGCCTTGAATTCTTCGGCCAGAAGTGAAAGGGCGCCGGGTGGATTCCATCCTCGGGATGCTCAAAGATCAACGTCTGTTTGGGAGGGCGTTGATATATTGCAAGCAGGTGGGCATAAAACCGTCGAAAACCGTCGGATTCTTGAGAAAGACCAAGAGCAAGAGTTTTGCCATCGAACCTGTGCCCAACAACGACCGAATTCGGATTCTGGATGTCGTTCAATTCTACGGACGAGATCGAAGGATTGAGGCGTTGGAGCGCTCCGACAATGCTCTTGCGGACGTTGAGGTCTTGCAGGTTGGTGACAATGTCCCTGAGACTATCAAGGAAGTTCCCCGCGTCATCAGCAAGGCCCCACATCTGCTGTTTTTCCTTGGACCGCTCGCAAAGGACTTTGTCGGAGAAGACGTAGCAGCCGATTCCGGCGTTTAAGGCGGTGAATGCGATCACAATCTCGGAAATGGCTGGGATTCGACTGAGGGCAATCAGGCCGGGCTGCGGAACCTGCGCCAATTGGGGTTCAATCACCCATTGCGCTGAGCTTTTCCCGGCGTTGTCCTGGTGGAAGAGGCATCGATCACCCAGGC
This sequence comes from uncultured Planctomycetota bacterium, assembly GCA_963720335.1. Taxonomy (GTDB): domain Bacteria; phylum Planctomycetota; class Planctomycetia; order Isosphaerales; family Isosphaeraceae; genus CAVRFS01. The sequence continues at coordinate 50,511 of CAVRFS010000102.1, read as the reverse complement.
TTAGCCGCTCGTTCTCTGGCGGGTTGTCCGGGCCATTCACATTAAGCGACAATTCGTAGTGAAACTTTTCGTCGATCCCTGCTACAGAAAAATCGACAACAAAGGTGGTTGCCGCGGCCGGCGCCGTCACAGGTCGTAACTGAACCCACGATTGTTGTAGTCTCTGATTCGAGACAAGCACGTCCCTCAGAAACCGCAAGGCTTGCACGAAGTTCGATTTGCCGTGCCGCTCGTGCCAACGAGTACCGTGACAGGTGATAAATCAACGTCAACGTCAACGATGCTCTTGAAATTCTGGACCCGAAAACGATGGATCATGATTCCCTCGGGTTCAAAGAGCCGGGCTCTATCCGCCTTCTATTATATCGCCCACCGGACGTGTTGGTCGCCCTTGTCGGTCCATCGGCGCACGAATAACCGCGACACGTCCGTTCTGTGCCGCCTTCGCCAGGCGAGACGCCAGATATCACCATATTTGGCAGAACGGCGTATAGGAACTTTGATCGACCAAACCGCTGGTTGCGGATGGCGAGCCGTCCGCTGAGTACCAGCCTCTGCCGCCTCTCGCAATAAAACCTGGTCCGTTATTCTCTCCCTCGGACTGAACATCTGGTGGCAACGCCCGATTTCGAAGCTATAGTGCTAACGATTGGAACCGGTCCGTACCCGGTCTGCCTGGTTATCCCCAACAAAGGCATGCAGCCGTGAAACGGGGATTCTCTTCTCCGTTGTCGCTGCATCCTTCACACTTATCGCTCTGGCCGGGTTCGGCATCATCGTTGCCGGGCGGGCTTCGCACCGCCACGATTGACGGCGCCGGGGCCGCGGCCAGGGCCTTTGCCCTGGCGAAAACCGTCACGATCGAGCGCGACACCTTCGGCGTCCCGCACGTCTACGGGCCGACCGACGCCTCGTGCGTCTTCGGCTTTATCTATGCCCAGGCCGAAGATTACTTCTGGCAAATCGAAGACAACTACCTCCGTTCGTTGGGCCGGGCCGCCGAAGTTTACGGCGAGAAGTCTCTGCCCGACGACCTGGTGAACCGAGCACTGGAGATTACAAGGCTCTCCCAAGAAGAATATCGAGACCGCCTCGCCGAAAACCAAGGAGATCTGCCAGGCGATTGCCGACGGCTTGAACTATTACCTCGCGGTCAATCCGCAGGTCAAGCCGCGGCTCATCACGCACTTCGAGCCTTGGCATCCGCTCGCCTTTCGGCCGCTTTATCCTCTATCAGTCGTTCATCTACGGCAAGTCGGGCTTGCATGCTTCCGATATCCTCTCGGCCGTCCAGGAAATTCACGACAACAAAGTCGGCGCGATCGCATTCCCCGCGGACCTGCGCGCGGAGCTGGCGGCAATGGAACAAGACCGGCAAAGCATGGCGGAGCACGTCGGCTCCAACATGTGGGCCGTCCGTCCGGACAAGTCGGCTTCGGGCAAGCGCTTATGTTCATCAATCCGCATCAGCCGTTCTTCGGCCCGGGACAGTGGTATGAAGGGCACGTGGTCAGCGGCGAAGGCTGGAACCTGCTGGGAGCCTGTTTCTTCGGCTCGCCGTTTCCGACCCTGGGATACAACGGCCACGTCGCCTGGAGCCACACGGTCAACAATCCCGACGTCGTCGATCTCTACGCCATCACCTTTGACGACAAGACCGATCCGCTCAAGTACCGCTACGGCGATGGCTCGCGGCAGGCCACCGCCTGGACCGAGGACGTCGTCGTCAAAGACGCGAACGGGACCCGTCAGTCGTCGGTTCCGCTTCACCAAAACGCACCAGGGCCCCCTCGTTGCCGTCCGCAATGGCAAGCCGCTCGCCATCCGCCTGGCCAAGCTGGAAGAAGGCGGGGCGATCGACCAGTCGTACGCCATGGGAAGGGCCAAGAGCGTGGCGGAGTTCAAGGAGGCCATGCGGCCCTGCAACCTGCCGATGTTCAATACCATGGTCGCCGACACCGGCGGCAACATCTTCTACGTGTACAACGGCGCCGTGCCGAAACGATCCACGAAGTTCGATTGGACAAAACCGGTCGACGGCTCGAACCCCGAAACCGAATGGCAGGGCTACCTCCGCTTTGACGAGCTCCCGCAACTCGAGAACCCGAAGTGCGGCTTCTTGCAGAACTGCAATCAATCACCTCTGAGCACAACGCCGCTGGCCAAGGAACTGCAGGCGGGAGAAGCCGACGAGAATCCCAAGGCGAGCCAGTTTCCCCCGTATTGATGGCGACCGAACGCGAACGGGACAACCCCCGGGCTCAGATCTCGCGCCGCATCCTTCATTCGACGGCGACAATTCGCCTACGACGATTGGGCTCGGGACGGCTTCAACACCAAGATCCTCGAAGCCGAGCTGCGTATTCCCGATCTGGTGAAGGAATGGGAAACGCTGTCGTCAAAGGAGCCGGACCGGGCCGCCAGGCTGAAAGAGCCGGTCGAGCTGCTCAAGGGTTGGGACTGCATCAGCGCCGTCGATTCCGTCGCGATGACGCTGTTTGCCGAAGCGTATGACCGGGTCCAGAAGATGATCGCGAAGCGGGACCTGCAGAATTATCCACGCATTCGCGCGCTGGAAGCGACCCTGGCGGACCTGGAGAAAACGCACGGCACTTGGAAAGTGGCCTGGGGCGAGATCAATCGTCTGCAGCGGATCCACGGCTCGCAGATCGACCTGCAAGGCCACGGCGCGTTTCGCGACGATCAGCCGAGTCTGCCCATCGCCGGAGCGCCGGGCCCCCTGGGCGTCGTCTTCAATTTCTACACGCTGCCCCAAGCGGGCCAGAAACGCCGCTACGGGGTCGCCGGCCATTCCTTTGTCGGGGTCGTCGAGCTGGCGGCGCAGCCGAAGGCGAAGACGATTCTTCAATTCGGCGAATCGGGCGATCCTGGTTCGCCTCACTGGTTCGACCAGGCTGTGCTGTACGCGAAAAAGCAGTTCAAGCCATCCTGGTACACGCAAGCCGACGTCGAGGCCCACAGCGAGCGCCGCTACCATCCGGGAGAGCACGCCTCCCCCGGACGAGCGCGGAGGAACGATAACGAAGGAAGAAATCGAGTCGGACGTTTTGGTCCTGTGTGCGCGAGACGAAAAGCTGACCGTAGAGTTGAGTGAAGGGTCTGTCCGCGCACTCGATTCGCCCCCGCTATCCCTACTTATTTTTCGAGATAGGTCTCTTGCTCCAACCCCTTGAGGTACGCGAGCACCTCATCATTCGATTCGACGATTTGGCCGGGACGCGCCGCGTCGTCGATGTCGCGAAAGAGTTTGAGGTCCTCGTAATACTCGGATGCTTCAATTTCGCGTTTCAACCTGAGGGTGATCGCATGCGTGCGGCGAGCAGGTCCATATGGTGCTCGATCAACCAGAGCGTCTTTCCGTGACCGCCCCTCGCAGGGCTTCCACGCCGCGGCGACATGGTCCTGGAGATGGATCGCTTTGCCCACGTCGTGCAAAAGTGCGGCTAGCAGAAACTCCTCATCGTACGGATGCGCGTCAGCGCAAGTTGAAAGACTTGAAGACTATGGGGAGGGCATTGCCTTCGGGGTGGTATTTGGGGTTTTGTTTGACCGATTCCAGCGGCACCAGTCTTAACCTATAGACCGCGAACCGGTCCAGGTGCGTGGCCAGCGAGGACGTGTCGCTGGTTGGGCTCCGGCATCGTGGCGGCGATGACCGAGGGATTTTCGAACGTTGCCAGAGTGCGACCAGGTGCTCGCGGACCTCGCCATCGGATGGGAGTTCGCCGGGCCGGATGCGTGTCCCAGAACGGCGGCCGCTCTTCGTTTGGCCGAATAATACTCGTTGTTACCGATGGCGTCGAGCCAGCCGGGTGCTGGCTCCTCGCCATTGAGAACGATCGCAGCGAACAGGCGACGCGCGCTTCCCGCCCGATCTGTTGACGTCGGCGGGTCGACGCGGTCGGAACCCGATACTTACTACGGAATCTGTCATGCATTTTCAGTGTACCTCGCTCGGCTCTAACCCATTATACGATGTTTCCGCGACAGACGGCATCAGTGACGGTCAAGATGACACCTCGGTGAGCCCAGTGTGTCAGCAGATCCGCTTCGACGGTTGGATCGATGGCTCGGGTCGCGTCAGCCACGACGGCCACGCGTATATTTCGATCGAGGAGCCCATCAACCGCCGCGCGGACGCAATAATCGGTCGCCACACCATATACCACAAATGTCGGCTGATGCTGATTTTATGCGCGACCAGGTCGCCAGCGTCTGGCCGGCTGAATATATCGAACTCACGCTTAAGGAGTGTAAGGTGCCGCGGCAAGTCTCCGTTGAGTCGTTCTCCTACTCCCAGAACGACTGAATCGGGGTAGTTCGTCGCCGGCACGCGCTCCTGTCCAGGCGTACCGGCCATGCAATGGGGTGGTAATTGCGTCAGTTCCGGATCGTCGGCGAGGTGAGCACACGCGGTCGCCACGATCGGGATATCGTGACCGAGCGCGAATTCGGTTAAGCGTGCCAGATTGGGGACGATGTCCGTCGATTTTGGCACATACAGCGATCCCGAGGGTTCGAGGAAGTCGCGCTGCGTGTCGACGTCGAAGAAGACGAACCGATTCTGAGCCATGGTCGAATCTGTAGACATGGAACTTTGCGTCTCCTGACAGCCAGCGGCCAACCGGTGTATATTGAAGTCTTCGATCGTTCTTGAATCCGGGAGCATGTTTGATGCGCGTTTTGATTACAGGTGGCGCGGGTTTTATCGGGTCGCATCTGGCGGACGCTTACGTGACGCGCGGGGATGAGGTGTACGTCCTTGACGACCTGTCCACGGGTTGCTTCGACAACATTCGCCACCTGAAAGGACATCCTCGATTCCATTACACGATTGACAGCGTCCACCACTCGTCGGCTGTTGCTGAGCTGGTCGACCAGTGCGATGTGGTCTTTCACATGGCTGCCGCGGTGGGCGTGCGACTGATCGTGGAGAGCCCGGTCCGAACCATCGAGACCAACGTGCATGGCACCGAAGTCGTGCTAAATCAGGCTAACAAGAAAAAGAAGAAAGTGCTAATCGCGTCGACCTCTGAGGTCTATGGTGTCTCGAACCAGATCCCGTTTCGCGAGGATGGAAACCTCGTCTTGGGCCCGACCTCGAAGGGTCGTTGGAGCTACACGTGTTCCAAGGCGACTTGACGAGTTCCTGGCCCTGGCCTACTGGCGAGAGCGAAAGTTGCCGACGGTTCTGGTCCGCCTGTTCAATACGGTCGGGCCTCGTCAGACGGGTCAATACGGCATGGTTGTGCCGACGTTCATCAAGCAGGCGCTTTCCGGGAGTCCCATCACGATTTTTGGTAGTGGCAGCCAGTCGCGTGCTTCACTGCGGTCGGAGACGTGGTTGGCGCCTTGTTGAAGTTAATGGAGCATCCCGGCACCGTGGGCGAAGTCTTCAACGTCGGGTCGACCGATGAAGTGACCATCCGAACACTTGCAGAGCGGGTCAAGGCACTGACGTGCTCGGACTCGGAAATCGTAAGTATTCCGTATGAAAAAGCTTACGGTGAAGGCTTCGAGGACATGCCGCGCCGGGTTCCGGACCTGAGCAAAATCGGCGAATTGATCAGCTACCGGCCAACCAAGTCACTCGATGACATCTTGATGGATGTGATCGGGCATTTACGCGCTGGGCCCGCGATCGCAGGAAGGCCCGAACCATCTCCCGTGCTCGCCGCCAACGCCCTCGTGTAGGTACGCTGAGTGCGTTCCGCGCTGAGATCGACTCGCGGGCTTTCGTTTGACGAGTCGTCTCGTCAAAATGGAAGCGAGCGGACACGTGAGTCGTCAGCGATTCTGAGTTGAGGCTTGCGTCGTGGGAGTATGGGCCTTAGAACGAAACAATCCCCGTCCGGCCGCTGTGCGAGTGGGCCGTCAAGCGGGTGTTTATTTGCGGTCTAGGCGATTTGCTGGTCCGGAGTACGTGGCTCCGTGACTTCGGGTTCCACCACGATCAGCGAGGGACTGTAATGAGCGAGCAAAATCTGGCCTTACGCGTGCGTGCGGCGCTCGATGGCGGTGAAGGGATCTTGCGGCTGGCGCCGACCTGGGTGCCTCGATCGTTTCTTATGCCGGGAGGCCGTCTCAAGCTCTCTCGCGAGGACCTCTACGCTCTGGGCACGCATCGGGGCGGAATCGACCAGCGCTGGTTCTCCTCGACGACCGCCGCGGCCAACGAGGGGGCGCCCCCGACGAGGGACTCAGCTACGTGGTCCAGACCGGCGACAAGTTCACCCTCAAGGACGCGATTGGGGAGTACGGGGCCGAGATGATCGGCGAAACGATGTGGAATACCTATCAGCGCTGGCCGGTTTACAGCAAGTTTTTCGATAATCTCGGGCCCATCCCGCACCATATGCACCAGAACCAAGAGCAGGCCGCCAAGCTTGGTCGCGAAGGAAAGCCGGAAAGCTACTACTTCCCACCTCAACTCAACTGGACCGGCAACAACTTCCCTTACACCTTCTTTGGGTTGGAGCCAGGGACGACCAAGGCGGACGTCCACCGCTGCCTCGAGCGCTGGAACCAGGGGGACAACGGCATCCTGGATCTTTCCAAGGCGTACCGGCTCAAGCCTGGTACCGGCTGGCTAGTTCCTCCTTGCGTTTTGCACGCCCCCGGGTCGCTGGTTACGTATGAGCCGCAGTGGGGGTCTGACGTCTTCGGCATGTACCAGTCGATGGTGGAAGGACGTCGCGTCCCTTGGAATCCTGGTCAAAGATGTACCCGATCTTTTCCATCACAACCTCGACTACCTGGTGGAACAGCTTGACTGGGACAAGAACGTCGATCCGGAATTCAAGAAGCACAACTATCTCGAGCCGATCGTGCGCTCTGGAGGCAAAACAGCCAACTACGTGGATAAATGGATTGTCTACGGCCGGGTCAACGGAAAGCAGCTCTTCAGCGCCTGCGAGTTGACAGTCGAGCCTGGTGGCTCTGTCACGCTGAAAGATCCCGGCGCCTACGGTTTGATCGTTGTCCAGGGAAGTGGCACGATCGGCAAACTGGCGGTCGACAGCCCCAATTTCATCCGGTTCGGTGAAGTCACTCAGGATGAAGTCTTCGTGTCGGCCAAGCGAGCGGCGGCCGGGGTGAAGTTCCACAACACGGGAAGCGAGCCCTTTGTCAACCTCCGCTACTTCGGCCCCGACACGCATGCCGATCTGCCGGAGGTCGGCGACCATCACAAGCAAGCCAACTGAGGTACCGCCATGTCCGTGACATTTCCTCCATCCCGTGTCGAACCCCTGCGAGCGAGAGGTTCTACGGCCCATCAGTTGGGGCACTTATGAAAGGTTGAACGAGGAGGGCGGGGAGGCGAGACCCTCGAATGATCTACTGCGACGGGGAACTGACGATGATGCTACACCGCAAGCACGACTGGTTCGCGGAACGGCTGGGACATTTGTGGCTTTGGCCAGCGCATTTCGCGGATTCCGTGGGAGGATGCCGGGCAAGCGACCTTCCCGCCGGGAATATGAAGCGGGAATCGAAGGAGACAAGACATACTACCTTGCCGAGCACGCTAAGCTGATGAAAGGATCTCGCAACATTGACCTGGATGTGAGCCGCCTCCCGATTTGGCGATCGAGGTCGAGGTAACTCACCCGCGACCTCAGCGCTGACGGCCTGGGGTCGATTGGGCATGCCAGAAGTATGGAGATTTGATCCTGTGCAGGAGCAGTTCGGCTTGCCTCCTTCGTCGCGAAGACGACAGCTATATCGTCTCAACGGAGTCTTGCATTTCCATTGCTCACAACAGAGGACGTCTTGGCCCAAATGCGCTGGCCGAGAAGCTCGGGCGTCGGAGTGGTTCGATCAACTCGGCGATTGGATTCCGAACGTCATCCTACCTCGGCAAACGGAGGGATCGCCTATGGAGGCGATCCGCGGCGGCTGTGATCACCGATCACTCGAGTTGCCGACGAATTCAACGAAGGCGCAGACGCAGATCTGCGCTATCCTCAAGGGGGAGCTAAGCCCGGCGAGAGGCTTCTCTGGGCGGGTCGTTCCGAACCGTCGCCGAAATCTTGGTCTTGGGTTTTACTCGCTCAGCGCGCTCGCGATGATTCGCTGCTCCTTAGCGTCGTTGGAATCGGCTCGTTCTTGGATGGTCGGGGCGACACCGTCATTTTCTCGACGAATCTTCGATTGGCGTGGGGCTAATCTGGGTTGCGTGTGTGATCGTGATCGGTTGATCGCGTACTGGAACAGCTTAGGCACGAGTTCCGTCGCAAAGCGAATTTCCTCTACGCGGTCACTGATCGGCGAGCCATTGTTCGGACGCCTGAACCTAAAAGCGACGCGATAAGGATCAAGACCGTCGACCGCGGCCAGATCCAGACGCTGGAACGGGTCGAACGCCCGAACGGCTCCGGAGACCTGATCTTTTCGACTTGGAAGGGCCACGCCTTGCCTGACCCTGACTACGATTACGGCTGGTATTCTTTTGGATTCAGAGATATTCACGACGTGCGTCGGGTCGAACAGATCGTGCGACACAACCTCGTTTCCAACGAGAGAATGACGTAATCCGGCTGGGTCGCGGCCTGTTTCGATTGATTGGAGGTGCTTGATGCGATGGGCATTGAATGAGGGAGAGCCGGGCGATTACGAATCCCGGGTTGACGCGGAGCTGAGCGATAACTTGGAAGACGAACAATGGTCTCTGCTCAAAGGCAAGTTGGCTCCGGGTGAGGACGTGCTCTGGACGGAACGAGCTGGTCTGCCGCAAGCTCCGACCATGGCGGTCTTTCCCGCTTTCTTCACGGCAGTGTTGTGTGGACTGAGTGGATACGCCCTGATGGTCGTATTCGGCATCTATGGGCTGCGTGAAGTGGGTCCGGTCGTCGCCCGTCTTGACTGGTCTGCCACCAGCCGTTCTCGGTCTGGTGATCTTCATCGGACTGCTGGGCCGCTGGGACGATTTCCGTCGAACCCGCGACCGGCTCTCGCGTACGTTGTATGTCTTGACCAATTACCGAGCCTTGGTAGGGAGGCACCGGAGTCGTGAAGAGCCGAACCGGCTTTGCTCCTTGACTCCCGACCTGTTCGATGACACGCTCTGCTATGAGAATCCTGATGGCTCCGGAGACGTGTTATTCGTTAAGCAGGGAGCCGTGCTCCCGATGGAAATCGGCTTCGTCGGAATCTCGGATGCTCGGAGCGTGGAAGAACTTGTTCGAGACACTCTCATCAACGTTTCAATCCCGACTCGTTTTCTTGGGGCAGGACTTGAACTGCCGCGACCGGCATTGGTAACAGGCATGACGGGAAATGCCTGTGCTTCCCTCTCACAGACAGAGGCTTTCCATGAGCGGCAGCCATACCAACACCTTTCCGAAACTGCACAACGCCATGTGGCCCGGCCTGGTCGGCAAGGGGAGCCCTGGCGCCGAACCGTTCATTGACCTCGATACGATGCTCGACTTGACCGCCGCGGCGGAGGTCGACGGCATCAAGTTCGACGGCGTCGACATTTTCCTCTACGAGCCCCACATCAACATCGACATCAGCGACGACGACCTGAAAGCGGTTGCCGACAAGTCGCGGCCAAGGGGTTCGTGGTCGGATCGGTGGTCGCGCCGGTCTGGTTCGACGCCTCGGCGATGGGCAATGAGCAACAGCGAGAGAATTACTTGACGGCCATTCGCAAGGCGTGCCGGATCGCCAAGAGCTGCGCGAGCTGGGGTGTCAGGCCTTATGGCGTCGTCCGGATCGACTCTGCGAGTGCGCCCGCTGACTGGGCCAAGGATCCCGAGGCGAACCAGAAGATGATCGCCGAGACGTTCAAGAAGGCCGCGGCAATCGCCCGGGATTTCGGCGAGAAGCTGGCTGCCGAGGGCGAGATCTGCTGGGGCGGGATGCACTCGTGGCGCACCATGGTCGACCTGCTCGAAGCGCGTCGGCGAGCCGGAGACCGTCGGCTTTCAAGCGGACATGGCCCACACGCTCCTGTACACGCTCGGCGAAAACGCGCCCGAGGACCGGATCTTGCCCAAGGATTACGACTGGAAGGACCGAGCGACCCTCGACGAGGCCCTGAAAACGCTGACGGCCGCATTGCGGCCCTGGACGATCGACTTCCACGTCGCCCAGAACGACGCGACGGTCTTCGGCTCCGGCACCCACGACCATACTGGCCGGCATTGCCTGGCGACCGACCCCAACGGCAAGCTCGACATCCCCCACCACGCCGGCTTCTGGCTCCGCGATGAGAACGGCAAGCTCACCAAGAAATTTCGCCACATCTGCTGGGACGGCTGCATGTTTCCCAACGCGGTGATGAAGAATCCCAAGACCTGGAACGACATCCTGGCTGCGATGATCGCCGTGCGCGACGCACATGGCTGGGTCGAGTAAGCGAACTGTCAATCAGCTTTCAGCGGCGACGATCAAGGACTAATCATAATCAGGAGAGAATATGAGCGTCAAAAAGCCTCTCAATATCGGCCTGGTCGGCTATGGCTTCATGGGGCGGACGCATTCCAACGCATACAAGCGGGTCAACGACTTCTTCGAGGTCGCGTACCGGCCCGTGCTCAAGGCGGTCTGTGGGCGAACCGCCGACGGGGCGACGGCATTCGCCGAAAAGTGGGGCTACGAGTCGATCGAGACCGATTGGCGGAAGCTGGTCGAGCGCAAGGATATCGACGCAATTGACATCTGCACGCCGAACAACACGCACGCCGAGATCGCCATCGCCGCCGCCAAGGCGGGCAAAATGGTCCTGTGCGAAAAGCCGCTGGCCATGAACCTGGTCGAAGGCCAGGCAATGGTCGACGCGATCGAAAAGGCGGGCGTCCCCAACACGGTCTGGTACAACTACCGGCGCATTCCCGCCGTGACCCTGGCCAAGCAATTGATCGACGCGGGCCGGCTGGGCAAGATCTTCCACTACCGCGCCAACTTCCTGCAGGACTGGACGATCTCCGCAGACCTGCCGCAAGGCGGCACCGGCTTATGGCGGCTGGACGTGGCGGCTGCCGGCTCGGGCGTCACCGGCGACCTGCTGGCACACTGCATCGACACGGCGCTCTGGCTCAACGGCACTATCAGCTCGGTTTCCGCTATGACCGAGACTTTTGTCAAAGAAGCGCAAGCATAACCTCACCGGAAAGGTCGAGCCGGTAGGCATCGACGACGCCTGCGCGTTTCTGTGCCGATTCGACAACGGATCGCTCGGGCTGTTCGAATCGACCCGCTACGCCCGGGGTCACAAGGCCTTTTACACGTTCGAGATTAACGGCGAGAAGGCGTCGATCAAGTGGGATCTCGAAGACCTGCATCGTCTCGAGTACTTCGACCATCGAGATGATTCGATCGTTCGCGGCTGGCGGTCGGTTCATGTGACCGACGGCGACATGCCTTATATGAAGCAATGGTGGGTTCCGGGACTCCAGATCGGCTACGAGCATACTTTCGTGCATCAAGTTGCCGACTTCCTCGACGACCTGGCAAAGGGCCAGCCGACGGCGCCGACGTTCCGTGACGCCCTCGTAACCCAAGCTGTGTGCGACGCCGTGCTCGACTCGGCCGAGACACAGCAAGTGGGAATCGGTCGTGCCGGTTTGAAGAGGCGCGAGTTGGAGAAGATGAACCATCCACGGCGGACTGAAGCTCCCTTGAGCATCGGCGTGATGATGGTGCTGATCGCCGGGGCGTTGGTCGGCATTTGGTTAGGCGTCTTCAGTTTTTACAGGCCAAGAAGTCCGTTCGATCTGGATAGTCCGTTGGATAGTTCCGAAAACCTGCGAAGTTCCGGCGCTCCTGCCGGCGGAGGCTGTGTCACTCGTGGCAGGAGCACGTCGGATTTCTCTTGGGGCTTGCATGGGATTGTACGAGCCATTGTCTGATCTGGCTCAATTATCGTCAGGATTTCTCTTGAACGATCTGTCGCGGAAAGACAACGCCATGAAAACCGGCATGAATTTGCTTTTGTGGACAACGCACGTCACCGAGCAGCATGACGCGATCCTCGACCAGATCAAGGAGATCGGATTCGACGCCGTGGAGGTTCCGATCTTCGACACGGCCGACCTCGCTCCGTTTGAGCGGCTCGGCAAGCGTATCAAGAGCCTCGGCCTGGGCGCAACGGCCGTCACGGTGATGGGGCCCGAGACGAACCCGATCTCGCCCGATAAGAAGATCCGTGACGCGGCCGTGGCCCATCTCGACCGCGTGATGGAGTGCGGGCAGGCGTTCGGTTGCGAGATCCTCTGTGGTCCGATCCACTCGGCGATCGGGGTTTTCTCGGGCGAAGGGCCGACTGACGACGAGTTCAAGTATGGAGTCGAGACCTTGCAGCGAGCCGCCGACAAGGCCCAGGAACGCGGCATCAAGCTGGCCGTCGAGTACCTCAACCGGTTCGAGATCTATTTTCTCACCACCGCCGCGCAGGCGTCCCGGTTCGTGCGGGCCGTCAACCATCCCTATTGCAAGATGATGTACGACAGCTTCCATGCTCACATCGAGGAGAAAAGCCAAGCCGCAGGCGATTCAGTCGTGTGCAAAGGAAACGATTCATGTCCATGTTTCCGAGAACGACCGCGGAGTGCCGGGGAGCGGCCAGGTCAACTGGGATCAGTTCTTTGCGGGGTTGAAACAGACCGGATACGATGGCTACGTGACGATCGAGGCGTTCGGCCGCGCGCTGCCGGCCTTGGCCGCCGCCACCAAAGTCTGGCGCAGACCTGTTCCCAGACGCGATGGGGCTGTGCCGCGACGGACTGGCGTTCATCAAGTCACGCCTCTGATCGCGTCAGACCGAACTTTTCACGGTTGCTATGTGTCGTATTTCCAGAATCGAGGCAGCGAGATCAATCGCTTGGAGGATCGTATGAAGGTTGACGTCCGGCGCTTGGGCTGGGCCTTGTTCGGGCTGGCCCTCATGACGTTCGCGTTGGCACAGACCCCGTCGTCTCCCGCCCAGGAGCCGCAGACCAAGCAACAGGCACCCAGCGCCCAAGGCTCAGCCTCGGCCGCATGGCCAGCGGTTGAAGGTCGATCCTTCCTTGATCACCGTGGAGGATGGTGATGGAGTGATCATTCGCTGGAGTGACAAGGATTCCGAGATCGTGCGGATCCTGGGTATCGACACACCCGAAATCCGCCGCCTGGAGCACAATCTCCCCTATGACCAGCCGTTCGGGCCCGAGGCGAAAGCGTTCGCTCAGGGTGCGTTCGCCGCCGCAACCGACGTCGAGCTGCTGCGTTCCCCAACCCTCGACCCCTACGACCGAACTCTCGCCTATCTCTTCATCAACGGGCGGAATTACTCGATCCTGGCCATCAAGGCCCGGTTCAGCGGCGAGACGGTCAGCCACTACGGCGACAACGGCCTGCCCAAGGAATCCGCCGAAGTCCTTGAGGCGGCGAAGGGCGCCGGCCCACTCCCGTTCGAGCCGCCCCATCAATTTCGAGCGCGGATGCGCGCCCTTACGACCTGGATGAAACAGAACGGACAGTATCCGACCAACTGAACAAGCCGGGGCCGACTCATGCAGATCGTCGGACTAAAGGGCGACCGCGTCCGGCTGGTCCCACCGGACCGGACGCTCCACCTCGAAAATGCGTTGGCCTGGCTCAACGATCCCCAGATCACCTCAACGCTCAAGATCAACCTGGGAATCAGCCGCCGCCAGGAAGAACAGTTTTTCGAGCAAATCGATACCAGCGCGGCACCGACTTCACATGGGCGATGCTCGACGAGACCGACAAGCACATCGGCTTTATCGGCCTGCACGAGATCAACTGGCGGAACCGTTGGGCAACAGGCGGCCTGTTCATCGGCGAACGAGTGGCCTGGGGCCGTGGCTATGCGACTGATGCCATTCGCGTCCGAACCAAGTTCGCCTTTGGCGAGCTGGGTCTGCATCGGATCGAGGGCCACACCATGAACCCGGCGATGAAGCGGGTCTATGAGAAATGCGGCTACAAACATGAGGGAGTCGCGCGACAGAAGTTCTGGCGCGACGGCCGCTGGTACGACGCCGATCTGTACGCCATCCTCATCGAAGATTGGGAAGCGTTTAACCACGGAAAACAGGAGACTCGCCGCTGATCTCCACCACAATTCATAGCAAGGAGTTAATCTCCAAGCAGTTAGGGCAGATTTCGGGTGCCACTGGTCGTACTCGACCTGTGCCAATCCCGCTTGGCCGAATGCACTGGTCGAGTACGACCAGTGGCACGCGAGATTCGGTGGAGATCCGTGAGGAGTCTCGAAAACAGGGAATAAATACGAAGGAGAATTCCCAATGGTGACAAGAACATTATAACATCATTACGCATCGTATTGCATAACGATAAGAATGATTAAACGTTGGTGTCTTTTCTTCCGTGTTTTCCGATTGTCAGTGTCGCACTGGGACGACGATCCGTGCCGGTGCGGCGAGCCAAGGGTCGCCACGCTTCTCAAGGCTGACACAATAGGTTTCCGGCTTGGGTGAAATCGGGATTTCCTCACGCCGTCCGCCGTCCAACTCGATCGTCACCGGGCGGGCGAGGTTGAAAAGGGGGGCATCGAGCCATAAGGCGACTTCGTCCTGGTTTTCCAGCTTAAGTGTGATCGCGTTGTCGCGCACCGCGGCCTCAACGCGGCCCGAAGTATTGGGCCGGGAGGCTTCGATCCAATAAAAGTGGTTCAGGACATCATCGGACTGGGCCCAAACGATCCGATTTGGCTGATGAGAGCGCGCGCCCGACTTCAGCATCTCGGCCACCTTGTGCCGGTCCGGAACGGAATGGCCGACGCCTGGAAGCGAGACGACACCGCCTGGATACCCGCCGTACCGAGTCTTCCAGCCTTCGAGTCCTTTGTGAATGCCCGGCAACGGTCGGCGCGGCCGTAGGCGGTATCCTTCTCGCCGACCATGACTGTGAAGCAGAGGTCGCGAAGGTTCTCGCCTCGCGTCTCGCCGGGAGTAGGTGCCGCGGCCGAGGCATGGACGGCGGCGAACCGGTCTGGCATCTTGGGGCCGATCACGAATGCGCCATAGCCGCCGTGCGAAGCTCCGAGAGCATAGACCCGGTCGGGGTTCACGTCGTCAATCAGGACGAATTGCCGGATCAGACGCTCGACCAGCGGGCAGATCGCATCATCGTAGAAGCCGTTCCACTCGTTATTGGGGGCGCAGGGCGACGTAAACATAGCCGCCTGCCTCGGGATGTTCCTTATAGTATCGCTCGAACATGCTCCGCCATTGCTGGTCGTTGACTCGGTTCGGGTGCGCCACCGCCGCCGTGCATGGCAATCACGAGCGCCGAGCCGTCGGCCGGCTTCTGACCGACGTGCCGCCACAAGTAAGGGCTCTTTCTGTCCTTGGTTACGACGGTCTTGGCTTCAAATTCGCGGCGGAGCGGCTCAATGAGCCGGCGACGCCTTGTAGGCGGCCCAGGCGATTTCTCGCATCGACTCGTTCCAAGGTAGATGGGCCAGTAGCTTGCGGGCCGTCTCGCGCTTGGCGACGACGATTCCGAACCGGTCGCCGAAGATCCGGACGAGCTCCGCGGGCCGCGTTGGGAGTCGCCTGATCGATGTCGAGGCGGACGACCGTGTCACCCGAGACGTTGGCCGTACCGATCGCCGCGCCCTCCGCATGGCGGGCAACGATCAACAGCGACGCGCCTGTTGTTACCTCGCATGTCAAATGACGATTCAGGTCGGCTTGAGGACCAAGGCTGGACCCGATCGAGCGACAGACCCCAGTCGCTTCGTCTAGCGTGAGCACCTCGGCCTCGACGCGATGTCCATCGCGACGGACTTCGACCATCAGGCGAGGCCGGACTGTTGCGATCGGTCCTCGCCGGGCGTACCGGTCGGTCACGTCCTCCCCGGGCACTTTGACGGATTGATTCCAGACCATCGGAAAGTATTTCGCCGGTCTCCCGGTAGGTGACCGCATAGATCGCGCTTGAGGAGATCCCTTGATGGCCTTCGCGGCATCGCCGACGAACCAGGCGTGGTCGAGTCCGTTCGGGTCGGGCTCGGCGGCGCCCACTAAGTTCTAGTTTCGCACTTTTTAGAGGGGGCGAACTGATCAGAAATTCATGTCGGCTTCCCCGCGACTTTTGGCACCTTGTCTTGGTTTCCAGGTCGCAACAAGACACCAGTGCAAGGAAGCCGACACATGGAACTTACCGACACCTTCCTCGATCTGCTACAGAACTTTGTCCCGGTCTTCACGGCCCCGACCTACAACACGTTTGTGTTCATCGTCACGGGCTGGATTCTCTCCCAGCGCCACCGCTACGTGACCGAGCTCATCTTCTCCAGTGGCCATGTCGGTGATGGGCATTGGTCGCGGTTTCATCGGTTTTTCAGCCATGCCGCTTGGGACGTCGATACCTTCTCCATGTACCTGGCCAAGCTGGTTGTGACGATTCTCGCCCCAGCGCACTTTTCTCTGGTCGGTTGACGACACCCTCTGCCGGAAACGTGGGCTGACACTCTACGGCGCCGGCATGCACTACGATCCGCTCATTTCCAGTAAGTCCAAGGCTCTGGTCAGTTGGGGACACGACTGGGTGGTGCTCTGTCTGATCATCGAAAAGCCGTTTTCGGCCGCCCACCAAAGTCTTTGCTTTGCCCATAGCCATGCGTCTCTACCGCAACCGCCAAGGGCTGACAAAGGGGAAGAAGGGCAAAGGGAAGTCCTCCAAACTCAAAAAGGATCCGAATCATCGCACCCGACCGGAACTCGCCCTCGAACTGGCCGAGTTGGTGGCCCAGTGGTTCCCAAACGACGAGATCATCATCACCGGCGACAGCGCCTACGGCGGTCAGAGCGTTCTGTCTCACCTGCCCCCCAAGGCTCATCTCATCAGCCATGTCCATCCCAAGGGAGCACTCTACGAACCGGCTCCTCCCAAGACCGAGAAAACCAAAGGAGCACCCCGTAAGAAAGGAAAACGTTTGCCCGGCATGAACCAATGGGCCGAAGATTCCCGCCAACCCTGGACTGAACTCAAGTTCAACCAGTTCGGCTTGCATGCAACCCTGGCGGTCAAGACGATCCAAGCCCTGTACTACAAGGCGGGAAAGGATCGCCTTCTGACCATCGTCTTGGTGCGCGACCTGCAAGGGAAACGCCCCGACCAGATGTTTTACTGTACCAAGCTGGATTGGACGGCAAAGGAAATCCTCTCGGCGTATGCATGTCGCTGGGCGATCGAATGCACCTTTGAATACTGCAAACAGTTCTTGGGTCTGGAGGACCCCGCCAATCGTGTCCGCAAAGCCGTCGAGCGGACTGCGCCCATGGCGATGTTCATCTACAGCTTGGTGGTGGTTTGGTTTCACCAAACGGGTCATCAGCTCGTCCGCTTTCCGTTCCGGCCCTGGTACCTCAAGAAGGAAGAACCGTCATTCGCCGACATGTTGACGACTCTGCGACTGGTCAGTTACGACGAGAAAACCGAGCAACTGGTTCCAAAACAGTGTGCACTGAAAACCTGGATCGCCCAGCTCACCGAGCTTCTCAGCCGGACCGGGTGAGTGGCGCCACGGCCACGGATTCCAGCGTCGGGCACTCTGCGATGAACGACTTGGCGGGCGGAATTTCGCCCTCCGGGCCGCTCGTGGTACGCCCCTAAATCTGCGAAACTAGAACTAAGTGCCAGCCGTTGTCCCAGATTTCGACCCAGGTGTGGTTGCCGCCCCGGCCGGGCCAGAGGCGATTCCAGCGACCCGTGCCGGCACGCCCACGGACCGGCACGCCTCAACTAACATAATCGACAGGCCGGTGCACGTTGCCATCCCTTGGGCGATCGTTTCCCGTGAACTTTGGTCGGTCCGGAGCCGTCGGGTGTTGTAGCCGACCTTGTAGTCGGAAAAGAGGGCCTTGTTCAACGCGAGTGCCGCCTGGCCCGGCGTCTTGCAGTCCTTGACCAGTTTCCGATATCGATCGTGGAACTCGGCCCGCATCGATTGGCGGCGCTCTGTCAGGCTCACATTCGGCAGCACTGCTTCCAGGAAGATTTCCTCCGGCAGGTTCGCCCCCCAAGGAACCTCGCGACGACCTTGGTAGGCCAGTGCGACGTTGGCCGCCATCACCTCGGGTGATATCGACTTGACGAGGTCGCGGCGCGGGAGGTATTTCAACAGGTACGCCAGGCCGGCGCGATGCTGGGGCCGGCATGATTCGAGCAAGCCGACCCATTGCTTCTTGTGCGCCGAGTCGCGATCGAGTGATGCCTCGACCTGTGCATCCCACCACGTGGACCCGGCAGCGACCAGCGCGGCACCTAGCCAGTACCATATCGCGGGCATGTTACCTCCGAAGCCGATTACTCATTCCGGACGCCTTGCACTATCGCCCTATCATGCTCGCTTCGTGGCGACCGTGAAAGTCTACTCCCTCGAAAAAGCGTCTTTGGGGTTGGCTGGAAGGTTATCCGCTCAGCGCTCGCCATTGCCCGCGAGCGCTGACCAGCACACTCGCTTATTGAGATACGCGCGAAGCCCCTCTCATCTCATATGATTCGCGTGATTATCCAGTGTGTCGAATCAAAACTCGACCCGCGCGTTGCCGCGATCCGCATTATGTGGCTTGTCGCGCCGTCCTGATTCCCTGGATTCGAGGAAAAACACGATCTCGTGCCTGCGTTCGGTAGAAAGTCGAGTCCCTTCTGGTGCCAATTTACACCGATGCCGAAGATTTTGCCGGTTTTGGTCGAAAATAGGGATATGCCAGATAAGAAGGTCGTTTTTGGCCTGGTGAGGGGAAGTCTTGCCCGTGTCAAACCGTAGGGCGGCCCTCCTTCGAGTCCTGCGGGTGAACCTGGCGATCCTATGGATTTGGACCCTGGAGGGCTGTGCGTTCGGTCCAAGAGCGCTCGAGGGCTCGCACCGCCTCTACAATGATTCCATCAAACTTGTCGGCGAGGAGGAGCTACTCCTCAACCTGGTGCGCTTGCGTTACAACGAGTCGCTCAACCTGCTCGACGTGGCGTCAATCGCGGCCCAGTACGAGCTGAGTGGATCCGTACAGGGACAGCCATTCTTGGCGGCGGCCGGGTCAAATGCCAGCAACCTGGTTCAGTCATTCGCTCGGGTTCTGCCAGGAGCCAGCCTGAACGGAGCCAACCGCCCAACGATCACGATGACCCCGGTCAACAGTCCACAAGCGGTCGAGCGGTTCTTCCGGCCGATCACGCTAGAAGGGCTTGCCTTCCTCACCGGCACAACTTGGCCCGTTTCGACCACATACCGCCTCTGGGTCGAGTACATCAATCGTGTGCCCAACGCCGTGACGGCGAGCGGTCCCCCTCGCGAAATCGTGCCGGAGTACGAGGAATTCCGTCGATTGGTTGACTTGCTGCAAGTTAATCAGGACCGCGGCTACACCCGCGTCGTGCCCGAGGAGAAAGTCGTCGAGCTCGGCGGTCCCGTACCGGCATCAAAGATATCCGCCGCGGACGTCGTCGAGGCGGCCAAGCATTCATTTAAATACATCAAGAAGAAAGATGACGATTCCTGGGTGTTGACCAAGCGCCAGACCCATCTCGTGCTGAAAATCAATCCCGAGGCCGTCAATACACCGAACATCCTCGAGGTGGGCCGTATTCTGCACCTGAGGCCCGGACTGCTCGAGTGCGATTACACCGATGATCAATCCGAGCCTTTTGCCGATCCCTCGTCGGGTTCGAAATATGTTGACAAGATCATCATTTCGCCTCGGTCCACGGTCGGCGTTCTCCAGTACCTATCGCACGGAATCGTCGTCCCTCCCGAACACCTCATTTCGGGAGTTGCCAGGGCGACGATCGAGCCTGACGGCACCATCTTCGACTGGCGGAATGTGACCGAGGGTTTATTCGTTGTGCACCATGCAAAGCAACACCATCGGCCACATGACGCCTACGTCGCGGTCAAGTACCGTGATTATTGGTTCTATATCGACGATCGCGATCAAGCCACGAAGCAAACCTTCAGCCTGATGATGCAACTGATCCGACTCGACGTGAGCAACCCTTTGACGTCCGAGAGCGGCGCCAGAAAACTCCGATTCTGACCCTGCCGGTGGGCCGCTGAACCCCCGGCCATATCAGCCGTCGCACCCACTTTTTCTTGGCGTTGTCATACGGAGGATAGAAGAAACCCGGGTCGAACCAGGTCGGTTTGACGAGGACCGACTTGCGATGGCTGAATGTCTCGAACGAGAATTTGCCGTGGTAGGCTCCCAGGCCGCTGGCCCCGACACCACCGAACGGGAGCGACGGAACAGTCAGGTGGAGTAAAGTGTGATTCACGGTGACGCCGCCCGAGCTCGTTCGCTCCAGGACGCGTTGCTGAGCGTCCTCGTCACTCGTGAACAAGTAAAGGCCAGCGGCTTGGGCCGTGAGTTCACTTGCGCGATCGCCTCGTCGATGCCGCGGAACTTGAGTACAGGCAGGATCGGACCGAAGATCTCATCGGCCATGGCGGGTGCGTGATCAGGCACGTTTCGCAGGATCGTCGGCGCGATGTAGCGGCTCGCCTCGTCGCCGACGCCCCCGGCGAAAGCCTCGCCGCTGCCGGGTAGCAGCTTCATCAAGCGCCGATGATGGTGCGTCGTTGACGATCCGGCCGTAATCGGCGCTCTTGCTCGGGTCATCGCCGAAGAATTCGAGGAGCGTCTGCTTCATGCGGGCGAGCAGTGCGTCTTCGATCGCCTGGTGGACAAGCACATAGTCGGGCGCGACGCAGGTTTGTCCGGCGTTGAAGAATTTTCCCCAGACGATGCGCCGGGCGGCGACGTCCAGGTCGGTGTTCTGATCGACGATACACGGGCTCTTGCCGCCGAGCTCGAGTGTGACCGACGTCAAGTGCTTGGCCGCGGCCTCCATGACGATCCGGCCGACGGTGCCGTTGCCGGTGTAGAAAATGTGATCGAACCGCTCGGCCAGGAGCGCGGTCGTCTCGGCAACGCCGCCTTCGACCACCTGGAAACTCTCGCGATCGAGATAATCCGGCAGCCGTCTGGCGATCAGATCGCTCATGGCCGGCGTGATCTCGCTCGGCTTCAAGACTGCGCAATTGCCCGCGGCGATCGCGCCGACCAGCGGCACGAGCAGGAGCTGGAGCGGATAGTTCCAGGGCGCGATGATCAGCACCACGCCCAAGGGCTCATGGTAGATCCGGCTCCGTCCGGGTTGCCCCACCAGGGACGTCGACACACGTTCGGGCTTGGCCCAGCCGGACAGCTTGCGACGCGCGAGGGCGATCTCGGCCGCCGTGAAGGCGATCTCGGCCGGGTATACTTCAGCCGAGGGCCGTCCCATATCCTGGTGGAGCGCCGCCTCGATCTCCGGCTCACACTCCTTAAGAAAGCGCGACAGGCCACCGAGCTGTTCCTGCCTGTACGACATTGGACGCGTGCGGCCAGCGTCAAAGTTCCGACGCAGTCGCGCGACGACCTCGGCGGCGTGCTGCGGTTCCTTGGCCGGTGAAAGAAGAGCAGTGCTCATTTATGTGGTCCTTCAAATCGCGAGAATTGCAATCGATACTATATGAACAAGATAATTTTACTTGATCGACATCATGGAGTTGGTAACCTGCAAGGATAAGGCTCGTGGTATGAGTCGAGCGGTGATCACCATGATCTTATTGAGTAGTCCCGTGATCGCGACACGACGGCCGGCTTTGAGAGCTTGGTAGCCGATCCTTGCAACCTCGGCCAAGGTCATCACGGGCGTCAGCGAGCTTTTGTGCAGGGCCAGGTTCTCGGTGTCGGCCACCTTGGAGAAATTGGTCGCCGTGGCGCCGGGACAAAGGGTTGTGACCGTGACCCCTGTGCCGCGGAGCTCGTACGCGATTGCCTCGCCGAGGCTGAGGACATAAGCCTTACTTGCGAAATAGACCGCCATCTGGGGGCCTGGCTGAAAGCTGGCGGTCGAGGCCACCAGCATCACGCGGCCGCTTCTTCGGGCGACCATGCCTGGTAACAGCAGCCGGGTCAGTTCCGTGAGAGCGACGATGTTGACCTGGAGGATCTCTCCGAGCCGGACCAGATCGGCTTGATCGAACCGCCCATGCGCCACCCACACCGGCATTATTGATCAGGACGTCGATGGTCAGTCTCTGTGACTCGATCTCTTCCATCAGGCGGGCGGCGGCGCCGGCCTGGCTGAGATCCGCCGCGATGACGATCGTGCTCGCGCCATGAGCTTTCAGCTCCTCGGCGAGTGTTTCCATGGGCTCGACGCGACGTCCCGTCACGACCAGGTCGTATCCATCCCTCGCCAGTTCGCGCGCAGATCGGCACCGATGCCGCTCGATGCGCCGGTCACCAACGCGACCGGGCGTGCCCCATCGTCGGCGTTCGCCCGGTTTGACGCCGAGGGCGAGATGTCTTCAACGACGCGCTCAAGGGCCATAGCGGTTCCTCGGATCTGACTCGATCCCAATAGTCGGCGTCTGGGGTCTGTCCGTGCGCAGATTGTTCGCAGATTACACCGAAATCGGTATGTTGATCGTACTACACCGGGTTGGAGAGTGCGACAAGTGTCTCCAACTCTCGACCGGTGCCAGTGAGTACCTGATTTTGCCATTCACCGCGTGACGCGCTTTTGATATTCCTTCTCGGTGATCACATCCCGGGTGCTTTCCAGTCGATCGAGGAAAACGATGCCGCGGAGGTGGTCTTCCTCATGCTGGAAAATGCGCGCGACGAAGTCATGGAATTCCCGTTCGACCAAAAGACCCGCCGCCGTCTGGTACCGCGCCCGAATGGACCGATGCCGACTGACCTCGCCGCGAATCCCAGGGATGCTCAAACACCCTTCCCAGCCCTTGACGACTTCGTCGGAACGATCCACGATCTCGGGGTTGATCACAACCTCGGGCTCCATGACGGGTGCATCGGGATAACGGGGATTCGGCCGGGACGCGACGATGAAGATCGCCACCGGCTCGTAGACCTGCGGGGCCGCGATTCCCACGCCGCCCGCGTCGATCAACGTGGCCAGCATGTCGTCGACCAGCCTGCGGGTCGCGTCGGCAGCCGGTAGAACGACGGCACTCGCGGTGGTCCGGAGCACGGGGTGACCCAGTTGTGCGATTTGTCGAAGGAGTGCCATGCCGCCACGTCAGGCTTTCTTCCGCTTGTAAACGACAAGGAATCGCTCCGGTGCCCGACTTGGTGGTGAATTCGGTGGGTCGCTTCTCGCCGGGCATCGCGAAGCAGAGCTTGAGTGTGTCACCGTCGAGCTGGTAGATCCCGGGAACTGTCTCATCCTCGTGTGGTCCGTCGGAATCCCAGGTGTTGATCGCCTTGGGGCTTCGGGTCGAATTCAGGGTGATGATTCCCCGTCGCATGACCTTGTCTCCGACTTTCCAGGTCCACCGGTTCTTTTCGTACACTGACGATTGTCCCTCAAAATCGGCGGGCTCCGCGACATGGCCTCGATGCTCCAACGAGACCACTACCCACTGCCCTTGGAGCTTCGCCAGATCACCCTCGCCGCTGTCTTTGTCCGACGCGCCAACCCCGGAGTCGCAACGACGAGTAAGAAGAGAACGAGTAGGCGAACAGGTTTCATGGCGCTTCGACTCCGAGCTCAAGTCAAGTTCCCGCGGAACGCCCAGTCGCGCTCCGACCATCGAATTCAATCAGTTAAACGCACCGACTACCCAGCCGCAAGCCCCGAGATGCCGGGTCTGCGATCTACCGGAGGTTTTCGGGCAGGCGGCGAGGCCAATGTCCCTGGTAGCTGACAGAGCGTACCCGGACCTGGGTCTCGTCGGCGAAGTGGAACAAGCCGAAACTCCGCTGGTTGGCCGGTTCCAGGCTCCGCTCGTAAATCGCCTGGCCGTTGAGCTCGAGCGCGACCTTGTCGCCGGCCACACTCAGGATCAGGTTGTTCCAGGCATTGGGTTTCAAGGGCAGCGAGGCCGGTCCGCGGCGGTTCTCTGGCTCATCGCGCGTATTGCCACCGGCCAGGCCGTTGCGCTCGAAGGCTCCATCGGTCAACAAGTGGACCTTGACTCCTTCCGGTTCGATCAGAAACGCCAAGCGATCGAGCGCGGGATGGACCATCACCTTCCCTGGCTCGTAGTAAAATTCGTAGGCGATCCGGCCATCCTCGATCATGGGCCGATGGTAGCGGAGCAGGCTCTCCTGCTTGCTCCCAGCGTGCTGCCCTCGATCATGCGGCCAACGATTTCATCGCCCCGTTTATCCCAGTCGGGATTCTCGCCGTTGGTTGTTTCGGCGTACTCTTCGGCCATGAAACCGCCGAGATCGGGTAGCGTCGACAAGTTGAGCTTCTCGGGAACCGAGGGATTGCCCGAGATCGCGATTTTGCGGCGGCGCCGGAATGCGACCCTAAGCAGACAAGGGCCAGCCAGGGGTCGACGTCGGCCGGCACTTGGGTCTCGCTCACCTTGCGGCCGTTGATGAACGACGACATCCGCCCCCCGCTTACGACCAGGCGGTACGGAAACCACTCACTCGGTTTGTCCAGCGGAGGGTTGATCGCGATCTCAGAGAGCGGCCGGCCGAACTGCGAGCGGTCGAGATGCTTCAAGTCGGCCTGCGGCGCCACCGCCAGGCCTCCATAGACGACTTGAATCTCGCGTCCGGGTCCGAACGTCAACTCGCAGTCGAGCTGGAAGTCGCCACGCAATGGCACGTTCATATACAGGAGGTCGCGAACATGGCCGGGGTAATGGGTGAACTCACCATCGGCTTGACTCCAGTGCGGGATCGGCTCGCCGAGTCCACGGCTCTCGGCCCGCGACGGCGTGACGTGCGCCCAAGGAGAATCGACTGGATCGGACCCAAACGCCAACGCCGTTTCCGGCCCGCCTTTCTCCGACCGGGCCAACACCGAGGCGCGGCCGCGGAGGTGATCCAGGCGTTGTTTCCAGAGTACGGCGGCCGCTCGAGGATCGGCCGGATTGCCGGACTTCTGTCGAACGCCCCGGCCATGGTTTCCAGTATGGATTGAGCCGAGAGGCGCAGCCTAGGCCGCTCGAGGGCGTGCGCGGCCAGGACCATCTCAGGCCAATGCATCCACTCCGGCTGATCGATCGGGCTTTTGTCGAGCCGTGTCTTCATCGAGTCCAGCGCCTTCGCGGCCGCGGTATCGTCGCCGCGAGCGATCTGGATCAGTGCCTCCAATGCGATCCTTCCTCGCTCATTAGCAACACGGTCAGACTCGCTTTCGAGCTTGATCGCGGCCACACGATTCGACCAGCTCGTCGAGTTTGCCGAGAGCCTTGGCGGTCTCGACCAGCTCGATCGCCGGAGCGCGGAGCTCGCCTCCGCTTTGCATTCGCACCCCGCGATTCGCGTTTGGTGCGGTCTTCTTGGCTGCCGGCGGCGCGAACGTGGGGGCGAACTCACCCTCGAGCCGCCAGACGGGGTGATCGGGGCTTGGGAGTACCCAATCGGCCAGAAGTGCGTAACGCTCGTTTGGGGCGAGCTGATCGGCCTTTTGCACCACCTCACCCGCCTCGAGAGCGAAGAATCGTTCGCCGATCACGGCATGGCGGGCGCGTCGAATCGAATCGGTCAGAGGCGAGGCGGGATCGGGGGCGAGCAGGTTGGCGAGCTGATCCTTGGTCAGGGCTTCGGGCCAATGGCCCCGGAGCACGATGTTGCGCGCCTGCGAGGCGGTTTGGTCCTTGTAATGAAACAGGCCGAACTGCCGGCCGAGGCTGGATTCAAGAGGCCGCTCGTAAATCGTCTGCCCATTCAACTCGAGCGTGACCTTGTTCGCGTCCAACGAAAGCTTGACGCCATTCCACTGGCCGGCCTTCAACGGAATCGGTTTGGGCCCGCGCTGGTTGGCCGGTTCGTCGGCGGAGTTGTCGGCGGGCAAGCCCGAGAGGTCGTTTCCCCCTATGGTCATCCAGTGGATCTTTACGCCGCTTTCCTCAAGCAGGAAGGCCAGCCGGTCGATCGCCGGATGGACCATGACCTGGCCCGGCTCGTAGAGAAACTCGTATGTGATCGAATCGCCGTTTTGGAGCGGCCGGTAATAGTAGAGGCGGCTCTGGTCGGCCTCGGTGCCCATGTTGGGAGTATTGCTATAAACGACGTTCTGCCTTTTTACAGAGGTGTCCGGATATACGCGACGGCCGTGGAACACGCCATCCTGGGCCGCCCAATCGAAATTGTCGAACTTGACCGGCGTCCTGGGCTTTTTTCCGCCGGCCTTGCTCGCGGGCCCACCGCCAAATACCAGACCGCCGGCCGAACGAATTTGGACAACGTTTCCGTACTGATCGGTCTGTGACTCAGTCCGCCGGGCAGGCTGAGTCTCGCTGTAAAAGCTGGAGACCCAGCCTTCGAGCCGGTCCCCATGACTGAGTTGAACCTCGCGAGGAATCTTCGGCTCACCCTGAATCTTCATGCTTCGCCAGGCCGAGGTCGCGCCCTCGCCGGACGTAAGAAGACCGAGCCAGGGACCCGTCGGGCTTGGCTCGTCGTCCTGGTAAAAGAGATGGCCATTGACCAAGTATCGGACTTTCTCGGGCCCGACCTGGACGGTCAATCGGTTGAAGCCCTCCGAGCGGGATAGCCGCCACGGAATCGGGACATGCTCGCTGCCACCGACGGGGGAAATGCCGGAGGCCGCGGGCATAATCGCTAGACCGTTGTGGATGAGTGACGAGCCCGCCCAGCGGCCGGCATAAGTATCAACGGTGACCTCGTACGTCCCGACGATCGGATAGTCGAACAATAGCATTCCGGCCGTTGATCCACCGGGCTGCGCAACCAGACCCTGGTGTGCGACCCAGGCACTTGGCGATCGAGTTCGTCGACTGCCAGTTGATCGCCCACATGTCCGAGGGATGCCACAGAGTCGGGATCGAGCCGAAGAGGCCTCGGGCGCGCCGGCTCGACGCGCGGCCGCTTCGGCAAGTTCTCCGCGCAACCGTGACAGTCACGGCCAAGTTGTTGACCATCGCCGCCCGTTTGACCAGCGCCATGGTCGAGGCGCTCGCCGATATCGCTAATCGCGAGGTCTTTGTCCCTAAGCGCCGCGCTCGCCACAAGGCTGTCGGTCCAGGGGAAGAGCAACGGCTGGGATCCGGCGGTGTTACGCCTGACTCTCGGCAGCGCCATCGTTGATCGCGGGAACAGGCCTCGATTCGTTCTCCTTGATCAATTCGGCGAGCCGGGCCTCGATGCGAGGCGCGACTTTGGCCCCTGTCCGTGCGCCAGTTCGACCAGGAGATGAAAGGCTTCGGCGTTTTCGACCTTCTGCGCGGCCTTCAGATCCGCCGCGGCCCGGGCCTCATCGGCGAGCTGGTCGAGCGTACCCGCCTGGCGCGCGGCCTTGATGAGCGCGGTTGTCGTGCTGATGACCGTCTCCTCGCTCTCGGCTTTCGCGACAGTCGACTTCTTCGGGAGAACACGTCGGGCGCGGCGTCATTCGCTGCCAGCGAGGTTAGGATCCGGACAACCCTCCGGTCTTTGGCCGGCATGGTCCAGGCGCGCAAGGTGTCGTATCGCTCCTTGGCCGGAGTCGTGCCAAGTTGCCGCAACAACTGGACCAAGACCTCATCGATTGGCGGATCGCCGCCCGAGTACGCCGGCGCGTCGACGAACCGCGCCCAACGCCTGCAAACCATCGGCCCAGAGCCCAGCGCGGACGAGCTCAGCGGCGACGCGCTCAAGCTGCTGCTTGCGCAGAAAGAGCGGATAATCGCCGCTGTAGCGGATCGTGTTCTTTTCCATGGCATCAAGGTAGGAATCAAGC
Organism: uncultured Planctomycetota bacterium; assembly: GCA_963720335.1. Taxonomy (GTDB): domain Bacteria; phylum Planctomycetota; class Planctomycetia; order Isosphaerales; family Isosphaeraceae; genus CAVRFS01. The sequence continues at coordinate 22,791 of CAVRFS010000102.1, read as the reverse complement.
CGCTTGCGGCCTCCCGCGGTGTCTCCCAATTGAAATTGGCGACGGGCGAGCATCAGCATTAGCGACGCCAGCGGCTCGGGCTGACCCGTGCTCTCCATGCTCTTGGTGGACGCGTCGAGGATTTCGATCGCGGCCGACGCCACTTCCGCCTGGGCCCAGTCCAGCGCCGGGGATCGCGGCGTGGCAGGCCAGGTCGGTGGTGTTGCGCGACGTATCCAGCTTCAAACGTTCCGCGATGGCTTTGAGCGCCGTCGTAGTCGCGGCCGGGTCGTCCATCGCCTGGGCGAGCTGAGCATTGAGGATGGCGGCGGGCAGCTCGGCCATCGGTTGACCTTTCCGAGCAGCAAGCGCTCGCTTCAGCTCATCGGCCTTACCGGCTTTCACGGCCCAGGCGGCCAGGAGCTTGCTTGCGCTCTGTGGCCGTCGCAGGGCGTTCACCTGGAGAGGTGTCGCGTAAAGGAAGACCTCGTCCGGCCGCGACGGCGGCAGCACCGCGTCGCGGAGCGACGGATAAACGGCCGCGGCGCTCGATTTTATGCGTCTCGCCAGACGCCTTCCAGCGCGACGAGGTTGGCGACGACTCGCGGCGACACCTGGTCGACTGGTCCTTCATCCACCACCATCCCCATCGCTTTCGACCTGACAGCGATTCGCGCCGAGGCGGTGTTGGTATTCGGTGCGGGAATTATCGGTGGCCCGGCGCGGAAGGCTTCGTTCACGGCACGCATGCTCAGTTCCGGCAAGTCGTGTTCGGCGGCCAGCCGCGCGATCTGCATCGCCTGCTCGAACCGGTCCAAGGTCAGGAGTGGCAGATTGGATCGTGGGGACGCGGCGCCTTTGGTTCTCGGACCGGCCGTTCTGACTCGAGCCGGCGCATCCTTTGACATCGGCCGGCCGCTTTGCGCTTGGCCTGTGCCGGCTTTGGAATTGCCGGCGGGCTCGCGCTTTGAAGCGGGCCCCTGAGCCGGATACGACGCGACGAATGGCGGCCACTTTAGTCGCGTCTCGAGCCCGTCGCCCTTCACCCGGCCTTCGGCCGACCGCTCCCCTGAGGGTCAAGGTTGTAAAGGCGAAACGCGAGCAACTCGCTGACTTATCAACGCGAACGAACGAAACTGGCGCCCTCGCAGCTACAGGGTGCAGTGATGCAAAGACGGTGTTGACCGTGCTGGAGTGCCGGTTTCGAGATGCATGTTCTTGCTGGCGCGCAACGGTACGTCCCCCCCTTACGAAGGGGCGCAGGGGGGGTTGGCGGTTGCCATGTCGAGTGTTTGCACCTTCTTAACGGGCTGGGGAGCGTCGGACCCTGGCTTTGGTAGTTGTGAAGGTTGCTTTGTACCGGCTCTAGCTCTCAAACCCCCCCTGCCCCCCCTTCTCAAGGGGGGGACGACGTGCAACGGAATCCGGATGAACGTGAATCGTGTACTAGGCCAACTCTTCATCAGCCCACGGTGGGGGAAGGAGTGAGCGGGCGTGGAAGAAGCCAAGGAAACCGAGAGGATGGCTTCGGTAGAAAGCGCCAAGTTTTGAGCATCCCCGGGTGAAGCCATCGAGGTGGCGCGGGGCGGTGGAACGGCGGCCCTAGGTTGCGCGGCCGGTTTCTTCGGCTTCGGGCCGGGCTTTTTCAACAAGCGATCGGTGGGCTCGACCACATGTTGGAGCATCCGGCTCCAGGCGGCTTCCGCTCCGCTCCGGTCGCCCCGCGCCAGTGCCAGCTCGCCCTGCTCGCGAAGCATCGCCAGGAGAATGCTGTTCTCGGTTTGGCGATGCGCCGCCTCGCGCGCCCTGGTCGCCAGAGTCTCGGCGACAGGATTCGAGTTTGGCGACGTCTTTGTGCTTCCAGCAGGCGCGGGCGACCAGCCACAAGGGAACCTGTCGCGCGGCCTCCGCCCGCTGCCGGGCATTCGCTCGGGTTCCGCTCTCGAGCGGCTCCAACGGTGTCTTCTCGACCAGCTCATTCAATCGAGCCAGCGCCGGTTCCATGAGCTTGGCCTCACCCGCGCTGAGGGCCACCAGAGCCTCGGCAATGGCCACGGAGAAATCCTCGGGGTGCTTCTTGCGAGAAGCTTCCAACGACGCGGCCAGTTTCTCCCGTCCCAGCGCCCCATCTGCCGACGACACGTTCGCCGCTGCCGAGAGTGTGTCGGCCAGGAGGCTCCTGACCGTCGCCTTGTCGAGCTCCCTGGGATGGACCAAGACAACCAGATCCAGCAGTTGATCGGCCTTCTTGGCTGTGGATGGGTTCTTGTTGGGATCGGGGTTCTTCTTGTTATCAGCGCTCTCGGAGCTGCCGACCATGCGGGTTAGGGTCGTGGCGAGATCGTCGGGCTTGATCTCCTCGATGGCCCTGGTCAACGCCTCGCGGTTCTGGTTCACAAGGCCATCCAGATTGCCGATGTAGTTCGACGCGTCGGCGGGGATTTGTTTGGCGACGGTCAGCGACTCATTGAAGAGAGTGGCGGCGTCGGCGGCGAAACCGAGCTTGAGCAGCTCGCCGGCGGCCGAGCTGAGCCCCTGCATCCTTTGCTGTTCTAAGTAACCGTCCGGGTAGATGATATTCGACTGGCGGACGCCATCGTCGGGCTTCGAAGCGTCGACCAGGATTCTTCGGGCGTCCTCCAACCGATTCTCCCGGGCGTACATCGAGACCAGGCGCTTGGCGGGCCCGTAATCAAAGTCGAATCGAGCATTGATGTCGTCGGCCGAGCGTTTGACACTGGTTTCGTAGACCTTGACGGCCAGCTCACGGGTCGCGGCGTGGTCTTCCAGCTCCGCGCCCATGATCCAGTAGACGTAGTATTGAATCGACTCGTCCTTGGGCAGTTCGAGGAACTGTCGGACCTGAGTCTGAGCCCGATCGTAACGCCCGAGCCGGCAGTCGATCAGAGCGCTGATGATGATGCCGGCCTTCCATGCCGGTAGTTCCTTCCGCGCCGCGTCGACCTGGGCCGCCAGCTCGTCGAGCCTCCCTTGGCTGGCGGCCTGGTCCAGAAGCGCGAGACGATCGAGTTGATCCGGCCGTCCGCATTATAATAAATGATCCGCGAGATACCGTCCCACTGGGTGGCGGGGACAAACGTGGAGGGCTTGGGAATGATTACGTCGCGGGCGTAATCGTAAATCTCTGGCAACTGCGAGAGCTGTCCCCGGCTCAAGTAAGAGACTAAATTCGATCGATAATCCGGAAACGCCTCCCACGCCTTCTTGAACAAGGACATTGATCGGTCGCGAAGTTTTTCATCGTATGCGAGGTTTGAAATCATGTTGAGAAGCATGGACGGCTGGCTAAACTGCCGGAGGTCCGTTTGTTCGAGCACGGCGATCAACTCCTCTCCTTTGCCAGCCTGCTGGAACGCACGTTGAACCTGACTCATGTAACGGCCGATCAGGGAGGGGTCTTTCTTGAGAATCACTTTATAGTGTTCGAGGGCCGCGGCGGCCTGTCCGTCCTGCGTGAGCTGGGTGGCGATCTGGTAGCGCAGGTTAGCGTCATCGGGCCGGAGCTCGACGATCTTCGCGAGCTCGGCGCGGGCCTTTTCGCGCTGGTTGGCAGCCTTGTAATAGTCGGCGAGAGTTTGATGGATCTGGATCGAGTTGGGTGTCTTCTTGAGCTGCTCGAGGGCCCGGTCGATGAGCTGGGGGAGCCGGCCGGAGCGAGCCAGAACGCCGATGGCGGCCGTGCGGCTGGCGTCGGGGTCATCGGCATAGACGACGTTGGGGTTGCCCTGGCGCGTCGCGGTGGTCGAGCGGAGGATCTGCATGGCGACCTGCACGGCCGTGTCGAGCTTGCCCTGACGCTGGTACTGGAGCATCATGCCCACCAGGGCGGTCGCCCTGTTGCCGGCGCGGCGGCGGGCGCGACCCAGCACCGCCTCGGCCAGCTCGTGCTGGCCAAGCTGGCTCATCTGGCCGGCGAGGCGCACCTGGGTGTCGGTGTCGAGCCGTAAGCCAAACAGGCGCTCGGCCGCCTGGCGGGCACGCTCCAGGTCGCCGATCAACACGGCAAGCCGAAGCGCCAGCTCCTCGCGACGCTTCATGGTCGAGTTGTCGAGCGGCTGGACGGCGTCCGCCAGCGCGCAGCGCGTCTGTCCGTTCACCCTGCTGCTCCAGCAGCTCGGCCAGGTCCAGGCGCAGCTCCGACTCGGACTTGGACTCATCGGCCACCTTGGTGAATTCGGCGATCGCCTCTTCCTTGTCATCGTTCCACCAGTAGATCGAGCTGAGGGCCAGCCGCGGATAGATCGCGTCGGCCGGAGTTGGGGCGGCGTCGACTTGACGGCGGAAATGGCTGATCAGATCGCTCACAATATCGTCGCGTTTATAGAGCTCGAACGCGTTACGCAAGAGCGTGGATCGCGCTGTCATCGAGATACTCGTTGGCCTTGGGAAACGTGATCCTGACACTCCGCCGTGTCTTGCCGACCCAGATCGCATAGAGTTGACCGGCGTTTGCCCGCATTGCAAGCCGTGCGCGGGCGGCGCGAGCGGCGCTTGGTGATTGCTGCTCCAGTTTGCGGCGAATGGCAGCGAGCTGGTAGTCGAGCAGTCGCATCACGTCGGCATACGACTTTTGATCGGCACGAACGCTCATGCCCTGGGCGATCGAGATTGCAGCTCCACTGTAGAACGACAATGCCGTGCCAAAGGCCGGGGAGCCTCGTCCCGATTGGAGCCGTTCCGCACGGTCGGCGAGCTGCATCAGCGCGTCGGTATCGCCCCGGCCGGCGGCCAGGCTGAACGCGCCTTCGACCTGCGCCGAGCTGCTTCGCGCCGTCGATCGCCTCGCGATAGAACCGCTCTTCTTCGTCGACCGATTTGGCTCGTTTCAGCTCGTCGACGACGGATTGAAGGAACATGGCCGCCAGTTCAGGCCGGCGGGCTTGCAAGCTGCGGTAGCATTGAAGGACGTGCTCCAATTCGTTCTTGTCGAGTGGTGGCGTGTCATCCTTTTGATCCATGACCCGCGTGGCGACGGCGACGGTCACGCGTGTGCCTAGCGGCCGCTGCCGGGCGCGGAGCGATGACAGATAGGCCCAGAGGGCCGAGGGATCGGTCGCCGCGGCTCGGCTCAAGCTCTTGGCGGCAGCGAACGCGCCGGCGTTATCACTGCGCAGCAGGCAGAGATAATACCAGTCCCAGAGAGCTGCGCGGGTCGGCCGGTGTCTTCTCAGCGGCCGTTCGCATGCGCTTCACCTGCTCTTCACCGCTCGCCTCACTCTGCTTCTGTGCCAGGCTGAGCAGCCAGCCCAGGGCGGCCATCCGTGGCCTGACCAAAATCCTTCGGCGACCAAACCGTTGTCACCGCCTCGGCTGGACATCGTGACGCGATTCTCAAGCCCGCAGGCGATGCGGATCTGCAGGAACATGGCCGATACGATCCTGCAGGGGATTGGCGACTTGCTGAGCCGCCGTCGTGGCGCGTGCGGTCGCGGGCCTGAGCTTCGGGTCGCGGCTCCAGGCCTTGGCCGAGCGCGCTTTTCTCGTCGTCGCCGATCGGCAAATCGAGCATGGCCTGGAACCGGCGGGCCGCCTCGGCCGGTTTTTGCAGCGACTGGAGCGCCAATCCCTGCCGATAGAGCGCTTCCCAGTCGTGCGGATTCTTGCGAATCAAGGACTCGGTCGCCTCCATCACGGGCTGGAGCTTCTTCTGCGCCAGCAGGCTATCCATCGCGTGGAAGATCCGATGGGCCTCGCTCTTGCCCGACGCCATCTTCGACCAGACCGCCTGGGCTTCTTCCAGCTCGCCACATCGTGTATACAGTTGCGCCAGCCGAGAGCGTTATCATCGCTGGGGGCGAGCTCGTTCAACTGCTTCTGATACCGGGCGGCGCTTTCGATGTCTCCCTCTTCCTCGGCGAGCTTCGACAGTTGCTGGAGGAGCTGCGTGTCCTTCGTGCTCGTGGCCAGCAGCCGCTCGAGCTCGGCACGAGCACTCCCCAGGTCGCCGGAGGTCGCATAGGCCTGGGCCGTGCAGATCGCCACGTCGCGCTGCTGCGCTTGGCCCGGATTCGCGGCGGGACGGGCGTCGCGCTCCTGGTTTTGGAGCCGCGTCAACAGCCGGTCGAACTGGTTGCGCTGCAGGTAGAGTTCGGTCAGCTTGCGTGACGATCCCGAGCTTGGCGTCGAGGTCGTCGGCCTTGTCGAAGGCCCTCCAGTACATCTCGATCGCCTCGTCGGTTCGATACTGGCCGGCCAGGGTCTCGGCCAAGGTGAGGGTGATCTTGGTGTCGTTGGGGTTGACCCGGACAGCCCGGCGCAAGGCGTCGAGCCCTTCCTCCGACCGCCCGAGCCCGAAGCAGAGCTGGGCAAAGAACTCGTAGTTGTCGGGATTGCCCGGCGCGGCGGCCAGCAGGTCGCGGCCGGCCTTGAGGGCCGCATCGATCCGGCCCAGCCTGGCTTCGATCTTGGCGATACCCGTCAAATGCTCGGTGCGGTTGCGGCGGTCGATTTCGGCCAGTCGTCGCAAGGCGTCGGCCGAGTCGCCCAGGTTGCCGGCCGACTCACGAACGCGAGCGGCCAAGGTCCAGGCCGGGATTGATCGCGGGTCCAATCGCGATCGCCCGATCGGCCGCGCGAACCGCCTCGGGGAGCTTGGTATCGGCCTCCAGGTAACGAGCCAGGATGCGCCCATCGCTCGGCCGTCGCGGCTTTGTCGCCGTCCAGCTCTTTGCGCAATCGCTTCGATTCGCGCGGCCAGCCGCCCGGCCGCCTGGTCGTTCTTGACCCGCGCCTCCAGCACGCCGTCCTTCTCTTCGTCTTTCTCGGCCAGCTTGGAAGCGGCGGTCAGTTGGACTTCGGCGTCGTCGTAGCGCTCGAGCCGATGCGCGTAATCGGCCAGCTTGAGCCGGAGACCGAAGTCGTCTTTGTCGAGCGCGACGGCCTCGGTCAGCGGGGCGATGGCGTCCTTGACATAGCCGAAGCCAGCCAGCACCTCGGCCAGCCGGGTCAGGTTCTTGGCGTTCTTGTTAGGCCCTTCGGCGATCTTGGCCCAGGTGGCCTTGGCTTCATCGGCTCGCTTGAGGTTATGAAGGTATTCGCCGAGATATTCGCGATACTGGGGGTTGTTGGGAGCCAGCTCGACGGCTTTCTTGTAGAGAGCCAGGGCGTCGTCGACCATGTCGGCCTGCCGCAGCAGGTCGGCAACCTGGGCGGTGGCCACCGGGTCGTTGGGCTTGGCCAGCGAGCAGCTTGCGCCAGATGGCCGCGGCGGCCGCTTTGCGGTCGGCAGGGGCCTTGGTGGTGTCGCGCAAGACCAGGGCACCCCAGTCGCGGAGCGTGTCGGGATTGTTGGGGTCGGCCTGGTCGAGGGCCTCGTACTGCGCGGCGGCCTCGGCGAACTTCTGATCCTGGTTGAGCTGGGAGATCAGGGCCAGCCGCAAGTCGCGGCGAGTCGGGGCCAGCTTGATCGCCTTTTCGTACCAGCCTTGGGCCTCGGCGGCGCGCCCCATGGCGGCGAGCGTCCGGCCGAGCCGGACCAGGGCCTCGATGTCCTCGGGCTCCTTCTTGGTCCAGTTTTCGTAGTAGGCGACGAGGCCGGCCTGGTCGTCGTTGCGGAGGAAGACTTCCTCGATCTTGCGGCGCACTTCGCGATGGAGCCAGCTATCGGGCCGGAGCTTGGCCAGCATCGATCTCGAAGTCCTGCAGGGCCTGGTCGGACTGCTCCAAGCTCGACCTTCAAGTCGGCGGCCTGCATGGCGAACTGGACCTGTCGGAACGGGTCGGTCGCTTTCTTGGCGAGTGCCTCGAAGCGCGGGAGAGCTTGAGCGGGTTGGTTCTCCTCGGCGAGTGCGGAGGCGATCTGTTCCTGGACGCGAGCATCGTTGGGGAAAAGGGCTTCGAGCCGGTTCCAGACCTGCAGGGCCTGTTCGTTCTTCTGGGTGCGCTGGTAGACGCGACCCAGCGCCTGGAAGATTTCGAGGAGGTCGTTCCGCGGCCGGCTTGCGTTCAAGAGCGCGCTCGAAAGCGGCCGGCAGCCTGTTCGGGCTGGCCGACCAGGACCAGAGCCTGACCGAGATAGTAAGAGGGCAGGGGGTCGTCGGGCCGAGTGGTCTCGGCCTGTCGAAGGGCGGCCACGGCGGCGGCATCCTGCCCGCGCTGGCCTTCGAGGAGGCCGAGGATCAGCCAGCCGGCGCCGTCCTTGGTGTTCTTCGCGAGACGATCTTGGTACGACTTGATGAAGGCGTCGAGCGAGCCGCGTTCGACGTGGTAACCATACACGCGGTCGAGGGCGGTGCCGCGGCGGGGTTCTTTTCCAGGAGGGAGAGATAACGCTCGAGAGCGCGTTGTTCGCGTGCCTCCTCGGCGGCAACGGGTCGGGGCGGCCTCAGCCGCTGGAGGCGCGGTCCGCCTCTTGGTGGCGGGTGGCTGGTAGGCCGCGAGTTGGATGACGCGCGAAGTGCTGAACCGTGCCCGGTGCCCAATTTCCCCCACTTGAGAACAGGCGGTTAGGGGCGGGTAATGAATAGTCCGTATTGCGAGGCTTTCGTTTTCGTAGCGATCCTGTTGCGCGGTACTGGCTCCCTCTCCCTGGGGAGAGGGCTGGGGTGAGGGGCCGGCGCCTAACGCCAGCCTGCTCTCGTATCGGACATCGGCGCGGCTTCCCCTATGGGACCGGCCCGTGTATGGAGGCATGGGACTGACGCGAAGGTCTTGCCGAGGCCGCCCCTCACCCCAGCCCTCTCCCCTAGGAGAGGGAGCGAGTATCTTGGTCGAGTCGCGGCTCTTTTTGAGGAGAGATGGGCCAACGCAACGATCGCTCAGCCGTCGCCTCCGATTCGCACGGTCGACACCGACTTTTCACCACCCCCCCTGACCTCAAGCGGACTACCCCTCCCTTCCTCCCCTCCGATAGGGGAGGAGAGTTCGCAATGGGGGGAAATCGCGCAGGCCATCGCGATGAACGTGCAGTGCCGAGAACGACCGCCGTTTGAGCAGCCCGGTGCTGCGACCCCGAGGCTGGCGTCGTCGTTTTGGCCGGGGTTGGCGCGGGCTTGGTCACGGGCTGCGGGCCGATTTGGCCTTTGGCCGCTGACTCTTCGCCGGCTCGGGGGCCACGACCATGTTGAGCATCCGGCTCCAGGCGGCCTCGGCCGTGGCGCGATCGTTGTGGTCGAGTGCGAGCTGGCCTTGTTCGCGGAGCATGGCCAGCATCCAGCGGTTATCGTTCTGGCGGCGGGCCGCTTCGAGGGCCCGGTCGGCCAGCCGATCTCCGATCGCGTGCATCGCCGCGCTCGGTTGCTTCCAGCAGGCGCGAGCGACGACCCACAAGGGGATCAACCGCGCGGCCTCGGCACGTTGCCGGGAATTGGGTCGGGTGCCGCTGGGCAGCGGTTCGAGTGGTGCTTTTTCAACCAGCGCAAGCAGTCGCTCGACGGCGGAGTCAGTCCGCTTCGAGTCATCCCCGGCCAGGCTCGGAGGGCCGTCGCGATCGCGACCGAGAGATCATCGGGATGGGATTTTCGCAGCGCTTCGAGCGGCTCATCGAGCGCCGCGAGCTGCTTGCCGTCGCAGGCTGCCAACGACTCGGCCAGCAGACTGCGCACGGTCGCCTTGTCCAGCTCGCGGGGATGAATCATCAAGACCAGGTCGAGCGCCTGATCGCGCGGCTTGGCCTGCTTCGACTGGGACGCGTCCTTGTTCATGTTTTGGTACCTCGATGGTTTCGGCGATCAAGCGGCCGGCGAGCGGGGCCAAGCTCGAACGGGCTCATTCCCTCGATGGCCGCGTTCAGGTGCTGTCGGATCTGATCGGGTGACTGAAATCACCGTCTGCGATGGCGGGAGGCAAAGTACTCGGGTCGACGACCTCGGCCAGGTTGACCGCCTCGCTGAGCAGAGGGATGGCATCGGCTGCGAAGCCCAGGTCGATCAACTCTCTGGCAACGGTGTCGAGCCATTGCATTTTGAACGCGTTGGCGATTTCCTCGGCGTAGCCATCCGGGAATTGAATATCACGAACCAGGTTGAGCAAGGAGCGTCGCGCATCCTCGAAGCGCCGATCGCGCCGATACAGGTTGACCAGGCGACGCAATCGGCGTCTGGTCGTGTTCGAATCGAAATTGGAGGTAAGAATAAGGCGTAGCTCAGCGCGTTCTCGTAGACTTTGGCCGCCAGGTCCTCGGGTGGCGGCATGTTTGTTCTAGCTCGACGACCGAGCGTGTAGTAGGCATAAAAGAGGTATGGGACCGACGCCGCGACCGGGTCCTTCTTGATCGTCTCGGGTAGCTTGCGGACCAGCGCTTCGGCCTCGCCGTGCTTGCCGGCCCGGCAAAGTACCATGGCCAGGAGAACGTCGCCCGCCGTCCAGTTCGGCAATTTCTTGCGCGCGTCTCGATCTCGCTCGCCAGCTCATCGAGCTTGCCCAGCTTCAAGGCAAGTTCGACGAGAAGCAATGCCACAGGCTTTCGTCAGTCCGATCTGCTCGCTTGTGCCTGAACGGCTGAACGCTCAACGGAGCAAACGGCATCCAAGGCGTGACACCGGCCGATGACACGATCTTTGGGAATGATGGCCTCGCGAGCATAGTCATACATCTCGGGCATCTGCCAGACATCCTCGCGCTTGACGTACGTAGATCAAGGCATAACGCTGCTGTGGGAAGGCTGCCCAGGCTTTTCGGAAGAGCGAGATCACTCGATCGCTGAGCTTGGGATCGATGGGCAGGCTTTCGATCAAGCGGCTCACGAGACGGGCGGAGACGGAGCTGAGGTCAATCGCTTCCATGAGCTGCAAGTAGCTCGTCGGCCTTGCCGGCGTCCAGCAGAGCGGCCTGTATTCGCAGGAGGGACACTCTGGTCGAGCAGCGACGGGTCTTTCTTGAAAGCGGCCTTGAAGTGGTCGATCGCCTCGGCTTGCCTGTCCGTCCCGCACCAGTTGTTCGGCGACCCGTAACCGCAGGCTGGCGTCGTCCGGTCGCAGTTGGGCGATCTTGTTCAATTCGATGCGGGCCTTGTCGCGGTCGCGGGCGGCCGTGTAGTAATCGGCAAGGGCCTGGTGGATCAGGATTGAGTTCGGGGTTTTCTTGAGCTCGACGATTGGCTCGCTCGATCAGCCGAGGCAGTTGACCGGAGCGAGCCAGGAAACTGAGGGCGGCCGAGCGGGCGGCCTCCGGCGTCTTCCGGGCCAGACGCGATGCCGGCGTTGGCACTGGCGCGACGTTGACGTCGAGCGGAGGATCTGCATGGCGATCTGCACGGCCTCGTCGCGCTTTTGCTGTCGCTGATATTGAAGCATCAGGCCAACCAGGGCGGTCGCCCTGTTGCCGGCGTCGGCGGCGGGCGCGGCCGAGCACCGCCTCGGCCAGCTCGTGCAGGCCGAGCTGATGCATCTGCGGGGCAAGCGACAGTCTGGGTCTCGGTATCCAGCCGCAAGCCGAACAGCCGCTCGGCGGCCTGCCGCGCTCGTTCCACATCGCCACTCGCTGGGCCACCCGCAGCGCCAGCTCCTCGCGCCGCCTCAGCGCGAAGTTGTCGAGCGGCTGGCGGGCGTCGACCAGGGCCAGGGCTTCGGCATAGTCCCCTTGCTGCTCCAGCAGGCCGGCCAGGTCGAGCCTCAGATCGGACTCGGCTCGCGATGCCTCCACCACCTTGGTGAGCTCGGCGATGGCCTCCTCCTCTGCGTCGTTCCACCACAAGAACGAGCTGAGCGCCAGTCGTGGATAGATCGCGTCGGCCGGTGTCGGGGCGGCCTCGGCCTGGCGGCGATAGTGGCCGATCAGATCGCTGAGCAGATCGTCGCGTTTATACAGCTCGAAGGCCGTGCGCAGCACCGTGATCACGTTGGCGTCGAGGTATTCATTGACCTGGGGAACGCGATCCGGATCGTGCGGTAGTCGGAACCGATCCAGATCATGTAGTGTGGGGATGTATCCCGGACCCACTGGGATAGATAGCGAGCGCGGAGCGCTCGGGCGGCCGCGCCGGGCGACTGATGTTCGTTCTTCCTGCGGACCGTCGCCAGGTTGTAATCGAGCAGACGGAGAACATCGGCATACATTTTCTTGTCGGCACGAGCACTCATCCCCTGGCCCATCGCGAGGCCGGCCCCATGAACCAGAATGAGGGAGTTCGATAGGTTGCAGAGCCCGGCCGGTCTGAAGCCGATCGAAACGCTCGTTGAGCTGGATGAGCCCGTCGACATCCCCCCGCCGAGCCGCCAGGATGAAGACCCCGACGATCTGTTCCAATCGATTGGCGCCGGCGAGTGCCTCGCGATAGAACCGCTCTTCCTCGTCGACCTGCTGGGCTCGCTTCAGCTCGGCGTCCACCGCGAGCACGATCTGCGCTCCCGTCAGCTCGGGCCGGCGGGCTCGGAGAGCCGCGATAAGCAGGCGACAAGATGATCGAGCTCATCCTTGTCCAGCGGCGGCGTGTCGGTCTCTTCCGCGGGTCGGTACTGGACGACGTAATATTCTTGACCCGGCGGCAGCCCTCGGCCGCCGACGGAGAACAGATAGGCCCACAGGGCCGTCGTGTCGGTCGGCGCAGCGCGGCTCAAGGCCTTGGCGGCCTCGAAAGCGCCGGCGTTGTCCTGGCGCATCTCGCAAACATAAAACCAGTTCCAAAGACCGCGGAGGTCGGCCGGCGTTTTCTCGGCGGCCTTGCGAATGGCCGCGACGATTTCGTCGGCTCTTCCCGGGTCCCCGCTTTTCCGCCAGGCTCATGAGCCAGCCCAGGGCCGCCATCCGCGCCTGACCGTAGTCGGTCGGCGACCAGGAATATCCCCGTGGGACCCCTGAGGGATCGAGCTTGCAAAACACGCGGATCAAGATAGATGTTGCCGAGCCGTTCCTCCAGTGGCAGCGCCGGCTGGTAGCGGTCTCACGCGAGCAGGCGTGCCCGGGAGCCGTCAGCTTGGGATTACGCGCCTTGGCCTTGCTAAACGCACTCTTCTCGTCGTCGCTCGATGTTCAGGTCGAGCAAGGCCTGAAACCGTCGAGCGGCCTCCTCGGATTTGTCGAGCGCCGCCAGGGCCGCCCCGTTGCGATAGAGCGCTTCCCAGTCGCGCGGGTCTTTGCGCAGCAATCGACTCGGTGATCTCGAGCACCGGTTGCGGCTTCTGATCGACAAGCAGGACGTCCATCGCCGGGTAGACGCGGAATGCCTCGCCCTTGCCCGAAGCCATCTTCGCCCAGAGTCGCCTGGGCTTCCTCCAGCTCGCCGGAACGCGAATACAGTTGCCCCAGCCGTGTCATGCCCTCGTCGCTGGGTGCCAGATCGTTGAGCTGTTTCTGATACCGGGCGGCGCTCTCGAGGTCTCCCTCTTCCTCGGCCAGCTTCGACAGTTGCTGGAGCAAGATGGGTGTCGCGCGTGTTGGAGGCCAGCAGCCGCTCGAGCTCGAGCGCGGGCACCTCCCAGGTCGCCCGAGGTTGCCAGTGCCTGGGCCGTGCACATCGCCACGTCGCGCTGCTGCTGCGGTTGATCCCGGGCCGCGCCGGCCCGGTCGTCACGCTCCTGGTGCTGGAGCCGCGTCAAGAGCCGGTCGAACTGGTTCTCTCTGCAGGTAAAGCTCGGTCAACTTGCGGACGACGTCGAGCTTGTGATCCAGGTCGTCGGTCCGATCAAAGGCCCGCCAGTAGATCTCGATCGCTTCCTCGGTCTGGTACTGGCCGGCCAGGGTCTCGGCCAGGGTGAGGATGATCTTGGTGTCGTTGGGATTGGCCCGGACAGCCCGGCGCAGGGCGTCGAGCCCTTCTTCCGATCGACCGAGCTGAAAACAGAGCTGGGCGAAGAACTCGTAGTTGTCGGGGTTGCCCGGCGCGGCGGCCAGCAGGTCGCGGCCCGCCTTGAGGGCGGCGTCGATCCGGCCCAGCCGGGATTCGATCTTGGCGATGCCGGTCAAGTGCTCGGTGCGATTGCGCCGGTCGATCTCGGCCAGCCGCCGCAAGGCGTCGGCGGAGTCACCCAGGCTGCCGGCCGACTCGCGGACGCGTGCGGCCAAGGTCCAGGCCGCGTATCGAGCGGGGGTCGATCGCGATCGCCCGGTCGGCGGCCCGGACCGCCTCGGGGAGCTTGGCATCGGCCTCCAGGTAGCGGGCCAGGACGACCCAACGCTTCGGCGTTGGCGTTCTTGTCGCCGTCCAGCTCCTTGCGCAATCGCTTCGATCCGCGCGGCCAGCCGACCGGCCGCCTGGTCGTTCTTGACCCGTGCCTCCAGCACGGCGGTCTTCTCCTCGTCGCTCTCGGCCAGCTTTGCCGCGGTGGCCAGTTGCGCCTCGGCTTCGTCATACCGCTCGAGCCGATTCGCATAACCCGCCAGCGTGAGCCTGAGGCTGAAGTCGTCTTTCTCGAGGGCGACGGCCTCGGTCAGCGGCGTGATGGCCTCCTTGACATAGCCGAAGCCGGCCAGCACTTCGGCCAGCCGGGTCAGGTTCTTGGCGTTCTTGTTGGGCCCGTCGGCGATCTTGGCCCAGGCGGCCTTGGCTTCGTCGGATCGCTTGAGGTTGTGGAGGTATTCGCCGAGATATTCGTGATACTGGGGGTTGTTGGGAGCCAGCTCGATGGCTTTCTTGTAGAGGGCCAGGGCATCGTCGACCATCTCGGCCTGTCGGAAGAGGTCGGCGACCTGGGCGGTGGCCACCGGGTCGTTGGGCTTGGCCATGGAGCAGCTTGCCGCCAGATCGGCGGCGGCAGCCGCCTTGCGGTCGGGCAGGGCCTTGGCGGTGTCGCGCAAGACCAGCGCGCCCCAGTCGCGGAGCGTGTCGGGATTGTTGGGGTCGGCCTGGTCGAGCGCCTCGTACTGCGCGGCGGCCTCGGCATACTTCTGGTCCTGGTTGAGCTGGGAGATCAGGGCCAGCCGCAGGTCGCGGCGAGTCGGGGCGAGCTTGATCGCCTTTTCGTACCAGGCCTGGGCCTCGGCGGCGCGTCCCATGCCCGCGAGGGTGCGGCCCAGTCGGACCAGGGCCTCGATGTCCTCGGGCTCTTTCTTGGTCCAATTCTTCATAATAGGAAACCAGGCCGGCCTGGTCGTCGTTGCGGAGGAAGACCTCCTCGATCTTGCGGCGGACCTCGCGATGGAGCCAGCTATCGGGCCTGAGCTTGGCCAGCATGGTCTCGAAGTCGTGCAGGGCCTGGTCGGATCTGTCCGAGCCGGACCTTCAAGTCGGCGGCCTGCATGGCGAGCTGGACCTGCCGGAAGGGGTCGGTGGCTTTCTTGGCGAGAGCCTCAAAGCGCGGCAGGGCCTGGGCGGGCTGGTTCTCCTCGGCGAGTGCGGAGGCGATCTGTTCCTGGACGCGAGGGTCGTTGGGGAAGAGGGCTTCGAGCCGGTTCCAGACCTGAAGGGCCTGGTCGTTTTTCTGGGTGCGCTGGTAGACGCGGCCGAGGGCCTGGAAGATTTCGAGGAGGTCGTTCCGCGGCGGTTTTCGTTCGAGAGCGCGTTCGAAAGCGGCGGCGGCCTGTTCGGGCTGGCCGACCAGGACCAGGGCCTGTCCGAGGTAGTAGGGGGGCAGGTGATCGTCGGGTCGGGTGGCCTCGGCCTGTCGCAGGGCGGCGACGGCGGCGGCATCCTGTCCGCGCTGGCCTTCGAGCAGGCCGAGGATCAGCCAGCCGGTGCCATCATTCGGGTTCTTGGCGACGCGATCCTGATAAGACTTGATGAAAGAGTCGAGCGAGCCGCGTTCGACGTGGTAACCGTACACGCGGTCGAGAGCCGTGCCGCGGCGTGGGTTCTTTTCGAGCAGCGACAGGAACCGTTCGAAGGAGCGTAATTCGCGTGCTTCCTCGGCCGCGACGGGATCGGGGCGGCTTCGGCAGCCGGAGGCGCGGAGCGTCTCTTGATGGCGGGTGGCTGGTAAGCCGCCAATCGGATGATTCCCGAAGTGTGCGCCTGGGGAGAAGAGAGAGCTCGACTTTACCCGCGACCGCGCGATCCCTTTCCCCCCCTTGCGAAGGGGGGGTCAGGGGGGTCAGGGGGGGTGAACTGGGCATAACCAACAACTTCGACCGAAGCGGCTCACTCTGCGCTTTGGCGGGTGCCCCCGCCAGGTCCAGCCGGACTCGAACCGCGTACCAAGCCGGTGTTCCGCCGGGGACCACCCCCCCTACCCCCCCTTCGCAAGGGGGAAAGCTCCGCGACGAAACCGGGGTGAAAAGCGAGGCGGTCGAGTGCCCCTGCGCCACGCTCGGCACACCGAGCAAGAATCCAAACATCCCCACGACCAAGAGCCGACCGGCCCATCCCCATTGCTCGGACATGATGCGGGCTCCAGCAGTCAAGGTGAACTGTCAAGTTGTGAGTCGCGTTGCGCTTCTGAAAACCATAATGATCAATGCGTCTGAAACCCGGCGACTGGACCGGAATTCTCCTCCGTCGGGCGGAATCCAGTTCTAACCACAGATGAACACGGATTAACACAGATGGAACACGGATGTGACATTCAACAAATTAAGATAATGTTATGTCTGTTTTCATCCGTGTTCCATCTGTATTCATCCGTGGCTAAATCTCTCTTCTCATTCCATGTACGTGTATCCTTCCATCCCCGATTCATAGAAGTGGAGCAACTGCCGGGCGTCGTCCAGGGTGATCTTGCCGGCGCGGACGGCGCGCTCGACGTCTTTGCGCATGCTGCTGATCAGCTTGTCGGCCGAGTATTGCACGTAATGCAGCACTTCGCGGACCGTGTCTCCCTTGATGACGTCGTTCAACTCGACCTCGCCGTTCTCGTCGAGGCTGACGTGAACGGCGTTGGTGTCGCCGAAGAGGTTGTGCAGGTCGCCCAGGATCTCCTGGTAGGCCCCGAGCAGGAACGCCCCGAGGTAATAGGGCTGGCCGTCGAACGGGTGCAGCTCCAGGGTGTTGCGCACGTCGCGCAGGTCGATGAACTGGTCGATCTTGCCGTCCGAGTCGCAGGTGATGTCGCCCAGGACCCCGCGGCGGACCGGTCGTTCGCCCAGGCGGTGAATCGGCATGATCGGGAAAAGCTGCTTGATCGCCCAGCTATCGGGCATCGACTGGAAGATCGACAGGTTGCAGGTGTAGGTGTCCGACAGCAAGGCTTCCATGCCCTGGAGCTCTTCGGGAACGTAATCCAGCTCGCGCACCATGTTCAGGAGCTTGTTGCAGAGTGCCCAGAAGAGCCGTTCGGCCAGGGCCCGGTGCTCGATCGTCAGGTGGCCGAGGTTGAAGAGGCTCATGGCCTCGTCCACCGCCTGGAGTGCGTCGTGATAGCTCTCCAGGTAGTTCTTCTTGGAGAGCTCGCGGTGGATGCCGAACAGGTCGGTGATCGGCTGCGGGGTATCCTCGGGGATCTCCGGGCGGTGCCTGGTACTGGTCGAAGTTGGAGACGCCGAGCACGTCGAAGACGAGCACGCTGTGGTAGGCGACCATGGCCCGGCCCGACTCGGAGAAGATCGTCGGGTGCGGGACCTCGGCCTCGTCGCAGACGTTCTTGATGCGGAAGACGACGTCGTTGGCGTATTCCTGCAGCGTGTAGTTGACCGACGACACGAAGTCGGATTGCGAGCCGTCGTAGTCGACGCCCAGGCCGCCGCCGACGTCGAGGTACTTGACCCCGGCCCCGACGCGGACCATCTCCACGTAGATCCGGGCCGCTTCGGTCAAGGCCGCCTTGATGTTGCGGATGTTGGTGATCTGGCTGCCGATGTGGAAGTGCACGAGCTGAAGGCAATCGGCCATGTCGCGCTGCTTGAGATACTCGAGCGCTTCCAGGACCTCGGACAAGGTCAGGCCGAACTTGGATCGAAAGCCGGCGCTCGACTTCCACCGGCCCGCGCCTCGGGTCGCGAGCTTGACCCGCACGCCGATCACCGGCCGGACGTTGAGCTCCTGGCTGTGGCGGACGATCGACTCGAGCTCGGTGAACTTCTCGACGATCGGGATGACCTGCTTGCCGATCTTGCGGGCGAGCACGGTCATCTTGATGAACTCGTCGTCCTTGAAGCCGTTGCAGACGATCGGCGTATCCGGGGCTTCGGTCAGGGCGAGCACGGCCAGCAGCTCGGGCTTCGAGCCGGCCTCGAGTCCGAAATGGTACGGCTTGCCGAAATCGAGGATCTCCTCGACGACGTGCCGCTGCTGGTTCACCTTGATCGGGTAGACGCAGCAATAATTGCCCTGGTAGTCGTATTCGCGGATGGCCGTGCGGAAGGCGTCGTGGATCTCGCCGACGCGATGGCGGAGGATGTCCGTGAAGCGAAGCAAGATCGGCAGTTGGATGCCGCGCTCCTGGAGCTGATCGACCAGTTCCTTGAGGTCGATCGACTGGCCGGGGTCCTTGTTGGGATGAACCGTCACGTGCCCCTTGGCGTTGATCCCGAAATAATCCTTGCCCCAGTGGCGAACGCTGTACGTTTCCAGGGCATCATCGATTTTCCACGGGTTGGCAAATCGATGTTCCGCGCCTTGCGCCATTCGAGAGACCCTCCTTTTTCCGCTGATGGACAAAAGAAGAGTGTCGTGAAGTCTGGCCCGGCGTTCAACTTCGATTTTCTTGGATTCCGATCGATCCCTCACAAAAACGGCCCTAACTCGGGGGTGTTGAAAAGTTCGTGTTGACCGTGACGGTGGGACGGTTTCGAGATGGGTGTTTTTGTTGCGTGCGATCGAAATTTGCCGCGATCGAGCGATCGCTTTCCCCCCCTTGCGAAGAAGGGCAGGCTGGGGTGTTGAAAAGTTGGTCTTGTACAAGCCTTGTCTTCATCCGGATTGCGTTGCGCGTCGTCCCCCCCTTGAGAAGGGGGGCAGGGGGGGTATCCCCGCGTAACCGCAGCCTGGAGCGCGGTTCCGGGACGACTGGCCTCCGCGGATTTGTCGCATCGGTCCAACGTACTGGCTATGCCTTTTAACCCCCCCTGCCCCCCCTTTTGAAGGGGGGGACGTACCGCAGCAGTGGGCGACGTCCCTGGACGGCGAAGGAGTCGGGAGGCCGCTCGTCGGGACACGACGTCGCGTACCCGATGGGACGGCGCGGGTTTTACGGCCGCTGGCTTGATCGCTGTCAGGCTAGCGGGAACGCGCCAAAGCGGCGACAATATCCATCGTCTCAATTCATACCATCAGATCATCCATCAGCGGCTAGGGAGTTACTTCATGCGGTCCTATCATCTGCCTTCTGAAGAGCGTCATGGCGCATGGATCATCAGGGCGGTTTTCGTCGGTCTGGCCGCGCTCTTGCCCGCGTTCACTTCCGGCGGCTGTGCCGAGGAGGCCGCCCGGGAGGCCGCGGAGCACTCCAATCTCAAACAGATCGGGCTCGCGCTGGGCAACTACACGGTGGACACAACGCGCGGAGAACAAGACAAAACTGCGGCATCTTCGCCACCTGCCACCAGCGGCGAAGCCCAAACTCCTGGCCCTCCGTCTGCCGGCGTTATCTCGCGTAGAATGATCTATGACGCCAGCATCGACCTGATCGTCGAGAGTCTGAACAACACCGAGCGAGCGATCCTCAAGCTGATCACGGATCACGGCGGATTCCTGGCCGAGTCGGAACAGAGCAGCGAAACGAGCGAGCGGGGCCACGGCACATGGCGGGTGCGGCGTGCCCGCCGACCGGTTTGCTCCGTTCGCGGCCGCCGTCAGCCGCTTGGGGGAAGTGCGGCGAAACCACGTCGGCACGCAGGACGTGACCGAAGAATACTTCGACCTCGAGGCCCGCATTCGCAACAAGCAGGAGGAAGAGAAGCGCCTGGTCAAGCACCTCGCCGCGTCGACCGGCAATCTCAAGGACATCCTGGACGTTGAGCGCGAGCTGAGCCGGGTCCGCGGCGAAGCCGAGCAGATGCAAGGCCGGCTCCGCTTCCTGTCCAATCGCGCCGACCTGAGCACTGTCACGATCAACGCGACGGAGTGGAAAGACTACAAGCCGCCGGTCGCGCCCACATACTCGACCCAAATCAGCCGGACGTTCTTCCGTTCCGTGGAGAACCTCGGCACTTTTTTCACATCCCTCTCGCTCGTGTTGGTACGCGCTCATTCCCTGGATTCCCGTAATCGCCCTGGGCCTGCTCTTGGTGCGGTGGCTGCTCATCCGCCGGCGTCAAAAGTCGCTGCGGGCAGGGTCAGTCAGCCGCCCCGGCCGCCAGTTGAGCACGCGTCGGCTTTTCGAGATCCCTCGCCGGACACCAGCTTGGTGTGGCAGAGCTTCGGTTCGTCCCCGTGATCGGCAAAGTTAAAAGAGTCTACCACTGTAGGATCTCTGCGCTGTGCCGCGAATCTCGGGTCGGGCTGAGGTCGGCGCACAAGCGTTTTGCAGAACTCAGCGAAGTCGGCCACTGGTGGGCCGGTTCAGCCGATGTTGACGATCACGGCATTCCCGTTCTCACTCGCTTGCCGGACAAACGCCTTCAAATTATGGAAATACGTCAGGTACTCGTCCCGCAAGTCTTGTTCCGGCTCATCCCAGATGCCGGGGTAAATGCCTTCTGCCTCCATCCTAGCAGGATCGAAGCGGCTCCACAGGTCGTCGTCGGAGAATCGCGATAGGACGACATCTAACTGCTGAGTCGCGTCCGGTTGGAAGAACCGCGCTGGCCCATAACCGAGGTCGACGTCACTCAATGGTTCGCCGCCGGAGACGAGGAAGCTCAAGACGCCCTCCGCTTGCCAAGCGGAGCCGGTCAGAAGGAAATGCAGGCCATGCCAAGCCTTTTCCAAGCTCAACGAGGGAGCCGATGTCGCGGCGAGGAAATCACGAATTGTCTTCGGGGCAGCCCGCAGGCGCCACAGTTCTACCGGCGTAACGGCATATACACCGCAGGACATTCCCATGCAAAGCACTCCAGTGTTCTAACGACCAAAATCAGCGGCCCGCGGAGCGCGTCGGCTGCGATAATTCGTTAGATCCAAAGCGGAGGTTCGATCGTCGCACCCAAGGAACCAGTCGATCATTGCATTGAGCACCTGCCGGTGCAACCGAGTTGGCATCCGACGAACCGCTGAAGACGCTCAGCCCACCTGAACGGCCGCGATAGCCGCGGGCATCACGGAAGTCATCGCGGTGCCGCAATGCCGTTTCCGCGCAGGCTTAATAGGATTTCGAAGTTATCTCGCAAATACCTCGACGTGGCTTCAGAAGCGGTCGCGCCTTAAGTTCGGTCTGGACAAACGGCTCGGATCGTGGTCCATCCCAGAAATGGCACATGTACTTTGACGAATCCGCAACACACTGTACAGTATAGGTAGAATGGGTAGAGCGCGCGTTCGGCGTTCGTCCCGGACTACGAAGTCGTTGTTCCGATCTCGGTAGAACGGATGAATTGCTCTGGGATTAAGGACGTGGCACTGCCGAACGTGCAGGCAAATCCGCACGCCGAGCGACGAGCGTAGGCGCGTGTACCGACCCGTTTCGCCTGCGGAATCTAAACCATTTCTTGTCTGAGAGATCGGTGATGACGACTTTCAGCAATGTTGCCGCTTCACGCAGGCTTTCGCAGCCATCGGCTGTGGGCGAAATCCGTTCAGTCTTATATTTGCAAACGCATCCTCCGGTCGGTTATTGTGTTCGACTGATGTCCCAGCTCGTCGTTTCTTTTTCAACGTGTCGCTCCCTTCACACAGCATTTGACGCTTTAGCTTCTTAGGCGCCATTCAACTTTTCGCCGAATCCATCGCCAGACGAAAACTCGATCTGAGGAACCGCGTACATGACTGCATCCGGGACAACCGACGAAGTCAAAGGGCAGCTCGACCAGTTCCGGGCGGACTTCGAGACGCTGCGCAGCTGAAGTCGGTAAGGTGATTGTGGGCCTTTCCGAGATCGTCGACGACACGCTCACCGCGTTGATCGCCGGCGGACATGTGCTGCTCGAAGGGGTGCCGGGGCTGGGCAAGACGTTATTGGTGCGGACGCTTGCCGACGCCCTCAGCCTGAAGTTTCCGCGCATCCAGTTCACGCCCGATCTCATGCCGGCCGACTTGATCGGCACCAACGTCATGCTCGAAACGCCGGAAGGCACCCGCAAATTCGAGTTTCGGCGCGGCCCGATCTTTGCCAATCTCCTGCTGGCCGATGAGATCAACCGCGCCACGCCCAAGACCCAGTCCGCCCTGCTCGAGGCCATGCAGGAGCGGTCGGTGACCGTCGCCGGTACGACGCATCGGCTTGCACCGCCGTTCTTCGTTCTGGCCACGCAGAACCCGCTGGAGATGGAGGGGACCTATCCGCTGCCCGAGGCCCAGCTCGACCGCTTCTTTTTCAAGTTGCTGGTCAAGTTTCCGACCGCACGGAGCTGGAGACTGATCCTGGACCGGACCACCGAGGCGGTCGAGCCCACGCCCAGCCGGTCTTTGACGGCCAGCGGATCGTCGAGCTGTCGCGTCTGGCCCGGCAGATCCCGATCGCGGATGACCTGCGGCGCTATGGTGTATCCCTCGTCCTGGCCACCCACCCGGAAAACCCGCTGGCCGGCGAAAAAACCAGGCGCTTCGTTCGCTATGGATCCAGCCCGCGCGGCGCACAGGCCATGATCCTGGCCGCCAAGATCCGCGCCATCCTCGACCACCGCTACCATGTCTCCCGCGAAGACCTGAGGGCCTGCGCACCACCCTGCCCTGCGGCACCGCCTGATTCTCAACTTCGAAGGCCAGGCCGAGAATATTCAGGCCGACGAAATCATCGACGATATCCTCAAGACCGTCAAAACCCCGGCTGTGGCCGCTTGAGCAGAATCTGGTGAAGCGTTCAAGAACTGACAACTGACAACTTGACAACTGACAACTGACAACTGACAACTGACAACTGACAACTGACAACTGACAACTGACAACTGACAACTGACAACTGACAACTGACAACTGACAACTGACAACTGACAACTGACAACTGACAACTG
>CAVRFS010000101.1:0-20555 GCA_963720335.1 uncultured Planctomycetota bacterium | reverse complement strand
TGGAGCGGGTTTCCTAACCCGCTGGTTCCCTCCTTGCGCATCCAAGCGGGTTAGGAAACCCGCTCCACACCATCAACGACGCCGGAATCGGGATCGCCCCTTGAGCACGGTCAACGCCAACTTTTCATCAGCCCAGGGTCAGGAGGGGGTTCCCGCGCGTGTGCGAACGAATCGCGACGCGCTCTGGAGGGCCCCGTCCCGACGGAGCGGAAAATCATTACACGGGGGATCATTCCAGGGGCGGCAAGTGCCACTGGCTATGGATGTCCAACCCTCCGGGGTGAAGAGTTCGAACTCGTGTTCCCCACGTGTTTTATGGCTAATTCGACGGTATTGGTCTTAACCCTGGGTTTGTCCGCTCATGCGTAGTGAGACTTCGTTCAGTCGAATCAGCGGCGACAGCCTGACAGCCTGCGGACCGCTCAATTTTTGAGGTGGATCTGTCCTCACGATCCGAATAAGATCAGCACGCATCTGGTATCGGTTGTTTGCCCCATTCCGGGTGAACGGATGTGGTCCAGCCGTCCTCGGCTGGCAGGTTCTCAACAGCCGCGGGGGGCTGCTCCACATCTCATCGAAATGACGGTTCCCAGGAGACAGTCTCATGGACTTTAGAGGAGCACGGAAGTTCCGAGTCTCGAACCGGGCGCTGGTTCCCATCATCGCGGTGTTTGCCCTGTTGCTGGTGTCGGCCCTCTGGAACCTTGCGCTCCACCGCCGCGCCGAGGAGCAGCGATCGCGGGCGATCGCCGCCGAACGGGCGGCAGCCGCCCGTGCCGAGGAGCAGCGATTGCGGACGGTCGCCATGGAACGGGAGGAAGCCGCCCGTGCCCAGGCAGACGCCGAGCGGGAGCGAATCCTGGCCAAGAAGCGGGCCGCGAGGGCCGAAGACGCCGCGCGAGTGCGTCAACTTTACCAAGAGCTCAATGTCCTGAGCCAAATGAACGACCGGATCCTTATGCAAAACCAGAGCCTGCGGATCCCAGCCAAGAAGGGACAACGGCCCGACCAAGCCGGCAAATAATCGCCGGCCATCTATCTGGAGAGCCGGCGATCACGGCGACAGTTGTTTGCGGAAAGAGTCGAGATCAGAACAGGTTGCGGCGAGATCGATGAGTTCATTGAGTCGCTCGTCGTCGTTGATGGACTTCAGCTCGGCTTCGATGTCGGGAGCCGCGATTCGGAAGCGAGCCACGAGGCATCTGAGGATATCCTTCTGTCTCGTTTCTTGCAGGAGTCTCTGAAGCACCGGGGATTCGATCATGGCCTTGCGTGCTCCCGCTTCAAGGCGATAGATGTTTGCGGAAAGAGTCGAGATCAGAACAGGTTGCGGCGAGATCAAAGAGTAGATCAAGCCGCTCCTCATCGTCGATGGAACTCAACTCAGCTTCAAGGTCGGCGGCCGCGATTCGAAAGCGAAGCACGAGGAGTCTGAGGATATCTTGCTGTTTCGTTTCCTGTCTCGTTTCTTGTTTCGTTTCTTGCAGGAGTCTCTGGAGCACCGGGGATTCGATCATGGCCTTGCGTCCTCCCGCTTCAAGGCGATAGATGTTTGCAGAAAGAGTCGAGATCAGGACAGGTTGCGGCGAGATCGATGAGTTCATTAAGTCGCTCCTCGTCGTCGATGGAATTCAACTCGGCTTCGATGTCGGGAGCCGCGATTCGGAAGCGAGCCTCGAGGAATCTGAGGATCATCTTCCTGTTTCGTTTCCTGTCTCGTTTCCTGCCTCGTTTCTTGCAGGAGTTTCTGAAGCACCGGGGATTCGATCATGGCCTTGCGTCCTCCCAATAGTTGAAACAGCCCAGGATCATCATACCGCAAACCGGCCAGGACTTGGGTCACGGCCAGCAGGTTTTCGTGTTCTTCGGGTGGGGCGTCGTGATCGATGCGGGCGCGGCACTCGCGGAAGATCGACTCGGGTGGATCATCGAACCGTGTCAGGGGAACCCATGGGATCAAGCCAACGTCGCCGGCCGCCAGCAAGTCCGCGGCGGGGACCTCCCACAGCTTGACGATCTTCCAAGAAGCCTGCCAATCCGTCCAGCCTTGGCGGCTGCGGTGGGTCACGGCGCTGGTGGCCTCGACATTTCCCTTGGGATGAAGAAAAAGCACCACGACCTCGGGGAGGACGTGGCGGTCGAGATACACGAGCGCCATGTCGTCGACAACCTGTTGGGCGATACGGACATCGGGATAGGTGGCGATCTCCAGGATATAGTAGTCGGGCGTATCCTGGCCTTGGCCCCGGACTTCGATCAAGCCGTCGGGGAGTCGCCGGGGCTGGACCAGCTCGGCCTGGAGCGCCTTCCAAGTGGCGATGTCACGGGCGCCCGCCATGCGGAGGATCGAGCCACCGTGGTGCTTGATCAGCCACTTGCTGCTCCTGTCATATTCCTGCATGCGCGATGTTCTCATTGCCGGATGGCGGTCCTCAGACCAAGGTCCAGCCCTTGCGGTAATCGCGGCGGATGAACGGCTCGGCCTCGGGGGCGTTGGTGGCGTAGAGCTTGGCGGCGTCCCACTCGAGCTTCTTGCCGGCGCGGTAGGCGACGTTGCCCAGGTGATTGGCCTCGGTGAGCCAGCCCGCGTACTCGAAGTTGCAGGTCGTGGGCGCGCCGGTCTTGCAGGCGTGGATCCACTCGGCGTGATGGCCGATCGACTTGGGAATGAACGGCTTGGGGCGGACGAAGTCGCGGAATTCCTTCTCCGGCAAGAGCACGTGCTGGCCGTAGTCGGCCAGCAGCATTCCCTTGTCGCCGACGAACAGAACGCCGCTCTCCCACTTGGGGATTGCGCCGGCTTGCCACGGCTCCGGCTTCTCTTCGCCTTGATACCAGTGCACCTTGACCGCGCGGCATGTCGCCGCGCGGGCCGTATTCGTAGGTCGCGTGCATCGACGCCGGGGCGATTTCCGGATGGGGCGGCGGGCCGAACGCCTCGATCGTCAGCGGCGCCTGGAGCTTGAGGGCCCAGAACGGCAGGTCGTTCCAGTGGCTGCCCAGGTCGCTCATGGTGCCGTTGCCGAAATCCCACCAGCGGTACCATTTCGGACCGGGGAAGTAGACCTCGTTGAACGGCCGCGCGGGTGCGGGGCCGAGCCACAAGTCCCAGTCCAGCCCCGTGGGAACCGGCGTTGCCTCGGCGGGCCGCTCGGTCACGAAGACGATGTCGTGGTGTCGCTTGGCCGCCTCCTCCGACTGCCGGCCCCAGGCTCGTCCCACCCAGACGTGCACTTCGTGCACCGGCCCGATGGCTCCGGTCTGGATCAGCTCCACGACGCGGCGGTAGTTGTCGCCGGCGTGGATCTGGGTTCCCATCTGGGTGGCGACCTTGGCCTTGGCGGCCGCCTCGCGAATGACGCGGGCCTCCCAGATGTTGTAGGTCAGCGGCTTTTCGCAATAGACGTGCTTGCCCAGTTGCAAGGCCGGCAGGGTGGCGAAGGCGTGGGTGTGCTCGGTCGTGCTCACGACGACCGCGTCGAACTCGCGGGCGTGGTCGAAGAGCTTGCGGAAGTCGCGGAACCGGCGTGCCTGGGGATGGCGCACCGCGGCCCGGTCGATCGCCGGCTCGTACACGTCGCACAGGGCCACGATGTTCTCCGAGGCGACATCGCCCAGGTTGGACCCGCCCCGGCCTCCCACGCCGATCATGGCGATGTTGAGTTTCTCGTTCAGGTTCCGGCCGCGCACGATCGCCGGCGCGGCCATGATACCGACGGCCGAGCTTGCCACGGCCCGCCCGAACTGGCGACGCGTTGGCCGCACCGACGTGGATGGAGGAGAAAGAGGTCTCGCTCATGGAATCGGCTCCTGGGTTGATGCCTTCGATCGATCGATCCGTTTGTCCGACTTCGGGGCGATCATACACCCGTTCGTCTCATTCAGGATGGATCGAGCGGCGGTCGGTTGCAACCCAGGAGTTGCCGGAGCGAGCCGGCTTCGACCAAGCCGAAGCGTCAGCATCGAGTCTCTTGGAGACTATCTCGGAAGCGGCGGTGGCCTTATCGTAGGGTGCTCTGTGAGCACCGAGTTCGGCAAAGCACCTCTGATCGGTGCTCACAGAGCACCCTACAAAGACCTTCCGGGACAGCTTCTTACTTGTCCCGTTCCAGGGTGACGGCCACCAGGAACGGGTCGCAGTCTGTGCCGGCGGAGAGGATGTCGAGGGTCGCGACCTCTTTCTCCGGGTGCGGGTTGGTCCAGGTTGTGGCGAACAAGCGAATCTTGATGCCAGCGTTCTGTTCGAGCGAGTCGTTCGATCCCGTCCAGGCGACTCGAGCCCCAGTCGGCTCCTCCTTCGCCGCCCGGGAAGCTCCACCAGTTGACGAGGTTTCGCCCGTAGACGATCGGAATCCGCTCATCAGACCCGTCGGTGTAATGAATGAGATAGGCTCCGATCATTGTTCCCGGGTCGACGACCCACTGGGTCGCGTGCAGGATGTGGAGCCGATTGCCACGAGCCTGGACCGTAATCCCCTTGACGGCCCGGGGTAGTCCAGGAGTCATCTGACCCTGGACATGAACCATCATCTCGCCGACCCGGAAATAGGCATCGCCCATTTTGTGGATGCCGCGCGGCAGCCGATTCAAGTCGTTGCCACCGCCGCCGGGACCATCGCTCAGCTCGTCGTTACCGCGGCGCGTCCAGATCGACGAACGTCAACCGCTGGCGAAGCCCGGGAGGGACCGGCTCGTCTTCCGTGGTAGCGGCCAGCCGTTTGTTTGGCACTTCAGGCTCTGCGCCATACGTCCATTCCACCGCGTCGCGATCGGCCGGGAGGGCTTCCGTCTGGATCAGGAAGCGCGGTCGATTCAGGTTGATCTGGAGCGGACGGCGAGGGAGTTCCGGGAGCACAAACAAGCCATCGCGGTCGGTAACCGCGGAATCGAATGGTTCGGCACCGGGTTCGGGATTGACATACACGCTGACGCCAGGCACAGGCCGGCCTTGAGGGTCGCGGACGTGGCCGGTCACCGCGCGAAGTTTCAGGACTGGCGTTTTCCGTTTCTCTTCGGCCTTCGCCAGGAGCGGTTGACGCGGCCGGATCTCGGCCTTCATCATTGCGTTCATTTTTTTCGACTCGGCTTTTGCTACCTCATGGTCGTTCGCGTCGGCTTGTTGGGTCGGTGGAATTCCGGCCTTTGCCTCGGCCGGTTCGGCCGGCTGGAGTGCGGCCTTCGCAATCCCGTAGCGGGATGCGAGGGTCGCCGCGCTGGTGCGCATCAGTCGCACCGGCTCGATTTCACCCTGGTCGGGCAATACCACGGTCCGGCTGGCCAGACGGCCGAACGAGCTGCCATCCATGATGTAGACGTGTTGCTCGCCGGGAGGAAGGTAAAACGTGAAACGTCCCTGTTCGTCGGTAAGTTGGTTCTGGACGGCGCCTCCGGATTGGGGCCGTGCCGGGCCGTAACAGCCGACCAAGGCTCCGGCCACGGGTCGGTCGGTCTCCTGGTCGATCACGACTCCGCGCAAGGGCCGGCCCTCGATCAGTGTCAGGTCGACCGGCGTGTCGGCGCCGGCCCGCACGCGCACTCCCTCCACGGCTTGAGCCGTGGCTTGGAGGCGGCCCCGCGCTCTGATGAATAGCAAGTTATGAACGCCGCGGCTCCAGGCCGACTGATGGCGAACCGGCCCTGTTCATCGGTCATGGCGTCGCCCCAGCCCCCGGCGACGATCTCGTTTGTGCCACTCGATGAGCTGGGCGCCGACGGTCACCCCCGCGACCGGCACGGCCGGTCGTCGTAGTCGGTCACCGTGCCGATGATTCTTCCGGCCGGCTTGAGGATGATCGGCTCGAGGGTTCGGGAATCCGGCTTGAGCGCCACTTTCGCCGATGTAATGCGGGTGCGAGGCTTTGAGGTCGACATTCGCCTCCTGAGGTAACATCAACACAAACCGCCCTGTCTGGTCCGTGACCGCTCCAGCCAGGAGCGTGCTCGGTCTGATGCCCAGCATATGGAGCGAAAGGAGCACCGATCCGTTGGTCGGGTGGCTCAGGGCGTTCGGCTGCGATCTCGACCCCGGCGATCGGTTTTCCCTCGCGGTCCACGACGGAGCCTTCGACACGGTGAGTCAGAGGCAGGAGCTTCATGACGATAGGGTCGGCCGGCGTTCCGGCGGCCGGTTTGAGTTTGGCTGAGACGCTTGTGCCCAGGCCAGGGACTCGATCGTCGCGCCTGGCGAACAAAAGAGTCCCATCAGCGGCGATCGTCGCGCGGGATGGCTGACGTGCCCCTCGGCGTCGGTTCGGAATGAGCGTGGCGGGTCGAAGTCGGGTCCGATCAATTCAACCGGGATCCCCGGCACGGCTCTTCCCTGCACGTCGACCACGCGGACGTGAATCGGGCCGGCGTCCTTCTTCGCGGTCCCGGCGATGGGATTCGGGTTTCGAATCGTCGCGCTGACCGGCGATCACCAGCCCGATCCCAGCGGCCGCGACCAATCCGGCCATCATGAGCATCGTCAAAACCGTCAGTGCCCGAGTCATGAGCAGTCTCCTGATCTCTGTTCCCACCAAACCTGCGACCGTGCTTCGGGACCACTCCCGGCGATCGTTTGCCCTGCCGCGATGGCCACCGCCGTTTTGGCGATGGCCGTCGCCAGGCGTGATGACACGGCCGCCGTGGCCGATCGCGTGGTCAGCCCGGCGCCGGTGCCGACCAGCACGACGGCCGACGACAATCCCCGGCTTTCCAGGCGTTTTCGGAGGCGTTGGCGTCCTCGCGCCAGCCGGCTCTGGACCGTTCCGACCGGGCAGTGGAGCATGCCGGCGGCCTGTTCGTAGGAGTGTCCCTCCAGGTCGCAGAGCACCACCGCGGCCCGGAACGGCTCGGGGAGCCGATCGAGCTCCTCGTACAGCTCGGGCCAGGAGTCCGCCGGTGGCGCGGAGACCGCCTCCGCCGCCCCGGCCTGGGCGGCTCGCCGCCGCTCTCGCTCGCGATGCCGGGCGGCCTGGCGCCGGGCCCGCAGCGCCACGCGGCGGGCCGCACTATAAAGCCAGCTTGCCACCGCGTCCCCCCGCCGGATCGATCCGGCCCGCAGCGCCAGGACCAGGAACGTGGCCTGAAAGGCGTCCTCGGCGTCGTGCCGGTCGCCCAGCACCGCCCGGCAGACGCCCAGCACCATCGGACCGTGTCGCTCCACCAAGGCCGTGAAGGCCGCCTCCGCCGCCTCCCCACGCCCGTCCGCGAACCGTTCCAGGAGCTGGCCGTCCGTCAGACCGGCCAGCGTGCCGACGCCGAAAAGCGTCTGCAAGGGCTCACCCAGTCCTTCTCGGCTTCCACGGTAAGTGTGTGTCGCTTCCCGCATTGGGGCACTCATGGTCGCTCCGTCCGCTCGTCCCGACAGTCAACAGAACAGGTCCGTAAAAGATCACCGCACCAGTCTGACCAGCCATATAGTGTCCGCGCGGGCCGCGCCGTGTTCCCGGTTTTTTCTCGGCTTGGTTCAGATTTTTCGTCGGCGTCTTATGATACTTTGCGCTTGTCCATTGTCCCGACTGACCTTACGATAAAGAATAGGGTTCCCGAGGAACGATGGAGACGTCGCGGGAGATCGATAAGCGGCGGGAGGGATCGCGATGCGAGACCGGCACAAGACGTTGGCTCGGAGGTATTGGGTGGCACTGGCGACGGTGCTGGTGCTGGCCGGGGTGGTACTGGCGCAGCAGCAGCCACCACGTCCGAATCGTGGCGGCGCGGGCACGAATCCGCGACCAGGGAGGCGTCCCGTTGAAGAAGGCCCGTCCCGAAGCGGGCGATCCGCTGGCCCGGGCCGCCGGCATGCCGGCCCGGCCCGTACCCGGAAGCTTTCATTACACCTTCCGGATCCGCTCGTTCGACGGGGCTCCGCTGGCCACTTCGTACTATCCCTCCAAGCTTGGCTCCAGCGCGCCGGCGGTCATGCTCGTTCACGAGATGGGTCGGTCGCGCAAGGATTTCGAGGACGCCGTGCTCGAGCTCAAGGGCCAGGGGTTGGCCGAGCACCTGCAGGGGCTGGGCTACGCCGTTTTGAGCATGGACCTGCGCGGGCAAGGCCAGAACCCTCGCAGAGCCCTCACAGCCAGCGAGCGGCCACAACTGGTCGAAGACTTGCAAGCCGGCTATTTTTTTCTGGTCGACCGGCACAACCGGGGTGACCTGAACTTGGCGAAGCTGGGCGTGATCGCCTTGGGTGATTCGGCGAACCTGGTCGGCGCCTGGGCCATCCAGCCCGGCGCGGCGGTCACGACCGAAGGTCGCCCCAGTGACTTGAATGCCTTGGTGCTGGTCTCTCCCATGCCCGAAGGCTTCGGTTATGTGCTGGGGCATGTCGTGGCCTCGCTCGCTCCGCGGGTTCCTCTCCTGATCTTGGCCGGCGAACGCGACAATGCCTCCAAGGACGCCGCCCAATCGGTCCGACACCTGGTCGAGCGCCAGCGGCTCAACAAGGTCGAGCTCTTCCCCTCCGCATTCCACGGCTACAAGTTGCTGCGACTTGAGCCCAAGGTCACCTCGACCCTCTTCCAGCTTCCTCGAAACCTCCCTCAAACTCCGGCCCGTCGACTGGGAGCCCCAGTATAACCTGACCCCCGTGACCTTGGCCGACGATCCCTCAGATGGTCCTCAACGCCAGGCCGCCTGACCAGGCGAAGAACCAAGGCCAAGTGAAGGCCAAGAAGGACGCCGCCGCGCCCGCCGAAAAGAAGGCCGAGGCCGCCAAGAAGCTCGACGAAGAAAAAGCCGCGCCACGCAAAGCCGACAACCCGAACTGATCCGAATCAATCTGGCCCGCTGTCCGAGCGGAACCAACGGCCCGCGGAACTTGCCGAAACGAGTCGCCCGCCACTAAATTGTGGTCGTTTTCCCAATGGCCG
The DNA here is from genome assembly GCA_963720335.1 of uncultured Planctomycetota bacterium. Lineage (GTDB taxonomy): Bacteria > Planctomycetota > Planctomycetia > Isosphaerales > Isosphaeraceae > CAVRFS01. The sequence continues at coordinate 11,697 of CAVRFS010000101.1, read as the reverse complement.
TCCATTTTTTTCGGATTCCCCCTTTCAAACGGCGGTCAACACCTATAATCCTAAGAGGTAGGACACTTGTCAGAGGCTGTAAAGGCTTGTGCCGTGGCTCGCTCTCCGTCGTTTCTGGTCTCTGCTTCTTCTCGAATTAAGATGATCTGGTGCCGCGGATCTGAGGAGTTGATCGCGATGACGTATCTTTCGGAGGATCCCACGTTCCTGGCGGGAGGGTTATTGCTGCTGGCTGGAGCCTTTCTGCTGGCGCTCAAGGTCACGCAGCAAGGCAAGTACGCGATCCGTGCTGGAGTGGCGATGGTGATGGCGGTGGCGGTGTCTTGATCGAGTGGGTCTGGGTGACCGATAACGAGCGGATCGAGCAGGTCGTTTACGACTTGGGTCGAGCGGTGCAGAACTCGGATGCCGATCGAGTGCTGGCGCATTTGACGCCAACTGTCCAGTACAAGCAAGGAGAGACTGTGCTCACCGAGGCGATGACGCGGGCATTGATCCAGTCCAACCTGAGCAACGCCCAATTCAACTTCGTCCGGATCAGCGACTTGCAGACCAGTGCGGGACGGCAATCGCGACGGGGGCTCGCCGAGTTCCGGGTGATTAGCAGCGGGAGCCTGAATACATCCGCGGGGACGATGAGCACCGGCACCAGCGTGACGGCTTGGTCGCTGGGCTTTCAGGAGACCGAGCACGGCGTTTGGAAGGTGAACCGGATCACTCCGGTCTCGATACCCCGAGGGGTCTTGGCCATGCCCGGCGGCTTGCCGACAGACGGGTCCCGGCTCGGCTTCAACGACGGGATCAGCGTGTCCCGGCCTAATAATGGCCGGTTGGCCCCCGGCATGCGCCGGCCCAGTCGGAAGTTCCACGGTAGATCATTTCTTGGCCCGCCGACCACCACCGAGACAAACTGAGGCCCGCAAGGAGTTCGGAGTTGAAACAGAACATTAACACATGAGACTTCGCCATTCATTCTAACTTCTAAACTATTTCCTGTCCTCGTATTCCAGGATGATGAGCTTGTGCTCTTTCTCGTCGTAGGCATACTCCTGATAGACGGGGAGCTTGGGTAGCGCGATGTTGTTTGGCTTGATGATCGCGGTCATGAACTCGTCGTAATCCTTGGGGTAGCGGTCATTTTCGGCTTTGAAGAGGTCCACGGCGTGCTTCATGTTGTCAATGGCTAACCGGCCGATCATCGACACGTAGGCGTTACCGACGATTGGGATGGGGTCCGATTTGATCTTTGTCGAGGCGACCTTGGCGCCTCCCTTTTGCAGCTCGGGGGCGGCGTTGCGGATCTCGTTCGTCCGCTGGCCGATGATGGGCCCGGACTGGTTCGGGCGCGGTGGAGGTTGGGGTCTGGCCTGGGTCGAGGACCTGTCCTCGACGTCGATGTCGACGTTGATTCCGGTCTGAGCCGCGGCTCTGTTGCCGGGCCGGCTTTGCACGTGACGCGCCTCTTCCTCGCAGCCGGCCGCCGCCGCCAGGGCGCAAGCCGCCAGGCTGAACAGCCAGGGCAGGGGGGCTCTGCCGTCGCGACGGTTTCCTCGACCATCCATCTGACACGAATGAGTTCGTGGGTGCATGGGACTCTCCCGTCAGTCAGTCAGTCAACCAATTGAAGTTTAAGCGTCCCACTTCCATGCGGCGACCTCGGGGATGATGTCATACCGGGTCAAGTCGAAGTGGAGCGGGGTGACGGTGATATAACCTTCGCAAAGGCTGGTGACATCGGTTTCGGGCCCTACGAGATCGAAGGGGGGGTTATAGGTCATCCAGTAGTAGGTCCGACCGCGAGGGTCTTGTCTGCGTTCGAAGCCCTCGCCGTAGCGGCCCAGGCCCATGGGGACGACGCGGATCCCCCGGGGCTCGCCTCGCGAGTGCGCCGGCAGGTTGACGTTGAACAGCGAGCCGTTGGGCGGCCGATTCGCCACGATCTTCTCGATCACCCGGACCGCTTGCTTGGCGGCATGGACAAAATCGAAGTGTTCGGCCAGTTCCAGCGACACCGCGATGCTGGTGATCTTGAAGAAGGCTCCTTCGATCGCCGCGGCGACCGTGCCCGAATAAAGCACGTTGATGCCGGCGTTGGAGCCCGCATTGATTCCCGAGACGATCAGGTCCGGCGGCCGTGACAACAGCTCGCAGATGCCCAGCTTGACGCTGTCGGCCGGGCTCCCCTCGACCATCCAGCCCAGGTTGGCGCCGTCACTGTCATCCACTTGTTTGACGACCATCGGCGATAGCAATGTGATCGAATGCGCCACCCCGCTCTGCTCCATGGCCGGCGCCACGACCGTCACTTCCCCCAGCCGTAACAGCTCTTTGCGGAGGGCCCGCAGGCCGGGGGCGAATACGCCATCGTCGTTGGTCAAGAGGATTTGCATCGTTGGGTCGCTGCTTCACGTCTCGAGTTTGAGGTTGCACTCCGGTCACGTCCCGCGCGGACCCGCTTTGCCGATCGTAACGGCATGAGCCGACCAGCGTCAACCAGCCCGATGTTTCCAAAGTGCATCGTTTTACCCTCACAAAGGCTGGATATTGCCGATTCCGCTAGTTCGTCAATCACTCTTGAAGGATAATGCGTGGAGGCGAAAACTCGGGAAATTGTTCGAGGGGAGTCGATCTGTATGGTGTCCGAAACGACCAGCCGTGTCCTCACCGAAGCCACGATCGAGAGCCTGCAAGACCTCTGGGCCAAGGAACGCGGGCTCTGTTCACCCAACCAAGTTCGAAGAATCACGGTCTCCGACGCTCTGGTTGATACGGAGGCGCCTCTCCTCTCACTGCCGGCACGGCTTGATCCGGCAGCTTGGTCTCAGGGAACAGTATAAGAGACGCGTCCCGACCCGTACCGGTGCCATCGAGGCCGCGGTGTACGATGCCGTGCGGTTGACGATTCAGGGGCGAACCTGCACGATGGACGTCATGGAGGCCCCCGACAACGTCCCCGTCCTGATCGGCCAACTGGCACTCGTGCATCTCGACTTCGTCATTGACCCGCGGTCAAGGTCGTTAATCGGCAATCCCGCACGCGGCGGCGAACACATGTATGAATTGCATCGTTTTGACATCGTCGATGTCGCGGTGCCCTGAGATTGTTCGAAGTCATCGTGGGTATGAGGCCGTAACCAGGATGGACGCGATTCTCATTTTCGAATCGGAGCGACGGCGATGGATCGACGCAAGTTATTAAAGAGGACCGCGTCTGGCCGCCCTAGGGTCACTGGTGGCCGGTGGGGTCTACCCTTTTCTGGAGGCGAAATGGTGCCGGGTGGTGCGGCAAACGATTGCCCTGCCGAATCTGCCGCCACCGTTTCGAGGGATCAAAGTGGCCCTCCTGGCCGACGTCCACCACGGGCCGTTCGTGCCTCTGGCCTATATCCGGCACGTCGTGGCGATGAGCAACGCACTCAAGCCCGACGTTGTGGCCTTGGCCGGCGATTACGTCCATCGTCATCACAGTTACATCGCGCCGGGGATCGAGGAGCTGGGCAAGCTCGAGGCGGTGCTGGGCCGGTTCGCGGTTCGCGGCAACCATGACAATCGAAGTTACCGGGATGACGACGTTGGCCTCCATAACTACCGCCCCTTGTCGCGGGCCGCGCTGGCGGAGGCCAATCTGCCGGATCTGAACAACACCGGAGTCTGGCTCGAGCGGGGCGGCGCCAGGCTGCGAATCTGCGGCGTCGGCGACTTATGGACCGATTATCAAAACCTCGATGCGGCCTTGGGGGACGCCGGCGACGATGACGCCGTGCTGCTCCTGTCGCACAATCCAGACTTCGTCGAGACCATCCGCGACCGTCGCGTCGGACTGGTTCTCTCCGGCCACACCCACGGGGGACAGGTTGTCGTGCCAGGCTGCGGTGCCCCGATTGTGCCGTCGCGTTACGGTCAAAAATACCTCTCTGGCCTGGTCCAGGGGCCATGCTGCCGGGTTTTTGTCACCCGAGGCGTCGGCACGATCACGCCGCCGGTCCGGTTCCTCTGCCGGCCGGAGGTCGTCCTGATCACCCTGGTCTAGGAAGGAAGACCGTCTCCGCGGCGGAACTATTTTCATAGGAAGGACTTGCCGAATGCGGCGTGGAGCGCCGCCCGGGCGCGGAGCAGTGGCGGCGGAATCGCCCGAGCCGACTCCCAGCCGGCTGACTTCGTATCGGTCAAGGAGTGCCGGGCCGATTCGTCCCTTCCCGCGACGCGAAAGCCAGGCGGTAGCCGGCACCGGCGGCGAGCGCCTTGGTCTCTGCCGTGTACGTGCCCGGCCAGCCGTAAGGATATGCCAGCGCGGCCACTTCGCGCCCGAGGCGAGCCTCCAGGATGCGTTTCGATTCAGCCAGCTCGCGATCGCTGGGAATCGTCGTCGAGCCGGGCCAGCCGTTGATGGCTGTGCCCGTGCGAGCCGATCGTCAGGCCCGCGTTCGAGTCGGCCAGTTGCCGGACCTGTTCCCAGGTCATGAAGAGAGAGCGGCCCAAGCTCTCGGCGTCCATGTCGACCTCGGCGCGGGCTGCGAGCTGGTCGAGAAACCAGCGATCGTCGGCAATGGACTCATCGAGAAACGCGCGGATGATCGTCATGATCGCCTCGGTCCGCGGCATCAGGTCCAGATCGATCGCCAGCGGTGGTGCGTCCCCGTTGCGACTCCGCTCCAGCATGAGCCGCCGCACCCGGGTTTGTTTGATCACGTAGGCGACGTGGTCCCACCAGGGGAGCCGGGGCGAGTCGAGGAACCCGGTCGGTATGAAAAACGTCGCCGGCACGTTGCCCGCGCGCAGAATGGGAACGGCCACATCGAAGTTGTCGCGATAGCCGTCGTCGAAAGTCACCACTGCCACGAGCTCGCGCCCGGATGAGCCGGTGTCGACCCACGTCACCAGCTCGTCGAGTGTCAGGATGCGGACGTGGCTGCGAAGCCACTCGATCTGAGCTCGGAAAGACTCGGGCGTCGCCGAAATGACCGGGTCGTAGAACGGCTCGGCACCCGGCTCGGCGATCCGGTGATAGGTCAAAACGACCAGCCCGGGCCGCCATGCGGCGACTGCGCGCTCCAACAGCCCGAGCACTCCCAGCCGCCCGATCGCTCGGGCCAGGAACTCACGCTTGTTGGGAATACCATTGAACAACTTTGGCGATTTCACCTTCAGGGTACTCTGGATCCACCGTTTTCTGCCTACTGCCTACTGCCTACTGAGGCATTGTGCCACATTTCCGGTCACTCTGGACGCTTGATTCCCCTGATGTCGTCAGGCTAACGTGAAAGAGTTCCGCGCGTGTGCGATTCCCGTCTGTGTGCGATTCCGCTCTGGAGGGGATCATGGCCATGGTTGGGCGTGGTAATGGACGCGACCTGGGAGGCGATCGTCAAGGCGACATCTTCCCGGCGTTGGGAGCGATGATTGTCGGCGGTGCCCTTATTGCGGGTTGGGCCTCGGCCGCGGTGATGATCTCCACCGGGCTGGTGCCGAGCAGCGGGAGCCAGCTCACTTACGCGGCCGCCGCCGCGGGCGTTGGCGCCATATTGGGCCTGTTCTTGGGTCTGAGCCGGGGCGTGTGGCGGCTCGGCCAGCCGTTACGGACACCCGATCCCTTGGCACCACAACTATGGGACCCATGGCTCGACAGCGGCCGCGAGTCGCAGGAAACGGATTCCGGATCCGATGCGGAGATTACCTACGAGGAAGCGGGGCATCCGGCCCAGATCGAGAGCTTCCCCGCCGAGCGTGCGCGGGTCCGGCCCCGCATCATCTCTCCGGAGACCGGCGAGGCGATTCCGCTCGAGGACGAGATCGGTCCCTTGATCCAGGCCGGCCGATCGGGGTTGGTCGTGATTCTCGGCGGGCCCGGCTCGGGAAAAACGACTGCGCTGCGGCACCTGGCGGCGATTTTGCCGCCGTGGGCGCAAGACCGGGTGCGGCTCGTTGATGAGCTCGACCTTGGCCCTGTGTCGATGGCATTTGAAGTCACGGGTCGCCTCGTGATTCTCTTCAAGGATAGTTTCCCGGCCAAGACCGCGGACCAGATCCTGGTACAGGCCATATCACACTTGTCCCGTTGCCATTTCGTCACCTACCGCCTCGGGTCCTGGAGCAACGACGACCTGATCGAATACCTGCTGTCGGCTCATCGGGATCGATGCGGTTCGGTGATGGCTCGGTTGAAGGCGTCTGGCGATGGCGGTTTTCTCAAGGGCATTCCCGAGCTCTGCGCCGTCGTTCTCGACGAGATGGCGCGCGACGAGTCGATCGGCGACGTTCGCACGGCCCTGCGGCGCGCGCTGGCGGAACGACTCGACGATCATCCCGCCTTACGGGAACCCATCGAGGATATCTGTCTGACCGCCATCGGAGAAAATACCAACCGAGTGCCCGACCTCTCTCTTTTCGAGCTGCGCGGCGACGGGTCAACCGCTGAGGCACTCGCCGTGGCCCTGCTTCGTCTGATCCGCCACCGCCCGGTGGGCCTCTTGCTGGCTGCCGACCGGATCACTTCCATCCTCGAGGACGGCCGCGTGAAGATGTCCCTGGCTCGCCAGCTTCCTCGCGAGCTGATCGAGGAGGCCGCGCTGCGGATCGCGGACAACACCCAGGCGCTGCAACACCTGAGCGACTGGCTGACCCGGGGCGATCAGTACGCGGTTCATCCCATGGCCGCGAGCCTGCTCCACGCCGCGACACCGGGCTGGCGGCCCGAATCGGGTTGGGGGCGTCGGCTCGAGTGGGGCCTATCTCAATTATGCGTCCTGGTCCGGATTGAACCTCGAGGGAGTCGACCTCCAATCCGCCGACCTGGGATGGGCCGACTTGACGCGAGCCAATTTGGAGAAGGCCAACGCGACCAAAGCCCGTTTTCACCGGGCCAACCTCCAAGAGGCGTTGCTGAATTCCTGGGTTGCCCTCGGGGCCGACCTGAGCGGGGCCAATCTCCGATCGGTCCTAGCGAAACGTGCCAGACTTCGTGCAGGCCAACCTCTCCCGGGCTCGTCTGATGGAGGCCAATCTCTCCGGAGCCAATTTTCAAGGAGCCAATATCGAGGATGCCGACTTCCGCGGAGCGAACCTCGAAGACGCCAAGCCTGAATGGACTGAAGCTACGGTCAGCCCGGTTCGACGGAGCCCGCTTCGGCGGAGCCGACTTGCGCCAATGTGACCTGGAAGGCATGGAGCTGACGGATGCCGACTTCCACGACGCTGACTTGCGCAAAGCGCTGCTTGACCGGCTCGCGGATGCCGGAGCCAACTTCCTCGGTGCCGACCTGCGCGATGCCGGCTTGGCCGAGGTCGACTGGCCCGGCGCTGACCTGCTTGGCGCCGACCTGCGTGGCGCGAGCTTCCACCTCGGCACGACCCGTAGCGGACTGGTGGGGAGTCCGATCGCCTGCGAGGGAAGCCGTACCGGTTTCTATACCGACGATTACTACGATCAAGACGTCAAGCCCGCCGAGACGATCCGCAAGGCCAACCTCCGCGGCGCCGACCTCCGCGGGGCCCAAATCGAAGACGTCGACTTCTACCTGGTCGACCTCCGCGACGCGAAATACACGTCGGACCAGGCCGAGCATCTCCGCCGTTGCCGGGCGATACTCAAAGACCGCGGCGATTAGTCGTGATTTTACGAGGAATGGGTGAGAATCAAGTTAAACGAATCATTCGTGTGCTCGCCCGATGGAACCGGGACAATTTCGTACTCGACCTCGGTCATTTTAACGTCGAGAGCAGATTTCTCGACCGGCTTGATTTCGTTGGACGTTCCACTTGTGCTTCCCTGATGAGGTTGGCCGTTCAACCCGAGTCCTGCCTGTCCGCGTGTTGGTTCTGTCGCGTCAATCAGATCTTCAATTTCTAATTGGGCCACTGAGTAGTCTTCTTCGATGAGCAAGATCGCTTGATTTCGCCAAAGGAAGGCTTCCGAGACATTGACAGGAAAACATGCAATCTTAAGTGTCGCGGTAGGAGATTCACCATGCGCGGAACCGGAAGGCCACATTCGGGAAAGCGACGAGCTCTCGATCTGTGAGGAGGAACAAGTGTCCTCGAGCGGAAAGCAGCGTATACGATACGCCTTGATTTCCACCGTAATTCAGGCGAAATAGAGTGTGATCTTCGAGCACATCGCGGATGAGAAAGACGACACCGCTACGACTGATACAAGCCACGGCAAACGGATATCGTGGATCATTAAGCGGGCAGACATCGACGATATCATGCGCCTCGAAGCTGTGATGCGTGCTCGAAAAGAAGTCCGCATCCCGGGCGAAGCGAAATGCCAGCAGGCCATCGCCTCGGCCGGCCGACGCAAATACCTCTTCCCCTTGTGGCCCGGTTCCGAGCCGAACGAGTTTGTAGGAATTGAACGGGAAATCCTCGTGACTGAACGTCTCGACCTCGATCTGACCGCTATCATACTTCAAAACCAAGAGCCCGAGATCACCGATCGGTGCCAGGAACGCACCTGTTTGCGAGGCCACCACTCCGTGAGCGCCCCCACGGAACTCATGAGAACACGTGTCCAAACTGTCAACGTTATTCTGGGTCTGCCGTCTCCCGACGACGATTTCGTTTCTTGAGCTCAACGCGAACATGTTGTCCGCGAAAGCGACCGCGTTAATGGCATCCGTTGCAAGTGGGAATGGGAAGAAGTTGGTAGTGGCCTTCTTCCCGATTTCGGGGCAGCCGCGAGAAATGATTAACTTGCCGTCCTCACCACCGAAGCAAAGCGTGTCCGTCCAGGGGCATTCGCCCACCCAGCTTATGGATTGTCCCGGGATCTTGAAGAGTTTCTTTGTGATTTCCGTCATAAATGCTTGCCTCTCACCAGCCGCTTTCGCTGGTTCTCTGTGAGCAGCCCGGCGTCCTTCATTTTTTCCAGGGCATCTTTGGGCGCGGGATACTTGAGCTCCTTCTTATCCCTCTTCAAGCGTGTGATGGGCCAGCACGGATAACCATGCCAGGGGTGCGCTCTTTGCGGAATGGGAAACTCCGCCACTTGTTCGTTCCGAGTGCCCAAATACCTGATGCTCCGCTCCGGGCTCAGATGCAGTCCGTAGAGATCGCCCTTCTCATTCGAAAAATCGTGGAAGTCGGCCAGGTCGAAGATGGCGAACTCCTGATCGTGGGTCATGTCGGGCAGCCACTGCGCGTCCTCCGAATAGCCCGCTTTGTGGTGTTTGTCGTAAAAGAAATACTGGTGATTGCTCCGCCGGGTTGTTTGCGGGTGAAGCGGTCCCGGGAACTGTCCATTTGGCATGGATGACTATCTGCCTTGAATAAGGCCGCGTTCAATTCTGCTTTCCCGTCCAGCTTTTACCAGGCGATCTTTCTGCACCATCATACCCAAAAATCCCTGTAATTGTGAGAGAGATCGGTCTCGCTTCAACTTTATGTATACGCGTAGTCCCCTTCCAGCGGCGTGAGATGAAACGTCGCGTCGCGAGGGATCAGCTCCAGGCGATCGCGGATGTGAAACTTCACCGAGAACCGTGACGTGTACCCGCTCCGGCTCAGGGCCTCGACGGCCCAAGGAGTGCTGGCGTAGGCTTGGGCCAGGTCGGCCCCCTGTCGTGCCAACTCGCGCGTTAGGGCCAGGGTCGCGGCATGCCAGAGGGCGGGGTCGTTGTCATCGAGCAGGCAGTCGACGATCTTGCCGGTACGGGTGCGTCCCTGGTCCTTGGGGACGAGGTTGAGCACGGCCAGCCCGCGGAGCCGGCCCGTGTCATCGCAGCAAGTGCCAGCCTGACATCGACTGGCGAGGGAAGCGGAGCATCTCATTGAGCCGCGCTGGATCTCGGCAAGTGAAGACGGCGTGGGTCTTGGCCTTGTCGATAATCGGGACAATCTCCGCCTCGAACGCCGAAATCCGTTGAAGCACGAGGGTTGCGCGAGGGACGGCAGCGCGCCGCGTCCAGCGGCTGATGATGTCTCGCGCTAGCCTCGGCACGCGTTCCATGGGACGAAAGCCGCCGGCACGCAACCAATACCCGGTCCGAAGGACGCGAAGATAGACCGGCACGAGGCTCCGCAGTTCATAGCCGGCCCGCTCGCCGACCCCGAGCGCCGCCTGGCTGACTCCCAGGCCAAACTGGGTATCAACTCCTTCGTGCGCCTTGCGCATCAGGCTCATGCCCACCGAGCGATGATCGGGTGAGCCCAGCCAGTCAATAATGTGGATCGTCGACGCTCGCTCCTGCGGGCCCGCGATACCTTGGCCTTCGAACGCCGTCCGGCAAAGACCGATATGGCCGATAATCGCCCCCGACTCGCCTCCCCTCGCGATGTAGCTACGCGGACGATTGGCGGTGTTAACGACGCCCGGATCGCCCTCCTCCTGAACCGTTGCCCTAAGCGGTTCCAGATATTTCCAGCGCAAGACCTCGGGTGCGGCGAAGTCCGCGTCCGGAGGCGCATGGAACCCCGCGGTCAGAAACCGGCTCAGCTCGGGCAAGTCGTCCAGGGTCAGCGGGCGGATGTCTCGGGTCATGGCATTTGCCAATGTCGAGTCGCCACGAATCCCGCGGAAAATGTCGGGAAGTCAGACGGAACCAAGGTCAGGTGACGATTCTCCCTCTCACTCATTGTCCTCCTCGGCCCTCGCTGGATCGTTGGTCCGGCGGCCCCGTCAGCTCGGCGATGCCGACTTTTCAGACTCGCCACCCGCTATTTTGGCTCAGAGATTGGTCCAACGACAGCGTTTGCAACGATGATTTTTCATTGCTGGACTCTTTGACCCTCGAGACAGCAATCAGCAATCGGACGCCTATTTCAGGTCTCCCCATCCAGCGAGCCATTTGGTAGAATCCCGGCCGACAGCGCAAGGAGGCCAGCGATGTTCAGCAGTGCTGAGATGCAAACACGAACGAAGACCACGCCTTCCCTCCCGTCCGAATCGTGCCGACGACATCCGTGGCATTCTCGCGACGTCCCCCGGCAAATTCCTACCGCTTTCTCCTTTGGATACTGGAGATACTCAGCCGAAACACACGTGGAGTGCGTGTGTGCCTCTTGATCAGACATCTACACGGAGGTTCCGATGTTGAAGACCAAGCGTCGCACCTTGCAATTTGATTCGCTCGAAGGCAAGATCCTGCTCTCAACCGGGATCGCTGATCCGGCCGCGACTGTTCACCGACAGGTGGCCAAGCGATTTCTGCTCAACGGTGCTTTGTATGGGATCCCGAGCGGAACGACCGGGCCCGAGGGATTGCACGTGTCGACGTTCTCCGTCGCAGGCCATACGGTCTCCATGGGAAATGTCAGCGGCTCGTTCACCCTGGCCAACACGTTTGTGCCGATCGGCAAGCGGCCCGACCTGGGCAATGCGACGCTCACCTTGACCAGCCTAAAAGGGAGCGTCCAATTGGCGATTGCTACTTCCAAAACCAAGCTTTATCATTTCACAATCACATCGGGGACCAATCACTACGCCGCCGCGACCGGCTCGGGAACGCTGAGAATGTCACCCATGCAAGGGTCGATTAATTTTGTCATCATCGCGCATTCCAAATAAGAAAGACGGCCCGATACAAGGCGAGAACCGGGACCGGGAGACGGAGCTCCGTCCTACAAATCCTGTAGGAGCCGGCTCTGTCCGGCGACCACGCGAGATGCCCGTTTGGTAAATTAGCGACCAGCTTCCACAGCTCTGGACAGTTCGCGGGGTTTATACTTTCGTGGTGTGCACGCAACCCAAGCGCGAAGCCA
>CAVRFS010000100.1:0-90740 GCA_963720335.1 uncultured Planctomycetota bacterium | reverse complement strand
TCGATGAGCGATCCCCGCGTGAATGTTCCCCACGGTCGTTCGCGACACCACAACGGCCGCCGTATTTATGTCACGGCTCGCGACATGGACGCGATGTTCGTTTTGCACTTACTTGTGTTTCTCAAGCAGCCGTTTGGCGATTTCCTGTCCCCGTTGCTTTCCCAACGCCGCCATCGCCCTGTCATAGAACGAATTCCTTCCCGGGCATTCCTCCGCCAGACCTTCCGTTATACAGAGCACGGCCAACATCATAGACGCACTTAGCTTATTTCGGGTCCAACCTGCACATCGCTTCATCACATTGTCGCATGTTCTTGTCGATCATTGCACGATCGAAAAAGCTCATTATCACTCACATCGATTGCCGTCTTGGTCTTGTCCCGCTTAGTGAGGTCGTAAAGCATCACGAGAAAGGAAGAAACAGCGATCATGTCTTTGATACTGTCCCATCCTCGTACAAACCGCGGGTGTCGAATCATCGATTCGAGCCCCAGTTCAGGCCGCGAACCGGTAGACCTCTGTTCCTGTCTTACGATTCGTGTAAAGGGATAGCCCGCGTGGAAGGACCTGTTCTAACTCTGATCGGCTTGTGCTTGAGGTTTCCCGTGCCCGGCCCATCGTGCTCGCAGAGCAATTCCAAGAGCCGGCTTGGCCGGTCCACCATCCGCGCCTAGAATCAGTTGGCCGGTCGACGATGCCATGCCCGTGTTGGCTCGCCTCGAATGAGTTGGCCGGTCCACCATGCCGTACCTAGGACGGGGTCATACGACATGGTCTGATCGACCGACATCTCCTCTGCAATAAAACGCAAGTGCTGACTACCGGGAGGCCCAGCGGCGGATGAATCATGGGATGTCCCCCTCGCGTACGATCTCCTGTCCTAAATCCACAAGTTCGCCGAACAGTCGTGGCAAAGATTATGCGTCAATTGCTTCCAGGGACTCGGTTGCTGTGTTAATGTCCAGTTCCAAGAGACACCGATGCGAAGCAACCACGGGATTCCGCGAGACGACAGCCTCACTCAAGCCGAATGTGAGCACCTATTGGACAAGCTGGACACATCCCCACTTCATGAGACGATGTATAGGGAGGTGGGAATTACCATGGACTGCCGTTGCCGATTGATCTGATAGAGAAAATCTGACGAACATTCGCAGTCGACATCAAAATTCAGATAGTTTGAAAGTATCCGGTATGTCTCCGCCCTGGAGTCACAAGGCAGCGTTGATATGCGCGAAAGCGAGCCTCGCGGCTCGTGGGCAGATGGGAAACCATCGACCCATCACGTCCGAAAAGGTTTGTATCTTCGGAACCATGTTGCCCTGTGTCGATAACCCTTCGGCATCCGGTCGCTCACAGAACAGCCAATCCGCGCGACCTGGTTGAAACTCCATGATCAGCAGACCGCCTTCAAAGATCCCAGAATCACGACGCGTACCAAGTCGGAGCTTGGATTCGCTGTTTTTGGGATCCGCCGCCGCGACGTTCTTCCACCAGGAACTCGAATCGATCGTCTCGCCAGGCGCGCAAAAAACGGTCAAACGAAGCGCCTGCGCGTGCCAATCGTCCAACGGCCTCGGTGGTTTGTCGCAGTCCGGGTCATCGAGAACCCGCCCTCTCTAAACCGTTCCAATCAAGGCTTACGTCACGGAAGCATACAACAGCCGGCCGAAAACACAGCCTACGGTCTCGGACATTCGATTTTGTGACGGATCCGCAACGCGTGGACAAGCCGGGTTACTCTAACAGGCGAACACAGCCACGAGTCGCCCCCAGTTCTCTGCTATTCACAGAGTACTTGTTTACGGCCTACAGTGACACGTCACCGAAAAAAATCATCATCCAGTCACGTACAAGCGGGGGCACCCAGGAAAGGCCGGTCCGGCATGCAGCTTCTCATTACAGTGTTATTGGGTACAGGTAGACGAGCTCCTGGACGGTTCGGAGGGAACCCGTGATGTCGAAACCACTTACCGACCCGAAGTCCGATGCGAGATCTCCGAAGGCTTGACGGGAAGCGACATTACGGTTTGCGTCTGGGACGTCGAAGGGCGTGACCAGTACATCCACGTCCTCCCGAGCATGGTTAACTGCGTCTCGGAAACGCCCTACCTGCCAGTGGGCGTGATTAACGTCGATTCCGGAACAAGCGGGTTCTGATCGAGTTGCCCATCGAGGCGGATTCCGGGGCGAACCGGATGTGGATGCCGATTGATTCATTCCGCGTCGAAGCGGCAGTGCCTGCTTGATCCCCCTCGACGGACATCCGCTTCACGACCAGGCAACTGGCGATAAAGACCCGGCTTGGAGCGCAATTCCGACGCTTCTCGATTATGCTGAGAAACTATCTGGCGTGTAGAATGACTCGAGGGGCAATGGTGATCGCGGAACGGAGTGAGCCATGAGCCTCCAAATTACGGTGCAAGGAACCGTGCAGGCGGATGGCACGCTGAAGTTGGATGAGCCGGTCGCGATGCCAGAGGGTCGGGTTTTGGTGACAGTTCGGCCGATCGTCGAGCCTGGCACCGACGATCCATTCTGGCAGCGCATGGAGCAGATCTGGGCTGGGCAGCGGGCACGCGGGCACGTCCCGCGGTCCAAGGAAGAAATCGATGCCGAGATCGACTCTATGAGCGACGAGATGGAAGACGAAATTCCAGGAAGCCATCCGACTCCAAGAGGAATGCCGTCGGGCTCGCGAGCAGGCAAACTCGGCAGGAGTCTGCCGAGTGATCGCGTACCTCGACGCAAATATCGTGATCTACGTCGTTGAACATCACCGCTCTGGGGGCCCAAGGCTGAGGCCAGGATCGCTCAACTTCGGGCCAGCGGTGAGCAAATTGCCGTGAGCGACGTTCATCGCCTGGAGTGCCTCGTCGGTCCCTTCATCAGCAATGATCAGGCGACCCTCGCAGCTATTTCGCCTTCTTCAACGATCCCGGTGTGATCACGGGCGAAGGAGCGGCGCCACGGTTTGGGAGCGGGCCCGCGATCCGGGCCGCGCACAACTTCAAGCCGCTCGACTCACTGCACCTGGCCGCCGCGGTCGAGAACAGTTGCGGACTGTTTCTGACCAACGGCGCTCGGCTGAAACGTTTTTCCGACATCACGGTCGAAGTGCTGACCTGACTGGTCCGGGTCCAGACGCCGACCAAACCCAGCGACAGATCGAGTGAAGTCATCCCTGGTGCCCTCCCAACCATTCCATCGCCGAGCGCCATCCGTGCTCGAGCTCGCGCAGGATGGTGGTCGAGGACCTGCTCGGCCCGGCCGGCGGTCCCGACGAGGAAGTCGTCGAGCGAACCGTCCGGGAGCCGTTACCTCGTCGGCGTCATGGCTCCTCGGAAGAGAGTGGAGAGTGGGGAGGGTGGAGTTGAGAGTGAACCGACCGACCCTCCCCGCTCCGGGCTTCCAATTCCTGGTTCCCCACTCTCCACTCCACACTCCCCACTCTCCACTCCCACCGACGAGGACGAATTCCCTCCGGTTCTCAATGACGAGCTAGCCAAGGAGGGAAGCGACTGGCCCGAGGACGGCCCGGCCGATCTGTCAGTTGCCTTGCCCAAATCCACGAGCCTTCTCGTTCGGCTTGACGTTCTGCGTCGATGAGTCGGCCGAGGAGTTCCAAGCCGTCGCCTCTCCGGGGCCAGTACCTCCGGCCGCAGAAGGAGCAGCGGATCGACCCGGCCACCGGCCGCGCGCCTTGCGACTGTGGAAACGCCACCCCCGGGGCGGTTCGCCGCTCCGTATTCCCCTCCGGCTGGGGCCCATTCGCCCGATCGTTGCCGACCCTCAATGCCCGGATGTCACGATCCAGGGCATCGTCCGCCGCCGCGACCCGTGCTGGATCGTCACAGTCTTTCCTTGTCAACGGCCAGATGGAGAGCAAGCCCAAGGACCACTCCTGGCTGTTCCAGCCGCAGCTCGCCGTCGAGGCAACTGACGGCTCGCCGATCTTCATCAAGAAGACGAGCCGCGGCCTTTCCGAAAAGCTCGACAGTGTTTTCCGGGCCGAGGAAGAGGCGATGGCGATGCTGTACCGCCATCAGGTGGAGTTCGCTGTCGGCCACGGCGTGAGCGTGCACGCCGAGACCGCCCCTGGCCGGCCCGACCGCGCTGTGCGGATCAGGACGCAAGTGATCCCTCGCCTCGAGGTCCCCGCACGACGGCGGCCACGGCCGATGACGCCGACGTGGACCCGGCCTTCGCCAGGCTGAAGGGGCTCTGCCGGGACATGAAGGAACTGGCCAAGGACACCACGGCCAGCGAACTGGCGGCCAAGCTGAAGCCGCTGACCCTCGCCTACGGCGCACTGGATCGACAGCCAGGAAGCGCGGATTCGGGACTCGAATTCCGGACTGGCCGAGCACCGCCAGGCCGCCATGCTCGCCATGTCTCGATGCCATGAGACCCTGGTCCGGATCGAGGCCGGGCTGGACTTGCTCGACGAAGGACGAGAAGGCAGCCCAGGCGTTCCAGTTCATGAACCGGGCCATGTGGCTCCAGCGGACGCACTCGCTCTTTGCCGAGCGGGTGCGCCGGGGCGACGAGAACCCCGACATGGAGAATCGACATCCCCGAGAACCGCTCGTGGTATCCGTTTCAGCTTGCCTTCATCCTGCTGAACTTGCCGGGGATCACGAAGTTCGATCACCCCGAACGCAGCGAAGCCCCGGAAGCCGTGGCCGATCTGCTCTGGTTCCCCACGGGCGGCGGCAAGACGGAAGCCTACCTGGGCCTGACGGCCTACACGCTGGGCCTGCGGCGGCTGCAAGGGACGGTCGAAGGTCGCTCCGGCGAGAACGGCATCACCGTGCTGATGCGGTACACGCTGCGGCTGCTGACGCTCCAGCAGTTCCAGCGAGCCGCCGCCCTGATCTGCGCCTGCGAAGACATTCGCCGCACGGCCATGAGCAACGGCGACAACCGCTGGGGCAAGACGCCGTTCCGCATCGGCCTGTGGGTCGGCGGCAGCACGACGCCCAACTGGACCAGCGATGCCGATGAAGCGGTGAAAGCGGCGCACGGCGGCAAGCCGAGGTCGGGTGCGGTCGGCGGCGTGGGATCGCCGCACCAACTGACGAACTGCCCGTGGTGCGGCACGAAGATCGACCCCGGCAAGCACATCAAGGTCGAGAAGTACAGCGAGGGGGCCTGCCGCACGCTGATCTACTGCGGGGCCAAGTTCGGCCAGTGCAAGTTCTCGATGAAGGAAGCGCCGGGCGAAGGGCTGCCGGTGATGGTGGTGGACGAGGAAATCTATCGTCGGCTGCCGTCGCTGCTGATTACCACGGTGGACAAGTTCGCTCAGATGCCGTGGAACGGCTCGGTGCAGATGCTCTTTGGGCAGGTGGACGGCTACTGCGAACGCCACGGGTTCCGGTCGCCGCATCTGGCCGACGCTTCCGAAGAACTGGAGATCAACGGCGTCCACCGGGCGAAGGGCAATGCGCCTTCGGCCAAGGTGCTGCCGCAAAACCCGCTGCGGCCACCCGACCTCATCATCCAGGACGAGTTGCATCTCATCAGCGGGCCGCTCGGCACGCTGGTCGGGCTGTACGAGACGGCCATCGACCGGCTCTGCACCTGGGAAGTGAACGGCAAGAAAATCCGGCCCAAGGTCGTGGCATCGACGGCGACGATTCGCCGGGCCAGCGATCAGGTCTACGCGCTGTTCCTGCGCAACCTGAACATCTTCCCGCCGACCGGCCTGGAGATCGGCGACAACTTCTTCTCCCTGCAACGCAAGTCGAGCGAGAAGACGCCGGGGCGGAAATACATCGGCGTGTGCGCCCCTGGCCGTCGCCTGAAGGCGGCGCTGATTCGGGTCTACGTCGCCTTCCTGTCAGCCGGTCAGGTCTTGTTCGAGAAGTACGGCCTGGACGCCGACCCGTGGATGACGCTGGTGGGCTACTTCAACAGCCTGCGGGAACTCGGCGGCATGAAGCGGCTGGTCGATGACGACGTGCGGACTCGCCTTCGCAAGATGGACGGATCGTGGACTGGCGAACCGCACGCTCTACACGCCGGACACGGTGAAGGAACTGACCTCCCGGCTGGGATCGACGGCCATTCCCGAAACGCTGGACCTCTTGGAGAGCCGATTCGACCCGGCGATCCTGGACCAGATCAAGGCCCGCAAGGGCGGCGGTGGCGAGTATATCGCCCGGCCCCTCGACGTGCTGCTCGCCACGAACATGATCTCGGTCGGCGTGGACGTGCCTCGGTTGGGCCTGATGGTCGTGGCCGGTCAGCCGAAGACGACGGCGGAATATATCCAGGCCACCAGCCGTGTCGGTCGTAAGCATCCCGGCCTCGTCTGCACGGTCTTCAATTGGGCGAGGCCACGGGACTTGTCCCACTACGAAACCTTCGAGCATTACCACTCCACGTTCTACAAGCATGTCGAAGCCCTTTCGGTCACGCCGTTCTCGGCGGGGGCCACGGGCCGTGGGCTGGCGGCGCTGCTGGTGTCGCTGGTGCGGCAGCCGGGGTTCGAGTTCAACTCGAACGACAAGGCGATGCTGATGGCGACCCAGCGGGGCCACCAGTACGTCAAAGACGCCATCGAAGCGATCACGAGGCGGGCCGAGTTGATCGCCGGGTCGAAGCCGCCGAGGAGGTCCGGCAGCAACTCAAGCGGAAGATGGACCTGTGGCAGAAGCGGGCGCAGCGGACGGCCCAGGGAAACCAGCTTGGCTACGAGACGAAGAAGGACGGCGTGACGATCGGCCTGCTCCGCAAGCCGAGCATCGAGCCGTGGGACGAGTTCACTTGCCTCAACTCGCTGCGGGATGTCGAGCCGACCGCCAACCTGATCCTGGATGATTTCGGCACCTGGACGACGACGGCGACGACGACCAGGAAGAAGGAGGCCGCCCCATGAACAACAAAGAATCGAAACGCTGCAAGGTCGGCGAACTTCGGCCCAGCCAGGCGCTCACGACGTTCGGCATCGGTTCGATCATCGACTTGCCGAATCTGTCGGTCATGGTCATGGGCCTGGAGGACTGGCCGCTCAAGGACACCGTGGAGATCGGCGAGCAGCGGCTCCTGGCCTCGGTGAAGGAAGTGCTGGGCCATCAGGTGAAGCCTTGCGGTCGGCTCCCGTCGTGCCGGACACTTATCAGGTCAACCAGTTCGACGCCTCGGCGCTCGTCGGCATCCCGGTCGCCCCGTTTCCCCGGTGGATGGTCTGCCCGTACTGTCGGCGGCTGGCCCCGCTCGGCAGCGGCCTCTTCAAGCTGGAGACGCCCTACCGCACCGACCAGATTCGCTACGTTCACGCCAACTGCACGAAGCCGGGCAAGCCGCCGACCGTGGTTCCCGCCCGCTTCATCGTGGCCTGCAAGAACGGCCATCTCGATGACTTCCCCTGGCGGGAGTTCGTGCATCGTGGCCCGACGGACTGCAAGGGGGGCCTGAAACTCCTCGAAACTCGGCACGCGGGAGAAGCGGCGAGCATCTTCGTGCAATGCGAAGGCGAAAACTGCGGGGCGATCCGCCCATGTCCGACGCCTTCAAGATGGACCTGATGGCGATCTGCCGGTTGCAAGGCACGTCGGCCCCATCTTCGGGATCACGACGAAGCCGGGTGCAAGGCTCCGAACGGCCAAGACATGCGCATGGAGCCGATGCTCCAGGGTGCGTCGAACTCCTGGTTCGGCATCATGCTGTCGGCGCTGGCGATCCCGCAGGCGTCCGGCAAGCTGAAGCAGCTTGTCGAAGATCACTGGACGATCTTGGAAAAGGTGCAGAGCGAGCAGAACATCGAACTCTTGCAGCAGGTGACGCCGCAACTGCGTGACCTCGTCCGAGTACACGCCCGCCGAAATCTGGCAGGCCGTCAAGCCAAGAAGACGGCGGTGCCGAAGGAGAGCGGCGAACCGACCGATCTCAAGACGCCGGAATGGGAAGTCTTCATCGACCCCGACTCGGCGGAAAAGAGCCGGACTTCCAGCTCCGGTTGCGCCGCCGCCGGAACGCTACGCCAAGTATTTCGAGAAGATCGTGCTGGCCGAGCGGCTGCGAGAAGTGCGGGCGCTGGTGGGCTTCACCCGCATCGAATCGCCCAGCGACTACGACAACCCGGCGCGTTTCCAGAGAACCAGCGGGCCAGACTTTCACGCACGCAACCGACCTGGGTTCCGGCCTCGGAGATTCGGGGCGAAGGGCTGTTCTTCCACTTCAAGGAAGACGTGATCCAGAAGTGGGTCAAGAAGGCCAAGAACCTCGACGGGTGTTCCTGGAAGCCCACCAGCGTTGGCGCATCGCCCGGAAGCTGGACCGCCCCAGGAGTTCTACCCCGGCATCCGGTTTGTCCTGCTGCACTCGTTCGCTCACGCCCTGATCCGGCAACTGGCCGTCGAGTGCGGATACACCACGGCCTCGCTCCGGGAACGCATCTACTCCCGAAACCCCGGCGAGGACGAGCCGGAGATGGCGGGCGTGCTGATCTACACCGCCGCCCCGGACAGCGAAGGCACGCTCGGCGGGCTGGTGTCGCTCGGCAAGCCGGAGACGCTGGAGCGGCATCTCGATCAAGCCCTGGACAACATGCGGCTCTGCGCCAGCGATCCCTTGTGCGCCGAGCATCACCCGTACCACGAGGGAACACGCTGCACGCCGCCTCGTGCCATGCCTGCTTGTTCGCACCGGAAACGTCCTGCGAGCGGGGCAACAAGTATCTGGATCGGGCGGTGCTGGTTTCCACGGTCGAACGGAGCGACCTGGCGTTCTTCGAGTAATACCCATGAACCACGAACATCACCAGATGAGCGGCGGCGGCACGACTGGCTGATCGTCTGCCCCCTCCGGTGATGATCGCTCGTGGCCGAGGCCGTGGCACGGCTCAGCACACCGGAATGGCCGGCGCACGGCAGGCGATCCTGCAAAGCCTGCCGACGCTCGATCTCCGTGATGCGACCGCCGATTTTCTCGACCTCTGGCATTCTAGTCGCGGGCAGCGTGGGGGCCGAGGCGGTCGCCGTGGCCCTGGTGACGGCAGCCAAGAGCGAACATCGATCACCGGCACGAGGAGACGGTCGAGATCGTCTGGACCGGCCCGGAACCCGGCCGAGACTCGGTTCCGCCAGACGGAGCAGGCCATCCTCGAAGTCGTGAACTCGGCGACGAGACGGCTGACGGTCGTGAGCTACGCCGTTTACCGGATTCCACGCATTCGCGAGGCCCTGGTCGCCGCCGCCAACCGTGGCGTCGGCATCCGGCTGATCGTCGAAACGCCGAACCGGATCGAAGGGCAGAAGACGATAGGACTGCTGCTGGCCCTGGGCGACAACGTGGCCTCGGCCTGCTCGCGTCTACTACTGGCCCCAGGAGAACCGGCCCAAGGACGACAACGGCAAGATCGGCATCCTGCACGTCAAGTGCGCCGTGGCCGATGGACGACCGGATGTTCCTGTCGAGCGCCAACTTCACCGAGTACGCCTTCACCATCAACATGGAGTTGGGGCTACTGATCACCGGAGGCGAGCAACCGCCCCGGGTTGAAGATCATTTTGATCGCTTGATCGAGATCGGCATGTTGATCCGGCCTTGAGCCGGTCGGATTGAGCCAGGTGTGTGGCCTAAAGAAAATCGCTGCCGTCGTTCAAGGGGCGATGGAGCTGTTCGAGAAGATCGGTCTTGAGTTGCACGGGCGACTTCTTCTCTTGGTTGACATCGCATTTTCTCCCTTGTTGTCGCCGCCCCGGCCTACGTCCGGACGATTTCGCTGATGCCGATTAATCTCGATCGGAACCGACGGCGCGAATCTTGGCATGGTTCAAAAACGCCTGTTTTCGGGTACCACTCCGGATCCGAGTGCGCCCTGATCACTCCCGCGTTTTCGCTTATACCAAGTGTCCATAAGCGCACACGAGAGAATTCGGGAAAGTCATTTAAGTCGATAGTGAACATAAGGTTCCGATCGCTGTAATGGGGCGGTAGACTTGACAAAATGGGCATACTGCGTATAATATATAGGTAGAAAACGAGACTTTGCGTGCATTCTGTTTTCGGCCTTCGGGCTCACCGCCGCCTGCTCACCAGAATGAAATCAGCTTTCAAACCGGGCGAAGCTCCGAAGGTTGGTTCTGACTTCCGGGTCGGGCGAATCGATTAGCACAATCTTTAAAATCCCTTGCTTTCGAACATTTCCTCGCCCTTCGAGGGCATACTGGCCAGCTTTGGCCCCACCAGGGCTGGGAACCGCCGAATGGGGCAGTACGGAGGGGCGGTGGAATCTTGCCATCGCGTTCCGGTCGGTGTTCTTCCTGTAAAAACTCTCCCCCGAAAAGCCAGAAAACCAGGCTCGCCATCCTGATCGCCGACGGGACGCCCATCTCCAGATGGCCCGACTTTTTCCAGGCGGCGGTCTGCCGCGACCTCTCCCGGTGGACGATCAGATTGACCCCAGATTCACAACGATCCAATACGATTCTCGATGAGAACCCGCGCAAAAAGTCGCGGACGAAATGGCACAAAGCCTCGAAAAAAGCGAGACTCCTCACGGATCTCCACGGAATCTTGGGTGCCACTGGTCGTAGCCGACCAGTGTGTTCGGCAAAGCGGCATGGGCACTGGTCGGGTACGACGAGTGGCACCCGAAATCTGTCCTAACTGCTTGGTGATTAATTCTTTGCTACGAATTGTGGTGGAGATCGGCGAGGAGTCTCAAAAAAGCTGCCACCTACTGCCAACCACTGCCACTTTTTGCACGCTGGGAGCACTCGCTCAAGAGGCTCAAACCCCAGCATGGCCTGGCTTTACGATTGTGCAAGCCGCGTCCGCTGCCGTGTACCAGTGGAATAGCGATTGTACCAAGCCGGACGCAGCACCGTTTGGCCAGCGCGGAACCTGGAGGAACATGGTTGTCGCGCTTATGTGGCACGGCTCAAGAGGAGGGTACCGTTCGGGTTGGCTGAACTGTATCCTCCTCTTGAACCATGCCCGAATCTTTACCCGATTATGGGTATAACTCTCATGCTAAACAAGTAGGTGTGTCGAATAACAAACGCTCTGCAAAACCGTTATTCCCCGGTTCGAATCCGGGCGGAGCCTCTATCTAGCCGTCGCATCGAAGGCTGCGACCGTCGTGGTGGAGACTCGCACGCACCTGCGGATTCGCGACTTCCGGACTCGCCCTTCCTCATTTGGTGACCCCTGTGTTACCAGAAGGTTAAGGTTGAACGCTTGATCCTTGTCCTATGATTCCATCAAAAGGGCTCGACAGCGTGCGATATCGAGGCCGGCGGAAAAGCCCCGGTCGCAGCGTGATTGGATGTGGCATGACGTTTGCGAAACTAGGCCGTATGATCAAGCACCAACCCCAATGAACGAGGAGCTGACACCTATGAGTCTTAATCCCTCGACCGAGTCCGTTCACGCTGCACGCTCATATTTCCTTCGAGGTAATCGACGAGGACTATCCCCAGCTCGTGATTGTCGAGTTCTTGAGCCACGCGATTGCCGACCCAACGCACGCGGCCGAGCTTGGCCATCAGCTTGACTTGCTGGTCCAGCCTGAGCTTCCCAAGAAATTCGTGCTCGACTTCAAGAACGTCCGGCTCATGTCCAGCACCACCTTCGGAGCCTTGATGTCCTTTATCCTTAAAGTGCGTCAGGCAGGCGGGCAGGTGAAAATCTGCAACATGGATGAATTCATACGCTTTGGCGCCGATGTGATCCGGATCGGTGATTACGCTGAGTTCGCCACAGACCAGATGTCCGCGATCCGAGAGTTCCTCAACCACAAAGACTAGGAACCGGCTCGAGCCACGATCCGTTGTGTGCGGATGGCAACTCAATTGCTTGCTTTTTCTTGGAGAAAAGTTTAACACGGACCGAGGAGATAAGGCGGAATCGTGTTCGGGCGTCCGGACCGCGATTGAGCGCGACTCCATTGATTGGGGGAGATCCCCGCGATGAGAGCGTTCCTCGGTGGCCTGGTTGGCATGATGACCGGCGTGATCCTCATGCCGGTGGGTGTGACCGCGAAGACCGATACCGGTTCGACCCTATCGCGGCAGGTCAGTGTGATCCTGGCCAACCAGTGCGTGAGCTGTCACGGGCCCGAGCAGAAGAAGGGTGGTCTGGATCTGACTCGGCGGTCGACAGCCCTGGCGGGCGGGGAAAATGGATCGGCCATCGTGCCGGGCGTGCCCGACGACAGCTTGGTCGTCGACAAGATTGCCGAGGGCGAGATGCCTCCCAAGCGGCCCCTCGCTCGGGAGCAAGTGGCAGCGGTCCGCGACTGGGTGAAGGCCGGCGCCGTCTACGAGAGCGAGCCGCTCGCCGCGCGACGGGCAGGACCGGACTGGTGGTCGCTTCGGCCGATCAGACGGGTTTCACCGCCTCAATTTCCAGGACAGGAAGCGGACTGGGTCCAAACGCCGATCGATGCGTTCATCCTGGCCGGACTCAAGTCCAGGGGCCTGTCGCCGTCCTCAACGGCCGACCGAGCCACCTTGATCCGCCGCCTGACGTTTGATCTGACCGGTCTGCCACCCGTTCCCGAAGCGGTCGACGCTTTTGTCTGCGATTCCGACCCTGGGGCTTATGAGAAGCTCGTCGATCGGCTGCTCGCATCGCCCCAATACGGCCAGCGCTGGGGGCGGCACTGGCTCGATATCGTCCGGTTCGGCGAGAGCCAAGGCTACGAGACCAACCTGCCCCGGCCGTCGGCCTGGCCCTATCGCGATTATGTTATCCGCGCGTTCAATCTCGACATAGCCTATCCTCGCTTCGTGTTCGAACAACTGGCGGGCGATACGCTCGGCAAAGCGGACTGGCTGACTCAGGCGGCGACCGGCTTCCTGGTCGGGGGCACGCACGATATCGTCGGCAACCAGACGATCGAGGGAATGCTCCAGCAGCGCGCCGATGATCTCGATGACATGATCACAGCGACAGGCACGACATTTCTGGGTTTGACTGTCCAGTGCGCGCGTTGTCACGACCACAAGTTCGACCCGATCAGCCAGAAGGACTACTACAGTCTGCAAGCGGTCTTCGCCGGGGTCGAGCATGCCGAGCGCGAGGTGCTGGCCCCCGATAGTTTGGAGCGTCAGCGCGAAGCGAAGGCAGTGCTCGCCGAACTGGCGACGATCGATCAGCAAATGGATGAGCACGAGCCGTTCGCCCAACCCGGCCGGGATAAACCGAGCCGCGCCATGGTCAACGCTCGTCGCAACGTCGAGCGGTTCGCTCCGATCCGCGCCCGGATGGTCCGCCTGACGACCCTGGCGACCAACGATCGCACCGAGCCGTGCATCGACGAGCTCGAGGTCTATACGGCCGCGACGGAGGCGGAAAAGACTCGACCGAAGCCCACCAACGTCGCGCTGGCGACGGCGGGAGGCGTGGCCTCGGCGTCGTCCGAGTATCCGAACTCAGCGATCCACAAGATCGTTCACTTGAACGATGGCCAGGTCGGCAACGGCCGGAGCTGGATCTCGAGCGTACCGGGCAAGGGGAGCGTGACGATCGCCTGGCGGGAGCCCGCCCTAATCGACCGCGTCGTCTGGGGCCGCGACCGCGACCAGGTCTACCGCGACCGCCTGGCTGTCAAGTATTACGTCGAGGCGGCCCTCGACCCCGAGCATTGGCAAGTCGTCGCCTCGTCGCTCGATCGCCTGCCGTACGATCCCAAAGCGGCAAGCGCCAATGGCATCAATCCGTCAGCCCGTCTGTCGGCCGGCTTGTCGGCAAGACAGGCCAAGCTACGCGAGCGGCTTTCGCAGCTTGGTTCGACGGTCAAGGTCTACGCCGGCAGCTTTCGACAGCCTGGTCCGACCCACTTGCTCGTTCGAGGCGATCCGACCAAGAAAGGGCTGGAGGTGCGGCCATCGGCCGTCGCGGCGGTTTCACCGGCGATGGTCCTTGATCCCCGGGCGAAAGAGGCCGACCGCCGCGCGGCCTTGGCGCGCTGGGTCGTCGATCCGAGCAACCCGTTGCCGGCCCGGGTGATGGTCAACCGAGTCTGGCAGTACCATTTCGGTCGAGGGATCGTCGCCACGCCCAGCGACTTCGGCTTTAACGGCACGGCGCCCACCCATCCCGAACTCCTGGACTGGCTGACCTCGACGTATGTTGAGGGGGGCTGGCGGCTCAAGCCGATCCATCGCCTGATCGTCTGCTCGGCGACTTATCGCCAGTCGACCCGGCTCGACGCCAAGGCGCAAGCCGTCGACCGCGATAACCGCCTGCTCTGGCGGATGAACCAGCGACGACTGGAGGCCGAGTCGATCCGCGACGCCATTCTGGCCGTCAGCGGCCGGCTCAGCACCCGGATTGGCGGCCCTGGGTACAACATCTGGAAACCGAACAGCAACTACGTAGCCGTGTACAAGCCCCGTGACGAGCTGGGCCCGGACGCGTTCCGGCGGATGGTCTACCAGTTCAAACCCCGCAGCCAGCCCGACCCGACCTTCGGGGCCTTTGACTGTCCCGACGCGGCGCTGGTGGCCCCGCGCCGGAATGTTTCGACGACCGCGCTGCAAGCCCTCAACCTCCTCAACAGCCGCTTCGTGATCGGCCAAGCCGCGTGCTTCGCCGAACGTCTGGAGACCGAGAACCGGCCCCGATCCGGCCCGCCAGGCTGACCTCGGCTTTCGCCTGGCCTTCGGCCGATCCCCTTCCCCCTCCGAGCGCAACGCCGCAGTCGCCCTGATTGGCTCCCACGGCGCCGACACATTTTGCCGGGCGCTGTACAATGCGAATGAGTTCGTTTACGTTCCATGATCGGGCATACGGGAAGGAAGGAGGTGGGTCGTGGAGACGGATACCATGGGGATCGTGCTCGTGTCAGCGTTGATCGAGAACCAAGATTTGATGTGGGCTCCGCGGAGAAAGGGCTGATCCCTGAGACTGAAGTTCGCCGAATCGAAATTCATGACGCGCGTGTCGATACCGGGGCGACTTATGTATCGATGCCCCGGCGATTGATCGATCAATTGGGCCTGGATCGAATCAAGACGATCCATGCCAAGACCGTGGCAGGAATGGTGCCATTTGGAATTTACAGTCAAGTGAAATTGACGATCCAAGGCCGCGAGTGTGAGGTGCGCGTGGCGGAAGTCGCCGACAATTGCCCGGTCTTGATCGGCTACATCCCTCTCGAATTACTTGATTTCGTGATCGACGTCAAACACCAAAAGCTGATCGGCAATCCCGACCACGGGGGCGAGTTCATGATCGATATGTATTGACTACCGATCTTTTTCCACCCAGAGTCCCCTTGATGCGCACCGCGCCTCGATTCAAGTTCACCCTGCTGCACGGGATCATCCTGGCGGCCGGTTCATGAGCTATTTTTATTGACTGGCGAGGGTCATAACAAGTTGCACAGTCTTGCCGGAAATGCCGGAGTTGATGATCTTGACAAAAGTATAGCTGTCGCACTAGGATTTCCCCCAGTGGTGGCGGCGTCCAAGCGTGTGGAGGGAGGCCGTCTCTGGCGGTCGTTCTCGACGCTCCGGGGTTACCCCGGGGACTTTGGCTAGCGGACCATTTCAGCGCGTGACGCAAAGTGCGCTGGCCGCGCACGACTTCGTCACGCCGGACTAGACAGGTTGGAGCCCGCACCACTGCCTTCGTTCTTACCGGCGGCTTCTGCTTACGATTTGGTTTATGGCCTGGCCGAAGCCTTTCTGGCCGGTCCGTGGGACATTGACAGCCTGTCCGAACGCGGCGGTCGCGTGCTGGGCCGCCGTTATCGCTGGCTTCGCCCGGTGGCCCAACGCGCGGCTGGCGGCCTACCCCAATCCGCCGCGGCCTCGAGTCGCCCGGCTGGTCGCAGTTCCTGTGGGAAGATGAGGGCTTTCAACGGGCGTACCGCAAACAGAAGCTGGGGCTTCGATTCACGATCTGGGATCAGCCGGAAATGACTCCGGCCCCGGGTGTGCCGGCTTCGTGGCCAGTTCCGGCGATCGCAACGCCAGCCGATCTGGCCGGTTTCCTCGACATGGTGCCCAACCAGCTCGACTGGTTCGCCGATTGCCAGTCCCGCGAAAGTGCCGATCCTGTCGAGCCGCTTCGCCATTACCGCTACCGATGGGTGGGCAAGCCATCCGGCTCGCTTCGGCTGATCGAAGCGCCCAAGCCGCGCTTGAAGCAGCTTCAGCGCAAACTGCTGGACGCGATCTTGCTGCCGATTCCACCACACGACGCCGCTCACGGCTTTCGACCCGGCCGATCGGTCACGACGTTTGTCGCGCCTCACGTCGGCCAGACGATCGTGCTGAAGATGGACCTCCGCGACTTCTTCGTTTCGATCACCGCGGCGCGGGTCATCGCGATTTATCTCACTGCGGGCTACCCCGAGCCGGTCGCCCGGCTGCTGACCGGCCTGTGCACCAACACGGTCCCGCTTTCGGTCTGGAACCAATCGACTCGGCCACGATCTCGACGCCGCACTTTCGGCCGCGAGCTGGCGGGCCAGGCGGCAATACCGCGAGCCGCACCTGCCCCAGGGTGCTCCCACTTCGCCGGCGCTGGCCAACCTGGCCGCCTACCGGCTCGACGCGCGGCTGGCCGGCCTGGCAAGAACCGCCGAAGCCCGCTACACCCGCTACGCCGATGACCTCGTCTTCTCCGGGGGCGAAGCGTTTGCGCGGACGATCGCCCGGTTCCCGACCCATGTTGCCGCGATCGCGCTCGAAGAGGGATTCCACGTCCAGCACAAGAAGACGCGAGTCATGCGCCAGGGAGTCAGGCAACGGGCCGCAGGAGTGGTGATCAATCGGAAGATCAATATCGCTCGGAATGACTATGACCAGCTCAAAGCGATCTTATGCAACTGTGTACGGCACGGCCCGCACAGCCAGAATCGCGCCAGCGTGGCCGATTTCCGCGCACACCTGGCCGGCCGGGTCGCGCACGTCAACCAGCTCAACCCAGAACGCGGACGTCGATTGTTGGATTGTTCGAGCGGATTGTCTGGTGAAGCGAGAGATCAGGCCCTCTTCTTGGTGATGATTGCCGTATCGGGGTCCTGTTCGGAGTAGGATTGGATAATCACATCAAAAAATGGAATCGAAATGACTCTGCCGTCACTTAACAAGATCCGATGCCAGTATCGCCGGAAATAGGAGGAATGCTGCTCCATGTCGAGTTCGTCGTAAAGCCAGTGGGCTCTGAGTTTCGAGAAAGGCCATTCTTCTTCAGATCGTGATTGTCCAATCTCGGACCACAGGAAATATGTCAAGTTCGTCATATTTCCGCTATGCCGGAGCGCGATGGTTGCCACGGGGAATGGGAAGAAAAGTGGCGGCGCGTCCGAGTAGGGCACATCCTCCTGAATCGAGAGCAGCTCCGCGTCATGAAGACACAGATTCTCCGCGAGCTCTTTCACTCGATCATTCATGTCTTTGGATTGTTTTGCCAAGTGGTTTTTGTAATCTCGAATCGCCTTTTCCCAATCTTCGTCAGCGCGATCCGCCTCGGCATCATCCGTTGAGTTGTATCGGATGTAGAGTTCCGGCGTGAAGAACTTCATCATGGCCTCAGGTCGCCTTTCGATTTGATGTTTCATAGAACGTGTGGCCGGCGGGTGGCCTTGGATCAGGCTGAAAGTGGGGTAATGCGTCAGGCCCTGCATTCGCGTGCGGCGGGCAGCGTTTGGCGCTACCGTTCGCGTTAAGTTCGATTGTACGAGCGAGCCTGCGGTTTGCAGCAAGGTCAGGGCCACAGATCACGACATCCCTACCCGACCTTCGGATCACTTCAGCCTGCGCTTGCGTAATCTCGTTTCCTCGGATGACAGAACCATTCGACCCCAGATCTGCCTCGAATATCCGTGGCTGGCAGGACAGATTCGGTGGTGCGGCAGGAGAGGGCTTTTCTTGGACATCGGCTCCGCGCACCAGTCTTCCAGTAAGGAGTACTGATTGATTCATTCGAGCTTCGCCTCACCACGGCTCGACACCACTTTATAACACTCACCGCACCCCTTCGGCTTTGCCCTCTTGGGCCAGGCGTTCGACCAGATCCAACGCGCTGGCGCTAGCGTGGTCCCACGCCTCGAACTCTGCCTGCAGATCCTCCGGAACTTCGGACGGCGGATCGGCTAATCGGATCTCGACGTGTGCCCCTTCGGGCAGCGGTGTGCTCGGAACCACTCGACCATCGATTACAACGCCCCAGACGGTAGTTGCCATAATTAGGACCCTCCCAGATTGGTTCTTATCATCATAGCCGATCACCACGGCCTCTGATACGGAGATTCGTCTGCTCGAAACAATAGCGGTGAACCGGGATTTCTGGGAAAATGCGTCTGGCTCTTCGGCGAGAGTCCGACACAACCTCGGGATCGTTGAGGCATCACAATAAGGACATCCTCATCATGCCCGATCGACCTTCCGTGCTTCAGGGCCGCCACCTGCTCGATCGTCGGGACTTCCTGGCGCATCTGGCCACGGGCATGGGGGGGATCGCGCTGTCGGCGATGCTGGCCGAGGAGGGGCTCCTGGCCGCCGATGTGGCCCAAGCCGACGTCAACCCCCGGCGTGAATCCGCTCGCACCCAAGGCGCCGCACTTTCCCGCCAAGGCCAAGCGGGTCTTGCACATCTTTTGCACCGGGGCGGTCAGCCATCTGGACACCTGGGACTACAAGCCCGAGCTCGAAAAGCGGCACGGCCAGCCGATGCCCGGCGTGGACAAGCTGATCACGTTCCAAGGAGAAAACGGCAGCCTGGCCCAGAGCCCCTGGAAATTCAAGCCGAGGGGTCAGACGGGCAAGTACATCTCCGAGCTCTTACCTCGTTTGGCCGAATGCGTCGACGAGCTGTGTTTTGTGCACTCGCTGACGTCGAAGACCAATACTCATGGACCCGGCGAGATGTTCATGAGCACGGGCTTCACGCTCGAGGGGTTCCCCAGCACGGGCGCGTGGGTCAGCTACGCGTTCAGGGACCGAGAACCAGGACCTGCCCGCTTATGTGGCGATCCCCGACCCGCGCGGCGATCCGCAGCAAGGGCCGGCCAACTGGACCAATGGATTCTTGCCGGCGGTGTATCAAGGGACCGCGTTCAACGCCGAGCGGCCGATCAACCACCTGGCGCGACCGCGCAGATCGCGCCCGGCGACGACCAGGCCGCCCGCGATTTTCTCCGCCTGCTCAACGACGAACACCTGAGCCGCCATCCCGGCGATTCCGAGCTGTCGGCCCGGATCGCGGCGTATGAGCTGGCCGGCCGGATGCAGCAAAGCGCCCCGAGGTCGGCGACCTGTCGCGGGAGACTCCGGCCACCCGCGCCCTGTACGGCCTCGACGATGTCAATCCGCTCAAGGCCGGCTTCGGCCGCAATTGCCTGCTCGCCCGCCGGCTCCTGGAACGGGGCGTGCGATTCGTCACCCTGTTCAACGGGGCTTTCGCCATGGGCGAGGGCGTCCTCAACTGGGACGG
Source organism: uncultured Planctomycetota bacterium (assembly GCA_963720335.1). Classification (GTDB taxonomy): domain Bacteria; phylum Planctomycetota; class Planctomycetia; order Isosphaerales; family Isosphaeraceae; genus CAVRFS01. The sequence continues at coordinate 71,333 of CAVRFS010000100.1, read as the reverse complement.
ACACCGGCGCATTCAGTCCGACTACAACCGCCACGGACCCATCCTCGACGGTCCCGCGGCCGCGCTCTTGGCTGACCTCAAGGCCCGGGGGCTCCTGGATGACACCCTCGTGGTCTGGACCACCGAGTTCGGCCGCATGCCCACCTTTCAGAAAGGCGCGATGGGCCGCGACCACAACCCCAAGGGCTTCACCGCCTGGCTCGCCGGCGCCGGCGTCAAGCACGGGTTTAGCTTCGGCGCAACCGACGAATTCGGCTACCAGGCCGTGGAGAACGTCGTCGACGTGCACGACTTTCACGCGACGATCCTCCACCTGCTCGGCCTCGACCACACACGGCTCACCTATAACCACAACGGCACATCACGACGGCTCACAGACGTCCACGGCCACGTGATCCACGACGTTCTGACCTGACGACGAACGTGGCCAACGAGGTGCTCAACAACGGCCCATATCGAGTTCATGGGTGAACGAACGTGCGAGACGAGGTTATCGAGGAGCTCCTGGGATGATGGCATCACCTTGGAATCTGAAGCCGAGTCGACGACTCCGATTCGATGGGCGACCGCTCTGGATCCTCGTGATCGTCGCACCGCTGATCGCGATGGCTTGGACCGGGCCCGACGTCATCAAATCGATCATTCTGACCGTCACCATCACCTGCGTTCTCACCGTCGGTTACTGGGAGATCTGGCGACTGAGCGTCGATTCGCCAAGGCCACCCGACATCTGCACGCGCTGCCAGCGAGGGGTCATCGAGCGCGTCGCCGTGTCTCGACGAGGCGATCGCTTCTATCGATGCTCGGTCTGCGACGCACCTTATCGGCGAAGGTCGCGGGAAGACCCGTGGGTTGACGCTTCGAAGATGAAATATGACGATATGGAATCCCGGCCGCAGTCCAGCGTCCTCCGCGAGCCGGTGGTGTTCTCGGACAGGGAGTCGTTCGATTGGGCGAGGACCGTCGGCATTCTCCTCCGGAACAAACGGATCAGGCAGATCACTGGGGATGCGGGCCGCGGTGCATAGCAGGAAGCATTCCTCAACTTCGATGTGGCCGCCCTCGACGGCGCAGATTTCCAAGGACCAGCGCGGTCTGTGGGATTCCGACTTGGATGGTTAGGCCGCCGGCATCTGGAGCAACCCAGGCGATGAATCAACAAGCGTCGATTCGATAGTTGAGAACTCGCCTTTAACCACAACGGCACATCACGACGGCTCGCAGACGTCCACGGCCGCGTGATCCACGGTGAATTGTCCTGATGGGGAGGGCGTCAAAAGGAGTCTCTTTGTTGTCCGAACGATTTTCATCAAGAGCCTGAAGTCGCACACGCGTCAAGATGCGTCCGCGTGCCAGCGCATCGCGGCGTTCAGGAAGTCGTCCGCCGCCGCAGGGCTGGAGAACACGCGGCGGGGCAAAACCAGTCTCGATCGACCTTTTAGCCAGAAGATCATATCACGGTCCGTCAGCTCGATCTTACGGAAGTCGCGCCACCAATGTTGAGCCTCACCGACGTTCACGGGGACGGCAGCCGTTCTCACAGCGCCGGGAATGGTGAGTCCGAGTCCATCGGGTGTGATGGTCAAGGTGCGATTGTCGCAGAATCCCGCCACACGAGCGGAATCACGCCTGGCTTTGCACATCAAGATCAGCACGGCGAACATGATGAGACTCATTACGGGAGCTAGCAGAACTGCAGCAAGCAGCGACTGCAATTGAATCATGCCGAATAAGATCCCGAGCGACAACGTGATCAGAATCAGCCAGATCCACTGGGGTATGAACCCGAACAGCGGCATAGGATCGAAAAAGACGTCGCACTCGACAAAGTGCCGCAGCTCGTCGTCGGTCAAATGATGAGTGATCGAGATCGATCCTCGGACATCCGGAGAAAACCGTCCGACTGGCTCGAGCGAAGCGCGAGGCGGCGACGTAAGGGTTGAAGTTCGGTTCGGCGCCGTCGTGCGTATCATCTTCTCGGCGACTCATGGCATGTTGACTCCGGACCCGTTCTATTTTCATTACTCATTTGAAACTTTGATTTAATGGACCATCTAACGCTTCAGTCCTGGAACACCGGCCTCGATCAGCATTGGCAGAAGATATCCATCCACGATTCCGGAATGGAGGAACAGGCCGACCGGCAGCACGACGACAGCGAAGGTCCATGCCCGCCCCACCCAGGGGTGGCTCCGGAGCAAACGACGGCCAGGGCTGCTATTCTCGATCGCCACCCCGAGATACTGCAACAGGAAGTAGAGGGTGGGTCTGCCGTATCCCGATCCGGCCATGAAGCTGACGCCCTCGTGATAAAAGCCGCTGTACAGGAACACGGCGAACAGGGCGACCCGCCCGCCGGCCCAACGCGCCACGGGGAAGAAGATGACCTCCCGGACCATCCCCGAGACGATACGGTTCCAGCGCCGTCCCCAGAACTCGCCGAGCGTGGTCGCGGCGATCGGGCAATCCATGACCTTTTCAACCGGAAAGCCCATCGCCCGGAAGATCAGCGCCCCGATGTCGAGCCGCACGAAAAGAACCAGGAAGCTGATGCCCACGAGAGCGATCCAGAAGCGGATCGCCCAGGGAGTCGCGGCCGGCAGCAGGCGCGGCGCCAGCCAGAGCAGCACTGCCCCGGTGAGGGCATTGAGGAGGATTCCGGACACGGACGGCACAGGAGCCTGGCGGGCGGTGACTTCGCCCCTGAGGAATTGCGTCGGCTGCATCCCGTACCAGACGCAATAAGCCAGCAACCGGAGCGGGGTGAAGCGCGCCCAGCCCCGGGCGCAAGCAGAGCAGCGAGGCGATCTTCCACGTCACGAGGAGGACGACAAGCTGCCCGTAGTTGAACACTCTCGTCCCCAGCCAGGGCCGGCAGCACCAGAAGCCGGCCTGGCTGCCGAACAGCAGGGCCCAGGCCAGCACGAAGCGGCGGCTGGGGGCGGATCGACGGGCGCGGGCATGGCCGGGGTGCTTGTCGGTGAGTGTCCATGGGTTCGATGTAGCCGAGATTCATCAGTTACGGTTTCCGAGGCTACAGAATATCGGTCGGGGGATACCGCTCATCATACACCATTGGCATTACGCCACGCCGCGGCCGAGGAGAACGGAATGAACCATCAGTAAAGCATAAGCCGCTCGTCTTCACGGTGGGCATCCTGTTCGTAGCCTTGGGCGACGCGGCGGAGTGCCGCCGCCGTCTTCGGCCATTCGACCTTGCAGGCGTCCGCAAACGCTAGGTACTTCTTGGCCAGCACCCGCTCCTCAGGCACCTCCTTCTCCTCAGCGACTTCGAGTAAATTCCTCTCTTGTTGTCAGATTCCGGCACTGAAGCCTTGGAAAACGTCGTCGGTGCCGATTTCCTTCCAGAGCGTCCCTCACCGGTAGGCAGGGGCCAGGAGCCGGGTCTTCAACTTCGGGGGCGTGAGCGAACGCCTGTCCGATCCGTTCATCACAGATTTCGAGAAGACCTGACAGCCTTGGCCAAGGACGCGCCACTTCTGCACCCAATCGAACAGAGTCTTCTCGTCGACCGCTTGCCCCTCCCGACTGCCAGGCACGTCTCGCCAGGACATGAGTAATCGGTACGCATTCTGGGCGCACTGTCTTTCTTCCTCCGACACCTCCTTGCTGCCTTCCGCTGGTTCATTCTTCGGTCGAAAGATCAGACCCAGGACTTCAACGAAAAAATCGGGGTCGTCTCGGAGCTTTGCGTGAAGGGTAACGGGACACGTCGGGTGCCCGTCCAGAAAACCGAGATAAGCCCATTCGAGCCTCGCCAGTCGACTGAGATCCACCCCGGGGTCTTTTTGCTCGACCCTCGCTTGAAGCTCCTGGATGAGCATCAGGATGTCAAACCGGAACAACCTGACTTCGGCCCGGCTCCCGCGCCACCGCTTCTGGCTCTAGCGAGGTCTCCAGTGCATTCATAAGCAGGCTCGGCTCAAGGACGGCCTTGTGGTGGAGAGCCATCTCGCAAGACTTGGAACGCCGCCAAAGGCCTCTTGTGCTGCAAGAGCATCTCGATTGCATATATCGCCTCATCAACATCCTCCCCGCGTCTGAAGAACGGTGGGTTGCTCCAGTACCATTCAGCAACCTCGTCCCCCTTCCGGGCGGCGAACTCCCACGTCCTTCGCTCAAACGGCAGCACGACCAGGAATCGTCCAACCTCTTTCGCGGACCAGTCATGCATATTCAGCCGATTCACCCAGTCCCAGCCTCGGCTCGAAAAGCAACCGGAGATGTATCCGGCCACGAACTGGGTCGTCTGTTCGTTGGTGGACCTGAGAAGCGTCGGTAAGATCCTCGTTTGGCACTCGTCGGAGCCAATCGCCGCGAATGCCGCCCCGACGTCCCCAGGAGCTTCGACAGCCTCGACCAGCTCAAGAACTCCTTCCCAGCCGCCTTTTCCCAGTATGGCTCGCACTGCCGAACGCCGAGACTCCGCAAGCCGCTCTTCTTGGCCATAGAGCATTTCGCGACCTTGCCGGCGCAGTTCGAATAGCCAGGCGTTCTTTCGCACCGGGTCCTCGGGCTCGAAGCGCGACTGAAGCCTTTCCAGTACCGCGAGGGTCTCATCGTGAAGAGCCCAGCGTGCACCGGCGAACTTCCGGTGCATGGACACCTTCTCCCTAAGGGCGTCTGAGACCCCGCGCCTGATTTGCTCGTCGAGGGCGCTCTCGGCAAAGCCGTTCAGGCGATCGAGAAACTCTTTCTGAACCGGGCCCGGTAGGTCTTCGACGTGCTCGACGAGCGCCTTCCACCGTTCGACATCCTTCCCCGTTTGCTCAACGAGCAGGTGAGCAAAGGCGCCGACTTGGTGAGAGAGTTCGGTGCGCAATACCCGAGCGGACCAGTCGAGCGCCCAATCCCGCCACAACGGCCGGCGAATGGGCGTTAAAAGCTCCTGCTGATTGGGCAGGAGCCCGACGAGGAGTCGCCAGGTGGCATTAGGCCGCTTTTCCGCGAGATTTCGCAGGACTTTGACCCGCTCCTCGACGGGTGCCGTGGTCTGCGGCAACCAGGGCATGAAGATTTCGAGCAGACTCCTGGAAGGGCTGTTTCCCGACCTGCCCGCCGGAGTCTTTTCGTCGAGCGTGGCGAGGATCAGGCTCACTCTGCGGCAGGGACCGGCGGTCCCAGGCCAGCACTTCGAGTGCCCAGAGGAATCCCAGATATAGTTTCGATGTGAAGAGAGAGTCTCGCTCTTGCTCAAACAGTTTCGCCGCGGCTGACGCTGGCCGTTTAAGGTCCCGCTCAACGGCTTCAAGAAACGCCTCGGGAGCGGCCTCGGCCAAGAGAGGTAACTGTGAGGAGAGCGATGCCCAGCGGAGCCACTCCTGGCGGTCCAAGAGCGTTCGGACAATGTGCTCGACTCCCCGTGAATTGGGCACACGAATCCGGCCTCGCTCCGAGGATCGCAAGTGTCTCGGCTAGCCCGGTGCGGAGCGACTGGGAGTATCTACGCACCTTTTTGTGTAGCGTCGCCAGCCATCGCTGCTCCGGAGGCAGCTCATATTCAGGGTCGTCCTCCGCCAGCACTTCAAGTGCAACTTCCTCGAACCGTCGGAGGTCGTCGGGCAGCGATGGCGGAGGCGAGGAGGAACCAGGAATCGTCGCGGGAGATGAGACTCCACCGCGACCCGACGTGCGCAAGCGGCGAATCCGGGGCTTTCAGCCACCGCTGGGCCTTTATTGCGACGTTACGATAGGGAGCTTCCGAGAGGTTTTCGATTACTCGAGCGATCTCCTTCCGAGGTCTCATCCCAGCTCCCGGCCAGCAGCATCGGTACGAGCGCCGCGGCTTCCGATGGTTGGCTCCACGCGGGCTGAATCGTCCCCGGATAACGTCCGAGGAGGCGCTTCAAAACGGTCAAGGCTTCCTCCCGCTTCCCGCGCATGCCTCGATGCCCTCTCCTTATCGAGTCCCGACGACTCCAGCGCCCGCTCAAGGTCATATCGATAGACACGCGGCAGTCGAAAAGTCGACACTCTTTCTCTCGGCGGCTCACTGGAAGAGAGCAACACGCGATGCCCCTTACGCACCGCTTCCGCAACCATTTCTGGCTCAACCGAGAACGACGGGTGCGGAATGAGAAGTAGCCTGGTGTCCGAAGAGTCAGACACCACTCGCCATGCGTCGCGGTTCTCCACGATCAACGCCCGCGTGGCGAACCAATCTGTCCGCGATGAATCTTGGCTGTATGCGGCCATGAAGTCGATTGCCTCGGCTGGCGACCTCGCCTCGATCACCATCACGCCCGGTGGGCCATCGAGCCAGTCTTTCAGTTTTTGGACCTGTCCTCGCGCGAGGCGTGAAAACACCTCCGGCTTCAGGCTTGGGTCCGTCATCGCCTGGAGGTTTGCCCAGTATTCATCGACGAGTGGTCAACCCAGGCGGTTTGATCCCCAGGATTCCGGCCAACCAGGCGTCAACCACGGGTGATTGTTCAAGCCATTCTCCGAGAGAGGCGGAGTCGTACACGCGGACCTCCTTCCATACCCCGAGCGCATTCCTTGGCCCGGCGACCACTCCCCCTTCTTCTGCCATTTCCGTGGTGTGACGAACATGAACGTGGTTTTCTTTTTGTCCAGACCGAGTGGGTCTTTCGTCCGCTTGGCGAAATCTTCGTCGGCTTTCTTCCGTGGGTCCTTCTCGGCCCCCATCTCCCAACCGCTGGTTCCCGCCGGCACAAAGCCATCCGCCGCTCACCGCCTCGACGATCCCATCCCAGCCGGGGCGCTGGATTTGTTCGTTCGCGGCGAACTCAACCCGCCTGTCATCGCCTGCCAGTCGCCCGGATCAAGGCGACGGACGAGCTGTGGGAGGGTCGCCCGTGCGTCCAGTGTGTCAGCCCAGAATTCGAGGTGCCGGGCCGTGACCCAGTCGGTCCGTCCCTGCCCCCGTGCCCGCAGCTGCCGGAAAAGGGCCGGAAGCTTTTGGACTAGCCTGTTGGTCTTCCAAGACATCGGCCGGAATCCGGCCAGTCTCGGCAGCGGCCAGTTCGAAAAAGGCATCCCACGCACCGGTCTCCGGCGTTCCAGCTTCAGGGCTTTGGCGTAGGACTCCTGGAGCTTCCGGGCCTGAGGTGGTGGCATGAGTTCCCGTTCGAGCCGGCTGATGTTGCCCTTGTCGAAGCCGTTCCGGCGACAGAACTCGCTTTAGCGTGAGGCCAAGGGCCTTTCGAGCTCGCCTGGAAAAATGCGCCGAACCTTTTGCCAGTGGACATCCGACACGCTCCTCTCATTGTACTGATTATACGATGAGAGGGGAGTTGGTCAACTGTTGCTATCGTGCTACAACACGCTCACCGCACATTGGGAAAAATACCATGATGGCAGATATTTACGGCTGGCGCTATCGATAGATTAGCTATGTAAAGTAGATTGGCTGAATCTCTTACAAAGCGATCTGTAGAAAATAGAGTACAATGACAACCTCACTCGGTCCGCTCGAAACGCAACTCCTTGCTTACGCCCAAAGTCGCAAGCGCCAATCTGTTACGGCGGGAGAGTTTGTGAACGCCCTGGGTTGGACCGCCGTGCAAGAGCGGCGTGTCCTCAGCCGTCTGGCCGGGAAGGGCCTCATCGTTCGGGTCCGGCCGGGGCTGTACCTCGTGCCCAGATCGACTCCCTCCCGGTGGCCGCTGGAGTCCGGGAGAGTTCCTGGCTCTTTCCACCTTGATGAGCGATCGCGGCGGACGTTACCAGATCTCGGGGCCGAACACCTTCTACCGGTATGGCTGGACCGAACAGGTCCCGAACCGTCTGTATGCTTACAACAACCGGATCTCCGGCGACAGGCGGATCGGGGCCGTTGCACTGACTCTCATCAAGGTCGCCGACAATCGCCTCGGCGGCACCGAGGTGGTACGCCCCCCGGACGGGCTTGATGTGGTCTACGCGTCGAAAGCCCGGTCTCTGGTCGACGCTATTTACGACTGGTCGCGGTTTGACAGTCTCCCTCAGAGCATTTGCCTGGATACGCCGAGAGGTAGAAAAAGAAGATGCGTTCGTAGCCGAGTTCATCCGGATGACGATTCAATTTGGGAACCAAGGAACAGTGCGACGTATCGGGGCGCTCCTCGAACGGATGGATGTCAATCAACATCTCCTCCGACGACTTGACAGGGAAGCTCACCCTTCCTCAAGCTTCATCCCATGGATTCCAAACCGAGAAAAACGCGGAAAGACGAACAAGCGATGGGGAGTGGTCATCAACGATGAGTAACGAACCGGGCAGTCCATGGTACCACGAGGATCTGCCGCGGTTTCGAGATGCGCTGACGCTCACCGAGGCGGAAACTGGCTTCAGTTCACGACTCATCGAAAAGGACTACTATTGTTCCCTGCTGCTCGACGATCTGTCGGGCCCGTTCGAGCAGGGGCTGGTGTTCAAGGGGGGCACCTGCCTGAGCAAAGTGCACGCGGAGTTCTTCCGCCTGAGCGAAGACCTGGACTTCTCGCATCTCTGTCCGGCCAGATGCGACGAGATCCGAGCGTCGCGCAGCCATCTCGCCGATCAGGGACCATCTCGCCGAGGTCCCGGACCGTCTCACCATGGTTCGAGTTGGCAGAACTCCTCGAGGGTCACCATGGATCGCGGCAGTACAACGGGCGATTCGCCTACCGCTCCGCGGTGACCGGAGAGCGCGAGTTCATCAAAATAGAAGTTTCGCTTCGAGAAGAGAACCTCTTGCCACCCGAGGTTCTCCTCGGCGCGGACGTTGCTGCGCGATCCCCACTCCGCGGAGGCGGTGCTTCCTCCCGTGAATGTCCGAGTGCTGCAACTCCGGGAAGCCTACTCGGAAAAGATCCGCGCCGCCCTCACCCGGCGCGAACCGGCCATACGTGATTTCTTCGACATCGACCACGCTGTGCAACGTACCCTCTTCGCCCACCGGGATCAGGCGGTCCTCGACCTTCTCGCGGCAAAGTTGTCGGTGGTCGGAAACGAGCCGGTCGATCTCTCGGAGGCCAAGATCGCAATCCTGCGGGGACAAGTGGAGGCCCACCTCCGACCTGTGTTACGAGTGAGGGAATATAAATCATTCGATCTGCAACGTGTGATCTTGGTCCTTGAGGACATGATGCGCCTTTACCAACGATCCAGAGTCGATCGCCCTGATTGTTCATGAGCTTAGCGATCCGCATATGACCATCCGCACTCCGCATGGGCGCGTTACCCGTCAATCTTGGGAATTTCCGTGCGCCGTTGCGTGAGGTTTCTAAAGGCACCTTTAATGAAGATTCGTGCCATACAGACCGGGACCGTCCGAGTCAAAGCCAGCGGAACTCTGGGCCCTTGACTCGCGGAAGAGATGGCAATAGAATACCACATGGCAATAGAGTGCCATTCGTGTCGTGCATCCCTTTGCGTTGCCTTCCCCGTGGCGGACCGATTGAGGAGAGTTTATGCCCAGGAAGCACCAGGCCAGCGGTCTGGGCGCGCGAGAACGCCAGATCCTGGATGCCATCTATCAACTCGGAGAGGCTTCGGTCGCCGAGGTCCTCGCGAACCTGCCCGATCCGCCTTCGTACTCGGCGGTCCGCACCATGATCCGGATGCTGGAGAAGAAGGGACTGCTTCGGCATCGGCAAATCGGCACGAAGTATGTGTATCGGCCGACGCGTTCGCGTCAGTCGGCGTCACGCTCGGCACTCGCGCACGTCATGCGAGACATTCTTCGGGGGATCCGCCACGGATGCCGTGGCGGCCATCCTGGACGTCTCGGCTTCGAAACTGACCGATGACGACTTGCAGCGGCTCGAACAACTCATCGACCAGGCTCGTCGGGAGGGGAAGTGACATGCCTCGCTGGCTCATCGATTCACTCGCTACCGGCGGCCCGGCCCTCGTCGTGGCGGACGCCGTCGCCAAAGCCACGATCCTCTTGTGTCTGACGACGGCCATCGCCGCGGCCCTGCGACGATCGGCGGCGGCGGTACGGCATCGACTGTGGGGCCTGACGCTTGTGCGGCTTGATTGTGCTTCCGTTCCTGTCCTGGTCGCTCCCGGGCTGGCGACTGCCGATTCTCCCATCGACGACGGGGCTGCCCGGTTCGGAGCCTCCTGGAATGAGGGAGCCGCGGAATTGGGGTCCGATCAGGCTGTGAACGCCGGGTCTCCGGACGGCATTCATTCGACGCAACCCGACCTCGATCATGGCCGGCCCGGCCCGACACAGGCATCGCGGCCAGGCCACCCGAAGCGCAGTTCCGGCACGTCTTCGAGGTCATCCGCGGTGGTTCAATCCCTTGTGGCCCCTGGCGCCGTCCCGCGAGAATCCGCCTGGATCATGCTTCTCTGGGTGCTGGGGTTCATCGCGGTCGCGTTGCCTGCTCTGGCGGGTGTTGTCGGTAACGAATGGCGACGGAGGCAGTCCCGGCGGGTCGTCGACCAGAACTGGCTGCAATTGCTCGACGGACTCACCCGGCAGTTTGCGCTCCGTCGCCGGGTCGAGCTGAGGACGAGTCCGGTGCCGCTTGATCCCGGTGACGTGGGGTGTCTTGCGGCCCGTCGTCCTCTTGCCGGAGCAGGCACAGCAATGGCCGGAACCGGCACGCCGGCTCGTGCTGCTCCACGAATTGGCCCACATCAAGCGGTGCGACGTCGGTTTTCAACTGATCGGTCGCCTGGCAACCGCCGTTTACTGGTTTCATCCGCTTGCCTGGTATGCACTTCACCGGTTGCGCGCGGAATGTGAGTGCGCCTGCGACGACTACGTGGTCCATCTCGGCGCGCGGCGCACCGACTACGCCCGGCAACTCGTTGACCTTGCCCGGTCGCTCCGGGCGGTGGGTCTAACCGCGGCGGTCCCGTTGGCTCGGAAGAATACGCTTGAGCAGCGCATCAAGGCCCTGCTTCGACGATGGGCTAAGCCATCGGCCCCTGGGCAATCGCTCGGCGAGAGGACTGCTCGCCGGTGCCCTCGTTTTGATGATTGGCCTCGCGGCGGTCCATCCCGGGACATCGGAGGTTGGGCCGTTCGGGATCGCCTCCCCGACCGCGGCGGCGGCGACCACGACCAGGCTCAGGACGAACAGAAAACCGTCGCGCCGGCGGCCGTTGCCCCGGCGCGGAGAAATCCCCCGTCGCAAGACCGGAGGAATCGTTGCCCAAGACCTACACCCACCCGATCACGGTGTCGGGCCGGGCCCTCGACCCCGCCGGCAAGCCGATCTCAGGCGCCCGCGTGTATCTCGCATCGCTACGGGCAGACTACAAGCGAATCGCCGAAACCACCACCGATGCCGAAGGCCGTTACGAGTTCCACGAAGTGCCGCTCCCGATCGAACGCGCGAATACCGTGTCGGGCCGCGACACAGGATCGTTCCAGGTCTTCGGACAGGCCGAGGGGTTCGGCTTCGCCTGGCGGCCCCAGAAATGGTTCTTTCCCCAACCCAAACCGGCGAGCATCACATACGAGCCCGCGCACCGGGATCCGCCCAGCCGTTACGAAGCCACACGACAAGATCGTGCTCGACTTGAATTTCCCGCCTGCCGCCCGCCTCTCAGGAACGATCGCCGATGATCGGGGAAACTCTCTTGCCGACGTCCGTCTTGAGATCCGCGACTGCGAATCATTGAAGGTCGTCGACGATGTCATGCCGGGTTGGACGTTCGAGACCCTCAATCGAGAGGGACTCCGCTCCTCCGTCGATGAAGATCCGCACCACCGACGCCCAGGGCCGGTTCGAGTTCACGGGACTCCCCGTCGACTGCCGGTTCCGGATCGATCTCAGGGCGAAGGGCTTTCCCTGAGCGATGGGTATACGCGGCGACGACCCGCGAGCCCCAACCGGCCCACGACGGGTCACCCGTCCTCACGGGCGACTTGAAGGTCACGCTGGCGACGCCGCTGGACGTCCCGTTCAAGATCGTGTTCGGCGACACCCGTGAGCCGGCCCCCAAGGTCGCAGTCGAGGCTGCTGAGGGACTGGTGAGCACATTGCAAACGACCGACGACCAGGGTCGGGTCACGTTAAGGCTCCCGACAGGAAGATATCGGACGCAGGTACTTGCCGGCCCGAGGGACTCCGTATCTCGTTACCGATGGTGAACTCGTGGTTGGGGCCAAACCGCCGGCCGAGCCAGTCGTGGCCACCCTTCGCCCGGCTAGCGTCATCGAAGTCACAGTCGTGGACGCAGAGACCGGCGCAGGAATTCCTGAAGTCGATCTGTGGCGGCAGACCAATCCCAACGGTGGTCGTGAACTGCTTGACTTCCGTTCGTGGGAAGTGGCGACACGGATCGCCTGGGTTGAAAGACCACGCACGGACGCTCGCGGGAAGCTCCGCGCCCTGGTCGAGCCCGGAACGCACCGGATCGGAGTGGGATTTCAATCCTATCCCCTGAGCCACCAGGTGGTCGAGTCCGCAGGACAGGAGGTCGAGTGTCGTCCTGGAAAGCCGGTTCAGCTCAAGTTCACCATGCGGAAACGTCGCTGATGGGTCGGGCGGACGCCGAAAGAGATCTAACCACAGATGAACACGGATCAACACAGATCGGAGAGCATCTTCTTCATTCTCTGTTTATCTGTGTTGATCCGTGTTTATCTGTGGTTCATGTTGTTTTCGACAGAGGGCTTTTCGCCGGTCGAGCCAGGCTCCGGCGAGCACCAGGATAATGGCCGTCAGGGCGTACATCAGCGAGCCGATTCCACCGCTCGGCCAGTTGGCTGGGACATCCCACAGCTCGACCGACCAGTCGATCATGGGGTTCTATGAGCTCCACCCTGAAGTTCGCGGGCAGGTATTTCACGACGAGCGTCTTGCTGTCGGGTGAGAACGTCATCGAATCGGGCGGACGACCCCTTTTTGTGCAGTCGATCGTGCCGAGCAGTCGTCCGGTCGCGGCGTCGCGAAACCTGATCTCGTAGAAGTGGATCACTGGTAGCATGAGATTCGCCAAACGGCGACGGACTGAGGCCGAGAGCCCGGCGGATCAGACTCACGAACGATTGGTCCTGACTTGATTCATCGTGTTCCGCCCGGGCGACGGCAGAGCCATGATCCGACCGTTTGGGGAGATCGTCACCTTGTGCACTCCGGTCTCGACGAGATGAACCCGCGCTTTTGGCGTGGGCACGTCGAAGACCTCTACCACGCTGTTGTTGCGCGACACTGGGTTCCAGCGCGAGGTGACATCCCACTGGGCGATGGCTCCCCTGGAGCCGTCCGGCGTGAAGCTTTCCGACGGTCCGCCAGCCCCAGGCGCGGTGATGCCCCGGAGAGGTCCCAGACTTCGATTCGTGGAGGATCGGTGTACCCTCCAATATCCTCCAGGATCAAAAGTCGCCCGTCCGGGCTGAACCTGATGTTCTGTGGGCTGAACCCACCGTTGGGGACGGGGAGGCTCGGGTCCAGCACGGCGCGAACCTGGCCGCTGCTCACGTCGCGGACTTCGACCACGTCCAACCGACCCGAGACCTTCGCCGCCAGCAGCCTGCCATCGGGCGAAAAGGCGATCGGCCCTGCGCCTTGGGCTGTCAATGCGCTGATGCCCCGGACTCGGGTCGTGGCGGGTCGCTCCGACTTCAGCGTGCGGATCGCAGGAAAAGACGCCGGCGAATCCGTGTCAACATAAGCCAGCGCGGTTCCGTCTGAAGTGAGTGCCAGCGGCGGTATGCCCGGAAAATCGGCCGCGACTTTCTCCGCATCAGTGTCCCAGACTGTCACCTTCCCGAGCCGCTGGACTGTCATCTGCCCATTCCGCTCGACCGTCCGAATGCCCGTGCCCTGACTGAACGCCAGCGTGGATCCGTCGGCCGAAAGCGTGTACTCCGTGGGGGCCAGCGCCGAGCCCCACCAGATTCCCGAACCGACCCGTTCGAACGAGGCACACTCCCTTCCCGTCGCCACATCAAAGACCGCGAGCGTGACGGTCACCTCCGGACCGAACCGCGGGCCGCCGAGCTGAACGATCAGGTACCGGCCGTCCGCGGTGAACCGAGGCCAGGTGATGTCGGTCGCCGGTATCGGCCCGTTCGCGCCAGGCCTCATCAGTCTGACCAGCACACGACCGGTGGCCGCATCCCGCACGCAACCACCCGACGTGCCATCCGTCACCATGAGGCGGCTGTCGGAAGAGAACTCCACGATGTGTGCTTCGTGCTCGGGAAGCACTACCCTCAGTCGAGGTGCGTTCGTAGCGGGAACACCGACAAGCACGGCAGAGATCAGGACTGCCATCAAGACGCCAACATGCCTGCCGACCAGACCACGTATCGAGCCCATGGTTCGGCCTCCCTCATCCCAGGATCGTGATGCAAGGTCCGATTATTCCGGCGCCACACCCAACCCAAACGCTATCAAGAGTTCACTTAAAGAATCAAGGTCCGATTATTCCGGCGCCCCGTAAGTCCAATGCCCGTAAGGCCGTGGCACCGTAACGGCGTTTTTTGGCCCGGGATCACTTTGTGCGCTCTGCTCCTGGCTTTCTCAATACAAAATGATGATGGATGAACCGGAAGAAGGCTGAGAGGAGTCTCCAATATCGCCCGGCGATTTCCGGCCGGTTCCATAGTCCCGTTGCGGCAGAAGTGTTAGGATACGATGCAGCTAAGGCAATTCTTTTGGGCAGGCGAAACGGAATGAAATCCGTTCTACAACCAAGGGCTACCGCCGTGGCCGAGGATCGTGCCGATCGTGACTTGCTGTTCGAAGCGCTAGCTGTGCACCTGGGCTTTCTCGCGCCAGACGCTCAGTCGAGCTTCCTGCCGAGCGTCCGATCAACGCAACCTCGACCAGCTCTCCGCCGCTGGGCGAGCGGCTGGTCGAACGGGCGATCCTCACCGCCGAACAACGGGCGGTTCTGGACGCCGTGGTCGACGAGCTGCTCGAGCGGCACGGCGGTGACGTGCGGCGCTGCTTTGATGAGCTGAGTGGATTCGGCACGCTCCGTCGCGAACTCGAGCTCGAGCACAAACAAAACCGCAAAAGTAAGAGTAACGGTAACTCCGACCCCAACTCGAGTACGCATCCGACCGTGGCGTCGATTCCGATCAAGCCCGAGCATCAGGCCGATGAGTCATTGCCGGTTTCGAGCCCCGATGCGGCCGACGATGGCGACTCGTTCCTGCCCGGCGAGGCTGGCGTTCCACCCGAGCCGGAAGAACACGAGTGGTTTCTGGGAACGCCGTCCGGTACGGGGTTGCGGTTCCAGGTTTTGCGTCCCCACGCCCAGGGGGGCATCGGCAAGGTGTCGGTGGCGTTCGACGCCGAGCTGCAGCGCGAGGTGGCATTGAAGCAGATCAAGCCCGAGCGTGCCGACGACGTCGACAGCCGCGCCAGGTTCATGCTCGAAGCCGAGGTCACCGGCCGGCTCGAGCACCCGGGGATCGTGCCGGTCTACGGCCTCGGCGCCGACGACCACGGCCGGCCGTTCTACGCGATGCGGTTCGTGCGAGGGACCAGCTTCGATGAGGCGATCAAGCAGTTCCATCAGGCCGACACGACGCTCAGTCCGCGACGCCCGGGCGCGCTCGATGGCGCTGCGGCAGTTGCTCGACCGGTTTGTCGACGTCTGCCACACGGTCGCTTACGCCCACAGCCGAGGCGTGCTCCATCGCGACTTGAAGCCGGCCAACGTGCTGCTCGGTCCGTTCAACGAGTCGCTGGTCGTGGACTGGGGCCTCGCCAAAGTGTTCGTCCGTGGTCAAGCCGAGACTGTGCGGGTGCCGGAGACCGAGACGGCAACGCCACCCGAGCGGGTTGATCGGCCGCGACGGGATGATCCATCGGTGCCGGAAAAGGAGGGGGTCACTCCGCTCGGACTGACCAGCTCGACCGAGACGGCGGCGGGCGCGGCGTTTGGCACGCCGGCCTTCATGAGTCCCGAGCAGGCGGATGGACGGGTCGACCAGATCGGGCCCGCCAGCGACGTGTACAGCCTGGGTGCCATGCTCTATACCCTGCTCTGCGGTCGCGCTCCGTTTGAATTTGTCTGGTGCGACGTGACGGCGCTGTTGGACCGGGTCCGCCTGGGTGAGTTTCCGCCGCCGAGGCGGTGGAATGCCCGGGTCCCCCGCGCGCTCGAGGCGGTCTGTTTGAAAGCGATGGCCAAGAAGCCTGATGACCGCTATGCCTCGGCCGCCGACCTGGCCGTCGAGATCGATCGCTGGTTGGCCGACGAGCCGGTCGCGGCTTACCGCGAGCCGGCACCAGCCAGGCTGGCGCGTTGGGGCCGGCGGCACAAGCCAATCGTCGCCGGCGCGGCCGTCCTCCTGATCACCGCCGTGGCTGGCCTCTCGGCCGGGATCCTCCTGCTCGGAGCGAGAGCAAAAGAAGACCGAGAGCCAGCGCGTGCTGGCCAACGCCAAGTCGATCGAGGCTTCCCTGCGGGCCGAATCACTCCGGCGTCGCGACGCGGTCAGCCGGGTCAACCTGGCCTATCGCGAGTACCTCGACGACAACGTCGCCCTTGCCGACGAGCTGCTGAACGGCTGCCCAAAAGACCTTCGCGCCTGGGAGTGGGACTACGCCCACCGCCTGGGACACTCCGAGCTGAGGACCTTCCCGGGCTCGAGCCAAGGGCGCGACGTCTGGTCCGTGGCGTTCTCTCCCGACGGCGAGCTGCTGGCCGCCGGCACCGGCCCTTGGGGCCAGGTGTGGGCGGAAGCCCGACCGCCGAGCTGCTCGTCCGCTCGATCAAGACCGGCGAACCGGTGTTCACGCGCGGGCAACCTGAACGGTGCGTTCCAGGCCGTGGCCTTCTCGCCCGACGGCCGCACTCTCGCCGCAGCCCGAGGGTTCGAGGGGAAAGAGACCGGCGCGGTCGTCACCGTCTTCGAGATCCCCAGCGGCAACAAGGTCTGGGAGAGCCCCGAGCGCGGCCTCAATATCCTTAGCGTCGCATACGCTCCCGATGGCCGCACAATCGCGGTTGGCTGCGGGTCGTTCAACAGTTACACGGCCACCGGTTACGCCCGGCTGAGGGACGCCGCGACCGGAACGGCCCTGGGCGAGCCGATCGTCGGCCGAGCCCGGGGGCGTGCTCTGTCTGGCGTTCTCCCCGGACAGCCGCCAGCTCGCCCTGGCCAGTCGAGGCGCCGTCGATATCGACGACGTGTCGAGCGAGAGCCGGGCGATCGTCCACCAACTGCGCGGGCATGTCAACTTCGTTTATGCCGTGGCCTTTTCCCCGGATGGAAAGCTCGTGGCGACGGGCGGCTGGGACAAGACCATCCGCCTTTGGGACCGGTCGACCGGTGCTCCTTTGCAGACCTTGAACGGCCATCGCGGGTTCGTGCCGCGGCCTGGCGTTCTCACCCGACGGTTCTCATTTGGTCTCCGGCAGCGAGGACAAGAGCGTCCGGCGATGGGACCTGACCGGCGGCGAGGAAAACGCCGCATTTCACGGGCATACCGGTTTTGTGCACTGCGTGGCGTTTAGCCCGGCGGGGGCCTTGGCCGCGTCGGGGAGCCTGGACGGGACCGTCAAGCTCTGGCCGGCGGCGGCTCCCGATTCCCAGGTGACGTTCCGCAACAGTGCGGGATGGGTGGGGACCGTGGCCTTCGCCCCCGACGGCCGCCGCGTCGCCTCGGCCCACAATGGAAACGTCCGGATCTGGGACCCTCGCACCGGCGAGGAGCACAAGCGCGTGAGCGGCGCCGCCGGCATGCTCGGCCACATCGGCCTGGCCTTTTCCCGCGACGGAACCAACCCTGGCCGCCAGCAGCCGCAACGGTGTCATCAACATCTGGGACACCACAAGCTGGGACCGTCGTCTGGTGCTGCCCGGCCAGGGCGCACCGGTCATGGACGCGGACTTCTCGCCCGATGGCAAGTTCCTGGCCACGACCACTGAGGACGGAACCGTCCGGCTCTGGGACTTCGGCAAAGAGACAATCGTCTGGTCGACTCCAGGCCACGCCAAGGGCGCCAATGCCGTGGTGTTCGCACCCGAAGGACGTCGCCTCGCCACGGGCGGCAACGATCAAAAGGCCAAGGTCTGGG
Organism: uncultured Planctomycetota bacterium; assembly: GCA_963720335.1. Taxonomy (GTDB): domain Bacteria; phylum Planctomycetota; class Planctomycetia; order Isosphaerales; family Isosphaeraceae; genus CAVRFS01. Next base: position 53,371 of record CAVRFS010000100.1, on the reverse strand, counting down.
ACACTGCCACCGGCCAGGAGATCGCTGTCTTCAACGGGCACGCAACCGGCGTGCAAGACCTGGCCTTCTCGCCCGACCGGCGAGTGCGATTACCTCGGTCGGAGGCGCCTATCACGGACAGGTCGCCGCCGAGGTCAAGGTCTGGAATCCCAGGACCGGTGAAGAGACCGCGTCATACCAGGGGCATACCGGCCTGGTCACGGCGGTCGCCTATTTTCCCGATGGGCGACGCCTTGCCACCGCCAGCGACGACCGGACGATCAAGCTCTGGGATGTCCGCACCGGCGAAGATGTGTTCACGCTACGCGGCCACACCAGCGGAGTTGTCAGCCTGGCGATCAGCCGCGACGGCCGCCAGATCGTGTCCGGGAGCATCGATTACACGGCCAAGACCTGGAGCACCCTCGTGGCCGGACGGACCCGACCGAGACCGCCGCCGAGCTTTCCCTGCGACGCGCGGCCGTCGAGCGGGTGCAGTTCCTTGTTCGCCACGACACTTGCTCAAGTCCGAAGTTCTCCAGATGCTCCGCACCGATCGAACCGTGAGTCCCGCGGCTCCGGGCAGCCGCGATCGAGATCGCCGAGCGCCGCGCCGAAAATGCCTCGGCGCTTTACGAGGCCGCCTGGCTGACGATCGTGCGGCCGACCGGCCAGCCCGAGGACTACCGCCTGGCCGTCCGACGGCTCGAAGCCGCTTGCCAGGTTGTCACCGAAGACCCTGTACGACTGGCGGAATACCGCCGCGCCCTGGCCCTGGCCCTGGACCGCGCTGGTCAGCCCGCGCAGGCACTCGAAACCATCAAGAGCCTCGGCCACCCGAGCACCCACACGGCGCTGGAGCTGGCCGTCACCGCGATGGCCAGCGCCCAGCTCGGCCAGACTAGCGAAGCCCGCGACGCTCTCGACCAGCTCCGCAGACTCGTCCAGACCGCCCGCTTTGTCAACGACCAGGAAGCGCTCGGCTTCTTGCATGAGGCCCGAAGCCGTGGCGGATAAGAAGTCAAGATTAGAAGATAGAACAAACCGAAGAGATTACACGATCAATTTCCTATCTGTGTTATTCGTATCTTCGGTTAACATTCTGCAACTTCTGCGAGCCGCAAGCCGAGCGTGCGGCTGGTCTGCTCGGTCCGCTTGACGCGATCGGCGATCCGATGGCCGGCGACCCAGATGATGCCGAGCTGGTCACAGACCAAAGGCGTGCGTACGCGCTGGTCGGGAGGGATGTGCCGGCCTCGGAAGAAATCGGCCAGTGGCGTGGCTCGAGCCTTCCATCCCCAGCGGCTCGAACCGATCGGCCCGGCGCCGGTGGTCGGACATGCAGCGGAAAGTGAACCTGGTCGAAGTCGATGAACTCGGTATCCGGCCCATCCGGCGGGAGATCCATTCGCGCTTCGATTCGACAGCTCGCCCAGGGGACGAGCACCGAACCGGGAGACTCAAGCACAATCGGCTCCTCGCTGCTTGGACCCGAGGAGGCGGTCACGGGTGGCGGCGATCGTCGCAGGACTAGGAAGAAGCTCTCGGTGGAAATGGTGACGTGCTCGCCAATCTCGACGGGGGCGATGTCCCTGTTTTGGCGCGAGGGCCGCCAGCCGCCGCCACCGCTTCGCCGACATGCCAGCCTCGGGCCAGCCGACGCTCCGCCAAACCCGTCGCAGCACCTCAGCTCGGAGAAATGAGGGAATCGAGCTCAAGTAGGGGTGCTTGAGCACAACGGCATGCGGCGTCTTGGTGATGACTGACGCAGCGCACGAGCTTGCGCAAGTCGGCCTCGATGGCGGCTCAGAAACGATGCGGTGAGTGACCCCAGCCGCACCAGTGCCTCGGCGACCTTGGGGTTGTACTCGCTCGCCAGCTTGGGCAACAGGTCGTGGCGGATGCGGGCGCGGGTCCGCGTGAGATCGGTGTTGGATTGATCCTCGCGGTACGGTTGGCCGAGCTCGGCACAGATAGTCCCGGATCTCGTCGCGGGAGACCGCCAGCAAGGGACGCACCAGGGTGACGCGGGTCGGGATCGGCCGCCAGCCGCCTGGTCGTGGGGATGCCCGCCAGCCCGCTCGGGGCCGTGCCGCGAACGATCCGGTGCAGGATCGTCTCGGCCTGGTCATCGCGGGTGTGCCCGACCGCCACGATCGACGCTTGGCGAGCCCGGGCGATCTCGGTCAGCCAGTGCATAGCGGGCGCCTCGGGCGTCGGACTCGAAGTGACTTGGCACGGGTCGGCCGCCACTGGCCCAGGTCAAACGGCAAGCCCAGCGACCGGGCCAACTCGGCCACAAACTCGGCATCCGCCCGCGACGCTTCCCCGCGCACCCGTGGTCGAGATGCGCCACCGACAACGACAAGCCTGTTCGTGCCGCCACCGAGTGCAAGACCCGCAACAGCCCCACGCTGTCGCTCCCACCCGAGACAGCGACCACCCAGGGGCCACCCGGACCTCGGGAAACCCAACGCGATACCCGACGCTCGACTTGGTCGATCCAGGATTTCGTCATGAGCTGGTCTCGCCAAAAGGGGATCTTCCAAGTGGCCGGTGACAAAATATCCCTGGTAGAGTTAATAAATGGGAATGAATCGGACGCCCACGATTCCAATTAGCATTGATGCGGCTAGAGGAATCGGATTGTTGACCCAGCAGCATTGACACGAAGCTCGCGTGGCCTACATTCATGCCGTGACGGTAAATTGGGCATGAGCTGTTCGTTGCGAACTTTGATTACGGGATCGACCTCCCAATAACGACATTATGGAGTTGGACGGACAATTCATGGAATCTGGTTTCCGGTTGGACATCCAGGCGAAGAGTCCGGTCAATGCCTAGATCGAAAAGGATCGTGTGAATTGACGCATTGACGTCAAGGCTTACGAGGCATCAAGGCCTCTCCACCAAATACTCGATCATTGTGATTCTGGGCCTTCCCGCCTAGAGTCGCCATTGGATGCTCCTTTGGACGAAGAGTGCTGGTTATGCGGGGTGTGCCCCCCTGGACGTTGGCAGAGGGCTCGGTCCGTTCACGAACAGGCGCGGATCACGATCCCATCCCTCGAACCCCCCCTTTCGCAAGTCGAGGGAAACTTGCGGTACGAAATCGGGATGAAATCGCAGCTTGTGCAAGACGGTGATTTATGAGCATGGCTGAAATCGAGACTCACTCGATAACGGATATCCGAGCGGATTGGATCAAAAAGTATCTTCTCGATCGCGGTTGGAGGCGACAACCCTTCAAGGATGAAGGCCTGTTGGTGTTCGAGGCACCGATGAAGACGGATCATGGTGAAACGATCATCCAGATCCTTCCTCGGTCTGAGCAATCGCCGGATTTCGTTATGCGAGCACGAGAGTTGGTGAGAGCGCTCAGCGTGATCGAGGATCGCCCGGTTGAGGACGTCTTCGCGCGACATCCGGCATAGACTTGTCCCCGAAACAATAACACCCGCAAGTGCTTCGGCCGGAGGCCTGGAACTTCTCCCCAAGGCTGCTGAGATTGGCGACGATCGGCTTGTTCATTCTGGTGCTTGCATCGCTAGCTAGTAATATCGTGTTGTGGATCCGGGTGGAAGCCGACCACCGCCGAACGGATGAGACGATCCGCGAAATTCGTCGGGAGCACGAGTGGCCAAAGCGCTGAAGCGGATCCGATCCCAACATTGAACATGAACCAAGACTTGCTTGCGCTGGTCCGATGTCCTCGTCTGCCGCCGAAGTCTCGATGTCGTCGGCGACCCGCCCGGAGAATTAGCCTGCCGGAATTGTTCGGCGAGTGTGCCGATTATTGACGGCATACCCCGGCTGGCCGGAGATTCTTATGCCGCCAGCTTCGGCCGGCAGTGGAACCGGTACGACGTGATGCGGCCCGAGGAGGATGAGGCGACGTTTAGGGTCAAGACCGGGGTATCGCCGCGCGACTTGGCGGGCAAACTGGTGCTCGACGCGGGCTGCGGCGGCGGTCGCTATGCCCGGCTGGTTGGTTCTCATGGCGCCAAATTGATCGGGGTCGATCTGAGCGCCGCTGTCATCAAGGCCGCCGCGCTGTGCTCCCATCTCCCCAACGTCGCGATCATCCAGGCCGACCTGCTCGACTTGCCACTGGCCGATGGGGCTTTCGACCTGGTCTATTCGATCGGCGTGCTGCACCATACTCCCGATCCTCGCCGTGCTTTTAGGGAGATCGCCCGAAAGGTCAAACCGGGAGGGCGTCTGGCAGTCTGGCTCTATCGCCGCAACACGGCGCCTCAGGAGTGGCTGAACACCGGCCTCCGCGCCGTCACGACCCGAATGCCCGCTCGCGTGCTCGAGCCCCTCTGCGCGGGCTTGGGCGCGCTCGGCGGAATCCCCGTCTTGAAGCAAACCCTCAACAAACTCGCCAACTTCTCGAACCACCCGGATTGGACCTTGCGCGTCTGCGACAACTTCGACTGGTACGCCCCCCAATACCAGTCGCACCACTCGATCGACGAGCTAAAACGCTGGTTCGCCGAGGAACAATTCCATGACATCACCGAACTCCCGCCCGCCAAGAACGGACCACTTTACAACTGGACTTATCACCACAACCTCATCATCGGCAGCGGGGTCAACGTTGCGGGAGTTGCTAGTTGATAACAACTACCGTGGGGACACGTGAGAGCCTGTCATGGTGGTCTTGATGCGGTACAGGCTTTTGCCGGCGGAGATGTAGAGGGTCTTGCGGTCGTCGCCGCCGAATTCGAGGTTGGCGGGTTGCTCGGGGACGGGGATGAAGGCCTCGATTTTGCCGGTCGGTGAGAGGACGAGGACGCCGGGTTGGTTGCCGGCGCCGGCGGCCGCGACGATCCGGCCGTCGGTGGTGACGGTCATGCCGTCGATCCCGTGACCTGCGCCGAAGTCGTGGATGACGCGTGGGTTGGCCGCTTTGCCGTCAGGGCCCAGGTCGGCCGCGAGTCAACGCTCGACGCCGGCTGCCATTGTCCGAAACATACAAGGTTTTCCCGTCGGGGCTAATCGCCAGGCCGTTGGGTTTGTATGCGTTTGTGATCATTGGGATGACAAAGCCTTCCACCGAAATCAAGAAGACCCCCTCGAAATCGAGCTCGCGGGGCTCGTTACCGACGTAACGCGGGTCGGAGACGTAAACCCGCCCTTGGCGATCCACGGCGACATCGTTTGGGCTGTTGAACCGCTTTTCATCGTAGCTATCGGCCAGGGTCTTGATTGTGCCGTCAGGGTCGGTGATTGAGACCCGACGCCCGCCGCCGGTATTGGCTCCCTCGGCGACAATCAGCCGCCCCTTGTTATCGAAGATCATACCGTTGGCTCGCCCGCTCGGCTCACGGAAGACGGTCGTCTTGTTGGTCTTGGGGTCAAACCGCATGATCCGGTCGCCGATGTCGGAGAAGAGGATCGAGCCGTCTTCGGCCATCGCCCCTCCTTCGGTGAACGAGCCCTCACTCCAGAGTTTCTCAAGGGTCGCGCCTGGTGCGACAACTTTCTCGGAACTCAGATTCTCCTGAGAAAAACCGACCGCGAGCGATACGAGCCAGATCGAAATCGACATGGACATGTGCATTTGCCAGACTCCTTATAGAGCGTACCCACCTCCTTTGTACCGTACGAGATGATTCAGCGGCGGTCAAGGAAGCTCTCCTGGCTCGATGGCCATTCGAAAGGCCCAATCAACCGCATCCACGGCCACGGTCGAGCTCAGCACGATCAAAAGCAAGAGAGCCGGCAGCGACAGCCACGGCCAGCCCGGCAGCGATGGCTCTCGGTCGGACGGCTTAGTACTCTCAACCGCCGAGGCGAACGCACCACGAATCCGCGGCAAGAGCATCACCACCCAAAGAAAGACGGGCAACCCCAGCGAAATCAGGTTATCAGGCCACCTCGCCAGATCGACGGCCGCGTGGTAGTGCCACAACCAGTAAGTCGTATAACCGGCGATCAACGACGAAAACGAATACCATGCAATCGCCCACCGCCGGGTCCGCTTCCGAGGAGGTCGCCGGCGCAGGCCAAGACCCAACAGCGGGTTGATGACCACCCCGACCGCCGATGAGATCAGGGTCACCAACGACTCCGGAATCCCCATGATGCGCATGGTCAGCAGCTCCTGGACCAGGAAGATCCCGGCACGAAGGGCCAGACCATAATGGATCAAGCCGAGGCGACGCACGGCCAAGGTCCCATCATCCACCAGCCCAGCAATCTTCGCGGCGCGACGCATGGCGCCGAGCCAAGACGACAACAACGACTGCCACGAGCGCGAGCAGGGCCGGCAAGCCGTAAAGGTTCCACCACGCGACTATCGTGAGAAAACCGTAGTAGAGGTCCAAGTCGCCGTCGTCAGGCATCGTGTACGTTCCCGAGATTCAACGAGGTCGTTGGTCTGGCCCTTGCGGATTGAACTCGCGTGGCGCTGAGGGCGGTCGCGGAACCAAGAATTTGTCGGGCTCCGCCATAGGAGCGATCGACGACGACCGCCGGCTGCCGGCCTCAGGGTTAAAGACCATCTCCGGGTCGATCGTGGAGTCGGCCTTGATAACCATCTTGGGGTCGATGTCGGCGTCCGCCTCGATCACGAACCGACCGGTCCGTTTTTGTGGCGCGGGCATCACTTTGGCGGGTAGACCCGGGGCGGCCTTTGGGGTCAAAATGGGCCCAGAGGGAGCTCTCCTCGGAACCGGGATCGCCGCGGCTGGTTTGTCGCCGCAGGCCCCGGGCCATGACCGTCATCGACAGACAACTCAAGGCGATCAAGACCATCAACGACCCGATCGATCGGATCGGCCAGGACCACCTTCGCGATTCTGTTTTTCGAAGCGGGGAATCGAAATCGAAACTGAGATCGGGTTCCATGGCGATGTCCTTTCTCTCGGCGGTTCGGACAACCTTCTCCACCATGACAGACAACGTGCCGGCTTACATTTTCTTAGCCGAACTCCTCCCGGAAACCTGGCCTCATCGCGGCTGCTTGGAATCCAGAGATCGCAACGAGTCAAGTGCGACCATCTGGGTCCAGATGTGCCTCTCCGGGGAGTCGGCACAGCCCTGGAGGTACTTGCGGGCGAGTTCAGGCTGGCCGCGATTGAGCAGGAACCGGCCGATGAGGAAGTCGGCGTTCACTCGAATCTTCGGTGGCATGCGGTCGAGCACCTTGTCGACGGCCGCGAGGTCGAGCGGGTGCTTGCCGCCGCCGGCTAAAGTATCCTGGATCATCTTGCAGACGGTGACCATCCTCGGGACCTTGCCCTGGAACTGGCGGCAAACCTCATCGAGCATCCGGTCGCGGCGAACCTTGTCGTCGAGCTCATCGGCCAGGAGCACGATCGCGATCCCGTGCAGCGCGGAGGGTGCGGCCTTGTACGCCTGCTCCATGTATTCCAGCGCCTTCTTCGGCGAGCCGGCCGACCAGTAGAAGAAACCGCCTTGGGCGGGTTCCTCGAGATCCGAGGGGCCGGCGATTTCGGTCAGGTGCGCCTCGGCCAACGCTCGGGCTGACTCGAGGTCGCCGTGGCCGGTCCGATTGCAGAAGATGTACCAACGGGCCCAGCCCCGAGTGGGGTAGCGCTCGGCTGAGGCGCCGCATCCAGAGCTCGGCCTGATCCCAGTCCTTGAGTCCTTCGTAGCACTGGGAGGCACATTCCATCCCAAAGCGCGGCCCAGGTCGCCGCGGCCGGATCGGCGTACTTCTTCGCCTCCTGCCAGCGCCCTTGCTTCATGAGGTCGTTGGCGATCTGAACCTGGACCTGGGCGTGCTCCAGGCCGACGGCTTCGGTCTTGGTCAAGTAGTCGTCGAGCGTCGCCTTTGCGCGATCGTGATCGCCGCGCGCCTCGTAGCAAGCCGCCAGTGACTGGTAGACCCATTTGTCGCCGGAGAGCTCCATGTAGCGCTTCAGGTATTTCTCCGCATCGTCGTACTGCTTCAACTCGACGTATTTCTTGCCCAGGGCGCCGATCAGGGCCGGAGCATCGCCGACCTTGTCGAGCCAGGCGGGGACGTCCCCCTTGACTCGATCCCAGTCGGCCGCGACGAGGGTACCCATCGCGTAGGCCGAATAGGGGCTGATGTGCAGTAGGACGCGGCCGAAATGATCCTTTTTATCGGCCGTCTGCCTGAGTCGCTCGGCGAAGTCGCGCGCGAAGATGCTGCAATGGGAGAGGCTCTGTCTCCAGGCCATATCACCGGCTGGGTGTTTGATTTCACGGAGTGCGTCGATCATGGTTCTTGCCGTCGGCTCGATCTCGGTCGGATCCAAACGGTCACCAAGCGCGGCGAGCGCGCGGCTGCCTTCCCGGGGGGGAGGCGCATGCTTTCCAGGTAACGGACGTAGCGGTGTTTGGCGACGAACGGCCGGACCTCGTCGAAATAATCGCCCGTCGGTACGTTCCACACATGCGTCATGAAGTGCAACCGGCGCCAGCAATGGACGAAGCGGGTCTCTTTGGCCAGGTGCGCCAGCACGCCCCACGAGGGCTCCCCCGCGTCCTCGACCGGTCGCCCCGCCTGCTCGAGCGCCCGACCACGGTCAGCTCGTCAGCGTCTTGATCCAACGGCTTCTTCACGGACGCGGGCAGCGAGGTCAGCGACCGCGAGCTTGACCGGAAAGAGTTTCGTAAAGGCATCCGGTCCACTCTGGGTCGCGACGTGCAGGTCGCCGATCTGACCGCTCCCGCAGATCGCGTCATAGGCGAGGTAACAATCGGCGTCGCGTCTTCACGACGTCGCGCGCCGCCTCGACCAGCACGCGTGTATGCGCCGGGTACTCGACGATCATCAGGCTTAGCAGGCTCGCGAGCTTGGCGGGCGGGCCGTCCTTGATCGCCGCCAGCCGCTTGCGGTCGGCCTTCAAGTAAGCGTCGATCACCGGCAGCCACGACGGCGACGGGGTTGCGCCCTTGTTCTTGACCCCCTCCCCCTGGACGAGCTTGGTCGCTTCGTCGAGGTCCTCCAGCGCCAGGTCGTGGCGGCCGATCAGCGCCCGGACGAACGCCCGGGTTTGCAACGCCTGGGCAGACTGTGCGTCCCTCGCGATGAGTCGCTGGGCGTAAAGCAGAGCGCGGGCCTTGAAGACGCGGTGCGCCGGGCTCCACTGGTACTCGGTCAGCACCCCGAGCTGCGCATAAGCGCGGGCCAGTGCCGCCAGCCTCGCTGTCGACTCGCCGTTGGCGCGGATCACCTCGTGCAACGCGCGCACCGCACCGAAGGTCTCGACCATGCTCAAGGTCTCCAGCCGCTTGTCGACATCCGGCGGAACGGGAGCATCGTCGCGGCGCTTGTTCGGCTCGCCCTTGGCACCAAGCTGTTTCAGGAGCGTGGGGAACTCGGTCCGCGATAGCGTCTCGGCCCGCTCCGTAAGATCGACGGAGAAGGATCCCCCATCCGGGTTGGTGCCGAGGTCATGTTTCTGGAGGATCTCTGCTTTTTCACCCTCACCTTGACGGACCAGGGCATGGCACTCGGCCGGGCGGAACAGGATGGCGACCTCGACCAGCTCGCCGTCTCTCTTCCCTTTCTCCTTCCCGCTGTCGGGCGGGTCATCGTCGAGGAGCTCGTCGCGCGTCGGCAGACCCAGCTCATCACGGGCGGCGATCAAGATCGCCTGACGGATGAGCTCCCGCTCCAGGATGCTCTGGATCGTCCCCTGGGTATCCGCCTTGTCTTTGCCTCCCACCGGACGCCCCAACGCGACCACCGACCTGGCCCCGCCCTCCTTGTCTTCGCCGGCGCGGAGCAGAACGAGCGGCGTGCGGGTTTCCGCCTTATCCAGAGCGACCGAGACGGTTCGTCCGGCGCCGGGGGCCTTTGCGGCGTTCTGTCCGGAGGCCGGCGCGGCGTCCGCGGGGGGCGCACCGGCAACCCGCGCAGGTTCTGCCGATAGGCAAAGACCGAGTAGATCGCTACACCCACGACACCGATCGCCGCAACGGCGAAGACCGCCAACAACGAGGCGCGACCGGCTCGAGGCCGGCCGAAAGTCGGGCCGCACGCGGTTTGACGGAGGCCAGGGTCCGGGAAACGCCCACATTGCGGATGGCTTGTCTCGGAGGGCGTCATGGTTCGATCCTCAGCACGACGGGAGACTTCAGACGGAGAGCACGTTCCAATCCGTTGATGCGCGAGTCGGCGAAAACATCCGCAATCTCGCTCTGGAATGAGCGTGATTCATGGGCGGACAGGGTTAGAATCCCCGAGAGAGCGCGAAAACCTCATTCTTCCAGGCTATGGAGGTTCTCGACTGATCGTTATTGTGTCGCGGAAGGTTTCAAGACGCAAGCGCACAAACTCCCTGGATCGTTGAACCCGAGCGAATCTCGTTTGAGAAGGAGCGTTGCCCATGACCCGTCGCAAGGTTGGAATCCTGGTTTTTCCCGAGGTCGAGGTGCTCGACTTCTGCGGACCGTTCGAGGTCTTTTCCGTCACCAGGTTGGTTGAGGACCGACGGCGGCAAGACCCGTCACCTTACGAGGTGGTCCTAGTGGCTGAGCAGCCCGGAGTCATCGTCACCACGGGTGGGTTGAAAGTCGTTGCCGATCACACTTTCGACGATTGCACTCCGCTGAACGTGCTGGTCGTGCCCGGCGGCTGGGGAACTCGCCGGGAGATGATGAACGATCGACTGATCACCTGGCTCGAGGAGCAGGCTCGTCAGGTAACGACCCTGACATCGGTGTGCACTGGATCGCTTCTGTTAGGCAAGGCCGGTCTGTTGGACGGCAAGCGAGCGACGACGCATTGGCGTGTCCTGGAGGAGATGCGAAAGTTGTTCCCCGCTGTCAAGGTGATCGACGATCAGCACGTCGTCGAAGAGGGCGATCTTCTCACCTCGGCAGGGATCTCGGCGGGCATCGATATGGCGCTTCGAGTGGTCACCCGGCATCACGGCGAGGCAATCGCTCGGGCGACCGCCAGATACATGGAGTACCCTTTCCCAGAGGACAACCGGAGGCGGGTTTGATTGAACGCGGATTTCCGCGGCCGGATAAATCATTAATTCTCGCACGGTTGTCGTGGGCCTAAGCGTAGACGAACCGGATTCGTCGGCCGGCTAGAGAACCTTGATTCCGTAGGAGACAGACTCACTTCTATGGGGGGTGCTCTAGGACGGGGCCTCAATTCTATTGGCCAATGGTGGGACCACGACGTACGGGGAATGCCTTGTCCCAACTATAACGTTGACACGGGCCAGGGAGGTGGGAACGGCAGCAAATCGTCGACTGGCGGTCCGTGGCCGCGAGACGGGTCAAACGTTGGCGGACGGATTAAGAGGGCAGCAAGTGGCGCGGAAGTTCCACCGGCCGCTAATCCACCGCCTGCCCCTACTGTTGGTGCAGCCGGCAGCTCAGAACCGCCGGGGCCGGCCTCGATGCAGGCACGGGGGTGATAAACGGATTTGTCGACAGCCTCATCAAGCCGTTCAGGGTAAATCGGAGGTCCGATCTATGGGAATGATGGCGCGTTTGCAAATGGCGTCACTGTCGGGGCAAATGGCTCGCTCTTCGGGCGCAGGCGGCCCTTTTCGTCGCTGGTGTCGTGGGACTCGCTGCCCCTCGCGGTACCCGCGCGGCTGGCGGCGCAGCAACTTGCCGACAGACACAACCGGGACATGGCCGCATACTGGACCGCTGTGCTGATGCCGGTGGCAGCTTTATGACATCTGTCGGTGTACCGGGCGTTATGTTCCCGGTTTTTCCTCCTAACCGTGCTTTTATCCAGGGGACTGTCAACGTCCTTTCTGGAACGCATCGCGATAGAGCGGCAGCCGAAGGACGATGGGCCAGCCCGGACACGATAAAGAACGTCTCCGCCCAGGTCGTCATTTGACCAGTTGCTCGACGACGAGGACGATGGATCAGATTACACGGAATGCGGAGAGGAAAAGAAATGAGTCTAAATCTGGTAGTTCCCTTCGATCAGCGATCAGGCGGTGCGACGATCCCGTTCAGCGGACTCCCGCAGAATGGGCAGGAACACTGCGTGTACGGCAGCATCGCCGGAGCGGTGAATCACCTTGCTGCCTTTGCGGTGTGGGCCACAGCGAAGCAACTCGCTGACGAATGCGATCGTCTCAAAAAGAGTAGCCCCACGTTTGGCATCATCGCGCGGGTCGCTGTCGTTCCCGTGAAGGATCGTGTTGCATTCGACATCCCCCGCGACCGGATTCAGATAGATGAATCCGAATACCGTCGGCTGATCTCGGATTGCGTCGCCTCAGGGTGGAATCGCTGTTGTCTCTCTGGAAGCCTTCCCGACGCGGTACTCGCAGTCGCCTGGGAATCGGATGGCACATGCTAACGCTGATACACAAATCGGGTTCCTGGTATCAGGTCTGGGACACAAATTCTAGGAGCGGGTTTGTGGACAAATCCGAATTGATGTCCCGCCTCTCTTACGCGAAAGACGCGACGATCAACGGTGTCTCTTACCCGGAAGTCTGGATGCACCGGCATGACAAACTTGACTGCATTTTGCTGAATCGAAAGCCTTGACCTTTGCATGGCGGAACTAAGTGGACAATTAGATGGTGACTCGGACTCATAGCAGGAAATAATGAGCAAAAAGGCGAACGCTGGCGTGCCGCTCCCGACCGCACTGGACCTATCATCAGAGTCCTGTGCAGCGGGGAGGAGCGACTTCCCTCACGGTTATTTCATCGTGAAGGAAGAGAATGCCGGCGGCGATTTGGAGTACGTCGCCTCGAAGGGTGACTTCGGCAATCGGTACGGCGTTGTCGGCGATCGGTCTGTTAACAAAGGTAGGCTTTCACAACACTCGATGCCGCGAAGAAACTCCCTCTGAAATAGGTTTCGCTTCGGCGAGGAAGCGGGCGAGGTGCATCTGGGTCGCCCCCCCACAGATCTCAGCTCCAGGTTGGCAGCCTATATCGAGGCCGCTGGCCTCATCGGCCAGCCCGCCAAGTCTCCCGTCTTCCGCTTGGCGCAACAACGCAGGCAACGCTCACCAATTTCCTATCGCCGGCCCTTTTTTTTTTTTTTTTTTTTTTTTTTTTTTTTCCCCCCCCCCCCCCCCCCCCCCCCCCCCCCCCCCCCCCCCCCCCCCCCTTATTTGCACGACCTGCTAAAGCACGACGTGCCGCGAGGAGCATTTCCAGCGCCTGCTCGGCCATGCCGACGCCCGCACCGCGAATCTCTAAAAGCGCACCAGTAAGGAAGTCTTGCCCAGCGTCGTCGATCGAATTTCCATCTATTCGTAACCGAACGGCAACGGAGCGACCACGAGCCAAAGCTGCCCGAAGACGCTTCAGTTGTCCGGATGCCACGGCTTATGTGCACGAAATCGCTTAATCCTTTCCTGAACCTCATCGTGATTCTCTCTCGGTGCCAAGGCCATGGCTCTTTCCGCGTGCTTGACGGCATTGTCGAAATCGCCTGCTTCGGCATATCCTGCCGAGAGCGTGTCGATAAAGCTCCAGCAGTGCCACTTGGAAATACCGCAAGCGATTGTGGCGTATTGAATAGCCTTCGGACCAGCTTCGCACTTTCGCTTAAACACAAGTTGCATAGAGCCATGCCAGATTGTTGGGTGCCCAAGCAAAAGCGGGGTCCAGGCTGATCGAGTTCTGGTAAGCGTCGATCGAAGCTTGATAGTGCCCCTTTTCCCCGGTTCTGTGCCCCCTCGTTGTATTCTGCCAATGCATTGAGAGGCGCGATCGTCCCCTTTCAATTCATACGCCTTGGCTCTGCATAGGTAGTAGGGCTAAGCTTGACGGACTTAGAGTTCGGCCAGTCAATTCGGATTGCCGTTTCGAAGCATTTGATCGCCACGTCACACTGGCCTTTTTTCAGGTAAGCCATGCCTTCGTCAAGAAGGGCCGCGCCACGCCGAGGGTCGGGTTTCCAGACTTCGTTAGCTTGCTGGCCTGCCTGGGATGATGCCACGGGAGATACTGGAATTCGGCGCTTGCCGTGCGACTTCGACTTGTCCCCGTCTGTCCACGCTTCGCTCAATCATGAGCGATTCAGGCAGCGATTCCCCTGACAGTGGTTGGATCAATACTCCACCAGGGAAAGATGAACCTCTGACCGCACTTGCAAGTCACCCGCTGACCCAAGAACTTCACGCCGCCCTTGCTGGTTTTTCCGCAGCCGGGGCATTCACCGTCCCATTTGGCTTCTCGGAGGTCTATGGCCCGAATGTCCAAATCGGAAATGGAGTTAAAGGGGATGTCCGGTGCATCCAGAGTCATCAACGATTGTTTGTCAATCTTGTGCGTCGGGCAAGGAAGCAAGCCGCTGCGAATGGCGGCTAATAGCTTGCTCGAAAAAGATTGCGGACGAACCGAGCATTTCCGAAGCGTTCATCTCGCTGACGGTAGGCAAGGATGAAAAGTAAGCAGGCGTGTGCCCGGCAAGCTGGGGTGAGCGAGTATTCAGCATCCTTGCAGAAATTCTCGAGGATGCGGCTGAGATCGGGACACTTCATAGTCATCAAATCGAATGGTCCGGGTGAATCGGCTTTCGAGGCCGGGATTTGTACGCAGGAATTTCTCCATCGGCTTCGGGTATCCGGCTGCGATCACAACGAGTGTTTCTCGATAATCCTCCATCCGCTTGAGAAGGGTGCCAATCGCTTCTTGGCCGTACATATCGTGCCCGAAAGCTCGGACAGGCTATACGCTTCATCAATGAAAAGAACGCCGTCGAGTGCCGACGTTACCACTTCGTCGGTCTTGATGGCGGTTTGACCCAAGTAACCGCCCACAAGGTCGGAGCGGTCGCACTCGACAACCTTCGTCGTTTTGAGCAGGCCGAACCCGCAGAGAATCTTGCTGACGATTCGGGCGACAGTCGTTTTCCCTGTACCAGGGTTTCCAGTGAAAACGAAGTGAAGCGTTTGGCCGGATTCCCGCAGGCCATGTTTCCGTCGCTCCTGCTCGATTTTCAAGAAACTCATCAGGGCGCTTGACTTCGTCCTTGACACCTGGCAGACCGATCATGGATTCAAGGTCAGCCATCGCTGTTTGCAAGGCCGTTTCAGGATTCTCTGGAACTTGGGACGGTATACCAATGGATGCGAGAAAATCGGAATCTTCCTCGATGGCGAATGCAGACGCACCAGCCGGCTTTCGAGGTTGCGAGGCTGGTGTTGAGCGGCCTGCCTGTGGCGTCGTCTGACTTTGAAGAATCCAATCCCTCACCGCTTGAAAATACTTACGAGCGTTTTTCATCGCACAGCGCAGTTCGCTACTATCCAACCCGCCGATGCCCATGATCCCATTGAGGATTGTGATGGTTACACGCTCATACAAGTCGATGGCCTCCAAATCCCCGGTGAGAATCCAAACGCCGCGCATTCAGGAGTCCTCCAAGCATGATCGCTGGACATTCTGGCCCGCCGCCAAAAACGTCACAGTCGTTGTTGAACTCATCGAGAAAGCTGCCAAGTTCTTGGGGTTCAAGGTCAGCATAATGGGAATAGCGGTTAAGAATCGTCGCCATGTAGTTCGCTAACGGGCCGACGAGAGTGTACGCAAGTTCCATCTCTTCTGGGTCAATTTTGCCGTCAGCGAGAATCGCTTCATTGACTCGGCGCAGGCAATCGCTTGCAAGGGACAGGAGCACCACAGTCTTGCAGGCATCGGTGTCCCCCGGCTTGATCTGGTCGAGTAGTGCCGCTGCACCGGTCTGTTCGATGCTTCGGAATAGGCGTTTTGCTCCCTGCATGGCGCCGCTTCCGGACAGTGACCGTGCGATAAAGTCGCCGAGGTGATTCAGGTCTTCGCCCACAATCTCGAACAAATTGTCGCTCATTCTCAAGCCTCTGCGTTGAGGGTTGCAACTGGTCTATGTCTCGCTCTCCAAGCGTTGCTTTACGCAGCAACTAGCCGCCGGACATGAACATCCCAGGCGTCGACGGACTCGGCGAAAAGTTCGATTGGCCTCCGGTCTCTTCGCTGCCATTTTTCGAGAAACACTTCAAACCGGGTTGTCGAGATTATACCGACGCTCGAATCTCTGGGCAAGGTCCACATTTGACGAATCGAGGAGCCGGTTGCGGTAATTTTCAAGATGGGCTTTCAAGAACGCCCGGCAGACGATGAGGATTGATGATGAGTACGTTGTTCGCTGTGTCAAACCGCATCGCTTCCGGCAATTCACCCGTCAACATAATTCCGGCTGCGGCCTGGGCCATGTGATACAGACCACAACGTGCTTTCTCGTAGAATGTTCCCAAAAACGAGTTAACTTCGTCCGGCTTCTGCTTGTCCAACTCAGGAAAAACGGACTTGACGCCGAGCTTGAAGTATTTTGCTGACTCGCCCTGCCGTGGGGTCGCCGGAATGAACCCGGCCTCACACTTGGCGATCATTTCAAAGTAGGACAGCATAATCTGCATGGCCGCGAAAGCTGAATGCGGAATCTTCGGGACGTCGGCCTTACCGTCGTGGTCATTCCCACCATCGAGACAAAGGTCGGCAATGTGAAGCTGCCACCCCCAAACTCGCTCATTGAAGATCGCGACCTTTTCCTCGAACTCCGGTGGCTCCGAGAAGTCTGTGTGCTGATTCTTCCAGGTGACCCACATGGTGATACCTCAAATCGTAATGTGCGTTCATTCCGCGGAGGGGTTTTCGTCACACCAGCTAGGAATTGTGTCCCGCCAGACAAACTTCCTGAGCACGTGGACCGTCGTAGCTGAAGCCGAGGAAGCAATCGACGCGGCGGTTCTCGTCCCGGCCTGCGTGGAAATCACCAAGAGCAGGGACGAAGAAACGCCATCTGGCCGTTGTACAACTCGATCTTGCCCTTCTGCCGGCGCTTCAATCGAGGCAATGCGCCCTTCGATGCGGACCAAAAGCTTGCGATTCTGCCAAAAGCCGCCGTCAGCCTTATCGCCTAGCTGCGAGTGATGCACCAGTTGGGCGATTCCCTTGCCTTTGCCGAGCCACTCAAATGATCTTGTGCGATTACGACGCCGGCTGGCTAGGGCTTGGCAGTCTTCAATACATCGAGCAGCGTCGTCCCGGGAGAGCACCGAGTCGTCCAGGGCAAGGAGAGTATGCATTATGTACAAGTAATAAGCGGCGTCGAGCGAATTTGTGTTCGTTTTCCAATAGACAATGTGCTCTATGATGCTGTCCAAGCTCGGCGGATTAGCAGAATTACGGATGGCCCGCAACCAAAGTCGCAGACTCGTGGGGTCGTTCGGGACTTCCTCGAAGTTGTCGCTCAACAGCCGAAGGCAACGCTCCAACTCCTTGCTCTTTAGCTGGCCCCACTCGCTACCCCCGCGGCGCAGAATCGTCCAGATGATCTGCCGTCGGATAGGCGGCTTGTAGACATCCGTGCGGGACAACAGGCCATCCCAGACCTGCAGAGCCTTCGAGTGGTCGCCGTACAATGAGTCTAGACGCCGGCGGCAGTCCGCGGCAAAGTGACTCTGCTTCTCGCCTTCTTGGACGGCCCGGACCCGTTCAAGAAGTTCCTCGGCCCGGTCGATGCTCTCGCGCAGGAACGGGTCGATACCCGTCTTGGCCAGCAACTCGGGAACAGAAGCAGACTTGGTATGCTTGCGCAGTAGTCAAGAACTTTGATCAGGAGTTGGACCTCGCTGATGTAGCCGTGCTCGTTCTCAGGGTTTAGCCGGTGGCGCTTCGGCGAATGACTCGTCTGCTTTCTTCGTCAGAGCCAACACCTTTTCAAGTGGGGCATCCGTGTTGATAAGGTCTTGCACTTGATATCGCAGTGTCATGCCACGCATGTGGTGGAGTACGGAATCATGTTGGTTCAGTGTCAATGCCCGATCGACAGCCTGGAGTGCTTCGTCAAAGTGCCCGTTCAGGCCACAGAAGCGGCCCAAGTGGGCGTGGAAGTGCGCCTCATCTGGGTAGACCGCTGTCAGCTTACGTAGCACTTCCAGCTTGCCCTCTGGCAAGGGAATCTCCTCCAGCAACTGGGAGAAGTGCTTTTGGGCCGAGTGCGGTCCTGAAGCAATTCAACATTGTCGCGAAAGATAAATGTACGACGAACGACCTCTAGCATCTGCTCGCTCGGGACTGGCAGGTCCGCACGGGTGAACTCGATGAACTCGATGGCCCACGCGGACAAAACCTGCGCGCCACAGCCGGTCGCGATCCTCGCATTGGGGGCTGAGAACTTGCCGGAGAATCTCCTCGGCTATAAGGATGTGCGCGGTCCGCCACTGGCCGGTTTCTGCTTCGACAAGCAGTTCGAGTGTCTCGGTTGACAACGCTTTGTGGAAGTCAACGCGGCGATCGCGTGGCAATTGCAACAAATGTGCGAAACTCTGCGCCTGGGAGGAACTGCTGGGCGTAACGGTGTGCGAAAGCCATGAAAGTGAGAACCTTGCGAATGGCCTGGCCCAGCCCGCTGATTCGCGCTTCGACGAATCGCGGCAAGCCGAGAAAGTCCCGGCCGAACGCCTCCAACCCAAAGAAAAATGCAGTCCGTTCCTGCTCGTTGGCCGCCTTGGCACGAGCTTGGAGGTCAGGCTTCCGCGCAGGCACCAAACGGGCATAAGCGTTGGAGAAACGATCTGCTTCCCGTTTCGTCAATTCTGCCTTGAGCAGAAAATCGCGTTGCGGCGACGCTGCCGGGTTGAAGTTCCGCAACACCTGAAGCATCACCACCGGCGTTTGCTGGCTGCGAACGCCATCATAAAGGTCGTTGATAGATCCCTGAGAGTGCTCGCCGCCATCGACCAGAAGCAATACGCTTTGCTGGGTCAGACCGTAAATCCGTCCGAGGCGATCAGCGGTCATGGTCGGCTCGGAGTGGTGCAAGACGGCGCAGGGATAACGTGTGTGCAGGTCCCATAGGACACGCCGCGCCACTGTTGTACCACCGGCACCGGGGGCATGGTAGAGGTTGACCTGAACTATGTTGCGGTCTTTCAGTTCCTTCTCGATCCGGTGGTGCAGCTTGTCGGTAATTTCACGGGAAGAGTCGTACTGCAAATGCAAGTTGCGCCAGGAGACGACTTCGCCTTGGGCAAACTCGGCCGGCGACCTGTCTCCCTCGAGACCGATGTCGAGGTGAAGCAACTCAAGCTCCTCTTCCAGCCATAGCTGGTCGCGTCGATCGAGGCAGACGGGGATGCCATCATCTCGTGTTGGCAAGGGTGCATCGACCGGCTACTTGGCCGGCGGCAATGAAGTGGTCGGTCAGTCCCAGTGACACTGCGCGGGCAGACAGACGGACCGGCACGGCCCCGTACTTCTCGCACAGATCGTCCAGACGGTCCACGTCCGGACACACCACCACGCTAGAGGCTTCCTCGGCGAAGGATTTCGCCACGTCTCCCAGAGCTTCGCCCAAATGGTCTCTCAACTTCAAGTCGTTCCAGAGAACCACGACCGTGACGGGGGCCGGGGCGATACGCGCCGCAACCGCCCGGACCCGGTCGCCCAAATCGCGGCCATAGACCTTCATCCAGGCCCGATACGGTCCAGTCTCAATCGTTGTCTCACGGCCTGCCAACCCCCGGGCAAAGAACCACGTGGTGCCGCCATGGGGGTACACGGGCTGGTCCTGTCCCTTGACGACCAACTGTAGACTGCGCCGCTGTTCCACGTTGGTCCTTACGGCGTTCAGCAACCCGGACTGCTCACTTTGCGGGTCGAAGTCGAACACAGCAATCCAGGGAACGCAACCAAGGCCGCCGAGCGACGACGTGCTGGCCTCCGCCAGTCGGTCCGCGATCAGTAGGAAGTACCGACCGCTCTCAAATCGACAGACCGCCTGTAGGAACTGCTCCCATTCCCCTGAGGTGTCGGGAATGGGCGCGTTGGACGGCGTACCACCGCTGAACCAC
The DNA here is from genome assembly GCA_963720335.1 of uncultured Planctomycetota bacterium. Lineage (GTDB taxonomy): Bacteria > Planctomycetota > Planctomycetia > Isosphaerales > Isosphaeraceae > CAVRFS01. The sequence continues at coordinate 33,597 of CAVRFS010000100.1, read as the reverse complement.
CTGTAGATGCGCATCAGGTCGTCGGCGTTGGCCTTTGCGTTTTGGCTGTCCCGTCGCAGCCAGACGTCATCGCGGTTCATTCCGGCCAAAGTCTGCGCGGGCAGGAACGGGTGACCGATCTCTGTCTGCACCGGGATTTCAAGGATTCCAAATATCCTTGTGTCCCTGGACACTGGCGTGTACCGCACCCTGGGCCTGGGTCGGACGTACTTCTCATCGAGTTGATCAACGATTTTTTCCGCCATCCTCCTGACGGGCCAATCCCTTCAGCACAACGGGGCCTGTTTCTCCCTCGCGATACACGCCGAATAGCAGATAGGCAGGCTCGATCCGGGGCGTGTTCGCCAAGCAGATGACGTCCTTGACGAACGCATCCCGTCCCTGTGCGGTGGAAAAGTCGTGAAACTCTCGCTTGAAATCAAGCGTGTCCGATTCGTATCTCTTGAGCAGGGCGTCAAATAGTCGATCAGGGTCAAAGGTCCCCGACATAAGAACCTCCCCGATGGCCATCGTCGTCGAATGGGGTCGCACTCCGACTTTGTACCCAGCCGAGTCGGCGGTGCATGCGTCAACGGGACTCCGTGAGGTTCGTGCACCCGCAACTTGAGGCCGTCGCAACGTTTCAGCCTACTCCTATCAGCTAGTCCTCGCAAGGACGCCTCAGACGGACCAGCTCTGAGAAAGAGGCCCCTCGGGCGGGGTGCATGCGTGCAACACGAGGCCAGCAGTCCAACCGAGGGCCGGAAAAGGCAATAGGGGGACGGGCTCGAAGGGTGCTTCGAGTGCGACCGCCATCAGACCCAGAGCGACACGGCCCAACCTGGAACACGCCCGCACGCCACTAACGGCTAACTGCTGTCGATTCGGATCTGAATCGAGCGGGCTGCCGTTGGGTCGAAGACCTCATCCGGCCAATGCCGAAACCGCAGGCTCTCCAACAACCGCTGCGCCATGTTCTTCAATGAGCCGAACAGCTCCACTGCCGTTCGCTTTCCCTGCCCCTTTGCCAACTGCCGCAGCAGGCTCCCCTTCTCCAGCAGTTGCAACAGCAGGTGAGCGATCTGCAGCAGGAAGATAATACGCCTTCCAGCAGGTGTGGCTGTAGGCATGTTCCAGGTTGAGGCCACTGTTCTTCTGCGTGTTAAATCCCTCGTTCTCCGTGCGCCAGCGTTCCCTCCCTCCGTTGGTCGCTACCTCCACCACGGTCTGGTGGTTCACCTCCAGGGACGTCACCCATGACCACACACTCTTCTCTCCATCCTTGTTCGTCTCGGTACACTCAATGGCGTTGAGGGTCCACTCGCGGCCGTCGCTGTCCCTGTAGTTCAGGTCGTTGACCCAGCGATAGACCTGCCGAACTCCCCTCGGCGTCGTCAGCTCCACGGGCTGGTCGGGGCACAACAGCAGCAACTCCTGGAAGTCCTGCCAGAGGGCCGGCGTCCGCCCGGGCTTAAATACATAGATATAATCGCATTTATAGTCTTTCGCGATCTGGAAACCTTCCCCGCAGGCGTACAGGCTGTCACCGTTGAGACAGATGAGCAACTGTGGGAACTCCGCTCGCAACCCGGCCATCAGACGTCGCAGCGCCTTCAGCTCGCAGTCCTGCTTGAGTTGCTCCTGGCTCGCACCCGCGGGGCGCCCGAGACGTCGCTGTTGTCAATGAACTCGGTGGCGATCGACATGACCGTGCCGGCCGGCCCCAGCAACTTGGCCTCCAGGACCTGGTGCATGTACAGCGTCGTCTCGCCGTGCCGTTGCGTCAGGCAATGGTCGCAATGCCGAGAACGAAACACCAAATATCCCGATCCGTCAATCAAGACGACGAACCGCCCCTAGCCGCGCCGCGTCCAGGGCCTTCATGCGGATCAAGCGCTGGACGATTTGCTGCCGGAGGCCGGCGATGGGTGCTGCCGATTTTCTTCAGGAGGTACTCCAAGGTCTTGTTCACGGGCCGGCTGTCCTGCGTGGTGCCCGCCAGGCGATTGAGGTTGGGCAGCACTTCCGGTCCGTCGGTGTTGAACTGGAAATCCAGTTGTGCCGGCTGCTCAACTTGCACAGGAACAAGCTGAACCCCAACCACACGAGGAACCGCTTGTTATAGACCACCATCGGGGGGAACCGTGGGTCGTCGATTTCGTCGATCCAGGTGTTGAGTGATTGGCGACAATTAGTTTTCCCTGCTGACGACAATTAGAATTCCCTTCTCGAGGGATAGTGTACAAGCCCCTTCAGCTCGATCTTCTCGAGGCTCCTCCGCCCTCGACGGTCCCGTGCGATTGCTTTCAGTCATCCCTCCTTGCTTGGGATTGGTGGATTCCGGTGCGGCGTCTGACGCGATTTCTTGGCCTGCTCGGCCCGGTAGCTCGCGACGTTCAACTCCAGAATCACGCTGTGGTGCACCAGTCGGTCGATCGCCGCGGCCGTCGTCATCGGGTCCTTGAAGATCGACTCCCAGCCCGAGAACGGGAGGTTGCTCGTCAGGATCACGCTGCCACGCTCGTAACGCTCCGCCAGCAGGACGAAGAGCACCTCCATCTCTTCCCGGCTGTACTGCACGTATCCAATATCGTCAAGAATCAGCACCTCATATCGGGAAATCTTCTTGAGAAAGCCGCGAAGCTTCAGCTCCCGCTTGGCGGCCAGCAGGTCCTGCACCATCAGGTCACACGTCGCGAACGTCACCTTCCTTCCCGAGCGGATCAGTTCCTGGCCGATCGCACACGCCACGTGCGTCTTGCCAGAGCCCGGATTCCCGAAAATGAGCACGTTCTCATGCCGGCTAACGAAGTCTCCTTCCAACAGGGAGCGGATCTGCTGCGCGGCCTTCGGCGGGAGCCGCTTCAGATCCAAGGTCGCCAGGCTCTTCTCCAAGAACAACCGCGATTCCCGTAACCGCCGCGCAACCCGGCTCGAACGCCGCGATTCGCATTCGTGCTCCGCCAGCTCGAGCAGGTAACGCTCGTAACTCAGCGACTCCTGACGCGCCCGCTGGGCCGCCGATTCGTAGTCGCGCCGGATCGCCGGCAGGTGAAGCTCCCGAAGGCAATCCTTCAGAGCCTCATGGACGTCTGATGATCTGGTAATGGGAAATCCTCCCTGGTTTCGAGTAACAGGTCGTAGGTCGACAGGTCCACGTCGTGACGATCACGACCTCCATCGCCCGTGGCAGGCCCAGGTCGTGACGCAACTGCTCCTCGACGACGGTCGGCGTGATCGGCACGCTCCCACTCCAGGAGCCGGCCCAGGACGGCGTCGACCCCGGCCTCGGACTGCTTGGCCGCCAGTTCCAGGATCCGAAGGTAATCCTTGGCGGCGCGGCCGGGGACTGCTCCCGCAAGACATCGTAGACCCGGCGAAACCGGCTCGTGGGGAAGAGAGCGTCCTGGTAGCGATAAGCCGCGAAGGCTCCCGGCTTTCGCACCAACCAATCAATCACATGACGATAATTAATCAAGTACTTGTTTCGGCCGCGGAGCCGGGGAACGCGCTCGACCAGCACCGCGCCGAACCACACCTCCAGGCATTCCGCCATCACATGGACATCAACCTTTTCACCGATCAATCGGCTCGGCACCGAGTAGACGTTGGTGCCGACTCGGATCGTGCTTCCCTGGGTCACTCGCAGCCGCCGCCGATGCCAGGCATCGACCGCCGCGCGGGGAGAGCACTCAGCAGCGGCCGTTCCTCGGCGAACCGCTCGGTACGGCCGCTGTTCCGCTGGGCGAAGACCTCGCGGAGAAACTGCTCATAGGCCCCTCGGTCATCGAAGTCGCGGCTGCCGCGGAGCATGAGGGCCTGATCGATGGCGTCTTTGAATCGGTAATGACTCTGCTCGGCATCTCCGTTCTCGTGGGCCTTGCGGGCGCCGATGGCTTGAGGCGTCAAGCCGTAGTGGGCCAGCAAGGCGCGGTAACGTTGTTGGAATAAGTCGCGGTCGCCGAGGTTGTTCACCGCGGCGGTGAGCCGATCGGTCCGATGGATCCGGGGAACTCCTCCCAGTTCCCACAGGGCGTTCTGGAGCCCCTGGCTGAGGCTCTCGAAACTCTCGGAGAAGCAAACCGTGCCGGTCTCCCAGTTGGAGTAGGTCAGCACGAAGTGATAGACCAGGTGATCGAACGGCTGGCCGGCGAGCGTGACGTGCAGGTCGTTCATGCAAGTGAAGTCCGAGGCCGCCAACTCGCCGGGCGTATGGACCTGATCGAAGAAGACCTCCTTGGGCGGCCCCTCGACGGCCTTCCACGCCTTGATCTTCCGTTGCAAGGTGCGGAGTTGGCTGTCCTGGAACCGCCCCGGGAATCGGCGCTGGAGATCCTCGAAGAGGGTCTTGGCTTGGAGCCCGGGATTGAGTTCCAGCAGGTCGCGGAGTTCGGGCCAGACGTCCTGGAACGGATCCTCCCGGGTCCGCCAGGTTCTTGGGGTGAACGATTCACTGGGCAGCCGCTCGGCGTGCCGATACTTCCGAGCTGTCTTGGTGTCCATACCCACCTTCAACGCGGCAAGATAGAGGGGATACCCTTCGCCGAGGAGCTGGCGAAGCCTGCGAACCTGGGCGTCCTTGATCATGGCGATCCCCTCCTTGACGAAGAGGAGACCACATAGTGAACAGGAGGGCCAGAGGAGGAGGGAATTCTAATTGTCGTTGGAAGGGATTTCTAGTTGTCGCTGATCAGTTGAGATCGGGGAAGAAGTGGCGAATCGTCTGAACCAGGATGGGGCCGATGTTCAGCGTCGACCCCGCTGCCGCTGGCGGGTGCGCAACGTGTCCCTTGATCAGGGCCACAGACAACTGGCTGACTTCGCGGATCAGGGTCTTGAGACGTTGGGATTCCTGCACCCATTTTCGGACCTCCTTGAGAAGATCCTGGGGCACGTAAACGGTGCGTGTCTTGCCACCGTCCCTGAAGGCGACGTGGTGGGCTTGGTGCAACGGGCCACCGTGATGGCAGGCGCAGGACGGCTGGCCGCAGTGTTTGTTCACCTGCATGAGGCTGGCCGCCAGGATGGGGCCGGAGGGAACAAGTTGCTTGAGTCGCCGGTCCAACATCCGGCGGACCAGTGTCGGGTGGCTGGGAACACGCATGGATGGGCCCCTAGGACTTCCGGTATCTCGACGTTACACCGGAAAAGGGTCAAAAAACCAGCCGTGCGAAGAAAAAAAAAAGAGCACCCCCCGAGGCCGATCGCCTCAACGGAAGTTCTGCTTTGGAATCTCTGTGCTGCCGTGAAGGTGCGAGGAATTTCCCCATTTCTCAGAGCCTGCAGACGGACAAGGAAGCAGTCACTTGCTCCAGGGACCGATTACAGACACCACGGGTGCTCGGAGGTCGTCCGAGGTTCGCGAGCGACTGGAACCCGCGAGAGAGACGAGGTTCTTGTGGTGTCTGTAAATGCTTGTGGAAGTAGGCGTTATGTGCTATCGGTCCGGGCATGGCATTCATCGGTCTACGCAGGTCAGGCTTCCCAGGCGGGGTGTACGGAGGAACCCACTTCTTGATCCTGGCATTTTGCATGGAACGGCCATAAGTGCCAATGGCGAATTGCTTTGTGGGATTGAAGGATCATCTGAGCACGCAAATGTCAGGCGGGCTTCTGGTGTAGGGCACCTTGATCTTACCGGCCCACCCTCGGGTCTGCCAGCAGGCGGCATTTTTTCATACCTGCTGGTGTTACCGCCAGGTGCTTAGTCGCCTCGAAGCAGAAGAGAAGCAAGAAATTAGGGCCGGGGGTGGAGATGGAAAAGGTGTCGGAGATGGAAAAGGCATCGGACTCCGTTTCCGCGCCGAGGCAGCCTTTCCGTGCCCGACGCCTCGTCAACCGATCTCGCCGGCTCTCTCTCCCTGGCCTTCTCGGCGGCGCAAGGAGATGTTGCCTGCGGGCCCTCGAGAATCTCGGCCGCCGCATCGCTCAGGCCGGGGGCGGGAGTCGCCGACGGCGCGGGCAAGCTGGCCGATACCTTGGCCAGCACTTCGCCGATTATCGTCGGCGACAGGATGCCGACCACCTGTTGCACGCAGCCGACCGGAATCTCGGCCTGCCAGCTTGCCACGGCCGCGAACCGGCGCCGCAAGCCCGGACCGCCTTCCCTTGCGGGTCCCAGGGCAGCAGGTACATGGTCGTTGGGCAGCGTCGCGGGACGTCGGGTCGTGATCGCCACGACGCGCACCGACTTTCCGGGGACGATTTCGGCCGTAGGCGTTACGACGACAACCGGGCGAACCTTGCTAAAGCCGTTGGCATCTTCCAACTCCGCCCAGGCGACGCTGCCGAGGCGCGGTATGCGCGACGGGTTCAAGACGCCGGTTCCTCTGCTGGCTCGAAGGGATTGTCGTCTTCGTCGTCGAACCACGATTGTGGTGGCTGAAGCGTGTTCCGTGCCCGGCTCCAATCGATCTGCGCCGCCGCCCTCTCGACTTCCTGACGTGCCAGGATTTCCCGGACCAACTCCAGGTGCTCCAGTGGGATGACGGCCGCGAGATCCTCGCCGTTCCGGCACACGATCACCGGCCGGCCCGCGGCGGCGACCTGGCTCAACACATCGGCATACTCTCGGGCCACCTTGGGTTCGTCCACCCGGCTCGGCTCTTCCAGCAATGACTGTGAGGTCATGATTCGCTCCTTCCAAGCGACCAGACGGCGGGTTGTTCTCGCACGGCCGCGGCGTCGTGATCAAAATTGATTGTACCAGAAATCGGCAACGCTCAACGTAAAGGCGAAGAGAAGGCCACGCAGACAATCTCTCTTGGGGCGTCGTGAAGGGGACACGTCGTGCGTGAAGGGGACATTGCACGTGCGTGAAGGGGACATTGCTAATTGCTGCGGCAGATTGGGCAAAGTCGCGTGCGTGAAGTCGTGAAGGGGACATTGCTAATTGCTGCGGCAGATTCGGCAAGTTGGAGGCGCCCCGCAACAAGAAGGCAAGAAGGCACGAGGAGGCAAGAAGCGGACATTGCTAGGAGCGTGGCGTACTCCCATGCCAAAGCGCCGACGCCACTCTTTCACCCCGCGGTTCAAGGCCCAAGTCGTCCTCGAAGTCCTCTCGGGCCAGAGGAGCGCATGTCCGAGTCCGCCCGGCAGCACAAGCTGAAGCCCGAGCTCATCTCTCGCTGGAGAGACATCGCTCCTGAAGGCCTGGATGGCCTCGTCGAAGGCGACGATCACAGGAGCCGCGACCAGGACTGTATCACCGAGCTGAAGCGGACGGTCGGACGCCTGACGATGGAGCTGGAAGTCGCAAAAATCAACACGGTCGCGTAAGAGTGACGCAACGGGTGGAGCGTGCAGGCCTTGGTCCCGTGTCCGGGGCACGAACATTCTCTGAGGCGGGTCATCGCTTCGTAAACCGGACGCCTCTCACTCGATAGTAATCGATCGAGAGACCGGTCACCACGCCCTTCTCGTTCCGCAGAAAGGTGATGATGCGCACGTCGGCGGGTTCTTCCATATGAACAAATTCATCTCGGACGGTTGCGTCGAGCGGCTCCCACCGCCGGCTGTTCACGCGCAGCCAAAGCCGCCCGTCGCGAACGGCCAGCCGATAGGTCGCCGCGAGCTCATCGCTCTCGTACCGGCCGGCGTATTCCTTGAGTTGATCCGGGGTCGGATCGACCACCTCGACCGCCTCGAAATCGCGTCTCCGCGTGTCTTCCGGATCATCCCACCGGGACGTGAGAGACCACGGCGAGCCGGCCCGGGCCCGCGAGAAGACGAGCTGGGTGGTGGGAGAAAACCCCGGGCCCTCGGGATCGAAGCGAGTGGCGCTCAAGGGCCGGAGAGGACAGGTCGCGTGAAACTGGTCCGTCAACCGGAGCGTCCCGTCCCGAAGTGTGATCCGCCAGATGAACCCCGTCGCCTTTCATGCGATACGCACCGACCTTGTCGCGCAACTCGGCCTCCTTGAGCTCGACCGTCGGCAGTTCGCTCGCCGCGCGGGCCGGGGTCCGGGACGCCTGGGGCCGAAGGCGGTCGCCGAGCGCGAGGTCTGCGATGCGTTGGTTCATCTTCCAGGATGCGATGTCGTCATTGTTGCTCAGGCAGATGACCGTGAATTCCTGGTCGGGAAACTGGGCCATCGCGGCATTGATGCCCCACGCACCACCCGTGAATTGCCGTCGCCTGAGCCCGCGGTATTGGCCGGGCGGCGACTCGCGCCGGGCCTCGGGATCGTTCTCCTTGAGCGCGGCATCCAGATCGAGGACAGAGCGATTCCCCAGGAGCGTGCCCTCTCGCAAGTACTCGTCGAGGTATTTCCCTTCCGGCAAACGGTTGTGCGCGAAGTTCTGGTCCCAGCGGTAGAGTCTTCCACGCATGTCTTCAATGCGGCTCCGCCTACGAAGTACGCCGTGGGTCGCCACAGGTGCCAGGCATCGCCGACGCGTTTGTAATGGCCGACCGCGCGCTGCTCGACGACACGGGTCGGGTCTTCTTCGAAGAAGGTGCGACTCATGCCGAGCGGCTCGAAAACGCGCTTTCGGGCGAACTCGGCCAGGGACTGCCCGCTGATCCGTTTCACGATGATCCCCAGCAGGAAATAGTCGCCGCTGCTGTATCGATACTGCGACCCCGGCTCGAACGGCAACGTCTTCTGCCCGGCCATCAGGCTGAAGAAGTCCGCTTCCGTATGGGGATACTGAAGAGGCGCATTCTCCCAGCCGACGAGGATCGGCAGAGAGATCTGGTCCCACAAGCCGGAGCGGCAGCGGACCATATCTTGAATGCGAATCGGCGGATCGAACGGGTGCATCTCCGGCACGAACTTGCGGATGTCGTCCTCGGGCGCGATTTTCCCTTCGTCCATCAACAGCGCGAGGCAAGCGGAGGTGAGCGATTTGGAGAACGACATGACGTCGAACACGGTCTGCGGCGTATTGGGCGACTGGTATTCCAGGTTGGCCGAGCCGAAGCCCTTACTATAAATGAGCCGGCCGCGGTGCACGATCCCGACGGCACAGCCCGGGCTATCCCGACGATTCCACTTCGCGAACAGCCCGTCCACCCGGGCCGTCAAATCGGCGGGGAGGCCGGCGGGTGGCTCGTCGCCGAAGACGGGCCCGCAGCTTGCGGCCGGCGTGATGAAAAGGGTGATGAGCAGCACACCACGGATGATCTCTCGGACGGCCATCGCAAGGCTCCTTGTCTCTCGTAAGGAATGAAACCGGACGGAACGCCGCCTCTCCATAAGTCCGACTTCTCATCACTCACCCCCGACCCCGACCATCGGGCGCTTCGTAAACCGGACTCCTCTCAGCCGGCCGCCGATATCGATCGAAAGACCGATCACTTCGCCCTTCTCGTTCCGCAGAAAGGTGATGATGCGGAGGTCGGATGGTTCCTGCATATGAACAAATTCATCACGGACGGTCGCGTCGAGCGCCTCCCACCGCCGGCTGTTCACGCGCAGCCAGAGCCGCCCGTCGCGAACGGCCAGCCGATAGGTCGCTGCGAGCTCATCGTTCTCGTACCGGCCGGCGTATTCTTTGAGCTGATCCGGGGTCGGATCGACCAGCTCGACCGCCTGGAATTCGATTCTTGCCTTATTGTCCGGCAGATCCCACTCTTGCGTCAGAGACCAGGGCGATCCGGCCACGGGCCGCGAGAAGACGAACTGGGTGGTGGGAGGAAATCCCGGGCCCTCGGGATCGAAGCGAGTGGCGCTCAAGGGCCGGAGCGAACAGGTCGCGTGAAACTGGTCCGTCAACCGGAGCGTCCCGTCCCGAAGTGTGATCCGCCAGATGACCCCGTCGTATTTCGTGCGGCGATACGCACCGACCTTGTCGCGCAACTCGGCCTCCTTGAGCTCGACCGTCGGCAGTTCGCTCGCCGCGGGGGCCGGGGTCCGGGACGCCTGGGGCGCAAGGCGGTCGCCGAGTGCGAGGTCTGCGATGAGTTGGGTCATCTTCCAGGATGCGATGTCGTCATTGTTGCTCAGGCAGATGACCGTGAATTCCTGGTCGGGAAACTGGGCCATCGCGGCATTGATGCCCCACGCACCACCCGTGAATTGCCGGCGCCTCAGCCCGCGGTATTGGCCGGGCGGCGACTTTCGCCGCGCCTCGGGATCGTTTTCCTTGAGAGCGGCATCCGCATCGAGGACAGAGCGATTCCCCAGGAGCGTGCCCTCTCGGAAGAACTCATCGAGATACTTCCCTCCCGGCAGACGGTTGTGCGCGAAGTTCTGGTCCCAGCGGCAGAGATCTTCGACGCATGTCTTCAATGCGAATCCGCCTACCATGTACGCAGTGGGCCGCCACAGGTGCCAGGCATCGCCGACGCGTTTGTAATGGCCGACCGCGCGCTGCTCGACGACACGCTCTCGGGTCTTCTTCGAAGAAGGTGCGACTCATGCCGAGCGGCGCGAAGACGCGCTTGCGGGCAAACTCGGCCAGGGATTGCCCGCTGATCCGTTTCACGATGAGCCCGAGCAGGAAATAGTCGCCGCTGCTATATCGATACTGCGACCCCGGCGGGAAAGGCAGCGTCTTCTGCCCGGCCAGCAGGCTCAAGAAGTCCGCTTCCGTATAGGGATACTGAAGGGGCGCATTCTCCCAGCCGACGAGGGCCGGCACCGCGATCTGGTCCCACAAGCCGGACCGGCAGCGGACCATATCTTGAATTCGAATCGGCGGATCGAACGGGTGCATCTCCGGCACGAACTTGCGGAGGTCGTCCTCGGGCGAGATCTTCCCTTCGTCCATCAACATTGCGAGGCAGACGCAGGTCAGCGATTGGGAGACCGCCGTGACCTCAAACACGGTCTGCGGCGTGTTGGGCGCCTGGTATTCCAGGTCGGCCGAGCCGAAGCCCTTACGATAAATGACCTGACCGCGGTGCACGATTCCGACGGCACAGCCCGGGGTATCCCGACGATTCCACTTCGCGAAGAGCCCATCCACTCGGGCCGTGAAATCGGCGGGGAGGCTGGCGGGTGGCTCGTCGCCGAAGACGGGCCCGCAGCTTGCGGCCGGGGCGATGAGAAGGGTGATGAGCAGCACACCACGGATGATCTCTCGGACGGCCATCGCAAGGCTCCTTGTCTCATGAGATTGTGAGTCGCATCGGCTTCCCGCGAAGGGCTTCAACTCCGGCTCCAGGCCGAGCGACCGCCGTTCCGCCGCCAGGTCCTCGGCGACGAGCGCCGCGGCCATCGCCTCCTTGGTCGCGAAGTAGTTGAACAATCCAGCGTCACTCACGGCGAGCGTGAACTTCCTTCGTGAAGATGCTGTCAGGCACATCGTTCACACGAGCATAACGCAAACTCATGCGTTGCGTGTACACCGACTGGTCTGGCGGCACGAGGGACGTCCACGCGGGCGGTCCGAAAGACGCGGCGGCTTCCAGCGGCAGCCAGCATCCCGGTGCAAACTCGCGAAAATCCTTGTTGGTCCTTCGCCAGACCAGCCGATTGCCGGCGCGAACCTCCCACTTTCGCGGAGAATACCCCAGCCCCGGATCAAGCCAGATCGTTTCGGTTCCTTCCTTGAGCGGCACCTCGAGCACGACGCACCCCGCGCCATCCACCTGCTCCTCATTCGGCCGGACACGGCAATGTGGCAGGCGGGCAAAGTTCCCCGGAAGCTGCCAGGCTTGCTCTTCCGCCAGGTCGCCATTCCTGGTCCTCCATGAGGCATCGACTGACGGGGGCCTGGGGTTGATCGGCCGCAGTCCGATGTTGGCCAGGTAATCCGTTGGCCCCAAGAATCCTTCGAAGCGGTCTTCATCACCGTACACAGACTCCGAATCCACGGTCTTCGAATCAAACACAAAGCGTCGCATGCCGGAGGATTGGCGGTAGTCCAACAATTGCCAATGGATGAGCCCGCGATCTCTTGCCTGGGCAGCCTCACTCTGGGCCTTGGCCAGCCGCTGGGAAACGTCTTTTGGAGCGGCTGGGTCCGGAGTCACCGCATACGCGGGGGCAACATAGGCGCTCACACGGGGGACGGTAATCTCGGTGAGGCGCTTGGGCCCCAGGAAGGCGATACGATGACGTTCATGGTAATCCCGAAAGTCGAAGAGTTGCCACGCGAGCAGCAATTGGGGATCGACGTCGGCTTCCGTGGTCATGTCATACTCGACGAGCAAGCTACGGTAGCGGTCCGTTCGCTCTTTGAGCTTCGTGATCACTTCCTCGAGCGTGGCGTTGGCAGGCTTCGGCGCAGGGGATTTGCGGACCGTGGCAGCCTGTGGGGGCAGGGCGCCAAGCGGACGGCCTTGCTTTAGATCCTTCAACCGCTCCACGACCCGATCCGCCGGAACCACCAGGGCAAATGTCGTTGCAGCTCGAGCATAGACCCAACCAAGCCCCTTGCCATCCAGGCCGATCATTGGGCCGCCACATTCATAGGGCATGACGGGTACCGCCACGGGGATTGCGGGCGGGGGCGTGCCACGGTGGCGGCTAATATAATTTTCAATTCCCAACCACGGCGCGGGGAGCATGAACGTCGGCGGCGATAATAGCCCTCCGTCGGCGCCTCCGTTTTCAGCGGCAGCGTCAGGTGATGCACCTTGCCCGCTCGTAAGAGCTGCACCGGCACTTGACTGCCGCCGCGCTGGCCCTCGACACAGCGGGTCACGTCTTCCTGGGAACGAATGGGCACTCCTGCGACTGATACCAGCAGGTCTCCCGGGCGAATTCCCGCGGCTGCCGCGTTGCCCTCGACATACTCCACCCAGTAGCCACGCCCCGGAACACCGCTGCCGAGCACCGCCGGGGGCATCGCTGGCATAACTGGCCGGCGCGAGACAGTCTTCTCGAAAGGTCCGGACGGTACCTGGAGCGGCAAGCTCACGTTGCCAATCTTGACGGGCAGCGGCCCTGGGCCAGCAACAGCCACGAGAGTGCCGACCGAGGGTTCACCGGACGCCGCCCAGGCGACAGGTCTCAGCCCGCTAGCCGGCACGCGAAGCAAAGCCAGGTCATACGCCGGGTCAATGCCGACGACCTGGGCGGCCAGGACGCGTCCATCGGCCAGCCGGCAACGAACGCCGTCAGGCACCTCGCTGGCCTTGGTCAGCACCAACCCATCGGCGTCTACGACAGCACCAAGGGCAGCCGGCTCATTGCCGTCGAGCACCTGGACGACGCTCTCCTTCACCCCAGCATTCGCCTCCCGCGAAAGCTTCGAGCGTCTTGATTCCGTGGCTATGTCGCTCCTTGGGAATTAAGTCCGAGAAACGGACTCTCATGCCTCGATCTGTCGAAGGAGAGTTCGCCGCGGCTTAGCCGGATATTCTTCTCGCCTCGGGCCATCCGTTCAAATCGACTGCGAACTTCTTTGAGCGGGGTTCCGCGCATCCACGCCCTGCCCAGATTCCATGAGAAGTCGGGGAATAGGAGATCGCTAAGGTAACTACTGCCGTCGACGATGCCGATCAGGCGACCATTCAGGTCGAAGTACGGTGCACCTGAGTCTCCGCCGTCCTGGGGACAGTCGGTAAGAAAGTCGATCTCGGAAGCATAGAGAAGTTTGCCAAGCCGCACTTCCGGCGGCCGGCCTTTCCGGTATCCCAAAGGATACGGGTAACCCGCTGTAACAATCCAGCTCTCCAGTTTCGGCATGGTTTCAGCAAAGTCGACATGGGGGTATGGACCCGGCTTCCGCAATTTCAATAAGCCCAGATCGTACACCTCGTCACGCCCGACAACGTCCGCAATTTCCTCGGTTCCGCCCGGGAGGCCTATTGTGACCGTTGGCTTGGAGGCGCAGTGACCCTGAGTCAGGACAAGGCCGTCAGCGGAAACAATGACCCCCGAGCCCCCGAGCTGGCCCCCCCCGACCGCAACGGCGCAGGGCGTAACTTTGCTCGCGACCGATTTGAGCTGCTCTTCAAGCGCGTGTGGATCGGCCAAGTTTCTGGACGGAATGTCAGACTGAGCAACGCTTGCGGGCTCGACCTTCCGCTGCGCGAACAGCGCGTCCGAAAGGATCGCGAAAGACAGGATCGAGAGCGCCGCGAGGGCCACCAGCAGCTTCTTCAGTCGCATCGTAGACAACCTTTCTTGCTTCAGGACCTCACTGCGCGGACCTACCGGCGAGGAACCGATCGCGCAGCGTCTCGCGAGGACACTCCGCGATCCAGAGGGGCACAGCAGATGCGCTGCCGCCGCGAGGTAGAGCCGCGTGTACCCCGGGTCGAATGACCCCATGTCCAGGGTCGCGCATGTAGTTGACAAGATGCTGGTCGTTGTGGATCGAGGCCTCGCCCGCCAGCGCGACCCGGATCTCGGGCCATTTCGATTCGTCGGCATGCCACACTCGGCCGACGACCACCTGCGGCGAGGTGTAAAGTCGCCCCGCGGAGGAATTCGCGCCTTCGGGTCGGATGGCGCTGGCTCCACCCCGGTTTTCCATGTGACCTTGCCCTCCACATGCTTAACGCGGGCGCGTTACACAACGGGAATACGTCGGTAAGACTTATTGATCGATGCTGTTCGTTCTCCGCACAGAGACGTGCTTAGAGCCGCTCAGTTTGGACAGCCGCGGTCAGTAGGCACTCGCATCGATCACTTCTCCCCCCGCGATCGTCCCCAGGGCCGTCCAGACGCTTGCGTTGACCGACGTCTTCACGAATCGGACCGAGCCGTCGCCGGTCATCAGGTTCACGCCGCCGGGGTGGCGGCTCGTCGCGGTCACCACCGTCTGGCTGTCGTAGTCCTGCGAACCTCCAAGCAGGCAGCTCGGATATCCGGGAGGGAGGACGTGGTGATAGCGAGTATAAAGCGAGTTGCCGTCGGCCCAGCGATCGCCCGACCACTCGTACGGGTCGGTTAGCCGGGGCGAATTTGCCGGCCCGGCCAACCGGCACTCGTCCACGGTCTCGTTCGTCAAATAATAGTCCGAAAGCGGGTCGGGGACCGCCGTGTTTCCGAGGCAGCGCTCGCTGAAAAACGCCGTCATGCTCAGACCGTCAGTGACCCGGTCCGGTGACACCGCACTCTGGAACCAGAAGCCCCCGTTATTCCGGCCGGTGAGGTCCGGCGAGTCGTTTTTCAGATTGTATGGGAGCGTACCGGCGCAGGCCCGGTAGTTGTTGTGCGCCGTGTTGAGCGGGTCGTCAATCCGGTCGACGTCGGTCGGGCAAAGGAAGCCCGCGATCCTGGTCGTGATCGCGGTCTGATTCATCGGCCCGAACACGGGATTGAGGTTCAACCACGGGATCCCCACGAAATTGAGCGCGTTGAAGAGGGCGGGCTGCTCGAGGTAAGGGAGAAGTTGCGACTGGGCCGACCAGCGGTTGACCACGTTGCCGGGAGGACCGCCGCCGCCAACCCCGAAGGGGTAGACCCGTAAGGCCGACTGGTAATTTGCAAGGGCCAGACCGATCTGCTTCAGGTTGTTCGCGCACTGGGCTCGCCGCGCCGCCTCGCGCGCAGCCTGGACGGCCGGCAGCAGAAGGGCGATGAGGATGCCGATCACCGTGATCACAACCAAGAGCTCGATGAGCGTGAACCCACGACTCGGCTTCGCGGCGGCCGGCTTCACCGGCCGTTCTTGCCGGGGAGGCGACCGCGGGCTTGACGCGCAGGCTTCGGCTTCGGTTGCTCATCGCGGCCGGAGCGTAGCCGCCATGCCGCAATGCCGCCAATGAATACGGCGAGGACCGCGGCCAGGGTCAACCAGGTTCCGCTGCCCCAGCCGGTCGACGGCGGCTGCTCGAGCCTGACGATCTTGTCCGCCTTGATCGACAGCCGCTCGAAACGGACATCGATCGCATCGGGGCTCCGCATGCGCCAGCGCCTGAAGCCCGAGTTCGGCGATCGGCTCGGTGCTGAACGTGACGGTTTCCATCTCGACGAGCGTGCCGTCAACCCCGGAGTGGAGGAAAGTGAGCTGGTCTCCCGAGCGGCGGACGCCCAGCCGGCCGGACTTCCCCGTGGCGGGAAAGTGACGAAGCGTCGAGCCCCCTTCGGGCGAGCGCGCGTAAAACCCCCATCCCTCACCGGAGGGACGATGGTCTCGAAAGACCGTCACCATCACCTCCGGGGCGTACAGGAAGATCTCGATGTTGTTGGTCGGGTCCTTGACCGTTCCCCTTGCCGGAGGCTCGGCGGGCCGGGGGAGCCGGATGATCTCGAAGTCGGCGACGATCTCGAAGTCCCCTTCGAGATGCATCAGACCCCGGAATCGAAGTGGACCGCGGGACGGTGGCCCTTTCGGCACCGAGGCGTGAAGGCCGTTGCCCTTGGTATCCCAGTGCCCGCCGTCGAGCGCGGCCTCCGGGCGGAACAGCCAACGGTCGTAACTCTGCCTGGTGAAGTCGACGTCGATCTCCTCGGCCGACGCGCCTGCGAAGAACCCCGAGATGCCCGTGAGTCCGCCGGCCTCCGTCGCCACGAGCCCGGCGACGAGCGCCAGAAACAACACCGCCGCGACCCGCCGTCGCCTCGCAAGACCGGGAAAGCGCCCGTGATCCTCTTCGCACGGGAACGGCGGCGCATCGGTCGGCCGCTCGAGATAGACCAGGCACTGACCGAGCAGTTCCCGCGACCTCCTCGGCCGTCTGGAACCGCCCAGCCGGGTCCTTGGCGAGCAGCTTGGCGATGATCGCCTCGAGCCAGGCCGGAACCTCGGGGTGGTCGGCCCGGATCGACCTCGGGGTGTCTTCGCAGACGCGACGGAGGACCGCCAGCGCGGTCTCGGCCCGGAACGGCGGGTGTCCGGTACACATGGCGTACATGACCCCGCCCAGGCCGAAGAGGTCGACTCGGGGGTCGATGGGCTCGCACCGGGCCTGCTCGGGCGCCATGTAGTGCGGCGTCCCCGCGGCCACGCCGCTCTGGCTGATGCTTGCGTCGTCGGCCGCGCGAGCCAGACCGAAGTCGGTGATCTTGATGTCGCTCGATGCCGTTCTCGAGGAGGATATTCGCCGGCTTGATATCGCGGTGCACGAGCCCCTGTGCGTGTGCCGCCGCCAGGCCCGAGGCCACTTGCATGCCAATCCGCAGCACTTCGCGGACGGCGAGCGGGCCGTCGCGCTCGATTCGTGCCTGAAGCGACTTGCCGGGGACGTATTGCATCACGAGGTAGGGGAGTCCCTTCCAGGAGTCGACCGCGTGGATCGCGACGACATGGTCGTGGGCCACCGACGCAGCCGCCCTGGCCTCGCGGGCGAAACGCAGCCGGGCCGAGCCGAGGAACGACAGCTCGGGGGCGAGGACCTTGATCGCGACGACGCGGGCGAGCGCCGGATCCGACCCTTTCAAGACCACGCCCATCCCCCCTCGGCCGATGACCTCGAGGATCTGATACGGACCCAAGGAACCCATGTACCGGGGGTCCGCCGGAGGATCGAGGAAGGCGAGAACGGCCCGCCGCCCATCCCAGTCATCGGGCACGGGCCGTCCCCGTCCTTCGTCTCGACCCTGCTCGGCCGGCCGGAACTGGGGCGGCGAAAGATCCGGCTCGCCGACCAGGAAAAAACGCAGGTCACGCCATAAGCGGTCGTCGCCGGCCAGCGCCTCGAGCGAACCTCGGCACGTGTTCACAACGATCGAGATGGGCGGCCAGCAGTTCCTGCTCGTCCTCTCCGAGCAGGCCCTCCACGTGCCGCCTCAGCCGGTCCGTTTCGCACTCACATGCTCGATCCACCATCGCGTGCTCCCCTATTCCAGTCCAGGTCGACTCGCCCTCGACCTGTTCGATCACCTGCCTGATCCGGGCCACAACCCGGCTCTTGGCCATGTACACGGCGCCGATGCTCATTCCCAGATTCGCGGCGACGACCTGCGCCTTCTTGCCCTCGACCCCGGTCTCCCAGAAGGCCGCCCAGGTGGTCCCCCGAAACTCGCCACGGACCCGTTCAGCGGCCCACCGGAAGAGCTGACGCTTGTATTCCGTCTCGAACAGGGCGCGGTGTCCGCCGGGGACGGGGAAGGCCGGGCTTCGAGCAGCCACTGGATTTCCTCCGAGCCCGTACCCCGCGGATGCCGGCGCTCGCTCGCGACGAGATTCAGCATCATGTTCCGCGCGATTCGGAACAGCCAGTTGCGAAAGGGCCCTTTACATGGGTCGGGATCCCAGTGGTCCACGGCGGAAGCGACCGCGCGGAGAACCTCCTGGACGAGATCCTGCGGCGTCGGCGTCCTGAAACCCCTTCCGGCACGCGAATCGGTAAATCAGCGGCGAGTAAATCGCCGTGAATTCGGTCCAGGCGCGGTCGTCCTTGGGGTCGCAGCAGGCGGACCAGCAGGCTCGGTCGAGTGTCCGGCACCTCGTCCATTCCATCCCCTTTTTCACGGAAGCCTCTTCAATGAACACAACGCAGGGAAGAAAACCTCACAAAGATTATCCATGGCGCCTCAACCGTTTGCGGTGACCGGCCCCGTCGACGGCCGTAGCTGCCCAGTTTTCACGCAGGCCCGCAATGTTTCAAGTTTAGGACGCGCACGTCGGTGGATCGACGTCAAGGATGTAGCGGTTCAGCGTGAAATGGAGAAACCGGGGTTGGGAGACAAGGTAGAGTGCGCATGAGAACAGATGGGGTCGATTTGGCGCCTTTGTGCCAATCCCGAAGGGAAAAGACAGGTCGCGGGGATAGCTGGGATCAGGCTTCCAGCAACGGCGGGTGGTCGAACCGCCGGACGAGGACGGTTTCGGCCGGGAGTCCCAGCCACCGGTCGAGGAGCGTGTCATAGATCTGGCGGAAGTCAATCGACCATTTCAGGTCGCCGTCGACCAGGTCGCCGAGCCGGGACGTCTGGCCGACTAGGCCTGCCTTCGCCTTCGGACCCGCCAGCGAGGGGACTTGGGCCGGGTCGCCCTGGGAGTTACCTCCCAGGGCTCCCACAGATCCGGACGTGCCCGTCAAAGAGGCATCCGGTTCGTCACGTTGCGGATTCGCTGTCCCTCACACGACCAGGTCGTTTCGCGGAGACACGCTGGTGAGGCTCGGTGTCCTCGGCGTGGTTCCAACTCCCTGTCCACAACGCGGCGCCCCCTTCGCTCCACGGGGTCCGGAGGGGCCGTCTCCCCCCGTCAATGCTACTACGGGGGGTCGGGGTCAGGGGGTCGGGGGTCAGACCGTCAGGGGGTCGGGGGTCAGACCGAGTTTCCATTTTGTCCCCATGGCTCTAGTCCGATGTCCGAGTCCGCGAGCAGTTCTGTAAGATCGAGGACGAGCTGGACCGATACGGGACCCCGGAAAAGACTGGGAGTAGAGTCGAGGTGTGGCGCGGTGGCTCTGTCTCATCGACCGGGCTCCGTTTCCACACCCCGCTCATCAAACTGGACGAGCGGTTTTCCCGCATCCAGCTTTCGTTACAAGGCGTTTCTCATCAGTGAGTTCACACTTTCGCTCACGAAAATGTTGTGGCTAGGTCCGTTGGAGTTGGTGCAGTCCCAGCTCCTGGTACAGGTAGGCGTCAGGATGTTGTGTTCGACCCTGACCCGGCACCTTGAACTTCGCACACAACCATTGGCGCACCCGATGGCGGACGTGACTGTCAATGGCGCGGTAGGCCGAGCTGACGGTTCCGATGCGAAAGTAGTTGGACCAGCCCCGCAGTTTGCGGTTGATCCGACCAATCTGCTTCTCGACCTCCAGCCAAGTCGTCTTGCGCTCCGTCAGTGCACTGATCTCGCCGCATAGCCGGTTGATCTTCATCCGCGACGGACGCGGTCCTACATAGGACGCGCCTGTGCGACGGTCGTAGTTCCGGCCCAGGGTGTAGCCCAGGAAGTCGAACGTCTCCTCCGGCAGACGGCACAGCCGCGTCTTCGTCTCGTTCACCGTCAACTTCAGCTTGGACATCATCCCCCGCATTACGACCATGGCCTGTTCGGCCGTGCCGCGACAGCAGATGACGAAGTCGTCCGCGTAGTTCACGATTCGCGCGACCAGACGTCGCTCGTGTCCGCCGGTCTTCCATCCCTTCACAAATCGCCGCATGTAGATATTGGACAACAATGGTGAGATCGGAGACCCTTGGGGGGTCCCCATCGCCAGGTCTTTGTTCCGGGTCGTTCGACGGCGATGCCCTTTCGCGTCTGTCTCTTCCACCGGGGTCTCCAGCCACATCTTGATCAGCCGCAGTACGCGGCCGTCGCTGATTCGCCGGGACACCGATTTCATCAACTCGGCATGGGGGATACTGTCGAAATAACCGGATAAGTCCGCGTCCACCACTTCGGTGTGCCTCTTCCTGACCAGCCGTTCCACTTGGCGAACGGCGTCCAGGGCGCTGCGCTCCGGGCGGTAGGCGTGTTGTTCGGGCTCCAGGTCGGCCTCGAAGATCGGCTCCAAGACCAGCACAGTAGCCATCTGCACCACGCGATCTTTGATGCACGGAATCCCCAGCGGCCTTTGCTTGCCATCCCCTTTGGGATGTACACGCGTCGGACCGGCAGGGACTGATACGTTCCTTTCCTCAGCTCTTCCGCCAGATCGTCCAACCATCGATCGACACCGTACGCCTCGATATCCGCAAAGCTCTGGCCGTCGACCCCCGGTGCGCCACCGTTGGCACGGCAGCGAGCGTAGGCGAAACCCAGGACATCGCGGCGGTAGATCTTGTCGTACAGGGCGTAGAAGCGATAGTCGGGCGAGCTCTTCGCTTTGGTGTGCAACGTCGTCTGCAACTTCCCAACCTTCGTTGGAGGTGTTAGGCTCATGCCAATCTCCTGGCTGTCGGCCGCTTGCTACGTTGACCTTGAACTAAGGCCCCTTCCCTCGACCGGAGTTACCCGGCGTCGACGGTACTACGGGCCTATCCGCCACCCCAGGCGGCCCGGCCTATCCCTCACGGGCGTCCGGTTGAGGGTCACGCGCCCTCACCGCTTGGGGTTTCCCGTGTTGCGTTGATCTCCGTTTACCGACATGCCGTCGTCATTACCCCGGTGGCCCGCTGGGCCTTGATCGCTCGTGGAACAGCCTATTCCAACCGTTTCCCTGTTCCCAGCGGCTGCGGCCTTCCCCATCCTTGTGCAAGGTCGGCGCCCACATTGGTCGTTTCGAGGCCTGCTCGACGTTCACTGGCGATTACGGCCTGTCGGCTCGCTGCATCGCCAAAGCGACACATTTGTCTCGAAGGCTCCGACGGTTTCGTTTCCTCCACCGCCGCTCCGATAGCTACCGGCTGGAGCGACCCAGTTGCCGGGCGGGAATTACACCCACTGACTATCGTTACGCATTGCTACTCTCCTTGTCACCAGCGTCATCGGTCCTCCGACCCAGCCCTAGTGCCGATTCGGAAGACCGATCTATCTGTTTTTCGCACCGCCAGTTATCTCTGGTTATTTATTTGTTTTCCGTTTGTTAATAACGCCGTCATGGTCCGACGTGCTTGATGCCCCGGCGGGCTGGTTTCTTCCACGTCCTTTGCGGCCCCTCGGAGTCGTGAGCTCCCGCGGGCGTCGTTGATCGGAGCCGACAGGACGCCAGGAACGGAGCCGGCGCAGGCGGACCATTTCCTGCTCGTCGGCCCAGAGAATCCAGGCACCGCCGATCTCCGCCGACATTCGCCCCAGCACCCACCCGCGATCATGCCAGTTTCGCATGGTGTTGACCGCCATCTCCAATTCCCGCGCCAGGTCGCCCATTCGCCACTCGTGCCGGCCAAGGTCTTTGGCGCTGATCCTCCGTCTCGTGCCCGGACCGAGTAGCCCCCTGCGTACCAGGAACTGTTTGACGATGGAGGGAGTGAACTGCGCCTGGCCGCGCGGGCGGATGGAAGCCTTCACGGTTGAGCCACCCGGCGATCTCTTCGGTCGTGGTTCCGGCCCGCCGCAACTCGATCATGCGATCGCGCAGGGCTTGATAATTACTGAGCTGCTCATATGTATTGATGGTGCGACACACCTCGTGCCGGCTCTCTCGGCCGCCCACCCAGCGGATCGCCACGTCGACCCACTCGGTTTGTCCACGGACGGCCACGGTAATCCGTTCGACCAGGAACCGGATGATTGTCTTGCGGTCTTCGATCGTGGTGCTGGGGGCCTCCCACAAACCCGACAGGTCATCGGCCCACGCCTCGATCCGCTGGCGGTCGGCGGCGGTCGGCTCTCGAGGCGCGTCGGCCTTGAACCGGTCATATTGTTCCTCCAGATCGCGTTGTTCTCGCAAGGCCTGCTCCCAGCGCCGCTCCAGCTCGCGGGCCACCAAGCGGTCCTCGGGCTCGACGGCATGGTATTGGCGAGCCGCTCGCTGGGCCTCGATCCGCGCCCGTTCTAGCCGCTTTTGCCAGTGCTCGTCCAGCCGCTGGCGTTCACGATCCAGATCGGCAACGGCTTGAAAACACAACTCCAGCTTGGCCGGCTCAAGGACTTTCAGCACCTCCTCGGTGACCAACGCCTCGAGTGAGCCGCCGGCAAGGGCCTGGCAAAGCGGCTCGCCGTATTCGGCGGATCGAGTCTGGCACCGATAATAGACAGGGACTTCTTTGGAGTGATAGGCGACCTGCATCCTCCGCCCGCACCGGGCGCAATAGACCAGCCCACTCAGGAGCGATGGCCCACGTCGAGGCGCGCCGACCGCGGTGGGCAGGCAGCGGTTCGCGGCCAGGCGTTCTTGATTGCTCAAATATCGATCCCAGGTAATGTACGCCGGGACCTTGTCAGGAATCATGACCTCCCACTTCAGTGGTTCGACTCGGACCTGACCCGAATAAGGAACGCCCGGCTTTCGCCGACGCGGATCGGTGTGCTTCAACCCGAAGGCATAACATCCGGCATAAAACGGATGGCGGATGATCATATTGAGCGTGCCATGAACTGGTCGATGCCACTCCAGTCGCCCCGTCTCCGGCCCGCTCTGCATCCGCACGCCCAGCTTGATTTCATGGTGTACCAGATAGCGGAGCACGGCGTAGACCGAACCGAGTTCGTCGAACTTGTCGAAGATCAGCCGGACAACGAGCTGAACCTGCTCGTCGGGGTCCAGGGCGATCCGGTCGGCGGGCAATCGGACGTAGCCGGTAGGAACCTTGGTAAACAACTCGCCACGGCGGGCCTTGTTCAGCCGCCCGTGGGAAAGCCGCTGCTTCTGGAAGTGCAACTCGGCCTCGCTCATGGTTCCTTTAAGCCCCAACAGCAGCCGATCGTTGTACAGGCTTGGGTCATAGACGCCGTCTTGGTCGGCTAAGAGGGTGTGGAAAACCCCGCACCGCTCCAGGAGACGATACCAGTCGGAGTTGGCCCGGGAAAGTCGACTGACCTGAAAGCCAAGGATGACTCCGACGTGATCGAGGTTCACCTCGGTCAAGAGCCACTGGAAGCCCAGTCGGCCATCGGCGGTAGTGCCGGATTTAGCTTGATCGTCGGTGATGACGATCACCCGGTCAGCTGGCCAGCCCCACGCGATGCCCCGGTCACGAAAGCCGGCTTGAACTTCAGCCGACTCTTTATTGTGCATTACTTGATAAGAACTGGACTGGCGGACATAAACGACGGCCAGCCGTTCGAGGTGCCAGGGCTGGATCTTCGCAGGTCGAGATAGCTGAGCCGAGCGGCTCCGCGTATGGCCTGGACACCAGGCGGGGCTGGTCCGTGGCGAGGAGCGGGTCAGACGTGATCATGACCGACCTCCCGCCCGTTGGCGTCGAGAAGCTTTTGTAGCAGGAGTCGGCGCAGGGTCTGCACCACGCGAAGGCGATTCGGCTTGGGCAGGCTGGACCAAAGACGGTCCAACCGGCCCGGACGCGGCTCGGCTCACTCTGGGTGCTGACGGGGGGGGACGGTGGTGTGGGATCGGCGTTGCATGGCGACCCTCCTTGACGAGACTTCCGTCGTAATTCGAGCCACTCAACGAGTTCAAGAAGCGCTGAGACAGCGATTATAACCGGCTTCGAACCGGGTGGGAGAGTGGAACATCTGGAGTGTTACGTCTACGCCTCTGAAGACCAACACCTTATCACGGCGCACACTCGGTCTGACCCCAACACCCCCCCGGTCTGACCCCAACACCCCCCCAGAAGTACCATCACCCATTCGACGAGGTGAGCCGGTCTTGTCTGGAATTAGGTCAGCGGGTTAAGATAGAGATAGTTGGGGTGTTTTGGCAAAGAAGCCTGCGGAACCATCAACATGAAAAGACCAGATGAATTCACGCATCGCGGCAGATTTCAGGCTCAGAGCGATTACCTGGAAGAATCAGTAGTTCTACTGTAACCGTTTCGAACTAGCTAACGCCGTAACTTGTTGGCAGATGGTTGGTTGCGACCAGTATGTGTGCGATTGTCCACAAAACGTAACCCGCTGGAAATCAAGCAGTTGTAGAAAAACCGTTACAGTAGAAGTAGGATGGGCTCGTTTTGATCCCCCCACTGATCGGGAAGGCCATACCTTGCTAACGATGCTTGAAACGCGTCTGGATACTCATGAACGAGACATAAGACGGGATGCTTTTCAGAAGGCCCATCGCTTCATAGATAATGCAGGACCTGGTGGCGTCGGAGAGACCAGCAAATCCTATCCGGTTCGCGGTCGGCAGGATGGCAGCAGGGTCGATATCGAGGTGAAAAAGGGTGTTGCCTTCATCCGGAGCGTTGAAGCGAATGGTTAAGAACCTGTTCGAAAACTTTCTGGATGACCCGCTCCAGTATCGTATGTCCGAGGAGTATTGGAACAACGTATGGCAGGATGTAGTTGGCGCAAGCGGAGTTTTCGACGATTGGCAGACGCCGTGGCTTGGGACGGGCTCCCCAGTGATTAAAGACGGCAATCCGATTTTTCACGCGATCTCCCCGACGCTGCGGCGAGGTATTCGTATCGTTCAGCAGGAACCACTCGATCCGGGCCTTGACTTCCAGGTTTGGCTCGATACTTTCGGTGGGCGGCCCGCCGACCCGGAGAGTGTCAACGAGCTGGTCATTGCGTGCGTTTTGTCGGACGTGGCAGCTTACCACGCCCGCATGTCCATGATGACATGGGTAGCAGGGGATACCCTGTCCTTCCGCCGTGAACCGGGCGGCCGTCTGATCCTTATTCCTTCCACCCGTCGTTCGCAAAGTCACCGCTGGAACCTGGCCGATGTCGCATAGTGAGGCTGGGACTTTATGAAATTCTTCAAGGTGGATGGGCAGTGGTCTATCGACGACGACGAAAAGAAGCAAAGAGCCGGTACTCTCTCGTTTTCAAGGAGGGGGCTGAAGCTCAAACTTCTCGGCAGCTTCAGGGGCGGCTGGTCGCCCACCGCTGGCAGCGAGTATCCAGTCATCAAAGGAATTGTCGAAAAAAACCCATTCGGCAGTTTCGTGACGTTGTATCACTGCTTTACCACCAGCACTTCCATCAATCACGCTGGGGTTGGTTCGGAATCGATTTTCGCGAATAGGGCAATCCTGGGTGATGACCATCCGCCCCAAGGTTCACAGGACTTCGAATCCTTGAGTCTCAGGTTCACCCATCTTGGCGAATGGGTGGGCTGGAAAAACTATCAGATCGAATGGGGACCGAAAGAATCAATCGGCATCGACATCCACTATCAGAAACCGGAAAACATCTCATTTACACTCAACGATGTTACGCTCAAAATCGGCACCTCTTTCAGCAGCTCTGAAGGCGTCGGGCGTGCGATCATCAAGGAAAAAACCCATATCCTCGTCGAACCTATTGCCGATACCCCGGCGGAACAGGCCGGCGACCGATATGCGCACAGGCTCCAGAATCTACTGACATTTGCGACCGATGCGCCGAATGAGAATAACGAGACCCTGCTCTATGGAGAGAAGGTATCTTACGGAAATGTTCGTATCCATAAAAAATTCCACCTGTTCGCAACTCCTGTGTTCCGGCACAAGGGTAAGGCAAAGCCGCTTTTCGACAGGGACATGCTTTTCACGCTGGACGATGCCAGGAATGCTGGGGTGGAAATCTTTCAGAAATGGTTCGACCTGGTGAAACGCCACGAAGCGTTCACGATTGTGTATTTTGCCCACATCTATCGTCGCTTGTTCTATATGGACGACCGATTCCGCAGCCTGATCACCGCTATCAACGTCTACTGTCTTTCGGCATTTCAACCTTCCCAGCGTGCGACGGCAACTCTCGCAGCAATGAATACCGTCATCGGCACTGCCTATGACGAACGCGAGCGGTCGGTGCTCGAACCGGCTATCCCTGTCGGGCAGGAGCTGGATTTGCCTTTCCACCTCATGAGGCTGCTGGAGGAGAACGCCGAGGTGATGGGCAAGATCATCAGCGGCGATTTCTTTCCGAATTCGTGAAGAAGTCCTGCCTCACGCTCGCTTCCATCGAACGGAGGTCGGCTCCGTTGCAGGAAGGCGGTTTCAGTGGTGGCGATTTGCACTATGCCACCGAGAAACTTCGATGGCTTGCAAGAATCATTATTCTTAAAGAACTGGGATTTGACAGTGAGAATATCAAGAAACTTGCAGACAGGAATAAGGGTTTCAACGACCTGAAGACGGTCTGAGTTAAACCGCTAGTTGGTGCCGCGAGCAATCGGCATTCGCGGCGGCGCTGTCTCCCACATCAAACTTATCTCGCTGGTAGTAAGGCCGTAGGTGGCATTTACCAGGTCGTTGATGCTGACTTCGAGCGATCGCGCTTCTGATGCAAGCACCTGAGCTGGAATGACCGTCTGTGCGAATTCCTCACGCAGAGCACGCAAAGCGGCGAGGCCCAGCGGATTCTTATTTCCCCGCAATTTCCGGATCTCCGCGATGAAGCCATCGGAATCGAAGTCGAGGGGATTTGCAAGTTTCGTGCTCGGCTTATCGATCCCATGCTCAACCTTGAGCCAGTCGAGCAAATCCCGGATCGACGACTGATTCCGGCTGCGGATTTCAATGAGCTGTTACCGAGCGGATTGTCGGAGCCATATGCGAGCGTATTGAGAGAGCCACTCTGGTGGCTCTCGATTCGATCGTCTTTTTCCCGGCGCCGATCTAAAGCCGTGTCGTTCTCTGTCTTGTTCTCGGAGAACATCGTAGACTTGCAAGCAATCGTTTTGTTCGCGTTTTGATTGCGCCGGGAGAGAATGCTATCACATTCTCCCCGGGCCTTTCCCTTGGGAGACAAGCCTCCCGTGGGCAACCACCACGTTAAAGGTCATGGATGGGGGTCGGGTAAGGAGGTGAGGTTGCCCTCACCCCCTCCCCCCAGAACCGTACGTGCACCTTTTCAATGCATACGGCTCAAGCATCGGACAACGCCCCTGCGTGGCACGACCGGGCGCGGCTCCGCCGGCCCACGACACCACTTACGGGACGCGGCTGCCCCACTGGCCTTGGGGTCAACCTGGACATTACTGCGGCAGGGCCGGCTACCGAAATTCGGCGGGGGCCGCACCACGGGCGTTGCCGCCCGCGACAGATCTGCTTTGCCCCCCGAGCCGGTTGGCTGTCGGTTCATGTCCGCCAACACCTGAGGGAAGTCGGCTCGCTTTCGCGTGGGGTGATGTCGCAACCCCTATCCGGCCCGTTGCAGGCCGGCCTTCGCTTCCTCCCTCATCCTTTACCCGCCGCCCCATCGGCTCGCCTTGCGGCGGGCCTACCCTCGCGGGAGAACGACGGGCTTACCACGTTGCATCGCAGGAATCCTCGTGGGTTAGGCCCCGCCTCGACGCCGGTGGCTCATCATCTGCGCCGGATGAGTCTGAAGCATCCGGTCCTGGCCGCTCACCGTTTGGTCCAAGCCTGTCAGCACCTTTGGCTTGTCATTATTAACGACGCTTACGGCGGTTCACCTGGGTTGGCCGTACCACGCCGCCCCTGGTCCCCGACCGCCGCGGTGCTGGCAGTCGCGACCTCGGCTCGCGCTTCGGTCGCCATCCTTGCGGATGAGGATACGTCGTCCCGAGGGCTTCACACCCCGCCGTTGCCGGCGACGCATGCCTCGGTAGGGGACTGCTGGCAGAACAGCAGGTGTCGTCACCTCCTTTGATGGAAGAGCAACACAATTCTTGCGATACCCTCGTGTCGCACTCAGACGTATAATTATAAATCCCTCATCCTTCCCAAGCAGCCCCTTCAAATCTTGGCCGGTCTGACGTATCATAGTCCTTTGTGGCAGCAGGAAGAGGCCAGATTTGTCGACTCTCCCGGGCGGTTTCGTTCGATGCCAAGACGATTGCGTATCCAGTTCCCGGGCGCCATCTATCACGTCATGTCGCGGGGCAACGTCCGACAGGACGTCGTGGACGATGACCACGACCGACAACAATTCATGGAACTGCTCGCCGCTCAAGCGGCCCGGTGGGAGGTCATCAGCTTCGTCCTGATGACCAATCATTTCCATCTCCTGGTTCGCATCCCGATAGCCAATCTCGCGGCGGGCATGCAGCGGTTCCTCTCGGCCCACGCCAAGGGCATCGCCGTCCGGCATCAGCGACCCGGACATCTCTTCCAGGGTCGGTACAAGGCGGAGTTGATCGAGGATGAGTCCTATTATTGGACCGTCAGTCGATATATCCACCTCAATCCCGTGCGAGCCCACCTGGTGGCCCTTCCCGAGGATTGGCCGTGGTCAAGCTTCCCGGGCTATCTCCTTCCCGCGCGTCGGCTGAGCTGGGTCGGCAACGAACGGTTGTGGCAGGCCTGGAGCGGTGAGTTCGGCGGGAACATGGCACGGGCCGGGTCGCCCTGGGAGTTACCTCCCAGGGCTCCCACAGATCCGGACGTGCCCGTCAAAGAGGCATCCGGTTCGTCACGTTGCGGATTCGCTGTCCCTCACACGACCAGGTCGTTTCGCGGAGACACGCTGGTGAGGCTCGGTGTCCTCGGCGTGGTTCCAACTCCCTGTCCACAACGCGGCGCCCCCTTCGCTCCACGGGGTCCGGAAGGGCCGTTCCCCCGCTTCAAGGCTACTATGAGGCACTGCGACTCCCTGCCACCCATCTCGCCGCGCTTCGTTGCCTTCGCTTGGCGATACCATCGTTGCGTCCCATTTGTTCGTCCCCGTCAGCCTAGGACTCGGACTGCGGATCAACCTGGAGTTGGTAAGCCGGTATCTCCCCCCGGCTGTTACGATGGAGACGACTGGGTCTCCCAAGTTCCCGGGGAACCCTTCTGATCATTCGCCATGTTCTCCGACCCCGGTGTGACCAGGCACGCTGATGGGTCCAAGTGTCGCTAATGCCTGCGCGGCCCCCGCATCTGACCAAGACGAAGGCTCACCACAAGGAAATTTCGGGGCTCAATCGCACAGCGTTTGATCTCGCTGTCTACGCTTCGCGGTGACGGTCGCCCGCCCCCCACGCAAGACTCGCTTCCGGCTGCTGGCCCGGCTCTGCCGGACGGGATTGGTTACCCGTAGGGTTCCTATAAAAGGTTTCACATTGCTAGCGATCCTCCTTTTCCGAGCTTCTTGTGCAAGGTCAGACCGGGTTTGCGGTTCAAGTAAGCCGCTGGCGCGGCAGGACGATCTCCAGGCTTTCCCCTGAGGGCGCGGCAGCCGTTCGCTCATCTTCATCGAGCGCCGGGGCTTCGGTGACATGCGGTGGTGCCAGTGGCAGAGTGGATTTCCAGACGGTTTTTCTTCCCGCCGTTTGGAAAGGACACGCTCATGAGCATCACTCTTCGTCAGCGCATGCACCAAGACCTGCAATTGGCCGGGCTCGCCGAGGGTACGCAGAAAATGTACCTCCGCGCCGTCAGGCAACTCGCCATGCACGTCAACAAGCCGCCGGGCCGGATTACCGAGTCCGATGTGCGGGATTATCTGCTCGATCTCAAGAACGAGCGAAAGTATTCTCCCAGCTCGCTGAAGATCGCCGCAAGCGGCATTGTCTTCTTCTACAACTATACGGTACCGCGCGACTGGGTCCTCTTCAAAAACCTGCACATCCCGCGGCACCAGAGCTTGCCGGACGTTTTGAGCGTTGCTGAAGTACGGCGTCTGATCGACGCGGTGCGCACGCCACACAACAAGACCTTCTTCTGGACCGTTTACTCGCTGGGACTGCGTCTCCAGGA
The DNA here is from genome assembly GCA_963720335.1 of uncultured Planctomycetota bacterium. Taxonomy (GTDB): domain Bacteria; phylum Planctomycetota; class Planctomycetia; order Isosphaerales; family Isosphaeraceae; genus CAVRFS01. Next base: position 3,725 of record CAVRFS010000100.1, on the reverse strand, counting down.
AGCTCTGCACCTGCAAGTTCGCGACATCGACAGGCGCGGATGGTCGTCCATGTCCATCGTGGCAAGGGAGCGAAGGATCGCTACATCCCGGTGCCGGTGCGCACATTACAGATCTTGCGGCGATATTGGGCCAGTCATCGCAACCCGGTCTGGCTGTTTCCAGCCACGGGGCGCGACCATGATGAAGCCACCGCGGCCTCAGAACCGATGGCGCGTTCCAGCGTTCACGGTGCGATGAAACGCGTGGTGCAGGATCTCGGCTTCCGCAAGAGGATCACGATCCACACGCTCAGGCATAATGCCGACTCCCGGATTATGCCGACTGAGACCTTGGTGATGTGATCCTTCGGGCCGTTTCCTAGGCCTTTGGATTCGCCCCTCGCGCAGACGACGCGGCATAATCCGGCCATCCTTTCCTTTGTGGGCATCCCATCACCCAGAAAGGAGAGGACACATGCTCAAGCAATTTCTCCCAAATCACGCGACCGCTGAACCCCACGGAGGAGACCTGTTCGCCCCTCACCTGGACTCGTTCGTCGCTACCCTCCGGAAACAGGGTTATGCCAACTCGACCGTGCGCGAGCGTCGGCGGCTGTTATGCAACCTCGCACGGTGGCTCCGACGGCAAAAACTGGCACTCGCCCATCTGCATGAGCAAGTCGCCAACCAGTTCCTGGAGGGACGACGGCGCCAAGGACGTCTCAGGAGCGGTGATGCGCCGACCGTCCGTCGCTTCCTCGAACACCTGCGCCAGAGGGGTGTGATTCGATCGCCAAAGCCGGCGGCAGACGGGTCCCCGTTGGCGACGCTCCGACGCCAGTATGCCAACCACGTCCAGAAAGAACGTGGCCTGGCCGCGGTAACGGTCGCCGGGTACTGGCCCTTCATCCAGCGTTTCGTCGTCGAACGCTTCGGGGACGGACCGATCCGTGTCCGGGAACTGGCCCCGGACGACATCGCGCGTTTTCCTCCTGCGACACGCCCGCTCGGGCAGCCCCAAAGTCGCCCGGCTGATGGCGACAGCCTTGCGGTCCTTCTTCCGGTTTCTCTTCCAGCACGGACAGACGGAGAGTGACCTCTCGGGAGCCATCCCCACTGTGCCGCAATGGAGACTGGCCGAGGTGCCCAAGTACCTCAAGCCGGAAGAAGTCGAACGGGTCGTCCGCGGTTGCCAGCGGGACACCCCCGTCGCTCACCGTGATCACGCCATCATTCTCCTGCTCGCCCGCCTGGGACTGAGGGCCAGCGAAGTGATCGCCCTGGAACTCGATGATATTGACTGGAGGGCCGGCGTGCTGAAGGTGCGGGGGAAGGGAAGCTCTCACGACTGTCTCCCGCTGCCTGCCGATGTCGGCGAAGCCATGGCCAAGTACCTGCGCTACCATCGCCCGCCCTGCACGACACGGCGACTTTTCATCCGAACCAAGGCGCCTCATCAGGGTTTTGCCAACCCCAGTTCCATCAGCACGATCGTTGGTCGCGCTTTGAAGAGAGCCGGGCTGCAACCCGGCTTCACAGGGGCGCACGTCCTGCGGCACTCCCTGGCGACCGGGATGCTCCGTTCGGGGGCGTCCCTGGACGAGATCGGCGAGGTCCTCCGCCACCGCGCGGCGAGCACCACGGAGATCTACGCGAAGGTCGATGTCCGGAGCCTCCGTTCGCTCGCACTGCCATGGCCCACGAAAGGGGGTGAGTTATGAGCAACCTGCGCGAAGCCGCCGAGCAATATCTTCGGCTCCGCCGAAACCTGGGATGCCAACTCCGCGAGCCGGGCCGCCTGCTGCAGGGCTTCCTGGCCTTTGCCGAACAGGAAGGGGCTTCCCATGTCACCACGGACCTGGCACTCCGCTGGGCCCAGCAGCCCTCGGGAGTCCAGTCGGCGACTTGGGCTTTGCGCCTCCGGGTGGTGCGCCGGTTCGCCATCTGGCTCAGCGCCTCGGATCGACGCACGGAAGTGCCGCCCGCAGGCCTGCTGCCCGGCCGTTATGTCCGGAAGCGGCCGTACATTTACAGCGACGCGGAAATCAGGGATCTCGTCCGGACAGCCAGTCAACTCCCTTCGGCCGCAGGATTGAAGGGCCGCACTTACTCGACGATTTTCGGATTGCTCTCGGTCACCGGCATGCGCGTCAGCGAAGTGTTGGCACTCGATCGGGAGAACGTGGATCTGGCTGAAGGAATCCTGCGGATTCGACGGACGAAATTCGGCAAGTCTCGGCTCGTGGCGGTCCACGACTCCACCCGCCAAGTCCTCGCCGGTTACGCCCGCGACAGGGACCGGGTCGTCCGCCGCCCTGCCGCGGCGGCCTTCTTTCTCTCCGAAGGTGGCGACCGCGTGACGGGTTGTGCGGCCCGATACAACTTCGCCAAGATCTCACGTGAGGTCGGTCTGCGTGCGCCGGCGGGAGGCCGCCGCCACGGCCGCGGTCCCAGGCTTCACGACATGCGGCATCGCTTTGCCGTCTGCACTCTCCTCCGGTGGTACCGATCGGGCATCGATGTCGAACGGGAGATCCCCAAGCTGGCCACCTACCTCGGGCACGTGCACGTGAACGAGACCTACTGGTACCTCGAGGCCGTCCCGGAGTTGCTGGCACTGGCGGCACGCCGGCTGGAAAGCCCAAAGGAGGTCCAGCCATGAGTTCCGACACCCACTTCTCCGGTCTGGTGCAGGCCTTCTTCACCGACCGTCTCCTGCGGCAACGCGGAGCCAGCCCTCACACCGTCGCGGGATACCGGGACACCTTCCGCCTGCTCCTGCGATTCGCCAAAGAGCGGCTGGGGAAGGCCCCGTCGAAGTTGTCCCTCAAGGATCTGGACGCACCCTTCGTCGGCGACTTCCTCGATCACCTCGAGAAAGCACGCGGTAACGGCGGCCCGGAGCCGGAACACACGCCTGGCGGCCATCCATTCCTTTTTCCAGTACCTCTCGTTCCAGGAGCCGCCTTACGCCGATCAGTGCCGCCGCATCCTGGCCATCCCCAGCAAGCGGTACGAGCGGAGACTGATCGAATACCTCACGGTGGAGGAGATCGACGCGCTGCTGGCGGCGCCGGACAGGACGACCTGGATAGGCCGCCGGGACCGGGCACTGCTGTTAGTGGCGATCCAGACGGGGCTGCGGGTGTCCGAGCTCATCAGCTTGCGACGCTCTGACATCAGCCTGGGCGCCGGGCCCCACGTACGCTGCGAGGGGAAGGGCAGGAAACAGCGGATCACTCCGTTCCGTCAGGAAGCGGTCGAGGTCTTGACGCAGTGGCTCCGCGAGTGCCCCGCCGAGCCGGCGACGCCGGCATTCCCCAGCAGTCGCGGCGGGCCTCTGAGCCGGGATGCCGTCGAGCGACTGGTCGCTCGCCACCAGCGAAGTGCCGAACGCCGCTGCCCATCGCTGAAGCGAAAGCGAGTGACACCGCACGTGCTTCGTCATACCGCGGCCATGCAACTGCTTCGGCACGGCATCGATCGCTCGGTCATTGCGCTGTGGCTGGGGCACGAGTCCGTGGAGACGACCGAGATCTATCTCCATGCCGACCTGCGGCTGAAAGAAAAGGCTCTTTCCAAGGTGACGCCGTTGGATGTGCCGCCGGGGCGGTTCCGGCCTGACGACGAGCTGTTGGCCTTCCTGGAGGGTCTGTGATTATGCCGCATCAGGCAGTGAAGAACCCGCGCGATTCGCCGGATCTCGCGTCACCCTGCGAACCCCAGTCGGCATAATCCGGGAGTCG
>CAVRFS010000099.1:0-188728 GCA_963720335.1 uncultured Planctomycetota bacterium | reverse complement strand
CGTGAGCCGCAGTGGCTCGGGACTAAGTTTACCTCTTGAAGAAACGGTGAGGCAATGAAAGGAGGATAAAACTGATTGCCGAAGCCTACCTGTGCGGGACCGCACCCGTACAGAACACCTTGCTCGAACTTCGCAACTGTCGCGGAGGTACGCAGCCAGCGCGTTGCCACCGGGAATACCGGAGAAGGCGGCGTGACGAAGGGGCCAGGCAGGGTGACTCCGGGAGACGGCATTTTCGGCCTGTTTGGTGCGCCACTCACCGCCCTTGGACGAAGCGCTGACGAGAGCCCGAACCTCTCGCCCCACAGCCGGTTCAGCGGATTGCCGGCTGCGGACCAATAAGGTGATGCGTGCTGCCGCCTGGAGAAAATGGTCCCATGCCATGACCGGTGAAGCCCTCCGCCGTCCGACGGTCGGTAAACCGAACCTATAAGCCACAGGCGAAAGGGTCCGGCAACGCGGCGGTGAGGAGAAGGTCGCCTAAACCGCCTCCTCTTCAAGGGCAACAGCAGATCCGGAGTAGCTTCGCGCTCCAACGCGAAGTGAAAGGAAAAACCGACTGAAGACGGAGAACGACCGGCGAGTCCATGAGGAAAGTTAGCTCCCTTGGCTAAGACCCCAAATTGGTCGGCCCGTGCTCTTGCTGGGAAACCAAGGGAAAGCCGCAACCGCGGCGACGCTAAGAAACATCCCCCAAAGCCCGCCAGTCCGAACTTCGTGATTGCAAAGCGTGAAAGGCTCGCCATGAAGAAGATCAAGGTACACTCGCTGACCGGGAGGATCACCTCGCGGTTCATGCGACAAGCCTTCCAAGCCGTCAAGCGGAATCGCGGGGCCGCGGGAGTGGACAAGGTCAGCATTCAGATGTTTGCTGCCAACCTCGAGGAAAACCTTGCGGCGTTGATGCGGGAGCTGAAAACGGGAACGTTCAAGCCCCTGCCGCTCCGCCGTGTCCTCATTCCCAAAGGCCCTGGTTCGACAAAGCTTCGACCGCTCGGCATTCCCGTGGTGCGAGATCGGGTGGCTCAAGAAGTGATTCGAAGACTTCTTGCCCCGATCTTTGAACCACAGTTTCACGAAAACTCGTACGGATTCATCCCCGGACGCAACTGCCACCAGGCGATCGAGCGAGTACTGGAACTCCACCGCCAAGGGTACCAAGTGGTACTCGACGCGGATATCCAGGGGTTCTTTGACAATCTCTCGCATCGCGTGATTATGGCAGCCGTGGCGGCCGAGGTGGCCGACGGTAACATCCTCAGCTTGGTCGAACGATTTCTTACCTCGGGGGTGATGGAGGATCGAGTCTTCAAACCCACGACGATTGGCACGCCGCAGGGAGGGGTGGTGTCACCGCTGCTTGCGAATATCGTGCTCAACCGCCTGGACTGGCGACTTCACGAGGCCGGCTATCGCTTCGCGCGGTACGCCGATGACTTCGTGGTGCTCTGCCAGGACCCCCAGCAGGCGCAAGAGCGGCTGAGTTTGGTCAAGCATGTGCTGGAAGATGAACTCGGACTCAAACTGAGTCCCGAGAAGACGAAGATAACAACCTACGGGAAAGGGTATGACTTCCTGGGGTTTCATCTCTCGTCTCGCTCCCGACGCATGCGCGACAAATCAGTGCAGAAGTTCAAGGCCAAGGTGCGGGAGTTGACCGAACGTCATCGTAATTTGGACCACGCGACGATCGTCAAACTTAACCAAGTGATTCGGGGGACGGCAAACTACTTCGCCACCGGCTTCTCGACTTGCCGCTGGACGTTCCAGAAGCTTGACTCGTGGATCCGCATGCGAATGCGGGCCATGAAGCTCAAGCGGAAGAACTACAACGACAATTACAAGCTGCGGGCGGCGTATTTCCGTCGCCAACTTGGGTTGCTGACCCTGGAAGAGTTTTGCACGTACCGCGATCAACATGGTCAAGCACGCCGCGTGATTCCTCGTAACGGGGCAACTTTGGTTGGGGTCGCCCGGTGCGAGACCCGCACGCCGGTAAATGTGGGGAATTGACCCCATTGCGACAACGGGGAGGGAGTGGCCGATTACCCCGGCCTCTCCCTTACCCACTAGCCACAAGTCAGCCAAGGGCAACGCCCTGGGACTGCCCCATCCACCCGCGGTCGAGCCCTGAAAGGGCGAAACATGGCGATGTCGTTGTGCCGCCCTTTCAGGGCTTTGGGCATGTCCGGACCCCGATTCCCAGGGCGTTGCCCTGGGCTTTCCTGTTCGGCCCCTTTCGGGGCAAATTCCAAAACAGCGCAACATCAAAACTTGCGCGTCGGGTTAGTATCATCCGACATCGCGGCCGACTTGTGCGCAACTCGCGTGTTAACCGCTCTAATTGGCATTGCGTGATTCTGGGACGGTTCACGCATTTGTAGGGTGCTCTGCGAGCACCAAGGCCAGCCTTGCTCGTGAGGAAAGAACGAACCAGCGGGTTAGGAAACCCGCTCCACCAATAGCCCAGCCTTGCGCGTGAGGAAAGAGCGGTGCTGAGAGAGCACCCTACGTCGGCGGCTGAGGTTGCGACCAGACCGACGGACCGCGTCCGGCGTGCCCACGAATTCGGCGCTCGGACGGCTTCCGAGCGCGGGTGAGCTCCGTCAGGCCCTGAAGTTCCTCTCCGAGAGCGACAATGCGGAAGCATGGACCGACCTGTGCCACGTGCTGTTCACGCTCAACGAGTTCCTTTAAGTCGACTGACGCCAGGGAGGACACCATGCACGTGTATCGAACCGATTGTCGTTGCGGCCGGGTCGCGCCGGACGTCACCGACCGGCGCGGTTTCTCCGCCGCACCGGCGGGATTCGGGATGCTCGCTTTTGCCGACCTGCTCAGCAGCGACCGGCTGCTGGTCAGAGAGTCCAGCGCCGGTCCTCCATCACCCGCGGCGCCCCAGTTTCGGGCAATGGCCCGCGCCGTTATCTGGCTGTTCATGGAGGGCGGCCCGGGGGCGATGGACACGTTCGACCCCAAGCCGGAGCTGGCATCGCACCACGGCCAGCGGCCCGGCGCGTCGATCGACGTCTTTTTCGGCAGTCCGAGGCCGCTGATGAGGTCGCCGTTCGCATTCAAGCAACACGGCCAGAGCGGTGTGTGGGTCTGCGACCGGCTGCCGCACCTGGCCCGCCACGTAGACAATCTCGCCCTGATCAAGTCGTGCCGGGCTGAATCGCCCGCCCACGGCCCAGCGATGTATCAAATGAACACAGGCCTGACCCGGGCCAGTTTCCCCAGCGCCGGGTCGTGGGTCACCTACGGTCTGGGGAAGGAGAACCAGGACCTGCCGGGCTTTATGGTCCTGCCGAATTCCCATGGGAGTAAAGGTGGCGCAGGCATTTGGGCGCGGGCTTTCCGCCTCGAATCGGCATCCGGTCCCGGTTCACCCGATCTTCACCATTTCTTCACGAATTGAACATCTTGCTGACACGGCCTTCTTTAGAATGGAAGAACGCCGGTTTGATAGGTGATTCTATCCTGAGGGGTCGCGTTCAGCCATGCCCAAGCCGAAGATCTTGGTTGTCGAGGACGAGCGTTCGTTGGTGGAGGTCCTGACCTGCAACCTGGAGCGGGAAGGATTCGAGGTGCTGGCGGCTCATGATGGCCAGGAGGGGTTGAGACAGGCGCAATTGAAGCTTCCCGACCTGGTCGTGCTGGATTTGATGCTGCCACTCAAGGGGGGGTTGGAAGTCTGCCGCGAGTTGAAGATGGGCTCGCGAACTCGCGACATCCCAATCATCATGGTCACCGCGAAGACCGAGGAGTCCGATGTACTGGTCGGCTTCGCCACCGGTGCCGACGATTATGTTACCAAGCCCTATAGCGTGAAAATCCTGATCCAACGGATCAAGAAGAGCTGCGCCGGCGCCAGTTGAAGGATGAACCGGCCTCCGGGACGCTGGTCGAAAGCCAAGGGATTGTGATCGACCGGCATAGCCACCGCGCGCTTTATCGCGACCAAGAGCTGCCGTTAACGCCGACCGAATTCCGCTTGTTGGAGGTTTTGCTCCGTCAAGCGGGCCGCGCGTTCACGCGGTTTGAGTTGATGGACGCCGCGATCGGTGAAGATGCCGTCGTTCTGGAGCGGACCATCGACGTCCATGTCAAGAGCCTCCGGAAAAAGCTCGGCGACGCCGGCGAGCTTATCGAGACCGTCCGCGGCGTCGGTTATCGATTCCACGAGTCTCGACTGGTGAACTCTTGACGTTTGTTGGGTTGGTGTTCATGTAAGGTCTCGGGACCGTTCGCAGCCGGGGCACGGGCCGATTCGGAACGAGTTCCGCGCGGACGACCGTCACTTCGCGAGGGGCGTCAATCCCCAGTCGCACTTGCCCTCCCTCCAGACGAACGACCGTGACGCAGATGTCGTCACCAATGAAAAGTTTTTCCATCAACTTGCGAGTCAGCACCAGCATGGATCGCTTCCTTATCAGCACCTCAAGGTGCGGTTCCAGCCTCGGTTCGGTTCAAACGACCAGCCCCCGTCGGGCCATCGAAGGTGTCAAAACTTACTTAGAGCCTAGGTCATATCTTCGCTCCCTGTTGACGACAGCCCAGGATTCGAGCGAGTTTTTAGTAGACCGGTGCGTCGTGAAGCGGCTCGGATCGGTCGTAGCCGAAATCGTTTAGGTCCTTCGCGTTCATGGCCGACGTCCCGGCGAGGAAGAAACGACTTCCTTCTGGCCGGTCCCCGCTGGACTCCATCTCGTATAATGAGACGATGGCGAGAGAGTGGAAGTCGGAATCGCGGTCGACGTTCTGTCCCGACCGCTTCATTCTTCACGAGTTTTCGGCGCTCCCTCGAGACAGTCCAGGTTTGATGGCAATGGCCGAGAAGCGTGGTGGAGCGGGTTCGTTCCGCTGTCGAGGATCGGCGGGTGTTTGCGAGGAAATGATGCCTGAGTCACATACTTCCGTGATCATTATCGGGTCTGGGTCGGCGGGCCTTACGGCCGCCCTTTACTCCGCGAGGGCCAACCTCGCACCCCTGGTCTTCGAGGGGAAGGAACCGGGCGGACAATTAACGTTGACGACGGACGTCGACAATTTTCCGGGATTCCCCGGACGGGATCAAGGGACCCGAACTGATGGACTTGATCCGCAAGCAGGCCCAACGGTTTGGTGCGGAGTGCAAGTGGGAAACCGTCTTCGAGGTCGACTTATCGAAGCGACCGTTCCGGGTGCGAACGACCGACGATCCCAGCGGCGACCCATCGAGCGGAACGCTCGCGCGACTACACCTGCGACGGACTCATCGTGGCTACGGGTGCCTCCGCCCGATGGCTTGGAATTGAAGGGCCTTACCGCGGCAACGGGGTTAGCACGTGCGCGACATGCGACGGCCATTTCTACCGTGGCAAGAAGATCGCGGTCGTCGGAGGCGGCGATTCCGCCGCCGAAGAGGCGACGTTCCTCACGCGGTTTGCATCCAACGTGACCCTGATCCACCGCCGCGATGCCTTGCGCGCCTCAAAGATCATGCAAGATCGCGTGAAGCAGAATCCGAAGATTGACTACGCCTGGAGCTCAACGGTCGCAGACGTTTATGGCGAATCCCAAGGCGGTCACCAGGTCCTGACCGGTGTCAAGCTTCGCTCCACCAAGGATGCAACCGTGCGTGATCTCAAGATCGATGGTCTCTTCCTTGCGATTGGCCACGTGCCCGAATACGTCGATTTTTCAAGGTCAGCTCGCCATGACTCCGGAGGGCTACCTTTTGACGCGAACCGCCCTGGCGTGGCAGGGTGTCGAGGCTGCCGCCGGCTTGATGGACACCCTCCCCAATTACGGGACCGCGACTAATGTGGAAGGGGTCTTCGCTTGCGGCGATGTTGTCGATACCCATTATCGCCAGGCAATCACGGCGGCCGGGTCGGGATGCGCGGCCGCCATGGATTGCGAAAAATGGCTGGAATCGACTGCGGCCAGCTCAGCGCACCACTGAACGGCGAAGTCCCGTGGAAATCCATCCAAGAATTTCCTGACGCTCGCGTCACTTGTGCACCTATTTATTTTGCGGCTCGGCCTGATGAGTTGACGGGATCTCGACGAGGTGTGCCCCCTGATGTTTTGGAGAAAAAACTTCGCTACAATTTCAATGACCCGACACACGGCTAGAGTGGTCGCTCGACAAAGCGGGATCCCGGAGGGAGCCGCGTCTATTGATCGCGGTTCTCGCCTTGTGTTGGCCCGTTGCGAGATTTCCACGCGGGCGGCGGCGGACTGGAAATACTGCGCCGCGTCGAGAATTGGAACGCCGCGGATCTGTCGCCTCCGAACCGAGTGACAAATATGGAGAATCGACCGCTGAAACCGGACACCCCGCGAACCGCCACGGATCAGCGCGGCGAAAGACGAGCGGATCCTTCGGCTCACCAACGCCCGCTTGGCTCTGGTTGTTGATGCTCGGTGGGTTCGGGCTGATCTTCTGGCAATTCGTCCCCAAGAACGAGATCCAGGTTGTCTACAATCCCTGGTTCCTCGATCAGGTCAAGAAGAATAACATCAAGGCCATTTCGTTCCAGGGCGTTGAAATTCGCGGCGAGCTTCGCACGTCGGAGTCGTACAGCGCCTCTCCATCGATGACTCCATTGAAAGTTAGGAAGTTCTACACGTACGCGCCATCGGAAGCATCGATCTTCCCGCTGGAACTGGAATTGCGTAAAAACGACGAGAGACGCGACGCGAACACGGGCGCGGTCGAGCGGGTCCGGATCGAAGGCAATGCTCCGAACCAGGCCACGGGCCTGGCCTGGATCATGTTGCTCTTGCCAACGTTCGTGATCCTCGGGTTTATTTACCTGATGATGCGGCGAGCCCGCAACTAGTTGTAAGTCGGGCTCGGATCTCGCAACGGAATTCGATCGGGAATACCCCCTGATCTTTTAGAGAATCTTCGCTACAATTTGAATGCGGCGGTCGTCGGTTGGCGAATGCCGTGCCGCGTCGATCAATTGGGAAGACGCAATATCTGTCGATCTTCGCCTGGGAACAGAGTGAGAACGCATGGAGAATCGACCGCCGCAACAGGACCCCCCTCGACGGCCTCCGAACCAGCGGGCGTAAGACCAATGGTTCCGGCGGGTCACCGACGCCCCCCTGGCTCTGGTTGTTATTGCTCGGTGGGTTCGCGCTGATCTTCTGGCAGTTCGTGCCCAAGACAGGAGATCGGGGTCGACTACTACTCCGTGGTTCATCGACCAGGTTAAGGATAACAACATCAAGTCCATCTCGTTCCAGGGGAATGAGATTCGCGGCGAGTTGCGCGAGGAGAAGGTCTACAGCAATCCTTCGTCGGTGACCGAGACGCAAGGTCCGAAAATTCTACACCTACGCACCATCCGAAGAATCGATCTACCCTCTCGAAAAGGAGTTGCGGCAGATCAGGTGCCGCGAAAAGCCGGATGTCAAACCGGTCCGGATCGAGGGCAATCCACCGAACCAGGCCACGGGCCTGGCCTGGATGATGTTGCTCTTGCCGACATTCGTGATCCTCGGGTTATTGTACCTGATGATGCGGCGAGCCCGTGACCAGTTCGACGGCGGGATCCTGGGTAGTTTCGTGAAAAGCCCGGCGAAACGGCACGATAAGTCAAAGCAGCGCACCACGTTCGATGAAGTTGCCGGCCTGGAGAACGCCAAGTCGGAACTCCAGGAGATCGTCGAGTTCCTCAAGAGCCCCGAGAAGTTTCACACGGCTGGGTGGTCGAATCCCCAAAGGTGTACTGCTGATCGGCCCACCCGGCTCGGGCAAGACTCTGCTTGCGAGGGCCGTCGCTGGCGAGGCCGGCGTTCCCTTCTACTCGATTTCCGGCTCCGAATTCATTCAAATGTTCGTCGGAGTCGGTGCCAGCCGGGTTCGCGACATGTTCAAGACCGCCAAGGAAAATAGTCCGTGCATCCTCTTCATCGATGAAATCGATGCGGTCGGACGGATTCGAGGGGCCGGCTCTGGGCGGTGGCCACGACGAACGCGAGCAGACACTCAACCAGATCTTGACCGAGATGGACGGCTTCGCGCCCAACGAGAGTGTGATCGTCCTGGCGGCGACCAACCGGCCCGACGTGCTCGATCCGGCTTTACTCCGGCCCGGTCGCTTCGACCGTCACGTGACCGTCGACCGGCCGACGAGGAAAGGCCGGCTCGAAATCCTCAAGGTCCATATTCGCAACGTGCCGCTGGCCGCGGATGCCGACCTGGACAAGATCGCTCGGAGCACAGTCGGTATGAGTGGCGCCGACCTCGCTAACCTGGTTAATGAGGCCGCGCTCCTGGCCACTCGCGAGGACAAGACGGTTGTCGACAACAAGGACCTTGACGCGGCTCTGGACAAAGTGATCCTGGGCGCCAAGCGCGAGGAAGTGATCACCAAAAAGGACAAACGCGCAACCGCCTATCACGAGTCCGGCCACGCCCTGGTCTCCTGGCTGACGGCCAAGTCCGATCCCGTGCACAAGGTGACGATCATCCCCCGCGGCCGAGCGCTCGGTGTGACGCAGTATATGCCCGAAGAAGACCGGGTGAGTTACAACGAGAGCCAAATCCAGGCCAGGCTTGACTCGTTGATGGGTGGCCGGGCGGCCGAGCGATTGGTCTACGACGACCCGAGCACCGGCGCCGCCGAGGACCTCAAGCAGGCAACCCGCCTCGCGCGGCTGATGGTCACCCAGTGGGGCATGAGCGAGCGCGTCGGGCCGGTCTTTTTCCGGGCCTCCGAGGAACATCCGTTCCTCGGCCGTGAGATGTCCGAGCTGCGGGACCATTCGGAGAACACCGCGCAATTAATTGACGAGGAGGTGGCGCGGATCCTGCGAGACGCCGACGAGCGTGCTTTCCGTCTTCTCGAGGAGCACCGCGACGAGTTGGAGCGGGTGACCGAGGCCCTCATCGAACGCGAGGTCCTCACCGAACGCGAGCTTGAGGAGATTATCGGTAAGCGTATCATCGACGAGCCGGAATCGGAAGAAGCACGAATTCTCGGTAACGAGGTCGTCGCTTCGCTCGACAGTCCGTCGTGAGGCCAGAGGCCGCGTTATTCGACTGATCCGGGTTCGCGTCCGGACATGACTGAATGCGGGTGATGGCCGCAAGTCTCCATTGCGAGGGGATCTCTTGGCCGTGTCTACGTCCGCAACGCCGCCTTCGAGCGAGGCTCCGGTCGTCTGCGCACGGGCTGGTGGTCGCCGACCATGTTTGCCCGCCGCTCGACCACTGGCCGCGTGCCGGCGGGTTGGTCGTTGTTGACGAGCTCGTCTTGAACATCGGCGGAGGCGCGGCCAACACGGCGGTTGACCTTGGCCGTTTAGGCGTCCGCGCTGCAATCTGCGCACGGGTCGGTGACGACATTTTCGGCCGGTTCGCGACGGAGACACTCCGCGATCATGATGTCGATGTGACGGCCCTGAAGACCGACGCCAAGTTGGCAACCAGCCAAACGTTGATCGTCAACGTGCGAGGCGAGGACCGTCGGTTCATCCACTGCGTAGGTGCCAACAAAGGCTTTGTCGCGGCAGACCTAGACGCGGCACTCCAGCGCCGGCCGCGCGTGTTGCACATTGGGTATTTCTTGATCCTCGAGCAACTGCTTGCCGACGAGCTGGCCGACCGGTTCGCCCGAGCGAGGCAAGCCGGAACGATGACGCTTCTCGACGTCGCGACGCCTGGACGTGGCCACTATCTGGAACCCCTCAAGGTTGTGCTCCCAAACACCGACATTTTCGTACCCAACGCCGACGAGGCCGAGCTGATCCTCGGCGAGTCCGACCCGGTGCGACAGGCCCAGATCTTCCACGACATGGGCGCCGACGCGTCGTGATCACTCGCGGAGAACTGGGCGTCGTGTCGGTTTCCGACGCGCTTCGCGTCAAGCTTGGCACCTATCCGGTCCCGTTCGTCGACGGCTCGGGTGGCGGCGACGCGTTCAACGCCGGCTATATCCTCGGCCTGTTAGAAGGCCGCTCCGAGCTCGAATGCCTCAAGCTCGCCAGTGCCGTCGGTGCCAGTTGTGTCCGAGCGGTCGGCACCACAGCCGGCGTCTTCACGCGGCAAGAAGCCGAGGACTTCATCGATAGCCACGAGCTCGCAGTCGAATCGCTTGGTTGACTCACTCACGGCCGGGCGTAGACGTCGGCAGGCAGGTCGCGCAACCCCAGCTTGACCTTCCACGCCGTTGCCTGATCGGGCTTTTTCCACTCCTCGTACAGCCGGACGACCCTCACGGCGGCCTCGAGAACGCGGAATCGTTCCGGTGCGGCGATCCGAGGCTCGCGAGCCTTTATTCGCTCGTAGCCGGCGACAATCAGCGGATCGGCGTCGGCGTACCGGCCCTGGCCGAGTAACGCCCCGCCCAGCAGACTCATTGCGTCGTAACGCCGCCAGTCGTCGGTCTCGGCCTTCTCATGGAGCGCCAACGCCTCTCTCAAAAACGGCTCGGCCTCCAAGCACCGAAACTGCCCGAGCAGATAATGACCGAGAGCGGCGAGGTCGTTGGCCAGGAGGGGGCTGTCGGACTGGTCGGCCTTCCGGCGCGCGCCACCACGTCGCGATAGAGATCCTCGGCTTCGGCGCACCACCGCAGCGATTCGTACACGTTGGCCAGGTCGCCTCGGCTGGTGAGCGTATCGGGATGGTTGAATCCCAGCTTCGATTCGCGGAGCTTGAGCGTCTCCTCGAGCGCTGCGGTCGCCTCGACGAGGCGACCTGCCGCCAGGTACGCGATGCCCAGATTACTGCGGCTCCCGAGCGTGTCGGGATGCTCGGAGCCTTGCTTCGACACACGCAGCTTGGTTGTTTCCTCGAGCAGTGCGGTCGCCTCGACGAGGCGGCCGGCTTCCATGTAGGCGAGGCCCAGATTACTGCGGCTGGCGAGCGTGTCGGGGTGGTCGGGGCCTAGCTTCGCCTGCATCCGCTTGAGCGTCGCCTCGTGCAGCGCGATCTCCTCGACGATGCGGCCGGCGTCTGCGTACGCGTTGGCCAGATTGTTGTGGCTGGCGAGCGTGTCGGGGTGGTCGGGGCCCAACTTCGACTCTCGGAGCTTAAGCGTCTCTTCGAACAGCGATCGCCTCGTCCGTCCGGCCCGTGTACGCGTAGGCGATCGCCAGGTTGTTGCGGCTGGTGAGCGTGTCGCGGTGATCGGGGCCTAACTTTGACTGACGCCGCTTGAGCGTGTCCTGGTACAGCTCGATTGCCTCTGCCGTCCGGCCCGCGTCCCAGCAGGCGACGGCCAAGTCGTTGCGGCTGCTGAGCGTATCGGGATGGTCGGAGCCCAGCCTCGACTCTCGGAGCTTGAGCGTCTGGTCGTGCAAGGCGATCGCCTCGTCCGTCCGTCCGGTTTTCCGGTATGCGATGGCCAGGTTGTTGCGGCTGGCGAGCGTGTCGGGGTGGTCGGGGCCTAGCGCGGCCTCGCGCACGGACCGGGCCCTTGTGTACCGGCTCACGGCCTGGTCGTACAGACCCAGGCCCAAGTAGGTCCCGCCCAGGGCATCCAGCAGCGCCCCGAGGGTCGCCTGCGATCCCTCGAATTCCCGGTCGAGCCGATCGCTGGCTCGGTCCAGAACATCGGCCACTTTCACCTGCCGGCCGTCCTGGGATGGATCGGGGCTGCGGAACGCCTCGACAAGGAAGGTGCTCACCGCCACGGCTTGCTTCCGCGACTCCTCCGACTGGGCCAGGGCCGTGTGGGTCTCGTCGTTGGCTCGCTGGAGCTGGACGTTGGCGCGGGCCTGTACGCCGACAACGGCCCCCAGCCCGATCACGCCGACCGCCACCGCCGCCGCGACCACCGCCACCGCCGTGCGATGCCGCCGCGCCCATCGGCGCGCCCGAATCGACACCGGCTCGCAGGCCGAAACTGGCTCGTCGGCCAGCCATCGCGTCACATCGTCGGCCAGGGCGCGGCCGAGGGATATCGGTCCTCGGCTCGTACCGCCAATGCCTTCAGGCTAATCGCCTCCAGGGCGCGGGATAGACTCGACATCCTTCCGGCGTTGCGGCAGCATCGCCGCCTCACGTACGTCCTTCAGCGGGCGCGAGCCCCGCAACCTCGGTTGGCCGAACGCCGACTTTCCCGTCAAGATCGCGTACAGGACCATGCCCAGGCTGAAGATGTCGCTGGCCGGCCCGACCACATCGCCGCGGGCTTGTTCGGGACTCATGTACTGGCCGTGCCCAGAACATCCCCGGTGGCCGTCACATCCTCGTGCGACGCGCTCGGCGATTGGACATCCTCTCCGGCGTCGGTCGACACGTTCGCACCGAACAACTTGGCAAGGCCCCAATCCATCACCAGCGTTTCGCCGTAGGGCCCCAGCATGACGTTCGACGGCTTCAAGTCGCGGTGAACGACTCCCTGATCATGAGCATACGCTACTGTGTTGCAAATCGTGATGAACTGCTGCAGCAACCCACGCAACGTCAGGCCGCGACGGCCGGAGTCGCTACGGAGCGATTCGTCCTCATGGAAGGCATCGATCGCCTCCTGCAGGGTCTGGCCCTGGATGAAGGGCATGGTGTAAAACGGTCCGTCCTCGTCCTGGCCCAGGCCATAGATTGGTACAACACCAGGGTTCTGCAGCCGAGCGGTGATGGCGGCCTCGCGGAGGAACCGGCGACGGGCCGCGTCGCGGAGCTTATCAGGCCGGATCCGCTTAAGCGCAACCGTGCGGTCGAGCTCGTCCTGGCGGGCGGTCAAGACTTCGCCCAGGCCGCCCCGGGCGTGCCATCTTTCCGGCCGGTAGACCGCCATCGCCCGCAAGACGTCAGGAAGCTCACGATTCGCCCCCGAGCCGCCGCGAACTCGGTCCTCGGGCGTCGTGCGCGGTTGCTGAACTTCGGTGTCGAGGGCCGAATTCATCTCACGCAGGATCTCGATCCGCCGTCGCACCTCGGCGACCAGCTCGGGGCATTCGGCGCACAAGTCCTCGATCGTCAGGGGCGTGCCCTGCTCGTGCAGCTCTTCCCAACGATCGAGCAGACCATCGACGCGAGCATCGGTTTCCATGGACGACCTCGAGTCTGGAGTGGAGCGGTTTCCACTGGAGCGTGCCTTGCAGTTCTCACTCGGGCAACCGACCGCCAAGCATCTCGTGCAGCTTGAGCCGGCCTGACCGCCAGCGATACTTCACGACGCCGCTCAGTGACGTCCAGCACTGCCGCGGCCTCGGCCTGCGACAGGCCCTGGTACCACAGGAGGCCAAAGACCTCTCGCTCGGCGTCTGGCAACGCTTCGATCCGGGTGTGGAACTCGGTCCAGACCGCCAGCCGGGCTGGTTCATTGGTATTGTCCGGGGAATCCGGAACTGCCAGCGGGGATGCCGAGCCCTCCGCGCCACCCCAACTGATGTGGTGAAGGCCCATCCCCTCCGGACCGTGGTAATGCCGCGCACAGGTCGATCAACTCGCGGCGGATCGCCACGGCCGCAAGGTTGATGAAGCTGCGCACCGATGCGGGTTGAACTTCCTCAAGTGCCCGGCACAGCCGCATTGCGGCGTTCTGAAGGATGTCGTCGGTCTGCTCCCACCGTCTCACGCCCGGATAGCCGCGCAGGCGTCTTCGCGCGCCAGCCGGCTCAACCGCTCACAGGCGATGTCCAACAGCTCATCGCGCGAGACCGGTCGCCGGCCCGCAGTCGGTCGAGCCGGAGCTGGATCTGTGTGCTTGAACTGGTCACGTTGGCCATAAGAGCAGTCCGTCAAACCGAACCTCCCTGCGCACTCAGCCCTTCCATTCCACTCAATGCGGAAATCTCGATGTTACCAGTCCGTCATTGCCCCGGAAAGAAGGCTTCTGCCAATTCATCGACCGCCGTCGTCCCTGATCACCGCGGCTTCCGCTCATTAGGGTAGGCATGGTCAGTCACGCGAGAGACCCCCTCAGTCAGGAGGGAGTCAAGTCCATGATCCCTCGGGAGGGTGCACATCCATGAGTTCGCTGACGCGCTCAGTTACGTTGCCCTGGAATTCCGCCGGACTCGATCGGCGCGGCCCACGCGCCGGATCGGAAGTTAACGACCGCGTCGTTCCGATGGCGAACCGAGTGCCGCACGGTGGATCGCCTGCGGCCGTTGGTCAAGCGGAGCGTAGACCTCACCGGGGCGCTGTTGGGCCTGCTGCTGTTGTCGCCGGTGCTGGTGGCCGTGGCGAGCTGCTGATCCGGCTCGATTCCCCAGGCCCCGTCCTGTTTCGACAGGTACGGCGCGGTTATCGAGGCCGGCCGTTCCGGATGATCAAGTTCCGGACCATGGTCGTCGACGCCGAGCAGCGGCTCGGCGACCTGGAGCTGCGCAACGAGTCCCCGGGCGGCGTGCTGTTCAAGCTACGCCATGACCCGCGCGTGACCCGGCTGGGGCAGTTCCTGCGGCGTTCGAGCATTGATGAGCTGCCGCAGTTGATCAACGTGCTTAAAGGCGAGATGAGCCTAGTAGGCCCGCGCCCTCTTCAACTTCGCGACAGCGATCGACTACAGGGCGTGGATCCGCAGGGCTTTTCGCAACGGCTCCAATTGAAACCCGGCGTCACAGGCCCCTGGCAAGTTGGCGGGCGGAGCGACCTGCATTACGACCAGATGGTCCGGCTCGACCTGGATTACGTCTCGAACCCGTCGCTCAGCCGGGATCTGAGGATCCTCGGCAAGACCGTCCTCGTGGTGCTCCTCCGCCGAGGCGCTTGCTGACAGCGCGCCTCACTCGGGCAAGCGACCGGCCAGCCTTTCGTGTAGCTTGAGTCGCGCCGACCGCCAGCGGTACTTCACGACGCCGCTCGGTGACCTCCAGCAACGCGGCGGCCTCGGCCTGCGTCAGGTCCTGATACCAAAGGAGGTTGAAGACCTCTTTCTCCGCGTCCGGCAACCGGTCGACCTGGGCGTGGAACTCGGTCCAAACCGCGAGCCGGGCCGGGTCGTCCGTGTCGTCCGGAGAGTCCGAAACTCCCCGCGGGAATGCCGAGCCGTCCGGTCGGTCCCAACTGTTGTGGTGACGGCCCATCCCCTCCGGACCGTGGTAATGCCGCGTCAGGTCAATCAACTCGCGGCGGATCGTTACCGCGGCCAGGTTGATGAAGCTGCGCACCGAAGCCGGTTGAACGTCCTCGAGAGCCCGGCATAGCCGCACCATGGCGTTCTGGAGGACGTCGTCGGTCTGCTCCCACCGCCTCACCCCGGGATAGCCGCACAGCATTTTGTGGGCCAGCCGGCTTAACCGATTATAGGCGAGGTTCAACAGCTCATCGCGAGCGGACGCGTCGCACGCCCGAAGTCGGTCGAGCCGGCGCATCGATCTGCCTGGTTAGGTTGGTCGCGTGAGCCATGTGCGCAGTCCCTCGGTCCGAAGCTCCGAGCGAGCTCCATTTCCCTTTACGCCGAACGCGCGAATCTCGCTGCTTCCACTCCATCACTGCCTGTATGAAAGAAAGATTGTCGGAATCTTTCTCCTGTTGTCGTCCCTAATCGCTTCGGCTTCCGCTCGTCAGGGTAGGCACGGTCAGACGCACCCTCACCTCAAATCGGAAAGGAGTAGGCGCACACCAATGTCGATTGAGACCCAGAGGTTCTCTGGCTCTCACAAACGACCATTAAGAACGCACACCGGCTTTTCTCCGTTGACACCGGTATCTCTAGGAGTATCCGCGCTCGGTATGACACGTATCGGGAATCATCGGCCACAAGACCTCTGTGGTCGAGCGTCTCCCTCACTTGACTTGGAGGACTTCAACGATGCGGCGAGCAAATTTGCGATCCTCAGCTTCGGATCGACTGCCAAGCTTTGACCTGGAAAGCAATCAGCCTTCGGCAGCCGCGCGATCCGATCAGCAACCGTCGAGACCCATAGACAGACACCGATCCCCTTTCATTAACAGGAGTCGACTCGTGCGAGTGCACTCTAGAACGAAACCGATCTTGCTTGCGTTCGTCCTCGCGATCGCGACCCCGGCAACCAAGCCGGCGCATGCGAGTTGGTCGTATTTTTACGTCACGAACGCCAACGGAACCAAGATCGCGGAAGTGGCGGAGCAAATCTTTCCCGCGTCCTTGGAGGGCTTTCCGTCCTCCTATGGACTGGATTACGAGTATCGGGTTCTGAATATTACTCCAAACCACGCAGCCATCGACGGTTTTCAGGTATTCGTCGGTAACCAGGCTGGACTGAACCAGCAAGAGAACTTCGTCAACCCGCCCCATTATCCCTTTGGTTATGGCGCTCAATTCGGGCCACTGGGAAATGGATCTGTTCCCTTTCTCACCGCCGAGGGTAACACGTATTCTCCTGTGCCGTGGAGGTTCCAAGAGTTTGATCAACGTCCTGGCGCCATTACGGGGTACGACATCACGTGGTCCTTCACGGGTGGCCAGCCACTCCCCTGGAACCGCTGGACGCAATTTGACCTATTTAGCCCGAACGGTCCGGTCCCTGGCGGCGGTGCGGTCGATCCGCTCGCGGGACCCGGGAGTATCGGAGTCGAACTCGCGGGGAACAGCAGCTTCAATTCAAGCCAGTTCACCGGGACTGTTCCTGTTTCAAGCAGTGTTGACGGCTCGAACCCGTACCCGGGATCGACGCCCTATGGTCCTGCCCCCGTCCCTGAACCGAGTTCCCTGGTCTTGATCGCGAGTGGATTGACATTGCTCGGCGTCGTGGGGTTGCACAGGGCCTGGCGGGCCGATCGTAGCTGGCCGAATTGTGTCAGCGTGCTGTACACCGCAACGATCGCGCCAGGGCGGAAGGAACGGTGTCCGGAAAATGGACGAAGCTTGGTCGAGGCGCGGCGTACGACCCTTGGGGCGTGCGGAGATCCGCGCTCGACCATTGCATTCGTGAATGCCTCAACGGACTTGTCGGCCTGGCGGGACAGCCGCCTCAAGCGTCGTTATCGCCTTGGCAGCACGAAGGC
Source organism: uncultured Planctomycetota bacterium (assembly GCA_963720335.1). Classification (GTDB taxonomy): domain Bacteria; phylum Planctomycetota; class Planctomycetia; order Isosphaerales; family Isosphaeraceae; genus CAVRFS01. Next base: position 171,843 of record CAVRFS010000099.1, on the reverse strand, counting down.
CGCCCGGACCGGCGGCGGCATCACCGCGTCGGCACCTTTGACGGCTTTCCAGATGATCTCGTTGAAAAGGAGATCATCGGCGCGGTCTTCGATCTCGAGGTTAAGGCGTTGTGAGACGGCAGCCATGGCGCTCTTCGCGTGTTTCTCTCGTTGATGTCGACGCGCACCGGTCGATGGATATAGGGCGTGAAATCCGGCTGGCTCGTGAATGAGTTGAACATTGGCCGCGCGGCCGCGTCGAATTGCGACATCGGCTCCAGTCCCAGGATCAGCTCCATGGTGCGGAGCATCGAAGACGTGCTGTACATGGTCGAATCAACCGTGTGCCGCTTGATATAGGGGCTGATCGCCAGGGCGACGGTCCGGTGGGCGTCGACGTGGTCCGAGCCGTTCTGGGCATCGTCCTCGACCACGAAGATGGCCAACTGCTTCCAGAACCGGCTCTTGCTCAAGCCTTCGACAAGCCGTCCCAGCGCCAGGTCGTTGTCGCCGAGGCAGGCCGTCACGGTGAATTTGCCGGGACTGGTCCCCGACGTGTGGTCGTTGGGAAGACGCAAAATGATAAGGCGCGGCATCTCACCCGTCTTCTCGAACTCAGCGAGCTCTTGGAGAAACCGGTCGGTGCGTTTGACGTCTTGATAGTCCATGTCGAAGCTGCGAAAGAACGGGTCGAAATGCCCCTCAAGGGCCTTGACCGACGCCTTGGCGGGCTCGGCGGGCGTTTTCCCATTGGCGACGAACTCGCCGTAACTGCGGTAGCTCACCCCTTTGGCGGCGGCCTTATCCCAGAGGTAGCCGCCTGATGGTTTGGCAATCTCGTCGAGAGCTCCCTCCGATGGATAAGGGACGCGGCGATCACCGCGATAACCCAGCGGCCAGATCCGTTCGACGAAATCCGTCGCATAAGCCCCCATCGACCATTCGTGGCCGTCGGCGCTGACCTCGCTTTCGACGTAAAAGTTGTCCAACACCACAAAATCACGGACCAGGGCATGGTGATTGGGTGTGATCGCTTCGGGAAACAAGCAGAGGTTCGGATCCCCGTTGGCTTCCTTCATGTCGCCGAAGACCTGGTCGTAAGTGCGATTTTCCTTGACGATATAGACGACATACTTGATCGGGGACGGCTCGCCAACCTTGGAAGGGATCGGGTGTCCGGGCCGCGGGGTCGCGCCGTGGACGGCCGTCGGCGTCACCTCGACGTAGCGGGCTGCATTCGTAAACGGTTTGAGAGTAAGTCGCCATCTGCCGTGGCGGCCGGCATGGAGATGGTCGACAGCGTGCCCTGGAAGAGTCCGCCGATGTACTCACGGGTCGAGCCCGCACCGGCCATGGGGAAGCCCGGCAACGGTCCGTCGCGATTGGCTCGCGAGCTCGACCCTTTGCCGTTCGCCACGTAGATCGTCTTGCCATCACGAGCCAGCACGACCGAAGTGGGATACCAGCCGACCGGTATGAAGCCCAAAGGAGCGCTCCCACCGGGGTCCTTGACGTTGACGACCGCCAGGTTATTGGTGTTGGCGTTGGCGACCAAAAGCATCGATTCGTCGGGCGAAAGTGCCAGATGAACAAGGAGTACTGCCCGACGGGGCCTTGGGATCGATGGCCGTACCGATTGTCTCGACCGGCTTACCGGCCTCGGTGTCGATCACGGTGACGGTGTTGCGGTTGGCGTTGGCGACATAGAGGATCTTGCCCCCCTTCGCCAGCAGCATCTCGTTGGGGTGTTCCTCCGTGGCCCATTGGCCGACGACCTGTAACGAGTCGGTGTTTATAACGGCCACCTTGGCCTTGCTCCAGAGGCTGACGTAGAGCTGCTTGCGCGACTCATCGAGCTTCAGCCCATAAGGATAGCTGCCCAGCCCGAGCGAGATTTCGCCTTGAAATGCCCCGGTCTCGGCATCGAACCGGCCGAGCGAGTGACCAAAGGCGGCAGCCACATAAAGCGTTTTGCCGTCCTTGGTGAGCGCCAGTCCCGCCGGCACGCGTGAGATTTCTTGGCCGTCTGTCCCTCGTCTGGGTCGGGCTCGGCCAGGAACGCCTTGCGGTCGGGATACTCGAAGACCGTCTTCTTGGACAGCAGGCCCTCGGCGTGGTCGAAACGATAGATCCGATCGTCGAATCCGCCGCCGGCGAACAGCCGTTTGCCGTCGGCCGACCAGACCAAGCCCGCGAAGCTTGCCGGCAGCGTGACCCGGCCGATGATCCGGCCGTTGCTCCCGTTGACCGTCATGACCTCGTGCTCTCCGTACCCCGCGTGAAGGATCGCCAGGATCGGCTCGCTGGGATGGACCGCGATCTGGACCGGCAGATCGCCAATCCGCGACTGACGGCCGGCCGGCTTGAGCGACCAGCCGTTGGGCAAGACGATCGTGCCGGCGCGCGTCATGCCAGGCCACACCACCCCTTGCTTGGGAGACATTCCAGTGACTTCTGCCTGGTTCTTGTCCTCAGCTTCAGTTGCATGGTCGGCCGCATTGCGAGGTTGAGCCTTTGTGTCGGCCGGTGGCTTGTTTTGAGCGGCAACCCGACGATCGGCTACCCCCAGACTCAACGCCAAGGACAAGAACATCGTGATCCCCAAGGTCCGCCACGGCATGGATGGTCCCTCTCGATGGTGAGCAACGCAAGGACTTAACGACTCACTGGCTCGACGCGAACGTTGACACACCAGCGTAACGGTCGATGTTTTTGACGACCACCCCCGAGTGCGATCTTCGCGAATTCTTCGAGCGATCTCGATTTCTTGAGTGTTCATTGGAGACGTATTCTCTCAAGACGAGTGGTCGAGACATTGGTCGCCTCTTCCAAACTCCGTCTCGACCGGTTACCGTTCGGGATATCCATTCGACGCACCCTCGAACATCACCGAGAATGGACTGAAGGACTACGCGATGTGCACTCCTCAAGACGAAGCCGATCGACGGCCGGATCCTACGAGCGTCGTGTTCATGTCGCGAGGAACCGCTGTGTTTCCATCCGCGCCTCTTTGGCCGCATGGAATGCCGGATGGGGTGAAGTTCCACCACGCGACCAGGCGTTGCAGTTCCTCCAGATTACCGTCGTTCGCGATACGGTTGCCGCATGAGACTTGATGTCGTCATTCGAGAGGAACCAATTCATGGCGAAGTCGACGGGATTCTCGAACTCGAACGCCGCGAACAAACCGCCTGCACGAGAATTGAAGTAGTCGTGGAGCACCCGGACCTGCTCGTCATTGCGGAACGACATGCTCCACTTCTTCGAAGCGCTGACGGCCGCCACTCCCGGGTCGGTGGCCCATCCGAAACCGCGGTTGAACCGGTGGAACAGCCGTGCCCGTACGTTGGTCGCTCGCTCCACGACGACGAAGGCGTTCCGTTTCGCTGTACGGGTTTCGTAGGCGTGAAGCTGGATTAGGGCCAGCCCTGATGTGTTCTCAACGATCCAGTCCCTATGGTTGTACGCCCAGTTAGCCGCGAGATTCACTCCGTAGTTGTCGTAATAGCCCGCGTCCACCAGGCGGCGCCGCGGGGACAGTCGGCAAACTGACAGCCGGCGACGCGTAAGGGAATGTCGCGTTCGGTTCGGATGGCCGTCCCGAGCTCTAAAAGTGTTTCTCGCCTGTGGGAAATACTTTAAGAATTCGACCGCCGATCGGGAGGAATCCTGGCCCATCTCAGGCCGAGTCACGCACAGATGATACAAATCTATGTTACTTATGAGCATTCTTCGACCTATTTCGGCGACCATCGGCGAAATGATCAGCGATGGAATAGAGCCCTCGTGTTCGTAGACTTGAGAGCGAATTCATCGACCGGTCGAGACGCACCCACTGCTCTTCGGAGGGCCGTACCGCGGTCATTTCGTTGGTATGGCGTCGGCCAGAAAATCCCTGGTAAATCCCGGCTGATGAGTTGGCGGACGATCGGGGTAAGGCTGTCGCGGCCGGTTTCGCGCGACAGTGTGTCGACGATACAGACGGTGTTGCCATCTGGCCTCATTCCGTCGGCGGCACAAGGCCACGTAGTAGGCCTGCGCCGACCATCCGCCGGAGGCCCCGGTGATCGACCGGATCGCCGTCGAGGAGTCCTGCAGGTTACCAGAGTTGTCGCGGCGTGCGAACTCGTCGAGTACAGTCGCCGCCCAGAAGCCAGAGCGTAGGCACCCCCCGTCACAGTCAAGAGAACGAGCTTCGGGCAGTTACGATTCTGAGACCGGCTGGCGTGGGACCTCCACAGATCCAGCACAACCCCGTCGTCGGCCAGGCCGGCCCGCGGCCCAAGAGGAAGATCAGCGAGGTCGACGTACCGCAGCTTCAGACGATTGCACGTTTCGTACACCGACTGCTCGTCCTTGCCGACTCCCATCCCCGGTAGCCGGTACTTGTACGCCCCGCCGTGGCCGAAAGCCGCGACAACGACAAGGGCCAGAAGGAATAAGGGTTGGTAGGTCGTCCTTAGCCGACACGAGGATGAAATAGAGAGTTGCGAGGAGTTGGAAAAGGATACAAATCCCCAGGCTGGGGACGATGTACTTGTTGGCAAAGCCGAGCAGTAGTGTAAGAATAATCACCAGCAAGACCAGTATGATGCATATCGCCTCGACGATGGCCTGCTTGGCCGCTGGATCGCCGAGTTGGCTTGCCTTGAAGATTGGTAGTAGCGGTGTCAGTAACGACGCAGGGCGTATGAAAGGACGGAGATTGTCCCCGACGAACGAAAGCGCGATCACCAGACAGACGGCCAGAGCGATTCCCAGGGCATACATCAACATTTCCTTGGCGACATGTTTGGGCCGCCGAAGGGGCTCGCCCGGGAACGGAGCCGGCAAGGCGGTGCCAGGAAGAGCAGAAGCACGATTGGAAGGCCGCCGACCGACAAGAACCTGAGGTAGTGATCCCGGCTACTGAGGTTCGCGACATTCGCCGCGACGCAGCCCCGGCACCTGTATCGACGCCGGCACCACTAGCGGGAAGGTAGTTTTCCGCTTTCAGAATACTTCAAAAGTATATATATATGTTATTGAAGTGGCGATCAGTCCGGTAGGGCTCAAATGCTCCCCAGAAAGCGGGACTGCGGAAAAACGTGAATTTGGCTTCTGGCTCGTCGTGGAAGAGATGGGGAATACCCAGGCTGGCTCCGAACCGCCCAGCCACCATCAGGATCGTCAACGCGGTCGAGGCGATCAGGAACCAGTGCTCGCTGAGCCGTCCCGCGGTCAGCCAGACGAATTTCGTGTCGAAGTCGTTGACCCAATATACCCAGAACGCCGAAGTGAAGAGCGTGAGCGACCACGAGAACAGGCCGAGAAGCCCACGATAACGCATCGTCAAACTCCGCTGGGAACGGCCCCAGAAGTCTAAATGCAGCACGATTACGAGAGACCGGACACGCGGCATTATGACGCGAGATGACACCCGGTCCAACCCCCCCACGCCGCGAGCATCGTGAAGGCGTCGTCGCGGTTTGGACGGCGGCGAGGCGATCTTACGCGTACTACGCGCAAGAGAACACCGATATCTCCAGGGTCTTTAGGGCGCTTCACGCTTGCCGGCACACAAGCCATACCAACCCAACGCGCAAGCGAGGGGATCGGCCCGCCGTACACCGGGGGCATCCGGGCTTGAGTCTCTCGAAACGCGACGATCATGGACTGGCACAGGCACTCCCCTCGCTTACGCGTCGGGTTCATATGATAACGTTTCAAACAGCGGTGTGCGCAACGCGGATGTGATCCGCTCTAGCGGTTTCTAAGACGAGAATCGCGTATCCGTCCGGCACTACCGGTTCTTCCAATTAACCCATCGCGATGCGTCGCCTCGTGTCGGAGGTCGTTCGTTGACTCGCTAGCGGCGCCGTCAAGATGATACGAGCGCCAGGTGTCTGTGTTCCACCGCACACATTGGGCCGTGACAATCATCACGCACAGGAGCACGTGTACTTTGGGACCGTGGATCAAAGCGCCCGCTGCGGCGATCGTCAGTTGGTTCCCTTACTACGAATTCCTGCGAAGGATGCCGCGGCCGTGCGCCTACAGACAGCAACGGCGCTCGCCTCACCGCATGGCCTTCTGGGCGTTGTTCCGCTTCACTGCGAACGTTCCAGTGCCGCAACCCAGCTTCACGGACGGAGAAGATTTCCTCAGACATTTCCGGACAACCCAAGAATTGCCGGGCCCTCGGCTTCATCGACAAGATCGAGGTTTTGTTCGACAAAGACGGGCACTTCGCGGATCAATGAGAATTTGGACATACGGGCGCTATCCGGCTGGACGCCTTACCACGTCTCGATAGGCTGGCGAGGCTCACCACGCTTCAGGATGCTGTTTCACGAGCAGGGACGAGAAGGTAGGCCCGAGTCCGACATTCGTGTCTCTCCCAATCGTGAACACGTGACGATCCGCCTCATCATTCCGTTCCGCCTTGGGGAGGGCGGCGAGAACTTCGCCGGACTGGCAACGGGGCGCGGAGCGGCTAACGCCTGGATGGGATTGGCGTACACCATCAGAAACGATCGGACGTGTCGCATTCGGATTATCGGTTCTTACATGCCGAGCCAGACTTTTTACCTGAACTGGACACACGCTCCGCCTCCTATCCCTGTCCATGATATGAGCTTCATCACTGCGAGCGCTGATTGACCGCTTTCTCGGGGCGGGGCAGTCCTTGGCAACCGAAGAAACTCCACTGGAGGATTGCAAAGCACGCCTCCACATTGCTTCGACTGACACCGCGCGTTCCGCACGTCCCAGGCTTGGACTATGAAAACGTTCTCAACGCGCCCGGATGCTTCCACAGGGCGTGGGAGTTTCCGGTCTGAGGAAAACTGATGCCAGGAGTTGACCGGCGCCGGCTCAACCTCGACACGCTGGGCAAGACCCATTCCTGATGAGAAGGGAAGTGAGGCACGCAGCAATATGCCCGTTGAACTCGACCCACGGCCTCTTGACGAATTCGAGCACCCGAAGAAGGTACTCGATTACAAAATGGTAGTCCTCGGCAAACTTTTCAAAAGGTCGCGTTTCACACACCCGACGGAAAGCGTCTTTATCCTTCGGTCAGCGCCGTCGAGCCAGGCGGATCGAAGCGGAGGCCCCAGGTACGGGTCTACTTCCTCCTCTCACCGGAGGAATCCGTGCCCCATGCCGATTACCCCGAAGTTCCCCCACCGCCAAGCATCCCCGAGTCGCTAACAGTGTCGCCAGGTAAGCCATTCCGCATTCCGCTCCCGATGTCTTTCTCGTTCAAAAGTGTTACCCGGCTCGACGACGAAGTCGAGGCTTTCGGCCGGTTCGTCTGCCGGGCGTACCGCGGGCCGAACAATGAGAAAGTCGAGTGTGACTTCGTAAGAGACCCTGTTGAGGGCTCGCTGATGGAGCAGTGGATCCGGGTCGTTTTTCGCGCTGACGGCGAAATGCATCCGGTGGTTTTTCGCGCCGACGGGCCCGCTCCGATCTTGGCGTCCCTGGATGGGCGGATCTGACGAACAGACCGCCGTCTTGGTCCCCGTATCGGTGAGCCGGTCGCGACCGATCGTCTCTCGCGCGATGGTCAACGTGGTCGTGGCGGCGACGGTGTGCTTTTTCGCGGTCGGACTCCTAATCCCGTGGACGTTAAGCGTTCGGGAGGCGGCGCGTCGGATACAGTGCGTTAACAACCTAAAGCAAATTGGGTTGGCCGTTCACAATTATTCTTCGATAGACGGGTCGTTCCCGATGTTCTGCGCCGGCGACAAACTGGAATGGCGAGCGAGCTGGGCGACATCGCTTCTTCCGTTCATGGAACAGGGGTCGCTCTACAACGATTGGAATTATTCTCTCGACATGACGTCCCCCGAAAACATGACAACGGCGACGACTGTCGTTTCCGTGTTCGTCTGTCCTTCGGAACCCGCTGTGCCGCCCGCTTCTTTACTCAATCCCTCCTCGCGCTGGGGGCCGACGAGTTATGCCGCGAATTATGGAGGCGCCAGTGATACCGAGACCTGGCCCAACGGGGTCATTGTCCCGGTGGCGACGACGCAGATAGATCACGCCCGCTCCCGTCCCTTGAGATCCCGCGACATTCGGGACGGGTTATCTAACACCGCGATGGTCGCCGAGAAACTGTGGGGCGTCGCCGGCAATCCCGTCGTGATGGCTGGCGAACGTCAAGCGATCCGCTGTGGATTCCTGCTCGACCTACCCCTTTCCCCTGGCAAGGGCAACCTACCCGAGTCGGAAAGTTTCGTGACCGCGTGTAAGTCAATCTCTCCAGCAACGCAATCGCTCCGGTCGGACGCCGCTGGTCAGTTCTGGGCCGGCAGTGCGCCCGCACAACGATGGTAAACGCCTACACCCACATCGGCCCCCCCAATATGAGGTCGTGCTACCCCCAGAGCGGTGACGACCAGAGCTGGGGCGGCTCGCATTCCCTCATCTCGGCCGGCAGCGACCACCCTCGGGGGGGTGAATTCCTGCTTTGCCGATGGATCTGTCCATTTCGTAAAAAACTCCGTACAGTTGAGGGTCTGGTGGTGCTCTGGGACGCGGTCAAGCGACGACCCGGTTTCCTCCGAGAATTATTGACGGCTCCCCCCATCTAAAAGCAGGCGAATGAGTTGCGTCAAGTACGTCGCTATTGATTCCCGCAGGTTTTGAATCGATGCGGCTCCAAGAGCGATACCGCTAGACCTCTGTTTCCTGATTCGAAAAACTGGGCCGGGAGTTTTTCCATTACGAAGTAAGAGTTTTCTCGGTTAGACTGAGATAATAACACGCAGGCCAGTCCGTGACTCAAAAACGAGCCCGAGTATGCCGTTGTTTAAGCACTCACTGAGGTCGATCATGCCGACACTCGGCTCGGACGCGGTCAACCTCAAACGTGTACGCGACTATTTCTCGAGTCCCGTGAGTTTGATCACGGAACAAGGCCAGTTTCTCTATGTGAGGCTGCGGGCGATCGATGAGGGGGGAAGTGTGAATCGCCCGCAGGTGCGAGTCTACTTTAATCTCGACACGGAACGACCGTCGCCACTCGCCAATGACCTCAGCGAGATCCCGCGGGTCGAGTTGCCCGACGAGATCTATCTGACCCCTGGCCAGCGATTTCGGCTGGCCGTTCCGATGTCGTTTTCGCTCAAAGGTGATCTCCCGTTCGCCGCGGAAGTCGAGGCGTTCCGCCGGTTCATCGGCCGAGCCTACCGCGGGCCAAGAATGCAAAGGATCAAGGACACGCGGATCTATGATCTCCGGTACCCGAACAGATACGCGGAATCCTGGCTAATTCGAGTCCTCGACCGGATCGAACAGCCGTCCGCCTGGCCTCTGCTCAACGCGGCTTCGGTGAACTCCTGGACCGCGAAGTACCGGCACCATCCGATCACCTCGACCGCACGGGCGAAGTCCGCCGCGAGCCGTCGTCGACCATGTGGACGACCCTCGAAGTCCATGCGCAATCGATCCGCCTTTCAGACTCTCCACGACAACCTTTCAGAACTTGCCCTCATCTCAAGCAACCCTTCGTCAGTCCTCATCGAAGGTGCGCACCAAAGCTTGGCGAGTCGAGTCAAGGAATTGCTCACATTCCTCTCTCTCGTCTTCACACAATCTTGATTTGCACACAAGGTCCGTCGCGAGGTCCAGGCGGCCGGCGAAGCCGCTTCACCTTAGCGAGGACGTCGTTAGCGTTTGATACGATCCTCGCCAGAGCGCCGATTGTTACCGAACACTGACCATAGGACGACGCGATGAGCTTGTCAGCAAAGGAAGCCGATCGACGCCCGGGTTCGGATCGCAGGCGTTTTCTCCAGCAAGCCGGCCTGAGCGTGGCGATTGGACTGGCTGGCGGCTCGTCGGTGCAGGCCCGCGCCATTGGCGGATGACAAGCCAGCCTCCGGCGACCGCTCGAGTCGGCGAAACCCGATCGGCGTCTCGACCTATTCCTTCTGCCAGTTCCGCCAAGGGGCCCGGCGCGTCACGATCGCGGAGTGCATCGATAAGGCGGCCGCCTTGGGCTTCGATGGCGTGGAGATCCTCCACGTTCAAATGGAGGACGAGTCGAACGCCACCCTTCAGAAGCTCAAACGCCAGGCTCATTCGCTGGGGTTGGCCTTGATGGGCTTTTCCACCCATCAAGGTTTCGTGAATCCCAATCGCCAGGAGCGCCACGATCACATTCAGAAGACGCTCTACCAGATTGACCTGGCCTATCGGCTGGGAATCCCGACCATGCGGATCAACACCGGGCGGTGGGGGACGGTCAAGTCGTTCGACGAGTTCATGACCAAGAAGGGAATCGAGCCGGCCCTGCCGGGTCATACCGATGAAGAGGCGTTCAAATGGGTGATCGACGCACTCGAAAAACTCTTGCCTAGGGCCGAGGAGTGTGGTGTGGTGCTCGGCCTGGAGAATCACTGGGGACTCGGCCGCACTGCGGCAGGCGTCTTGAAAATCGTGGAGACGATCAAATCGCCCTGGTTGCGGATCACGCTCGATACCGGCAACTTCCTCGAGAACACCTACGAGCAGATGGAGAAGATGGCGTCCAGCTCGGTTCCGCTCGCACTCGTCCAGGCCAAAACTTACTACGGCGGCGGCCGTTGGTATGCGCTTGACCTCGACTACGGACGGATCGCCAGCATCCTGCGAAGCCACAACTATCGCGGCTGGATTTCTCTCGAATTCGAGGGAAACGAAGATGCCGCGACGGGAGTACCCAAGAGCCTGGAGATGTTGAGGAAGCAATTCGGCTGAGACGAGGAAAAGGTGACGAAACCTAAATTGTTCCACGCAATGGGGAAAGCAAGTCGAAGGGTCGCCGGACGGGTCCGGCGCCGTCTGGCGATCTTCATCCAACCGTTAGGCGCTCTAAAGAGCGCCTTTGCTTCCGCGAGCCGTATTAGCCATCACGCCTTTCGAGCGCGACCATCCGATCGAACGGCCGGCATCGGTCGTCGCCGCCCGCGCCCTCGCTCACAACATATTGGCGGCGTTCGAGCGGCCACGCCAAGCGAGTCGCATCCCGTTGACGAGTCCCGGAATGTCCGGTTATACCGGCGCCACACCTAACTCCAACGCCAGCAATGTTTTATGGGTCGTGCAAATGTAACGATTATTCCTGCGTCACATTTAACTCATTTGTTGATAGCGAGATACGGAATAGCACGCTCTCCGGTCGGGTTTTGCCGATTATGCCTGTGTCACACGTAACTTCTTGGCTTACAGGGAGATACATCAAAATCATCTTCAGATTATCAAATTTAACGATAATGCCTGTGTCACACATAACCACAAGAGAAGCAGAACGTTACGGCAAATCGCCGCGGTTCCGATTATGCCTGTGTCACACGTAACTTCCACGCCTGTCATCAGTTGTAGCCGAATAGCTGTTTCTCGACCCTGCAAAGTGTGTGCGCTCTTCGAGCGCTGTGCATCGGCATCGTCGGCTGCTCGGCGAGCCTTTCGTCCGCCTGAATCCGTTGGCGCAACCGGAATCCCTTGCACAACCCGAGAGGCCGTAACAGCGCCCGGCCTTCGGCGGTATGATGTCTCACTTATGGCCGCGTAAGGTACAGCAAGGTCCGTCGCCCGCGCCTGGCACAGTTAGTTTTTCTGCTTCAGAGCCATCTCGATCTCCTCGGCGAGTGTCTGCTTGATTAATTCAACGGCCTTCTCCTCAGAAACGCTCTGGGGATTCTGGACCATTTTCCGGTAAATGCCGTTCAGGTCCCGATCGCCCGACGCGAGGTCAGTGCGGAAAGCGATCTTTCCCGCGCGGTCAATCACAACGACAAGCGGATAGTTGCTGAGTCCGTACTTTTGGGCTGTTTTGCCCCGCACATGCCCGTGTATCCGGGTCTGATCGACCGCCAGGACGACGGGCGCATCCCTTGAAAGCGAGAACTTTTCGGCCCTCTTTTCGTGCGAGCTCCTCGTCCGGCTCAACGTTGTGGATCGCCAGGAACTCTACGCCGCGGGGTCGGAACTCGGTCGCGAGCTGGCCCAGAGCGGGAACGCTCAACAGACCGGACCGCCTGAGCGACGTTCGATCATAGCCGAAAGCGCGACGGCGGCCAGGGTCCGCTTCAGCCGCCGGTTCGGCGGCCTCGATTCACGATCATAATCGCCGCTGGTCCACGGTGGCCAGAAACACACGCGTCGCCAGGGACGACGATGACGCTTGAGTCCTCGCCCGGTTCATCGGGCGGCTCAGGTAAACCCTAACTCGACCCCGTATCCTTTCTCTCCGAAACCGAGCTACTTGATCCGCCGACATGGGACTTCGCGCAGCGACGCGAGAACTCAGATCAGGCGGGCTTCCCTTGCTTCCGGATCCAGAGTTTTCCGTCTTCCTTGATGGGTCGATCGTGGCCGATGCAGTTGGCCGCTTTCGCATCCAGGTAGAGTGCGATGAAGCTCCCGACCGGGCTCGTCTCCTCGGCTTGGCCCGAAACGGGTTAAGAGAATTGACGTCGGTGTTTCGTTCGCCGACAAATCCGGCGTGGTAGTCGTCCGCTGGATGTCCGAAAGCAGATCGTCCCGTTCGTGTGGACTCTTCGCCATCGGTGTGACTCCAGCAGGCTACCATAGCTTTTTCAGTACGCGGAAGCAGACTGGAAGGGTGAGCCAGAGCAACCCAGGAAGTTCGGCGGCGTACCCGGCCGTCGGCGCCGGTCTCAACGACTCTTTCATGCTGGCTCTCGCCGAACCCAGACATTGCCGATCAAGATCTGGAGCGTCGCACGAGCCACCGGCTCGTCCGTCCCCTCAACCTTGACCGTACCGGTGAGTCTAAAAGTGGAAATCGGCAGCTCGCTTCTGGCTTTGGCGATGCGACGGCCGTCTTGCCGACGGCCTGGCCAGAGCCCTTGTAGAGAGCACCGCCGCGACGGCGTGCCACAGCCAATAACCGCTTCCATCATGGCAGGACCAGACACGTTATGACTCTGAGCTGGTTCAGAACCTGAATTCAAAACTCCTGAGCCAGGATCGCTGCGGCGTTACCCGAAATGAATCCCGCGCGATTCGGACAGTGGAATGCACAGACTTCGGGAACGGCCGCCTGGGATTGAGTGGATAGGCCCACCGCCGCGAGACCGGCGGGGACCGTCACCCACCACGCCGAACCAGTCCACGGCGGAGTCGCTCTCGTGCCCGGGCCAATCGGCCACGAATCGTCACCTCGATATCCCGCGCTGGCACTTCGCCGTCCTCGTCTATGTCTGTCCGTCGAGATAGCCAGGTGGCCAGCGCGGATTGCCCGAACCAGGTCGGGCAGGCTGTCGATCGCCTGGTGCAGGATTCCCAATCGGGGTCGCTAACCGCCGGAAAATGGCTGTCGGAGCTCCGCTCCGCGACAAGATGGTCGAGCCTGCGCGGCGTGCGGCACTTCGCCGGCCCCGAGCTTGCCACGCGCTGCCGCGACTCCGAATAGCCAGTTCGCCAGGGCATCGCCCCGCCGGATGGTTCTGGCCCGGCTGGCCAAAACGAGGAAGACAGCCTGAAAGGCATCCTCTGCGATCACGCGCATGAAGAATGCTTCGGCACACCCGGAGCACCATCGGGCCGTGTCGGATCACCAGCTCTTCGAAGGCCCACCTCCCCGTTCTCATCATGCCGCGAGACGAACCAGTCAAGAAGCTGCGCCATCGGACATCGTGCCGATTGCCCCGAAGTTGAACAGCCGGTGCACCTGTCGTTGCACGCGATCCGATGGACTGCCTGCATGCGTTCCTATCTCCTCGGTTCTCGTTCGCCTCTCGGTAGTTCCCGCTCCGCAGGTTTCCCTCACGAGAATTCCGAGAAAACGAGTTCGCTGACCGGCGTCCTTAAAGGCGGCGATCACTGGGTGCATGAGTTGCAAAGTCAGCGGCTCTGCCTTCTGACTTTTCTCAACCTTCAAGAACAGAAAGAAAACCATGGCCGTACGCAATGTTAGAACCCGCACTCATTGATGTAGGTCAGGGGCTACCGGCGTAATGTGGCGAGTGTCAGCCAGGAAAGCCCGACCTACGACGATCCCCAAACCTGGTTTGCGACTCGCGGCGGTTCCCACCGGATCTCGGGTCATCGAAGGAAACGCATCGCACACAACAACGCCATAACGGTGTCAAATCCTCACAGACGTTGGACTTATATGTGGCAGAGCGCGATCGTGGTTTACTGAAGTTGGCCCATCTTGTCGAACATGTAAAGTCGCGATGAACTCCCGACCCGACTCGTCTCCTCTGCTTGGCACGAAGCGTGTGGTCAGGAAAAATTCGGCGCCCCTTCTTTCGTTCGGCCGACGTAGTCGTCGTGGTTTGACAGCAACCGTCGTCGGCGGACCCTTCGCCATCGGTGTGACTCCCGCAGCCTAACCACAATCCTCAGCGGACCGGCCCGCCGAGAACAGCCTTGATGATATCAGAAACCGCCACGATTGGCCGGTCCGCTGCACGCGCGAGGTTAGCCCCCGGCATCACGAAAAAGGCGAGCTGCCATACATTCGGCCACAAATTCGCGACCCAGTTGCTCGAAGCGGGCAATTACTTTCGAACCGCCCAGAAATTGCTATGACATGCCGATGTGAGCAACATGATGATCTATACGCATTTGCTCGAATGCGGTGCGTCAGGAGTGCGACGCCCACTTGATTGGCTCTAGGATTTGCGGCGGAAGTGATACCAGACCACGTTGTGGGTTGAGCCGCCCACGGCGACGACGTCCGGCGTGCCGTCGCCGTCGAGGTCGCCGCCGCGCAGGTCTTGTGCGGCCACCTCGCAGTCGAGCACCGTCCGGTTCCACGTTTTCTTGGCTCCGTCGAAATCATACATCGAAATCCGGTGATCCTTGCCTCGGTGCCCGGCGAAGACTTCGTCGTCGCCATCGCCATCGACATCAGCCAGCCAGAGAGCATGGCCGTCGGCGAGGGTGTCGTCCAGCAGATAACGGGAAAAAATGAGGTGCCGGCTTTCTCCCTGCGTGCTCAGATACACGACGACTTGATTGCCATGCCAGGGCTCGATCGTGGCCAGGAAGGAACGCCCACTCGTGAGTCGACCCTGGTGAACCTCGCTGCAACCCCGTTTTGCGTCGTCCCCCTTGGCTCCGGAAACGAGATTGATCGCGTCGTTGGTCCCTCGCGCTCGGATCGACCATGCCAAGCCCCAGGTTGTCGGCGGTCAGGACGAATGGCGCAGCCGGCCCCCGGCATTGGACAGCTCGATAGCGTGGATAACCGGACGTTTGGTGAGGAGGACACTCCTGGTCTTGCCAGACTTGATGTCGTCCTTGCCATCGAAGAAGACAAGGCGCGCAGGGTCATCGTACATCGGCGCCTTGGCCTTGGGCCCGAAGATCGGCGCAACCACCAGATCGAGCCGCTTGTCGCCATTGATGTCGCCCCAACGTAACCGGTGGATGCTACCGATGTCGGCGATCGACACGAGTTGCCAAGCGTCATCCAGCCCCCGGCCCTGCACGGCCATCAAGAGCTTCCCCGTGGCCGGCGTGTTCATCGCGAACTCATACGCGATCGCGATTTCGGCCTTCCCATCCCCGTCAATGTCGGCGGTCGCCGATGAGATGATGCCGGGTGTCTGCTTCCCACGGGTGACGATTCGCTTCGTCCAGGTCGGGTTCTCGTACCAGGCACAGGCGCTCCCTCCAACGGCGATAATATCAGGCTTTTTGTCGCCATTGACGTCGGCCACTTCAACCTGGTACGCGCCAGGGAAGTTGGCGTCGATGACGGTGCGATCGAAAGTCTGCGCAGACGGCAGACTCGTAGTAGGCAGTAGGCAGTAGGCAGTAGGCAGTGAAGACGAAAAGACAAAGCGAACACGGGAATCTCGCTGTTTTCATGAAAGCCTCAAAAACTCAAAGTCGAGTGCCGAGCCACCTACGCACAACAACTGCCTACTGCTTACTCTCAGCTCTTCTTCCCCCAGCCGGCTGGAATACCGGCGGTGTCCTCGGGTTTGACCAGGACCTGGGAGAGATCGACGTCGTTATGGAGATCGCTCTCGGCGAACTTCAGTCGGTTTTCGAGCTGGACGATCTTCAGCTCGAGGAGCGCGACGCGGGCCTCGAGCTCATCTGGCCGCCGGGCCCGCGGGACCTCAGGGTAGCCAAGCTGGCGCTGCAAGGCCGCGAAGAGATACATTGGGTCGCGCCCTCGGTTGGCGCGAGCGATCTTCCCTTCTTTTTCGCCGAAGAGGATCGGGAACTTGGGGCTGAAGTCCGGGTTGAGCCGCCGGCGCTCCGGTCGCGTATTGCTCGGAGCGAACGTAGATCAAGTCCGCAAAATCGACGTCGCCCAACCGCGTGCGGAGCGTCAAGATGTAGTCGTGCCAGTCCTCGTTATAAAGTGGGTCGTCCGCCATTGCGGCCAGCCCACGCGTGTAACCCAGTCGGTTGCGCGATAGGGCCTCGAACTGGTAGACAAACAAGGCCGGTAGCGATGGCCCTTCCCCCTTGAACTTGGCTTCTCGCTCCAGAATTAACAGGGCCTGATCCATCCCGAAACGGCTCGAGTCCGTCTCGGCCTGGCTGATGACATGCGCCTGGAACGGCGTGAAATAATGGCTGAGCCGTTCCATGGCCGGACCCATCAGGCCGGTCCCCTTGATCTCGCCGCATAGGAAGGAGACAGCCAACGGCAGCCTGGTCGTCGACAGCAGCTCCTCGCCGATGCGCGTCAGGATATCCTGTGACGGCAACCCATCCATCACCCGCTCGCGGAAGGTGTGGAAGAAGTACGCCTGCTCGATATACTCCTCGCGATCGAGCACGGGCATTGACAATCTCCTCGGTGTTTGAGCGGAAACTGGCGAAACGAGTTCAATTGCGGGCGGTTTGTCTTCTTGGGTGGAAGCAAGTCGGCGACGGTGGCACGAATCTCGCGGTCGAGGCGCTGACTGATCGTGTTCGTTCGATCGCGGAGTTGGGGAACAGGCAATATGTGATGTTCGCGCAGCAGCGTTTCCGTAGTGACGTTCGGCACGGGGACGAAGTACCTTGCCGCCAGTCGTGCCGACCCCATGAAACATTCTTTTTCAAGGACGTAGTAGCGATTGTACTGGTCGATAACAAGATTCGCCGGCTCGAGGTTCAAACGGTCGAGGAACTGGTTCCAGCGATGATTGAAGCGAACGACGGAGGCGACCAGGTCCTGGCCGATCGACAATCGTCGCCGAATCGGGGCGGGAGCCTCGGCCCATTGCGGGCCCTCGGTATGGGATAGCGGCCAGAGCGATTCGATGGATTGGGCGAACACGTCGGACCAGTCTTGCGGTCCGGTCGCGGCATGCGACCACTGGCGGAGGCGAAGCCGCACCATGTCGAGCAACTCTTGGCGGGCCGATCGACAGCGCTCATGCAATCTCCGCACAGTGCTTTCGAGATCCTGGCCGCGTCTCGCGAAGGCGGGGACGTCGAAGAGACCAATCAACTCCTTGATATTGGTCTCGACGTCTGCGTTCATGGTCGGCAGCGATTCTTCGGTGTCGTCCACCAGAGAGACCCTTCTCGTTACGTCCCGCGTTCCGGCGGCTCGGGGCGCGTGGCGATTTTGTTGAGACTGCGTTGATAGTGCCAACGCTGGCGCTTTGGACCGCGAGCGGCCGTGCGAGCTGACCAGTCCTTGGCAACGGATTGGAGCGCCGCTTCCGGACTCTCGCCATTGGCGGCGGCGACGCACCCCTTGGCGAGATCCTTGAGGTAATCGTCAGCTCCCGCGATCCGAAGACCGGGTACAATTCGCTCGGCCAGCAAGGTCCGGCTGACCGCGTCCGACCAGAGTCTGGAGTCGATGTCAGGGGCCGAGGTCGGGTCGGGCAGGCCTTGTCCCATCTGGCTGATTCGGAACGGCAGCATCGGAAAGGTTGGCTCGGAGCGGATTCGATTCGAGTTCTCGGGCTCAGCCAGGTACTTGGCGAAGTCAACGGCCGCGTCGAACTGCACGCCAGAGAGCCGGCGATTGATCCCAATCAGCCAGCCGCCGCCATGAAGCAAATAGCTCGGTGCGTTCGGCGGCGAGGCTGGTCCCCATTCCTTCCGTGCCGGCTCGTACACACGGTCCGAGCCCGGCAAGGGAGCGACGTCGATCGGCTTACCGTGCGACCAGGTCGCGGCCCGCTCGGCTCGATCGATCAACATCGCAACCTTGCCACTGCGGAACGACGCACGCGCGGCCGCGGCATCGAAGCGCTCCATTCCGGGCGGACCGTTGGCCTTCAAGGCGACCAAGCTCCAAAGCGCCTCGACAAATGGCGGCGTGTCGATCCGAGAGGCCATCGAGTCCGATTCGAACAGGAATGAATATTGGTCGCGATGCTGCCCTAAAGCGGCCGCCCTGGCCAAGAAAGTCGCGTCGCCGACACCCTCGTCCTGCGTGTCCGCCGCCAGTGCCAGCGCGATCCCGTAGTCGGGTGTCTTGTCGCCATCCCAGTCGCGGCCCTGGAAGAACTTGGCCAGGGCGTCGAGTTGGGTCCAAAGTCGCGGCGGTTTTAACTCCAGTCCCGCTTCGCGCACCGCCGCCCGGTTGGCGTCACGCTCGAAGGCATCACGACGGTAGACCAAGACAAGGGCGGAACCCCCACATGGCAATGCGAATCGATCGATGCCGTACCGGGTCACCTGGTCCTGATATCCCGGCGCGATGTCCATGTACTGGAACGTGTCCTCTGGGCTGCCGGCAGCTCGATCTGGCTCACGGCGGCTCTGTTCATCAAGGTCGGATTCGGATGGCTTCGGGGGCAGGACCATCGCATTAGGGATGATTGCCAGCCCGCCTGCATCCACTAGGTCACCCAGCTTCTGAGCGGGAAACAGCAAGATGTCCGCGCTTGAGATCGACTCCGGACTAATGGGATCCGGAATGACCGAGACTTTCCCTTTCTTCGTCGCCTCCCACTCACCGAGGAGTGGGCTGACACCCGTCAGGATGTGCTGATCGCCCATCGCTCCGACCTTAAGGGAAACTCCCGCGAACGTCGCAACCGGCTGATTGGGAGCTTCGGGTCCGTTTTGGCAACCCGCCAGGAGCGCGGCCGTAAAAAAAGAAATCGCGATCCAGCAGAATTGTCGTCCGAGCAACCTCCCCATTCGATGCCCCCAGCACCCTGACCAGCACTTGATGTTTTCTGCGCCGTCGAGTCGCGTCAGCTGGCGGCTCGGCGAGCGTCTTTCCATGGTACGAAACGGCAAGTCAGTCGGTCAAATCGCTGTCCTGAGGCCTTTATGGTATGATCGGGTGGATTCCGTATGATGAATGCCGCCATGGGCGGAGGTGCGCTCTTGAGTACTGTATCGAAACATCCGGCCGCCCGATCAGTTCCCGCTCCCGCGGAACCCGACCTGTACCGTTACGGCTTTCGGTTCGTGCGCTTCACCAATCCGGACGGCACCGAAACCGTCGAGCAGGTCCCGCTCACGCTGGAAAACGTCCTCCATCCCGAGGACGGGGATTACATTGTGGAAACTGATGCCCACGACAGTGACCGGGCTTATCTCAAGGAGGCGTTCAAGGTGCGGCTTGACCACGATCGGACCGCAGTCGTGCTTTCGGACTGCCTGGTCGACTGGAACCTGCCGGGGGTCAAACCGCTTTGCCCCGACGTGGCGGTCTTCTTCGGCGTGAAGCGGCATATCGACTGGTCGATCTTGAACGTCGCCAGCGGAAGGGGCCCGCCCCGCCCTGGTGATCGAAATCACCTCACCTTGCGACCAGGATCAATGACGTCGTGACCAAAGTGGATTACTACCACCACGCCCGGGTGCCCTTATATGTTATCGCCGACGTTCTGGAAGGACGATGAAAACGAACGGCCGATCGAATTGATCGGTTACCGGCACACCCCGACGCGGTACAAACGGTCAAGCCCGACGATCGGGGCTGGATTTGGCTGGATCCACTCCGGCTCTGGCTGGGCCTGACGCGCGACCGGCTCGCAGGGTTCAACCGGCTGGCCTGCTTTGATCCCGACACCGGCCAGGAAGTGGGCGACTACGCGGCGATCAGCAATGCGCTCGAGGCCGAATCGAGGCACGCGCCGCGGCTGAAGCCCGCGCCGAGGCGGAACGTCGCCGTAGCCGAGGCCGAACACCGCGCGGAGGCCGAGTCCCAGGACACGCAGCCGATGCCGAGGCGCGAATTCGGGAGCTCGAAGCCGCGGTCAAGCGATCCCAACGGCGAAAATCCTTGAGTGTCGCCATTCGCAATCGGCCGTAATCCCGACGGATGGAATCGGCCCTGCAGCCCCAAAATGGTCGCGGGGCGGGGCATCTGATCGATGATGTCCCGCCCCACGCACAAAGTTTTATCGACGGCTTGAGAAACCTGCGTCGCAGCTTGTTCTGCCAACATCGAGAAACCAATTTGGTCGAATTCTGTCCCTAGCACGCGGCCAGCCGTCGCTATATTTCACCCCGGTCAATGATCGATTCCCAACCTGTACATGAGCTCCTCGAACTGATCGTGGTAGACGTCGTCAGTCGAGTGCAGATGCTCGGCCTCGGAGATGAACTTGAGGCTGTCGTCGCGCTTCAGACCATATTGGAGCATAATCTCTTCGAAGGGCTCGAGGTCGTGAGCATAGACGAACAACAGCTTGTGCTCGTCAAACTGAACTTCCATCGGCCCGCTGGGATTGAGTGCGGCCATGCCGGTGCAGCCGTCATGCAACAAGAGCGATTCGTAGTCGTAGAGCGTGCTCTTGAGAATCACTGTGTCCATATGCTCACGGTACTGATCGGCGTGGGAACCGGGCTCGGAGTCGTGGCTCGATTCCATGACCACATCGACGACATCCCCGAGCGGATCGAGCAGGTCGATGAAGATCTCGAACAAGTTCTCGGCCGATACGGCCGCGGCGAGCACCGGCATCTTGTTCCCGCTCTCCGGATCGCAGTAAGTGTCGCGCCGATAACCCGCTCGCGGGATGACATCCAGACCGATGGATGGGCGGACGGCGTCCGTCAAGGAAAAGTTCCCATACCGTCCGACGCGAAGGTGAGCGTCAAGCTGGTCCTGAGTCAGATCGTCGAAAGTCGTTCGCGAAATACGGCTTGGGTTGTTGCGCAGGACTCGCTCGATAAAGCGTTGCAGAAAACTCATGAAAAAGGCTCCCCTCCTAAACCGCGACGAACTCTGGGATTTTGTGCGACGAAGACCCTCGGCCACCGCGTCAAACGGTCTTGGGGATCGATCCCAAGCTTCGCCATCCCAGGCATCCGCTTGACACCGCGCCCAAGGGGAGTCGAAACCCACCCCGGGGACGGGCCCCTTTCCGTTGGCAACGCTCCAATGCTACTGCTTCATATATACCATGCGTGGCTTCCGCATCCGCCCGTGTCAGCGATCATTTCCAAAAGACACCCATGGCGACGCACCGAACCCAGCACCGAATCAGGACGACGTTTCTCCTCGCAACGAGTCAACACCGCTCTGAAAATCCACCCATTCACCAGCGATAGCAACTTCAATACCAATCGAAAATCTGGAGGGTGAACGCGAATCGTCCGGCCCGATGTCGACAAAAACTTGAGTCAAGTTTTGGAAAATATGGACTCTCCCAGCGAGAAGTCAACCGTACAATCGTCCTACCACCATTTTGTAAGCATTAGCCTACCTGGTGCACAAGCCTCCGATCGAAAATATGACTTGTGTTGATTCGGAAACTCAACAAAGGTGCATGGTGGCAGCGTTGATGAGGGCTTGTTCAACGTTCGCCCCTCTGCTCGGGCAATGTTATACTCAGACTTATTGATTTCGCGTCACGGACCACTATTCGTACGCGGCGGGCCCTCCCGCTGTTCATCCTTGGCGCTTGGGCAACATCAGGAAGGGAAAGGCGGACGGTCATGGCAACGGATAGCGTGGATGCCTACATCGAGGCACATCGACTCGAGTTCGAAGACCAACTTAAGGCTCTCATCAGGATTCCCAGCGTCAGTGCGCAACCGGATCACGACGCTGATACGCGCCGCGCCGCCAGATTTATTCAGGATGACCTGGCGGCGATGGGACTGCACGCCTGAGTTAATCGAAACGCAGCGCCACCCCATCATCTATGCCGAATGGCTGGGCGCGCCCCGGCAAGCCGACGCTCTTGATCTACGGCCATTATGATGTACAGCCCGCCGAGCCGCTCGAGCCGTGGCTGTCGCCCCCATTCGAGCCCACGGTCCGAGATGGCAATCTCTATGCCCGCGGGGCAACCGACGATAAAGGCCAGATGTTCACCCATTTGAAAGCCGCCGAGGCGTGGCTCAAGACGTCGGGGGGACTGCCGGTCAATGTCAAGTTCGTCATCGAGGGTGAGGAAGAGGTCGGCGGAGCCAGCCTCGAGGCCTATGTGACCGATCACACCAAGCGGCTGGCTTGCGACTACGCCGTGATCTCGGACAGCAGCCAGTTCGCCCCCGGCCAGCCCGCGATCACCTATGGCCTGAAGGGATTGGCCTATTTCGAGCTCCTGGTTCAAGGGGCCAACCGCGACTTGCACTCCGGGAACTTTTGGCGGCGCCGTGGCCAACCCGATCAACGCACTCTGCACGATCCTCGCCAGCCTGAAGGGAGACGACGGCAAGATCCGCATCCCCGGTTTTTACGACGATGTCAAGCCGCTCGCGGACTGGGAACGGGCCGAGTTCGCCAAGCTGCCGTTCTCGGAGGCCGCGTTTCAGGCCGACCTGCAAGTGAATGCCCTTGTCGGCGAGGCCGGCTACTCCACGCTCGAGCGCAAGTCGGGCACGGCCGACCTGTGACATCAATGGGATCTTCGGCGGCTACGCCGGCCCCGGCCCCAAGACCGTGCTGCCGTGTAAGGCCGGTGCGCAAGCTCAGTTTCCGGCTGGTCCCCAACCAGCACCCCAAAACGATCGAGCGTCTGTTCCGGGAACATGTCGCCCGGGTGCTCCGCCTGGCGTGACCTATGAGCTCCTCACCCATCATGGCGCACCCGCCGTCCTCGTCAATGTGGATACGCCGGGCGTCCGCGCCGCCGTGCGAGCGGTCAAGACCGGCTTCGGCACCGAGCCCGTCTTCATCCGCGAGGGAGGTTCGATCCCGATCGTGGGGCTCATCAAGGAGCACCTGGGCGTCGACACACTGCTCTTGGGCTGGGGCCAGAACGACGATAACCTGCACGGTCCCAACGAAAAATTCTGTATCGCCGACTTCCATCGTGGGATCAAGGCCAGCGCCACCTATTCGATGAACTGGCGAACGAGTCTATCGATTGAGCCCTCTCGAGAAATGGTCGCAAAACGGAACTCGTTCCGTTTCCGTCGTAGAACGGAACTCGTTCCGTTTCTTCCATTGTCTCCCAGAGAACGCTCCAGATTCGGCAATCCAACGGAATGAATTCCGTTCTACGAAAGAAACTCCATCTGGGTGCCCTAGGAAATTAAGGTGTTCCTATGCTTGATCTCAAATTTGTCGTCGCGAACACCGAGACGGTCAAACAGAACTGCCACAACCGCAATGTCTCGCTCGACGTGATCGAGGATGTCGATCGCGTGGTCGCGCTTGAGGCAGAACGCCGGCTCCTGCTCCAGGCCGTCGAGGAGGTTCGCCGGCGTCAAAACGAGGTGGCTCAGTCCACCGGCCGGGAGAAGGACCCGCAAAAGCGATCCGACGCTCATCGAGGAGGGCAAGCGACTCAAGTCTCAAGTGGCTGACGAGGAGGAGCGGCTCCGCCGGCTCGAAGCCGAGGTGACTCAGCGATTGAAACGGATCCCCAATCTGACTCACCCCGATGCACCGGTCGGCTTGACCGAAGCGGAAAGCCGGGAAATTCGCAAGGTCGGCACGCCTCGCGTGTTCGACTTCCAGCCCAAGGACCACGTCGAGTTGGGCAAGGCGCTTGACCTGATCGATTTCGAGACCGGCGGCAAGGTCAGCGGGACCGGCTTCTACTTCCTCAAGAACGACGCCGTTCTCCTCGACCTCGCGCTCCAGCAGTTCGCGCTGCGAAAACTGATCGACGCCGGGTACACACCCATCGTCACGCCCGATCTTGCACGTAATAATATCTTGGAGGGGATCGGGTTCACGCCGCGAGGGGTGGAAACGCAGGTCTATTCGATCGAGGACAGCGACCTCAGCTTGATCGGCACCGCCGAGATCACTCTGGGTGGGATGCACGCGGACGCGGTCCTCGATGAATCCGCCTTGCCTGTCAAGTACGTGGGGTTGTCGCATTGCTTTCGGACCGAGGCCGGAGCGGCCGGCCGGGCCAGCCGCGGCCTCTACCGCGTGCACCAGTTCACCAAGGTCGAGATGTTCGCGTTCAGCACTCCGGAGTCCTCGGGCGCGCTGCATGCGGAAATGCTGGCGATTGAGGAAGACGTGTTCCAGGCACTTGGCATTCCGTTTCGCGTGCTCGATATTTGCACGGGCGACCTGGGCGGGCCGGCCTATCGCAAGTTCGACCTCGAAGCCTGGATGCCAGGCCGGGGCGACACGGTGAGTACGGTGAAGTGACGAGTACCTCCGACTGTACGGATTATCAATCGCGGCGGCTAAACGTTCGCTATCGCCCTACGGGGCAAAAAGGCACGCGGTTCGTCCATACCCTCAACGGCACCGCGGTCGCGCTGAGCCGAGCCTTGATCGTCGTACTGGAGAACTACCAGCGGTCCGACGGCTTGATTGATGTCCCCGAGGTCTTGAGACCTTATGTCGGGAAGGATGTGATCGGTTCTCGATAGAGTGACCTGATGCGGCGCGGGCCAGTCACCCGCAGTGCCATGCCGCGAAGGGCTAGATGTCCGGGTCACCCAGGGAGGTAGCTGATCAGTTCGACCTTCGATTCGACAAAACGGAGGACGGTCCATGCGACATCCGCTCCTGGTGCCCGACCTCCGCGAGCTGATCCATGACGGGGAAATCGCTGGCCTGCGCGATTTTTTCGCGGATTATCACCCCGGCCGAGTTGCCGAGCTCGTCGATGACCTCGACATCAACGACGGCGACGCCCTGTTCGGCATCCTGCCGCCGCGCAATCGCGCCGACATTCTCAGCTACCTGGACCACGATCGTCAGGCTCGCCTCGTCAAGGCGATGGCGCCCAAGGACGCGGCCGAATTACTCCACCTGATGTCACACGACGAGCGAGCCGACCTGGTCAACCGGCTCGACGAGGACGTGGTCGACCATGTGCTTCCCTTTCTCGCTCAGGCCGAACGCGAGGACATTCGCCGATTGGCCAGTTACGAGCCCGGCACCGCCGGCGCGGTCATGACGACCGACTACGTCACGCTCCCGCCGCACATCACGGTCCGCGAAGCTCTCGAGCGAATCCGCCTCGAAGCCCCCGACCGCGAGACGATTTATTACTGCTACGTGGTCGATCACAAGCGTCGCCTGATCGGATTCATCTCGCTCAAGAAGCTGATCCTGGCGCGTCGTTCGGCGGTGATCGAGGACATCATGCAGCGCGACATCATCTACGCCCGAGTCGACGAAGACCAGGAATCGGTCGCCCGCCAGATCGATAAGTACGACCTGCTCGCCATCCCGGTGATCGACGCCTCCGACATGCTGCTGGGGATCATCACCCACGACGACGCGATGGACATCCTTCGCCACGAGCAAACCGAGGACATGCTCGCCTTTGGTGGTGTTTCGCGTGACTCGGGAGCCAATGAGGAACCGTACTGGCAGAGCCGGATCGTCGAAGGCGTCCGCCGCCGGATCGGCTGGCTGCTGCTGCTCTTTCTCGCCGGGACGATCACGCGATACGTTTCGCATCACTTCAACTGGGTCGATGATCGCTTCCCCAAGATCGACTTCGACGCACTGGTGCCCCTCTTGATCGGTACCGGCGGCAACGCGGGCAGCCAGACCGTCGGCACCATCATCCGCGGCTTAACTCTCGGCGAAATTCAGCCAAGTGACCTGGCTCCGCGTGCTGGCCCGCGAATGCCTGACCGGCCTGTTGCTAGGTACGCTTCTGGGTACGCTGGGCTTCTTCTTCACCTGGATATTGCTTGGCCAGTCACCGGCCTTCGCGTTTGTGATGGGGCTGGCGATTCTGGGCATCTGCCTCTGGGCCAACTGCGTCGGGGCGCTGGTCCCGCTCATGGCCAGAAAGCTGGGGATCGACCCGGCCGTCGTCTCGGCTCCGCTGATCAGTACGCTCGTCGATGCCACCGGCCTGGTGATCTTCTACACCGTCGCCATTGTAGTCTTGATCAAGCTAGGTGGGCATTAGTCAGTTGTCAGTTGTCAGTTGACGGCTTTCCCTGGGAAACAGTCGGGGCGACCACGGCAAAGGCTGATATCAACCGGGGATTAGAGGCAGGGCTTGGCACGACGCAACGACGTACCACTGACAACTGACAACTGACAACTGACCAATCACGAATTCGCGTAAATCCGGCCGTCACGGCGCGACGAGGCCCATCTCGGCCGTCGACGGAACCAGCCCAGGTCGAGTGCGTGGGCGTGGTAAGTGAGTCCCATCATGCGGAGCACGACCATCGCCAGATAAAAAATGAAGACCCAGAACGCCCACAATGCCACACCCTCCGCCCACATCGTCGGCAATTTGTACACGAGGCCCCAGAGCGCGAGGCCAGCCAGGAATAGCGCCATGCTGGCGACCAGACAGGTCCGAACGTAATCCCAGCCGATTCGAGCGATCGCGGCGATGACCGTGTATGGATTGGCCGCGATGACATTGTCATGCAGGAGCGACGCCGACAGCGCCATCATCGAATAACCGGCACCCATCATTCCCAGCTCGATGAAGACGACCCAATCGAACCAGTCAATGTCTCCGCAGTGCTCCCAGTAAAGAGCCACGGGGAAGCCGCCGATCACGACGCCGAAGAGGCCCGCCCAAAACCATCGGCAGATCCCCTCCGAGATTTCGCTCGGGTGCCACTCCGGCCATCGGGGGTGATCGTTCTCACCCATGGCACTCGACACCAAAATGTGTCCGAGGAACAATAGCGCATACCCAAAGATCATCGAGAAACTGAAGAGCATGGGGATCATCACCGGCACAGCCAGAAGCCCAAGAGTCCAGTCGCCTTTGGTCAAGGGCTGGATCATGGCGATGACGTCGAATATCGGAAGCGAGAGTACCCAGAGCATCGGAGGCAGGAATACCAGCAATCCGAGGCCGGGACCATCGGTTAAAGGATAAAGCAAGCACTCGCCCAAACGAGGTGCCACGCGTGGATGACGCCACCGCGCATTGTTGAAGGTTTCGTTCCGGTCCGATTGCGGGATCACCCGAACGGAGAGCTCGGCGTCGGGGTCATACCAGCGCTTGTGTCTGCCCATCTCAGCTTCGTCCCGGGTGCAACAGCCTAGACACTTCGGCTTCGGCTATCGCGGAACCAGCCTATCTTGCGAGCCTGGCGACGGTATTCTAGACCCAGGATCCTCATCACGACCAGCCCCTCATACAGAATGAAGATCAAGAATACCCAGAGCATGAAGAGTGCCAGGATGGGAATCTTGATCATGACGACCAAAACCGACAGTCCCCCCGTGAGCATCAGCGCGAAACTCAGAACCAACGCCGAGCGAAGGGATCGCACGCCGACTCGCCATAACGCCTGACCAACCGTGATCGGATTGGCACCTAATGGGTCATCGAACAAGAGAGAGGCCACGAGGGCCATCTGACCGTACGCCACGCCCGGCAGGATCAGATCCACCAGGACGATCCAATCGAGCAGGTCGACCTTCCCGCAGCGAATCCAGTACCAAACGGCCGGGAACAGACCCAGAACGCCGCCAATCAAGAAGGCCCAAAACCATCGGGAGAGTCCCCGCATTATCTCGTATGGGTCGCCGGTCGGCCAGCGCGGATGACGCACGTCCCCAGCCGCACTCGTAATCAGCACATCACCAAGGTAAAGAAGGGTGTAGCCGAAGACAAGCAGGTGTCCCAGGAGCAAGGGTGCAAACAGTCTCGCAATAGGACCGCCAGGCACTTCTCCGTCCACCAGGAAACTGAATGGTACGAACGTGAGGAACCACCAGAGAATGGAGAAGATAGCGAGAAAAAGGAGACCGTTCACGTCCCAAAACGGATACAACAGGCTTTTCCATAATTCCGCCTCGGATCGATCGGGACGCGCTGACGATTCCTTGCCAGGCGTCGAGCTTGTCGACGAAAGTTGGTTTGGACTTGGTGGAATTGCGGCGGCGGGTGCGGGGAGGAACGAAGACCGCGGGGGGACTGTCATCAAGTCCGGCGGCCGCTGATGACGGGTCAATCGAGGGGCGCGGGAAACCAACGACTTCCGGGACTCGTAAAGCGGAGCCGCAAGCCGGACACTTGCCAGCGCGACCGGGCGTCGCTCCGGGGGCATTGAGCCTCGCACCGCATTGGCAGACCAGGATGGTCACGGCAAGTGGTTTGACCTTGTCCGAGGTCGACTTCTCAAGAAGGTTGCATAACGCGGAGATTTGCCGAGATATGTTTGGTAGGAGGAAGCCGTCGCTCTCTTTCCCCCCCCTTTTGAAGGGCGGGAAAGAGAGCGCAAAGGAATCAGGATGAACGCCGAGCTTGCGTTGTCCCAAGTTTTCGACAGCCCAGCCTCCCCTGCCCGATCCGCAGAAACCGACTTAGCGCGCGGCCAAGGAGTGCGGACTGGCGGAGACCGGCTCGGCTCCCGATGCGCGGAGCGTCTTCAGGAACGTCGTGATCGCCTTTTGGTCATCGGGCGACAGGGCCTTGAATCGCTCGGTCACATCGGTGGCTTCACCGCGATGGGCGTCGATCGCTTCTTCCAGTGTCGAAGCGCGACCGTCGTGGAGGTAAGGCGCCGAGTCGGCGACTCCCCAAAGTGGGGCGGTACGCCACTCGACCGGCGAAGGCTGCTCGCTTTCCTCGAACTTGTCGTTGCGGATGGGAGGAGCGGGCACGATCCCGCCGTAGTAGCCGGTGCTGGACTCGAGCTCGACGCCCATGTCGTGAAGCAGCATGTCGGAGTACAACCCGTTGACCGACCCCAACGACTCCGAATGACAATCGGCGCACCCAACCGAGCGGAAGAGCGATCGACCGGTCTTGGCCAGGGTAGCCTGCTGGGGATCGCTGGGAACCAGCGCCGTGGGCCTGGGCAGGTCACGGATGTAGTCGGTCATCAACGCGCATTGCTCGTCCGTCAAGTCGACACCCGCGGATTTCGATTGATAACCACGCTTGCCCAATGGCGTTGCCTGCGGACGGCCCGGATTGGAAAGACCCAGCTCGTTGGCGCAGGCCGCCTTGACGAAATCGGTCAGCGTTGCGAACTCGAGCTTCCAGCCAAATCGGCCGATACGGCCATCGCTGAGTCGGGCCACCCGGCCACGGATTTTCGAGTCTCGCGCCCCATTGAGACCGACCAGCCTAGCCGCGGTGGAGTGTTCACGCTGGTGGGCGATGATCGCGTCGTCGGAGATGGAATCGATCAAACCGTCACCGAACAAGGCCGGCGTATTGCGCTGTGTGACGACCACTTCGCGAGACCGCGAGCGGGACCGGTCGGTCAAGACGGACAACGGGATCGATGGCTGATTAGGCAGGCTCGGATGAACCTGGCTGAGTTTTTCCTGGAATGAGGCGTTGATGGCCTTCTGGTGCACAACCCCTGACTGGGGAAGCCCTTGTGGATGCGGCGCGACCAAGCCGTATACGGTCACATTCTTGGAGATGGGCCCGCCCCCGCCGGGGCCGGCTTGGCTGTGACATTCCACGCAGGAGGAGGCGTTGAATACGGGGCCGAGCCCGTCACCCTTGGTCAGGGGATCGTGCTCTGTCCATTGATGGGTGAACAGCTCGCGGCCCATTCGCGAGGCTTCCACGCTCACGGCCTTGGGGCCGGTACGCAAGAGCGGCTCGACGAGTTTCCAGGCCGGAACCAACGCCAGCGCCAGGATGAGTCCATGCGCTGGTCGAACTCGGAAAGGGGCTGCCATAATTACGTCTCCGTCTCGGAAGCCCACGCGGAAGGAATTAGGAGAAACTCACGAAGGCGAACGGGGCCCAGCCGCTCTCGGCTGGACTTTGACGTCACTTGTCTTTCTTTTTCGATCTTCTCACTGGTCATCTGGTCCAGGACGGCACGGACTTCCTTGGCTTGGCTGGGGTCAAGTGGGTGAGACTTGAGCAAATGGAGCACCAGCAAGCCGGGCTCACCTTGGTACAACTTATCGACCAGGCTGGTCAGCCGTCGCTGGCATACCTCTTGGCTGGAGATCGCCGGGCGATAGACGAACGCCAGCTCGCGTCGATCGCTGTTGACCAGACCTTTGGACTCTAGCCGGTCGAGTAGCGTCGCCACGGTGGCATACGACCACTGGCGTCCGGCGGCGCGTAGCGTTTCCAAGGCCTCTCGGACTGTGGCTTGGCCAAGGTCCCACAGGACCTTCAGCACATCAAGTTCCGAATCAGGAATGGTTGGCGGGCGTTTGGCCATCGTCAGTCGTCTCTAAAATAAGTAATCAGAAACAGAATCAGGTCGTCCCCAACCTCGCGATGTATACACTCTCATCGACCATCATCGTGGGACTCGCGAATCGGGGCTTTATCGACCAGGACGCGGAGGTAGGCACTCACTGACGAAGCTATCCTAAGACAAATGTCTCACCAGGTCAATCCCCCGGACCAAAATCCCCAAAAAGACCTTGGAATACCGGGCGATCGGCCCGTTTTAATCACGTCGATCCGCCGCGAGCTCACCGGGTGACTGCTGGCCGATCGCGTCGGAAGTGTGGGCGATTTCTCTGTCTTCGACGGCCGGCTCGAACGTGAGCGAGACGCTGCTCATCCAACATTTTGATGTGCGGAACGAATTCTGTGCGGGACTCGTCAGAGAATATCATCGGTTCGTTACCGAAGATCCCTTGGCTCTATCTGGCAGGGCGATCATTCATCTGCTAACGTCATAGTGTGCTGAAGGCATGTAACCCGCACCAAGTGAATGGCGGAAAGCGATCACCTCGCCACTGGAGAAAACCCAACGATCCTTATTCGGCGGCGAGCGACGGTTCCCGACTTTCTCCACATTGCGTGGCTTTCTGTGCGACGATTTCTTTGAACGCGGATCTGTCCGCATGCTCCCTCGCTTCCAGGAGATGTTTCCGATGAAACTGCACCAAAAATTGGTCGCCCCCGTGGCCTGTGCGCTGGCTCTGGTCCTTTGGGGTTGCAACAGCGAACAAGTCGAGTCGGGCGCGAGGCGACCGCCAGAGGCCTCGACAAATCCGGCAATGCGATTGAAAACGCTGGCAACAAGTTGGGCACGAAGCTCGAGAATGCAGGAGAAGGCACCAAGTTGGAAGGAGCCGCCGCCACCACCGGCCACATGCTTGAGAAGGGGGGCGAAGGCACCAACAAGGTACTGACCGCGACCGGCGAAAAGATCAAAGATGCGGCGCCTGCCGTCGGCAAGATGGTCGACAAGGCCGGCGAGAAGATCAAGGACATGGAGCATAAAGCCGTCGACAAGGCCAAGGACCTCGGTGAGAAGATCAAAGAGGGAGCCAAGGACCTCAAGGAGAAGACTGGCGAAAAGATCAAAGACCTCAAGGACAAGGCCAAAGATGTTCTAAACAAGGACAAGGACAAGGACGCCCCTGATTCCCCGAAGAGCTGACCGTTTCCTTTTGGTGACAACGCCCACGCCTCTGCCGGTGTCTGTGCAACGGCCGAGGCGGGCGTCCTTATCACTCGAGCCCGTTTTGGGGCATTCGCATTTCGGACTGCGTACTCGCGTAACAACGCCCAGCTTCCCTTGACGGCGAGGGACGCCAACCCGGAAGATGCAGGGGCGGGATACCGGCGGGGACGGCTGCCCAGAGATTCGGACGACGGTTTCCACCGCCGCAGTACAAGCCGGTCTCTACTCGCCGTTCATCGAGAGCGACTCTGGGAGGAGGAGACTCCATCCCAGTTTGGATGCGGAATATCGGCTCGGCCCGAGTCTCGTTTTCCCGGACTCGTCCTCGACTTTGATGGACGGACAGAATGTTAGAGCCTATTCTCCGAATGTTCTCGGAGATGAACTGAGGTTTGAGAGCGCAAGTCGATGGCACGTCCAGAGCTGTCGATTGACCACGAGGCGCGGAGACGGGCGATGGACCGAGCCGGAGCTGCTAAGGTCTCGGGCGGGCTGCTGTGTTCCGACTGCGCGTCGGAACTTGGCGGACACCCGCAGTCTGGAGCGAGCGCCGCTCGAAGCACACTGCCGGCGATGCGGCAGCCCCGTATTTCCTGACGTCAAGCCGCCAGGACCCGGTCGTCCGTCCGCAGCTACGCCAAACGGTTCTGCTCCACTCGGTGGCTTGATGCTTTGGTGGCGCAATGGAATCTTGCGGCTGCTCGAGCGCCTCTATTGGACCGTTACGCTGGGGGGTTCATTACTCTTTCTGGCGGCGGGCGGTTTTGTCCCGGTTCTGCGCGGTTGGCTGCGTAATGAGGTCGACGGCTGGTCCGACGCCGTCGCCACGCTGGGAGGCGTCTGGTTCGCGGTTGAGACCAAAGACCCGGACAGCGATCTGGGCCCGGTCCTGGCGCGAGTGGATGCACCGCAGCTTTTCACGACGATCGAGGCTGTTGGCCGGCGCCTGGGCGTCAAACCTCCGGGGCAAGTTCGTCTCACCTACCTTCCTTGTTGCGGAGTGGTCGCTTGGGGGCGGTCGCGGGCGCTGATTATCGGGCTGCCGCTATTCCGGGTGCTCACCCAGGGAGAGCTCCGGGCCATCGTCGCGCACGAGCTGGCCCACCTCGCGCGTGGGGATGCCACGCGAGCGGCCCGATCGGCCCGGTTTGTCGAGGCGCTCGAGCAGGCGATCGAACGGAACGGCCGGCGTGTCCGAGGTCCGCTGGGCGCCTGGGCACGCTACTGCCTCAATGAGGCATCCTGGTTGATCGAACCAGTGGCACGCGGTCAAGAAGCGCGGGCCGACCGGTGCTCAGCGACGATCGCCGGCGGTAGCGCCGCCTCTTCGGCACTGGTCAAGGTCGCCGTGGTTCAACCCCTGTTCCGCGAGGTTCTCCAATCGTACGACGCGAACGGATCCATGCCTCTTAACCTGTACGCATTCTTCCGCGCTTTTTGGTACCGACTCCCGGGCGAAGTCCACAGCGCGATGCGAATCAGCGTTCTCACCAACCACAACGGCGCCCACGACCCCACGCATCCTCCCCTGCCCGACCGGATCGCCTCGCTTCAGGCCTACCCCGACCCGGCCAGCTTGAACGGCGATTCGATGCCGGCCACAACATTTCTCGGCGATCTCGAAATCTTCGAACAGATGCTGCACAATCGGTTGTTCGGCATTCCCGGGCTTGAGCCGAGCGTGTTCCACCGGGCCGGCTCGCGATTGTGAACGCGCACGCGAAACGGCGCCTTTTTTCAGCGACCGGACCCAGTGCGACAACCAGCGATCGGGAAACGAAGCTCCCTCCTACAATTCCTGTAGGAGCCGGCTCTGTCCGGCGACCGATCAAGGCGTGTGTCGGATCATTGTTTTTTTGCCGATCGGTTCTCAAGGATTCTTCGGAGGGATCGGCTTGGCCTTCAGGTAGAGATCGAAGAATCGAAAGGTTTCGTTGACGGTCTGCTCCAGCTCGGCGCCTCCCCATCCATGCTGGGCTCCGATCAGGAGTTCGACTCGGCCTGGCACCTGGGCGGAGGTCATCGCCTCGGCCAGCTTGATCGCCTGGTTGAAGGGAACCAGCGGGTCTTTCGTCCCCTGAAAGGTTAAAACCGGCGCGTCATCCTTCGAGACAAACGTCAACGGAGACGCTTTGGCCGCGGCCTCTGGCTTTTCCTGGGGTGAACCACCCAGGAAGTCCTTGACCCAGGGTTTGCAGATCTCGGGAATGTCCTTGGCGGCCAGGTCGGTCGGGCCGAAATAATTGACCACGGCTTTGACGCGGCTATCGGGAGCACCGACGGAGACGTCACCTTCGAGTCCATCATTTGGGCCTGTCAGACCCAGCATCATCGCCAGGTGGCCGCCCGCGGAGAATCCCATCGCACCAATCCGATCGGGGTCAATCCGATACGTCTTGGCGTTCGATTTGATCCAACGCACGGCCGCTTTCACGTCATGAACTTGGGCGGGGAAAGCGTCCTGGGGGCAGAACCGATACTGCGGGGCGACGGCGACGTAACCGTGGCGGATAAACTCGGCGAGCATCGGCCGGACGTCGGCTTTGTTCCCCTGACGCCATGCCCCTCCGTGAATGACCAGGATCGCAGGAAACAACCCGTCCCCATCCTTCGGGCGCACCAGGTCGAGCTTGAGCTCCGTCGAGCCGGCCTTGGTGTAGACGATGTCCCGCTCGGTCGTCGACTCCGGCTCTTCGTTTCCGGTCGCCGTGACCGCGGCGACTCCGAGACCCACGAGCACCGCACCCACTCCGATCATCACCCGCTGGATCATGCGATCTTCCCTTCGAATTTCGTGCGTTGACCGCAAACTCAACTGACCAATGCTCATGTTTTCAGTATGAATCCTGGCTGACGATTTCTTTGCCGTCACGCGTGATCAAAGCGTACCACGATAGTCGGTTCATTGTGCTCCGAAGTGATTTCACGGAACCGTCACAGAATGTAAACTGGGCCATTCCCGTATGGTAGGAGCCCGTATAAGTTTGCCGCAAGACCGGGTCGTCACCCGTCAGAACCGGCGAAGGGCCCACGTCGAATTCACTGCCGGCATAGCCGCCCACATCCCATCCTTGGCTGTCGCGCTTCTCCCCCACCAGAATCGTGTTGGACACACCGTCGACGATATTCTGCGGACGGATGCACGTCGTTGCTCCCTTGGGGCCGATAGCCTGGACCGTCATCATCACGCCACGGTACGCGCCATAGGTGTTTGTAAAGTCCTGACCGTAACTCGAATAACTGCCGCCCCAGTTCGCCGCGTAATGGTTGCGGGCAAAGGCCGAACCGGCTGGGTAACTCGTCGCCACGGACGTTAGCACCTGGGCGGAAGGCACCGGACTCGTCGGTAGTGGATTCTCCGGGCAAAGGAACGTCGCGATCTGGACGCCGACCACGGTGCTATTGGATGGATCGTAATTCTCGACGAGAAAATTGTAGGCGTTGTAGAGCGGCCTCTGTTCGAGATCAGGTAGGACCATGACGAAACAGCTCTGGTTTAGTCCGTGGGGGTTGCCTGCGACAGCGCTCATCGGGAACACGTTGCGCGCGGCTCATATAACTGTTCAGTGCAACTCCCAGTTGTTTCAAATTGTTTTGACAATGCGCCGGCGAGCCGCCGATCGCGCCGACTGCACGGCCGGAAGCAGGAGAGCCACCAGTGCTCCGATGATGGCGATCACGACGAGCAACTCGATCAGAGTGAACGCTCGACGCATGGGCGGCTCGCCTTGGTGAAGGCGCCTCAAGATGAGACTAGAGAACGTTGGCGACCGGCGCAAGAGAGGACAAAGCTATCTTAATTCATTGAGACTCGCGGCTCAAGAGCGGCAAGATTTAATGCGAGCTAAGGGTTCCGCGCCTGGAAGGTCATTGCTTGTGTCCCCATCAGCTACCTGGAACATCGGAGCGAGGCTCAAAACCACAGAGCTTTATGCACGACGTTGAGCAGCGGTTCTCCGCGCAAAATCGGCCCACGTTTTCCACGAGCGTCGCCAGGTGCCGTTCGGCGATGACGGGTGAGTAGCCGGCCGTGTGTGGAGTTAAGATCACGTTGGGGAAATCCCAGAGCGGGTGGTCGGAAGGCAACGGCTCGATCTCGAAGACGTCGAGCGCCGCACCGGCCAACCGGCCGGGCGCAAGGCGGCCACCAGGTCATCAAGCACCACGATCGCCCCTCGGCCGATGTTGATCAAGTAACTACTCGGGCGGAGATGAGCCAGAGTGCCGGCGTGGAACAAGCCCGTGGTTTCCGGGGTCTGGGGCGCGGCGATGACGGCGAAGTCGCTCCAGGCCAGCAGCTCGGGAAGCCTGTCGATTCCCATCACGGATTGAACGCCGTTCGGCGGCCGCGCCCGTTCGGGAAACCGGTCGACGCCACGCACCGACATCCCAAATGCCAGCGCTCGCCGAGCGATGTCACACCCGATCGCGCCCATGCCGATGATCCCCATGGTGGCTTGGGGAAGATAAATCGTGGCCCGATCCATCGCGTTCACGGTCGACGGCCCGGTCAACGAGCTGACCCTCGCCGACTCGCCGCCTTCCGGTTCGTAGCGCCGCTGAAGCTGATTCCGCATGTAAGTGTGCAGGTTGCGGGCAAAACAGATCACGTAGCCCATCACCTGGTCGGCGATCACGTGGTCGAAGAGGCCCCGCATGTTCGTGAGCACACATGGATGCGCCAGCAGCTCCGGAAACATGTAGTGTTCCAGACTGGCCGTGAACGATTGCACCCACGACGAGGCGATCGGCGCGCGCCAAAATGCCGGGGGTGATCTTTCCCAAGTACGCGTCCGCCGCTGGGATGGCCTGCTCCGCCTCATCCGCATTAGCGGCGTTCACCCAGTCGGCTCCCGGTGCCGCCACTCGCAGAGCAGTGAACCGATCGGGCTCGACTGCGGGATAAACGACGATTTTCATGATTCGAAAGCCCTCGGGTCGATCTTGATGGTAGCATCTTGCCCGCATTAAGGCGCGGTTTACAAGGGAAAACCGCCCCGTCGATCAGGACCCAACGACCGAGGCTCTCTGACCGCGTAATGGTCGACAGAGCGGTAGGACGTGTTCGACGATCCGGTCCGCGCCGTCCGCCCGGAACGGAGGAGGCCCTGGATCGAGCTGGAACGCCCGTTCCAGGCGATGCTCCAATTTCAAGCCGCGGAAGTCGCGAGAGGACACCGGCAATCCTCCCACCCACGTGCGTAAGGCGCGGTCGAGTGACCGAAACTCGGCAAATCCTCGCCGAGGCGGATAAATCATGGGCGTGCCGCAGGCCATCGCCTCGCAGATCGTACCGTATCCGGCCTTGGCCAGGATCGCATCGCTCGAGGCGATCAGATCGCTGCCGGGCCAATCCGCCGCCGGAATCACGTGTAGATTGTCGAGCCGGCCCGCCGAAACCGGGTGATAGCTCAAAAAGTGGATTCCCCGCGCCGCGAACCGTTCCAACCGCGACCAGTCGAGGTCACTCTGACCATAACGACCGAGGTAGAGATAGACCAATTTATCTTTACGGTCCAGTCCCGTCAGCCGGCAAAGCTCAGCACGGCGATCGCGTCCTGGTTTCACGACCATTCCGACATTGATGAGAGCCGGCAGCCAGGACATGCTCATGGCTGGCTCCATCCGGAAGGTCGCCACAGCCTGTCGATAGGCGGCTCGCAGCTCAGCGACCAGGCGGGTTGCTTGGGCGGTTCCGACGGCCCGGGCGTGGGGGGCGTAGATGTCGGCCCAGGTAAAGTTGGACATCAGAAAGCCCGGGACCCCGGCGCGCCGAGCCGCCACCAAGGGCACTGCTGGCGCGTCGCAAAGAACGGCCGCGGGCCCCTGCTCTCGCAATCGAGCCACCTCATCGTCCAGCCGCGCCATCGCTTCGGCATGACACCGCGACGCTAGCTCCAAGGTCCTGGGTCCGTCGGTGGCGGCACTGTCACCGGGTGGATTGACCGCCCCCGCATCCGAGACATACGCAACGAGCTCCGCCGGCCGCGTGAGGCGGTCAGGCCAGTCTTTGAATAGATTTGAATGCGACTTGATCGTGACCCGCACATCAAGAGGAACGCGGTTCACCACCGCCGCTGTTCGATTCAGATGGCCGAAGCCATGGCTGGTGACGTAAATCACCAAACCTCCTCCGCGTCCGTTCGGAGTCTTCTTCATCGGGCCGCGCTCTCCTCGGCCAAGGCAAGAGCCGCGACAACCGGAACACGGTCGCGCGAAAGTGGCCCGTTGAGACCGGATTGCAGTCGGCCCGACGCCTGTGCTTCTTGTGAGAGTTGGCGCGGCCGGCTGGCCCAATACATGCCTCCCAAGGTGAGCGCACCCCCAGCGATGAGAGCGACTGTCAAAACCTCATCGAACAACCAGATGCCCCAGATGATCGTCAGAATCGGCGAGCCGTTGCTGAAGGTGGCAACCTCGCTCGCGTCGAACCGCGACAATGCCAGGTTCTGGAACGCCCAACCGAACGGGGTGATAATCAGCGACAGCACGCCCAAAGCCAGCCAGGCCGACGGCGAAACCTGGCCAAACGCCGGCCACGCCGGCCCAACCAAAAGGGCGACCGGGATCGAGAGCAGGCAGCCCACCAAGAAGGTTCCAGCCAGTGCCGGCAAGGCGCCGTGCCTCTGGACTAACGGCTTGCTGACAGCGATGTAACCTCCCCAAGAGAGGACGGCTCCCACCAACAAGCAGTCAGCTAGCAGCACCGCGCGAACTTCGGTGGCCGAGCCACCGCCAATCCAGAAGTTGCCGACCCCAATCACGACAATCCCCGCGACGCTGGCCACGACGCCCCAAAGCCGCCCGAGGTCCGGTCGCTCCATTTTCGTCGCCCAGGCCAGCAGCAGAACAACCAGCGGGCAGGTTGCGTAAAAGATTCCGACGTGCGAGGTTGGCCCTAATCGGGCCGCGCTCAGAAAAAACCCCTGGTTGATCGGGACGCAGAGCGCTGCGGAAAGGAGCAGAAGCCACACATCCTCGCGGACCAGTCGCCTGAAAACGCCCGGTCTCCAGAAAACGGGTAGCAAGCACAGTCCGGCAAGCCCAAACCGCAGGGCCGGGACCAACGTCACCGGCAAGTCTCGCACCGCGAACCTGGCCGCAGCCGCCGTGGTCGATCCGATCACAACCATCAGCACGACATAGACATAGGCGCGGAAGTCTACCACGCCCGCTGCCGATTTGACCGAGTCGACCGCCAAACCATGAGCTTCACTCCCAATGTCACCATCACCCGGCATAAAACCCGCCACTGTCTCACCACCCCTGCGTCTGGAGCGGCCGATGTCCGGTCCGCGCTTCTTTTGGCAATTCCACGGTCGGCGACGACCCATGTTCCGATGAGTCATGCCCCATCTTACGCCAATAGGCAAGCCGATTTCTCCCGTTCCCCGATCGATCCGACCCATGACGGTCGCCCAAGGTTCATGGTTGGTCCGAACTTGGAATACATTATCCTGACCTGAGAAGCCGGCTCAGAATGTCGATTTGCGAGAGATCTCGGATCGGGAGACGGAGCTCCCTCCTTCAAATCGGATCAATAGTGTTCGGCACGAAACTTGCGCCAAGGAATTGGCATGAGATTTGGCTAATATTCTAGTCCGTGGTCGCGGATAGCAAAATCCGGTGGAGCGCGTTTCCTAACCCGCTGGTTCCCTCCTTGACGCATCCAGGCGGGTTTAGGAAACCCGCCCCACACCAGCAACGACGCATTCAGGCGGGTTAGGAAACCCGCCCCACACCAGCAACGACCGAAAAAAACTCCCGGCCCACCACCCCTGCGGATGAGCCGGGAGTCATTTTCAACGAGTCGATTCAAACGGCGCGGACGCTGAGCTGGATGGTCAGGAGCTGCTCTTCTTCTTGCCCGAGATCAGGTCTTGGGCCGAACCGTTGATCACACCCAGGACCTCATCGATCAGGCTGGTGGACGACGGACTATTGCTCGATTCAGCCCCCTGGTTGTAGACCACATGAACGGCGGCCGGTGCGCTCACGCCGCTGATCGAGATCGTCGGTGCCGCGGACGGTCCGTTAGTCGAAGACGGACTGACAGGGGACACCGACCCGTTTGCCGAGGGGGGAACAACACCGATGCCAACGCCCGAGCCCAGCAGCTTGACCTGTCCGCCCATCTGGCCGCTGGCGGAAATGACCAACACGCCGTCAGCGTCCACGAAACTGCCGGAGCTCGTCTTGTTGCTCAGCAAGACCTCGAGGTTTCCGTCAGTGGTCGTGAACTCACCGAGCCCGAGCCAACCGACCCCGCCGTAGCTCCCCTGCGCCAGGCCGCCCTGGCTCTGGGTCACCAGGATTGACTCGTTGATCGATGCCGTTCCGAGGGTCGTGCCGGAATCGAACACGCTGAACGGAGCCGCTGTCGCGTAGCTGCTCTTACCCGCGTACGTGATATAGATGTAGTACTGACCGGTCGCCAATCCCGTGAAGTTCCAGGCGGCCGTGGCCGTCGCGGCTTTGCCATTGGTCGTCTTAGCAGCGCGGTTGGTACCGTTGAAGCCGCCCAGGACCGTGCTCCAGGAACCCGTCTCGGAATAGCCGGGCTGACCGTTGTCGATCACAGCGGTCGGAATCAATGCCGGGGAAGCATGATCGCCGAATACCAACGCGCTCAGGTTCAATCCGCTCTTGGTGGTGAAGCTATAAGTCGTTGGATAGAGCGGCTGGGTCTGCACCCAGCCGGTGGGCACGACTTCCGCGACTTGGTACGAACCACCACCCACGTCAGTGAACGAGTAGTTGCCATTGGAGTCGGTGAGGACAGACGCAAGCACGTTGCCCGAGCTGTCTTCCAGGTCCACGGTCCAGCCCGCCAAGCCCGGCTCGCCCGAGCCACGCAGGCCATTGCCGTCGAGGTCGTTGTAGACGTCGCCGCTGACCGTCACGAACTTGAAGTTCCCGAAACTCAGACCCGTTACCGTGGAACCACTCTGTGCCGACACGGTGTAGGTTCCCGGAGGATTGGTCGGCTGGGTGATATACCAACCGGATTGAACGATTTCCTCGATGGTGTACACCGCGGGGGCCAGGTCCGTAAACGTGTACTGGCCCGTACTATTGCTGGTGGTCGTGGCGACCAAGGCGCCGGCCTGATTGAGCAGGTCCACGGTCCAGCCTGAAAGGCCCGGCTCGTTCGGCTCCTGGGTCCCATCACCATTCAGGTCGTTGTAGACCACGCCGCTGAAGGTCCCCGGCGAGAAGTTGCCGAAGTTCAACCCGGTCTCGTCCAGGCCGCTCTGTGTCGTGAACTCGTAATAGCTCGGATTGACCGGCTGGGTCTGTGTCCAGCCACTCTGCAGTACCTCCTCGACGATGAACGTTCCAGGGAAAAGGTCGTCGAACTCGTAGTTGCCGTTGGCATCGCTCGTGGTCGTGGCGACGGTGTGGCCGTACTGATTTTCGAGGATCACCGTCCAGCCCTGCAAGCCGGGCTCGCCCGGATCGAGGTTGCCGTTGCCGTTGAGGTCGTTGTATACGGTGCCGGTGACGTTCACGAGCTGGAAGTTGCCGAAGTCCAGCCCGGACTGGCTCGCGCCACTGGTCGCGGTTACCGAGTAGTAAAAGGGAGTGCCAGGCTCGGTCTGATACCAGCCGGACTGTTGGATTTCCTCGATCGTGTACACGCCATAACCCAGGTTCGCGAACGAGTAACTTCCATCGGAAGCACTGGTCGTGGTGGCGATGACGCTGCCGTTCTCAAGCAGCTCGACCGTCCAGCCCGACAAACCCGGATCTCCCGGAGCAATCACGCCACTGCCGTTCAGGTCGTTGTAGACCGTGCCGCTGTAGGTCACCAGCTCGTAGTTACCGAAGTTCAGGTCCGGTTCATCCAAGCCGCTCATTGCCAGGACCGTGTAGGTGCCAGGAGGTGGCGGGGTGGTCTCAACCCAGCCGGCCGGTATGACCTCTTGGACGGTATAGGTGCCGGGGCCAAGGTCGCTGAAGCTGTAGT
This sequence comes from uncultured Planctomycetota bacterium, assembly GCA_963720335.1. GTDB lineage: Bacteria > Planctomycetota > Planctomycetia > Isosphaerales > Isosphaeraceae > CAVRFS01. The sequence goes on along the minus strand of CAVRFS010000099.1, from coordinate 130,295 downwards.
CGCCGTTGACGTCGGTCGTCGTGGTGGCGATCAAGTTGTCGCTGGCGTCATACAAGTCGATCGTCCAGCCGACGAGTGGCGGATCGCCTGGCGTCCGAAGGTGCCGGACTCGGTGAGGTCGTCGAACGCCTGGCCGCTAATGGTGATGCTCTGGAAATTGCCGAACTGGAGGCCAGTCACGGTGCTGCCAGCGGTCACGGTCACGGTGAACGTGCCCGGAGCACCCGGCGCGGTTTGTATCCAGCCGGGTTGCACGACCTCCTCGACAGTGTAGGTGCCCGGATCCAGCCCTTGGAACGAGAAGTCTCCGTTGGCGTCGGTGAAGTACGAGCCGATGAAATCGTCGTTCGAGTCGAACAGGTCCACTTCCCAGTCTTCCAGGCCAGGGTCGCCTGAGACATAGCTACCACTGCCGTTTAGATCGTCGTAGACCTGGCCTGAGATGCCGCCCGACGGATACGACGCGGTATTGACCGAGAGGAAGTACTCGCCCGCTCCGCCTGGATCCTCGCTGATATCGATGCGGTACTCGCCGGAGACCGGGGCATTGAAGAACAGCGACTCGTTGCGGCCGTCGGCCATCTTGGTGCCCTGGGCGACCAGGTTACCGTAGGTGTCATACAGCGAGATCTCCAGAGACGCGGTGTTGAGGAACTGGCCGCCTTGATCCGATGGCGTCGAGGTTTGCAGGTACAACGACTGTCCGGCTTGGACATCGATGGAGTACCAATCGTCCGGGGATGCCCCTCCCAGACCGTCGCCGCCCAGGCCCGAGACAATGCCCGCCGTGTCGACCGGCACGGACTGGATGTACGCCAGTGTGTCCGGGTTGTATTCTTGCAGCTCGTTGCTACCACCAAACTCGCCGAATCCAAAATTGCTCGCCGAAACGACCAACATACCGTTGGCGTAGGCGATGTCCATCTCGTACAGACCTTGGACGTTATCCGGCCCGGACGTGATGGTCGCGCCGGTGGTGGGGTCGATCTCATAGATCGTACCCGGGTATGGACTGATGCCCCAGAGGACACCGCGATCCGGGTCGCCGCACAACCCGGTCAGGGACCTGTTCGGAGCGGAAATCGTCGATTCATAGGCCAATGTGCTGGCGCTGTAGATATCGATCGCTCCCGTGACGTAATTGTCCGCGTAGAGGTTGCCGTTCAGGTAGGCCAGACCCTCGTCGTAATAACCTTCCTGGGCAGACGTGCTGGTCTGGGCGACGACGGCGCCCGTGGCAGCGTCGATCTTGTAGATTCACCGTTGCCGCTATAAGCGCCGATGTTGTAGTAGAGGTACGTCCCATCGTAGGCCATGTTGAGGCCGTACGCTGCTGTCATCGTCGGGATTGCCGGGGCGTAGATCGCGGGACCGGTGAACGCGCCCGTCGCGGGATCCGTCGGGTAGATCGGATTGTAAGGATTGCCTAAATCGCCGTATTGGTCATCCAGCAGGTAGAGCTGCGAGCTGGGAGGTGCCAGGTAGCCGAGCACGCCGTTTGTGCCAGTGAGGTTCTGAGCCGTGTCGTAGGAGTTGTGCGGCTGGAGCGTGAAATCGGCGCCGCGAGTGACCACCACGCTGTACTGCAGACCCGGGTCGCCGGTGATCTCCACATAGTACGTGCCTGTCGACGGGGCGACAAAGTCCTCGATCGACTGGCTGACGTTGGTCGCTCCGCTCACGCCGGTTGCCAGGACGTCTCCATTGCCGTCCACGATGCTGATCTGGGCTGCCGAACCATTGAGGCTCTCGACCACCGCCGTGGCCGTCTGCCCCTGCGTCAAGGAGAATGAATAATAATCCTGCGTGTCCTGGGCGGGCGGGTTCGGGTTGTCCACGCCCCAGATGGTCAGGCCGATCGGCCCGGGAACAAACGTGGCCGACAACTCGTCGCCGTACTGATCGAACTTGAACAGATCAAAGTAGGCCGTGTTCGTGGTCCCACACGTTGCCCGTCTGATCGGTCTGGGCCTGGTTGGTGCCGAAGAAGCCGATCTGCTGGTCGAGGTTGCCGCTGTAGTCATAGCGGAGACCACCGTAATAGTAATCACCGCTCCAGATGCCGGTACCTCCCGGCGCTGCCGTGGTGAGGTTGCCGGGGTGGGGAGAATAGGCGAAGTAGTTGATCGCGCCGGTGGTGGTGTTTAGCTGGTAGATCGTCGGAGCCGTCGGACATCAGGCCCGTGAAGTAGACGTTGCCATCGGTCCCGATCGATGCGCTCTCGGGAGTCTGCCGGCCGTCGAGTAGCTGGCGATCTCGGTGTAGCTCGGATCCAGCGTCGATGATATTGTCGCTATTGGGCTGCGGGATCCAGAAGTTACCGCGGACTCGATGCTGAAGCCGTACGGGTAGTAGTAGTAGTAGTTGGCGTTATCGACGGGCAGCGGGATGGTCGCCACCAGCTGACCGGTGATCGGGTTGAACTCGAGCAGCTCGCCATCGACCGAGCCGAGCCGGCCACCGTAGCCGTTGAAGCTGGTGGTCACGGCGGCGTAGAGCATGTTGTTGACGGGATCGAGCTCCACGCCGGAGAGAGAGTCCTCCGTGTCCTCAGGAACCGGAATCACCTGCACGACCTGGCCGGCGGAGTTGACTCTGAGGATAGCGGACGGCGGCCCCCCGTAGTAGTAGCCATAGTACCGGGACGATACGTACACATCACCCGTGCTGACGACATTGGGCAGGCTGCCCACCGCCGCCAGCCGATCGTCACCGCTGGAGTCGAGCCCGTAGGACGAGCCCGTGAGGTCTTGCGCCGTGGCGATCGTGTCGTTTGACGTCCCAGTCTTGACGAAGGCGTTGAGCGTGGCCTCGATCGAGTACTGACCCACGTTTCCATTCAGATCCGAGATCGCGATCGTGTAGGTTCCCGTCGTGGCGGCCGGGGCGGTCTCGATGACGGCATCCGCACCTTGGGCGGGGGCCGATGCGGACGCGATCACGTTGTCGCTCGGGTCGAGTACCTTGATCGCCAGTTGCAGGCTCGGTGTGGTCGGCGTACCGATCAACGTGAGCGTTTCGCCCGCGTTGAGGGCGACAGTCACGTAATCAACGTCGGTCGGCGTGACCAGCACGGGATCCTCGGTGGCCGTGTAGATCAAGGAGCCGAGCGGCTTGACCGGAGCGAACTGTCCCCGTGAAGGACGCGGTACCCAGCGCGACCGAGAAGTTGGCGACGTAATTGCTCGCCAGGGGAATGCCGACGGCGTTTTCGAACCCGCTGGCATAGAGGGTCAGCGTGTACATGTCGTTGGGCAGGTTGTCGTAGTTAATCGTCAGGATGGTACCGGTCGGATCCCAACTAAACGACGCGGCCGCATAGTTGACGTTGTTGTAGTTGCCGTAGAGGTTGAAGCTCGACGACGTAGTGAACGACGTGTCCATCGGCTGGCTGAAGGTAACGACCTCGGTCACATCGGCCGGGGACTGCGGGAAGACCGAGCCGTCGATCGACGAGCTGACGACGTAGGGCGCACGTTGGTCGTGAAGAATGTATAGCTGTAAGGCGTGAGCGTCTGGCCGCTCACATCCGTGACTTGGTCGCCGTAAGCGTCGGCACCAATGGTTACGACATTCGGTAGATCAATGCCAGTCGCGTAGGCGCTAGCCGGTACGGACCAGTCGACTGTATTCGCATTCACCAGCGTGACCGCGGTGGCGGAGACGCCGTTAACCTCCAGTTCACCCGGGGTCAACGACAGGCCGTAAACCGGGTCATTAAAGGTGACAATGATGTCAGTAGGCGGCTGGACGAGCGCACCGGCCGCGGGAGTAGTTCCCGTCACAACGAACGGCGACAGGGAACCCGTCCAGCCGTTGGCCAGCAAGCCGTATGGGCCCATCGAACCATCTGCCGACGTGACCTCGATGGTCCACGTGCCGGCGTCGCCTTGGGGAACTGTGAAGTCGATCACCGAGTTGCGGCCGTCGGGGCATTCCCATCAGCGACGGCGACCAGATTTCCGCTGCTGTCGAACAGCAGCAACTCGGGGTTCAAGTTGTTGATGAACTCGCCCGGGCCGCCGGCCGGAGTCGAGGTGACGAATTGCAGATTGTCTCCGGCGTTCACGTTGAAAACATAGAAATTGACGGGGAATTCCACATAGCCCAGCACGCCGCCCAGCAGGTTGTCCTGCGGCGCTCGGTCGCCGTGATATCCTGTCCGGGGACCGGGCTATCAGCGTTGGGTTCGGTGATGAAGTCGGCTCCGCGGGTGACCACCAGGTTGAACTGAGCCCCGGGGTCGCCTGTGACCTGCACGTAGTACGTCTCGTCGTCGGGCGAGACGAAGTTGTTGAGGCCGGCGGTGTAATTGGTCGCGCCGGGTGAACTCTGGGCCACGACATCCCCGTTGTTGTCGAGCAACGTGAACGACACGTTGGTGTTGTTGAGACTCTGGATCGCAATCGAGGCGCTCTCGCCCTGGTTGAGGGAGAAGGAATAGGTCGGGCTGGTCTCACCCCGGGCCGCTTGTGGTAACCGGCGGGGACGTCATGGCGTCGGGCTCGTATTCCATTCCATTAGGGCCGATGAACGTGCCGAGGCCGGTCGTGGGATTGATCTGGTAGAGCGGGTTGCTGGGTGAGATTACTCCTCCTTGGACGCCGAGGGAGTAGAGGCTGCCGCCGGTGAAAGCCAGGCCCATGACATCGGCGAAACCGGTACCGGAGCTGCCGACGAACGTGGCTGTCGCGGTGCTGACATTGATGGTGTAGATGTCGGCGGTCAACTGGCCGATCCCGTAGACCGTCCCGGTCGCGGGGTCGATGGCCGCGTTTTCGATCGGTTCGGGCATGGAATCAAAATCTAATAAGGGAGTAAACTCTCCGTTCGAGGGGTTCATCGTCCCCAGTAACCACGAGTCAGGCTGAACCCGTAAAGCGTACCATCGTCTTCAACGAGGGCGTGGATGTCGCTGTCATACTCGTTGAAGACCGGGTCGTACTGCGGGCCGATAATCGTCTCGGCACCGGTGGTTAGGTTGATCGTGCCCCCAGCGACCAGTAGCCGGTTGAAGGGTCATACAGGTCGGAGATGTAGGTCGTCCCGGCCGTTGGATCGACCGCCATACCGCTGAAACTGGTGGTATAGGTGAGCGGGCCGATTAACGTGGAGGCACCTGTGGATGCATCAACGCTGTACAGCCCCTGGGTATAACGGTCCGTGGAGTACAATCCGCCGATGGCGGGTGGAGCGATGCTGCCCAGGACGGCCGTGCGGTCGTCGTGGCCGACGAACTCATTGGCGTAGGGGTCGATGGGCGTGGCCGTAGCGATCGAGTTGTTGAGTGGACCTCCATATGACGCCGGGTCGACGTACACGTTAAGAATCGGCTCGACGGTGTATTCGCCCGGCCCACCGGTGACCACGATCTCGTAGGTGCCCCCCTTGGAGCTCTGGACTCCGGGCAAGAGTGCCGGTGCACCCGCGGTCGGCGAGGTCGCCGTACCGATCTGTTTGCCGGTGGGTGAGATTAGAGTCACGGTCACCGACATGCCGGTCGTGACCGGCGTAGCCACCACCGCCAGCGTCTGGTTCGGATCGATCGTCAGGTCGTAGGTGTCGGCATCACTCGAGGTCAAGAGCGCATTGTCGATCGTACTTTCATAGACCAGGCTGCCCAGCGGCAGGACAGGCTGCAGGCCGGTAATGCTGGTCGTGCCCCACGGGCATTGTGAAATTGATCACGTAGCTGCTCTGGAGTGGCACACCCGCCACGCTCAGGAAGTTGCTGGGCCGGCTTGCAGTGTGAACTGGTAAGCATCGCTGGGCAGGTTGTCGTAAGTGATCGTCAGGATGGTGTCGGTTGGATCAAAGCTGATCGACGACGGCGTGTAATCGATGCCACGGACCTCGCCGAAGAGCAGGATGTCCGAATCATTGGCCGATGAGGGCTGAATCGGCTCGTTGAACGTCACGACTTCGGTGAGCGGACCCGGCGAGAGAACCGCCCCTCGGCGATCGAGCTCGACACGACGACCGGTGGTACGTCGTCGGTCTCGAAGCTGAAGCTGTCGGGTGTCATCACGGTGCCCTGAAGATCCTCGACACCGCTGATCGACACGTTGTGGATGCCATTCGAGGTCGTCGGGAAAGTGAAGATGACGGTGTTGTTGCTGCCCGGGGTGTCGCTGATGGCTTCGTTGCCATCGATCGTGAAATCGCCGGGACTGATACTCGAGAACAACACGCTGCTGTTGAACGTTACGGCCATCGTCGAGACCTGGTAGCCGATGTCGGATCCAGCGGCCGGGTTAGTTGAGGTGACGCTAAAGGGGGCGAGTGCGCCGGTCGGCGCCCTGGATACTGATCGTGTACTCTCCGAGATTTGTGCTGCTTGCACCATCGATCTGCAGACGGTAGCTGCCCGGCGTGAGCGCGGTCCAATCGATGATGTCGTTGCGGCCGTCCGGGGCGTTGCCGGTCGCGGTGGCGACCAGGTTGCCGCTGGCGTCGTAGAGGTTGAGCGTCGGATCCAGATCGTTGGCAAACTGTAGACCGCTGGCACTGGGAACCCCGGGCGTGGTCGTGGTGATAACGAGATTGTCACCGGCGTTGACGTTGAATTGGTACCAGTCGGCGTTGCTCCCGCCCAGCCCGTCGCCGGCCAAGCCCGAAGCCGCATAGGTGTAGGGCGGGGCGAGCTGTTGCACGAAGGCAAAGGTGCTTGGATCATATTCATCCAGGAAGTTGTTGCCTGCGCCGTCGAGACCGTTCGAGTCAGAGACGATCAGCAATCCATTCGCATAAGCCAGGTCTTGCTCGTAGAGACTCAGGTTATCGGGCGCCGAGGCCAGCACTGTGCCGGTGGTGGGGTCGATCGCGTACAGCTCGTGGAACTGACTGACCGCAAAGAGCTCCCCGTTGTCGGGGTCGCCAGCGAGGCCGACGAGCGGAAAAAGAGCGGACTGGGTGAAGGACGCTGTGACCGTCCACGTGCTGGGGTTGATCTGGTAGATGTCGCCATCCACGTCGGCTCCGTAGAGGCTCCCGTTCAGGTAGGCGAGACCCGTGAACTCTCCACCCGGGACCGGGTCGCCCGACGAGACCACGGCGCCGTTCGAGTCCAGCTTATAGATTTCGTTGTTGCCGCCGTAACCGTCGTTATAGTAGGTGAACGTCCCGTCCGAGGCCATATTCTGGCCGAACAGGTAGAAGCCGTCGCTGACGGGACTGAGGATGGAACTGCCGAAGGCGCCCGTCGTCGGGTCAGTCTCATAGATATTCGAGTAGCTGTGCACTTGCAGGTCGAGAGCTTGCAGGGCGGGGCTGGACTTGACGATGGCACCGAGGACAACGCTCGCACCGTTGAGTGGCTGGGCTTTCGCGAAGCTATTCCCATGCAGGTCGAAGTCGGCGCCACGGGTCACGACCAAGCTATAATTGGTCCCGGGGTTGCCACTCGTCTCGGCATAATACCAGCCCGCGGTGGGGGCGACGAAGTCGTTGATCGATTCGGACTTGGCGGTACTGATGTCTAGACCCGGCGTGTAGGTCCAGTTGAGGATCGCTGGAATGGAGGTCAGTCCGCCCGTTCCACCCGTGAAGCCAACGAAGGCGTTTTGACTGCCGATGACCGCAGGGATATTCACACTGTAGGACTGCGAGGCGGAGGCGTTGGTGTCGAGGTCAGTAATGGTGACGTTCAATGCTGAGCCGTTATAGCTCATCGCCACATTCATCAGGTCGCCGCTGCTGATGTTCACACCGGTGCCGGACAGGTCGATCGCCGGTACGTCCGGATACGCACCGTCTTCGAACAGTCCCGTCGAATCGGTTCCTTCTCCGGCATTGTTATAATAGTCGAACTTGATGCAAATGCTGTTGCCGATCTCGTAATAGCCGAGGCCGCCGCCGCTCCCGCCCAGGGCCTGGGGATTGTTCCCCTGGATCGTGAAGGTGAACCCGTCGGCTGGAGGGTTGGTCACCGACTGGACCTGGAAATCGAAGCTGGTCTGGAACGAGGCCGTATCGATCGCGTTCGTCGTGAAGGCGCTGCCGGCCTCGCCGTAGCCGCCGTCGGTCAGGTCGAGGTTTGACCCGCTGATGTTGGCGTTTCCATTGAGGGTGAGCTGGCCCAAGGCATTGCTGAACCCTCCGCCCAGATTGACGGGCCCGGAGTAGGTGGCGCCGCTGGGGAGAGCCAGGAGATCGCCGTTGGCGTCATAGAGTCCCAAGCCGACGTTTCCATTTAGGCCCGTCGCGTCCAGGGTTGTGGATTGGCCCTGGTTAAGCCAGAACTTGTAGAAGTCGGTGTCGCCCGATGAATCGATGGTCCCCAGCACGCCGGCGCGGTCGGCGTAGGGGGTCGTGTCCAGGCTGGTGAACGCGCTGCTCAGGTCATACGCCGAGGCGATTGAATTATTGGTGCCGGTGGCCGGCTTGAAAGCGGCGTTGAGGATGGCCTGGAGGGTATAGTTGCCGGTCGTCCCGCCCGCGCTGCCAACGATCAGCGAGTAGGTCCCGGCGGTCGCGATCGGAGCGGACTCGAGCACGACGGTGGCCCCGGCACTGGCGCCGGTCGCGCTGCCGATGGTCGTTCCGTCGGGGCCCACGAGAGTGACCGTGCCGATCAGGCTCGGGTCGGTCACCAGGACGAGTGAGAGCGTCTGGCCGGCGGCCAGGGGCAGCGTGTAAGTATCGGTGTTGCCGGCCGCTCCGATGCCGCCGTTGACCGAGGGGTCGTAGATCAGGCTGCCCGCGGGCGCCTGCCTGCGCCAGCGGAATGGGATAAGGCTCCGACACGATTTCAGTGATGTAATTGGCGGTGTACTCGGCGCTGGGAACCCCGTACTGGTCGGTAAAAGCGCCGGCCGGAATGGTCAACGTGAGCAAGTCGGATTGAGTGACTCCGGTGATCGTCAGATCGACCGTGTTCGGCGTAAGCGGCACCGCACTCGAGACCGTCCCCTGGTTGAGCTGGAAATTGCTGGTGCTGATCTGGTAGGGATTAATCGCCTCGTTCCACTGGACGACGAGATCGATGTTCCCGGGAATCTTAAAGATCGAGCCCGGCGGCGGGCTGGTGGCCGAAACCTGAAGCTGGGTCTGAACATAAAAGAAGGTCGAAGTGAAAGCACTGACGTTGTAGTGCCCATCATTGGCACCGATCACGGAGTCCGCCGGGAGCTCCATGGTCTCCACGCCTTGGTTGATCACCGGCGACGAGGTAAACGTGTAGTAGATGGTTGTATCGTCGGGACTGAGATAATCCCCATCGGCGGGGGTGCCGTTGACGGTGAAGTCGGCGGCCTCGACCGAGCTGGGCACGATCGGCTCGTTAAAGGTCAGTGAGAAGGTGGTCGGCGGCGTGGTCGTGACAACCTGGCCTTGTGCCGGGTCGCTTGCAACGACCGCCGGGCCCAGATCAAAAAGCGACAGGAACGGCAAGAGATTCTCGGCCTGCTCCGAGCCGATGCCGCTGCCCAGATCGTACCCTGGCCCGGCAAAATATCCGTTGGAGCCCGTCGTGATATCGTTGAAATAACCCGTGCCGGGTGTGTAGGCATTGCCCGACTCATAAGCCGCATAGAGACCTGGCAGCGTCTGGCTGGGCCCGCCCAAGGTCTGGCCTCCGAGGGAGACGCGTCCCTGGTCGGCAATCGCGATCGTGGCCGACGTGATCGGCGTCGCCACGCTGGTGCCACCCACCTGGACCCAACCGCCGTACAATTCCGGCTCGTAGACCGATACACCGGTCGCGGGATTGGCAACGGCGGAAATATCCGGCGACGTCCGCACGGTAAGCGGACTGTTGGTTCCCTGCGTGGGGTAGTTGGAGGCGATCACGCCCTGCTGGTAGGATGGTAGAGGAAACAAGTCGCTCGGCCCGCCGCCGCCGCCGCTCCAGACCGACTCGGACTCATACGTGTCACCAGTCACGAACAGGGACGTTCCGCCCACGGACACGTTCAAGGGTGAGGCCGAGGGAAAGATCGGACCATTGACGGCGCTGCCGTCGCCCGAAGCCGCCAAGAACGTGACATTCGGGTTCGCCGCGATGGCAGGGACGAACCATTGGTTTTCGAGGTACTGCTCGTACGAGCTTCCAAGCTCGACTTCAAGCAAGCCCCAGCTCTGCGAGACCACGGAGGCTCCCAGCATGGTCGCCGCGGTGTACGACGCGTTTGAGAGGTCATTCAGCGAACTTTCACTGGCCTCGACCAGCTCGATATTTGCGTCCGGAGCCATCGCATGGGACCATTCGACGTCAAGCGCGATCTCGAGGAACCACCCTTCGTCCTCCGCTGGCAACGGGCTCGTTTGGCCCACCATGTTGTACTTGGTGAAATTGGGCGGATCGGGCAGGCCGAATTCCTGGTCGAAAACGTGAAGCGCGCTGGCATCAAAGTTGGGATCGGTCGAGTTCACGAAGCCCGGGTAGTCGCCGACGTCGGTGACCGCGATCGTCTGGCCGGCGCCGTCGCCGTGGACGCCGTTGGCAAAAGTGACGTTGTCAATGCCGTACGCCCCGGCGATCTGCGCCGGCGCGTAACCTGCCGGTCCTTCGAAGTCGGCGGGTAGCTTTCCCATCGAACCGTTTGTCGGCATGACCAAGTATTGCGGTATGGCCTTCATGTCGTTCGAAAGCGCATCGAGAGCGGCGATCTGGTTCGGACTGTACTGCTCGGGATTCGTTGTCGAACCGCCGGAAGACGTGGTCGAAGTTCCAGTCGGGACCGGACCGAAATTGGTCGGCTGGCCAGTGTACACGTGGGAAACGAGGGTAGGGCTCGACGTGTTCGCGCCAAGGTTGACTGTGGCGACAGTGTTGCTGTCCTTGAGCGAGTTGACCAGGCCCGCCGGCAGACTCGAGATGTTGGGTACGACCGCCGGGTTTTGGTTCGAGAGGAGCACCCGTTCTTCAAGCGATTCTAGTTTGAACGAAGCGCCACGCCGGCGGCCTTCTGAGTGACTGCCCGTCAACGACTTGCTGAAACGACTGCGAACCTTCCGCGCGCTCGACTTAGCTGGCCTCATCGCGTAGCCCTTTCCAAAAGAAGTGAAGGACGATAAGTCTCTGGTCTGTTTTTTCTGAGGATTTCAACGCCTCAAGCCAGACCGTGCTGATTTCCCCTGTGCAAGCTCAGAGCGCACTCCATGCGCGGAACGATACCGAGATCCCCGAACCTCGGGAGGATCCCTGCGTGGGAAACCCTGAAATGAAACTCTCAACCAACGCCGACCATAGCGACCAGAGTCGCCCTCGACTTGATCAATTCCTCCGAACGGATATCGGACAAGGGTCGGCTATCACTGGGTGAAAACGCACATCAACCCGGATACCTCCATCGGAAGGTATCAGTGACCCTCGCCCACGATGCAGCCTCTGGATTCAAAAGCCGGCTTCCCAAACAAGCCCTGTCTAAAGCACCGATCCCCACCCTGGGCAGTCGAAGGAAGCCAATCTGCGAGCAAAACAACCGAAGCACGCTCAAAATAGTTGTCCCGTCACGTCAAGTCAACCAAAATAAAATTAGAAAAACTCAAATTGTCCCGAAGCGGGCGAATCTGGCGGATCTCAAATTGAGAATCGGTCGGTACGCAAAGGGCCGCCGGCAGCCGGAGATGCCATCTATCCTCGCGGGCCAATTGGCCGAAAACCGCTCGGTTTCCAGCGAACCGGCAGTAAGTAGCCCCACAGCGCTCTGCGCTCGACCTGACGAGACATCGACCGGCCTTGAAGAAGCCAACGATATAATTGTCGTTTTGGGAAGGAGGGAGATCCGGTGACCACTCAACCGAAACTCGCTTCAAGCTCGTGGCGGCAATTTGCCCATTTCAGCACGCGATCGCTGAGCTTTTTGATCCTGCTGCTCGCCGCGGCGCTGGCCTTCTTCGCCAATCGCGCCAACGTGCAGCGCGATGCCGCGATCGCGATCCAGAAATCGGGCGGCAAGGTCTGGTACGACTGGGAGTGGCAGAATGATGCACCTATCCCAGATGCGATGCCGCGCTGGCCGCTTTGGTTGGTGAGTTCCGTCGGAGTCGACTATTTTGGAGACATCGTCTCGGTTTCTCTGACCCGACGGGCAACCGACCCGGAGTTAGTCCATGTCGGGCATCTTACGCGGCTGGAGCGATTGGAGATCCACGGTTCGTCCGTGTCAGCGGCCGGTCTGTGCGACTTGAAGGGACTCACCAACCTCAAGGGGCTTTTCCTCAGGCGTAGCCGGGTCGACGACACCGGTCTCGCATACTTAAAGGGATTGACCAGCCTCAAGGTGTTGGATCTGAGCAACACGAGCGTTTCCGACGCTGGATTAGCCCGACTGGAAGGACTGGCCAACCTCGAGGAGCTCGTTCTGACGAGTACTCAGATCGGCGATGCCGGGCTGCTTCATCTGAAGGGGCTCCCGAATTTGAGAATTCTGGATCTTAAACGCACTAAAGTGACCGATGTTGGCTTGGGCAGCTCGCAGGCATGCCCGAGTCTTGTGGAACTGGACCTTTCGAACACCGAGGTCAGCGGCGCGGGGCTGGCCCACTTGAGTCGGTTGACGCGACTCCAGCTTCTGTCGCTCGCGAATGCAAAAGGCGTCGGTGATGCCGGCCTGGCGCACATCGCCGGTCTGTCCAGCCTTCAAGAGTTGTTCCTTAATCGAACGGGTATCACCGACCTCGGGATCGCTCAACTGAAGGGATTGACGAACCTCAAAGAGCTCACCCTCGACGGCACCCGTGTCAGTGATGCCGGCCTGGCTGATCTCGAAGCACTTACGGGCCTGGTTATCCTTTCTCTCGGCAACACCAAGGTCACCAGCGCCGGAGTTTCAAAACTCCAACTAGCGCTGCCTAAAACCGAAGTCACCCGGTGAGCGGGTGGAGAGCGGCGAGCGAGCATCGGTGACGATTCCTGAAACCCGGGACCGCGCCGATTGGTATGCTATTGTAATAGCTGACTTACAAAAAGGAGGGCCACGATGGGGGTTGGGATGCGCGACGTTTTATTCCTCGGCGTGGTCTTGGGAGGAGTCGTTTTCACGGGCGCGGGACTGTTGCGTCCGTCGAAGTCCGTGTCGTCGCCAGTCACGGAGACCAAGGCTCTGAAAGCCGACTTGCGGCCGATTGCGGCGGGCTTGGACGCAGCATTTCGTGGCCGCTGGACTGAGAGCCAAATCCAGCCTGCCGCTCGGCGCCCGAGTTGGCCGTGATGCGGCGGCTATCGCTGGCCCTCTGCGGCACGATCCCGTCGCTGGAGGAAGTCCGACGTTTCGAGGCCCGGCCAACCGAAGGGCGGATCGCCGCCTGGCTGGATGAGCTGCTCAAGGACCAGCGCTGCGCGGACTACCTGGCCGAGCGATTCGCTCGGGCCTATGTCGGCACTGAGGATGGTCCCTTCTTGCTGTTTCGACGCCGGCGTTTCATCGCCTGGCTCGGCACGGCCATTCTGGAAAACCGCCCGTACGACGCGATTGTTCGCGACCTGATCGCCGACAGCGGCCTGTGGACGGATCACCCGGCGACGAATTTCATCACGGTGACCTACGACCCGGACCTGGGCCACCCCACTCCCGAGCGGTTGGCGGCGCGGGTATCGCGGGCGTTCCTGGGCGTGCGGCTCGACTGCGCCCAGTGCCACGACCACCCGTTCCAGAAGTGGAAGCAGGCCGACTTCCGCGGTTTGGCAGCCTTCTTCGGCGGCGTTCACTCCAACCTGCGTGGCATCCGCGACGGGGACAATGAGTACAAGCCGCCCGACCGCAAGACCAAGGAGCCCGTCGCGGTCGAGCCGGCCGTTCCCTTTTGTCCCGAGCTGCGGCCGGCGTCCGGTAGTCCTCGCGAGCAGCTCGCCGCCTGGGTCGTCAACGCCAAGAATCAAAATTTTGCTCGCGCGACGGTCAACCGCGTTTGGGCCCTGCTCTTCGGCCGTCCCCTGGCCGAGCCGGTTGATGACCTGCCCGCCGCGGGCGAGCTTCACCCGGCCCTGGTCGAGCTCGCCGACGACTTCGCGTCCCATGGGTATGACCTGCATCGCTTGATACGGATCATCGCCGCCACCGAGGTTTTTCAACGTGACAGCGCAACCCCGCAGAACGAGAGTGCAACCGAAGGGTCCGAGGAAGCCTGGGCAGTCTTTCCCATGACCCGACTCCGGCCGGACCAAGTCGCCGGGGCCTTGTTCCAGGCGACCAAGCTCACGACCATCAACGCGGAATCCCACTGGTTGGTCCGGTTGGTCTCCTACACCGGCCGCAACGACTTCGTCAAACGGTACGGCGACACCGGCGAGGATGAGTTCGACGCGCGCGGCGGCACGATCCCGCAACGGCTGCTGCTCATGAACGGCGAGATCGTGCGTGAGCGAATCAAGGATGACCTCTTCAACGCGGCCACCCAGATCGCGCAACTCGCCCCCGACGACCACAAGGCGATCGACGCCGCCTATCTCGCGGTCCTCACCCGCAGGCCGACTCCCGAGGAATTGTCGCACTTCACCGCACGGCTCGCGGGCACCACTGGTCAGGAACGGAACAACCGGCTCACTGATCTCTACTGGACTTTGCTCAATACAACGGAATTCTCATGGAACCATTAAGGCCGCGTATGACGTTCAGCGATGGGACCGGCACTCGACCGCCGTGGATTCCTCACACGTGGCCGCCGGGGCGGGTTTGAGCTGGCTGACGCCCGTCGGGCGGCTGCTTGCCGATCAAGCCGAGCGATCGCGACAGCCGGCGCAATCGATCATCCTGCTCTGGCTGGGGGGTGGGCCGAGCCAACTCGAGACGTTTGACCCGCACCCCGATACGCGGATCGCCGCCGGGACCCAGGCGATCCAGACCTCGGTCCGTGGCATCCAGCTTGCCCGAGGTTTCGAACAACTGGCTGGCCAGATGGGGTCGGTCACCTTGATTCGATCGATGGTCAGCAAGGAGGGTGACCACGAGCGCGGCACGTATTTGATGAAGACCGGCTATCGACCCGACCCGACGGTCGTGCACCCTTCTATCGGCGCGATCTGCTGTCACGAGCTGCCCGTCGCCCGGACGGACATTCCCCGGCATATTTCGATCCTGACCGGCCAGTGGCCGAGCAAGGGCGGGTTTCTCGGGGGCGAGTTTGACGCGTTCCAGATCGACGATCCGAAGACCAAACTGCCCGATGTGACTCCTGCGGTCGTGGGTCCGCGCGATCTCGCGCGAGTCCAGGACCTTGATGTCGTTGAACGAGCATTTGCCAACGGTCGTCGCGGTCGCTTTGAGAACACCTTGCATCGCGAGACGCTCGCCCGCGCTCGCACGATGATGACGTCGGAGCAGCTCAAGGCGTTCGACGTCTCTAACGAACCGGAAGCACTCCGAGCTGAGTACGGCCACACGGCGTTCGGCCGCGGCTGCCTGGCCGCTCGCCGGCTCATCGAGGTGGGCGTGCGCTGCGTCGAGGTAGCGCTCGATGGTTGGGACTCACACGTCAACAACCATGAAGTTCACCGCAAACGCGTCCAGGAGCTGGACCCAGCGTTTGCCGCGCTGTTGCGCGACCTGACGCGGAGGCAGATGCTCGATCGGACCGTCGTCCTGTGCTGCGGCGAGTTCGGCCGGACACCCAAAGTCAACCTCGCGGGTGGTCGCGACCATTGGCCGACCGGCTTCAGCCTGGCACTGGCCGGCGGTGGTATCCGCGGCGGTCAGACGATCGGCGAAACCGACCCCGAGGGCACAAAGGATCCGGTCAAACCGACCACCATCGAGGATGTCCACGCCACCGTGCTGACGGCCCTTGGGCTCAACCCGGCTAAAGAGAATGTCGCCCCAGCCACCAGCCGCCCGATCAAGCTCAGCGCGGGGAAACCGATCCGGGAATTACTGGTTTGAAGTGAAGTTCAAACCAGAAATCAGGTACTTGGCATTATCGATCTTCAAGTCGGTCCGCGCCGGCGCACCCCCGGTCGAACGACGTCCCAGAACTCGGGGCTGAGGCGCGACCCCCCACCCATGCGCGATGGCCGTGCAGACCGCTCGTGTCAAGCCGGCGTTGCGAATGAAGATCCTGCCGCGACACCGATCCCGTTCGCATGCGATCAACCCAATCCCCACGCGACGGATTCGGGCGTACAATAGGATCGAGATCCTGATTGATCTCGTCTTCAGAAAGGGGCCGGCAAGTTGGCGACCGCATCGAGGACCGAAACGGGCACGAACGGCGATGACGATTCGAGCTCGTACGACCATGCCGTGGGGCTGGCGAAGCGGGGAGGGTCGCTCGCGTCCGAAGCTCTGGAGCGGCGGACCAGGGAGATTGGGCGTGAGCTGTTTGAACGGATCGGCAGCGGATCCAAGCCATGGCAAATCGCCTGGTGGGAGGAACGCTTCATCGCTTCGACGCTCGATGACCCTTTAGTTCGCGTTCAGCTTTTCCGTTTCATCGATGCGTTGCCGGCCTTGACGAGTACCGAGTCGGTCCGCGAGCACCTGGCCGAGTATCTGGCCGAGGCGGGCGACCGCGTTCCGTGGTGGCTGAGCCTGGGGCTGGCGCTGGCACCGGCCGGCTCGATCCGCGCCGAATGGCTAGCCCGGACGGCACGGGCCTCGGCCAGTCTCATGGCCAAGAAATTCATCGCCGGCGCCACGCCCGATGAGGCGCTGCGGACGGTGCTGGCTCTCCGCCGCCGCAAACTCGCGTTCACCGCCGATCTCCTGGGCGAGGCGGTGATCAGCGAGGCCGAGGCCGATTTGTACCAGCAGACATGCCTGGCCTTGATCCGAGGACTGAATGGACCGCTCCGGTCGGCCGTGGAGATCCCGATGATCGACCGCGACCAGAACGGCCCGATGCCGCGCGTCAACCTTTCGCTCAAGCTATCCAGCTTGACCGCCCAGTTCGAGCCGATCCACGCCGATGTGTCGATCGATCGGGTCTGCGAGCGATTGCGACCGATCCTTCGCACAGCCCGGGAGCTCGGCGCTTACGTTCACGTCGACATGGAGCAATATACCTACAGGGCACTGTCGTACGCGTTGTTTTGTCAGGTGCTGGAGGAGCCCGAGTTCCGCGACTGGCCGGATGTCGGCATCGTCGTGCAGGCCTATCATGGTGATGCCGAGCGCGAGCTTCAAATGCTGCTGGAGTGGGTTGAGCGCCGCGGTGCCCCGATCACGATCCGGCTGGTGAAGGGGGCCTATTGGGACTACGAGGTCTTGAGCGCGCGACGACTGGGTTGGCCCGAGCCGGTCTACCTTCAGAAATGGCAAAGCGACGCCTCCTTCGAACGCTGTTCCCGGTTCTTGCTGGAACACCATCACCGATTGCGTCCGGCCTTTGGCAGCCATAACATCCGCAGCCTGGCGCACGCGATCGCCGCCGCCGAGGCGGCGGGATTGCCGCCGAGCGCCTACGAGCTCCAGACCCTCTTCGGCATGGGTGACGTCATTCAGCGCGCCCTGGTTGACCGTGGGCACCGCGTGCGCGTCTATACTCCGTACGGCGCCATGCTGCCGGGCATGGCCTACCTGGTTCGTCGTTTGCTGGAGAATACGTCGAACGAATCGTTCCTCAAAGCGAGTTTCACCGAGCGCGCGCGAATCGACGACCTACTGCGCGATCCCGAGGAGATCGGAACCATGTTGACCCGGAAGCGACGATCCAAGGCAGAGCTTACTCCAGCGCCCGTTGCGGCGGAGCTGCCTCCGTTTCGTAACGAGCCACCAACCGACTTCGCCCGCGCCGACCGGCGCGAGAGCATGCGCCAGGCGACTCGAGGAAGTGCGCGTTCAACTGGGCCGCCACTATCCGCTCTTGATCGACGGAGAGGAGATCGATACCGCGCCTCGGTTGCTGGATTCGGTTAATCCGAGCCACAGCTCGCGCATCGTGGGCCAGGTCGCGATGGCCAGCGGCCGAGCACGCCGAGAAGGCAGTAACCGCAGCCCGAAAGACGCACGCGATTTGGGCGAACACGCCGGCACGCGAACGCGCGGCGGTCTTGATCAAGACGGCCGCGATCTTGCGGAAACGGCGGTTCGAGCTGGCGGCGTGGGAAGTCTATGAATGCGGCAAACCGTGGGCCGAGGCCGATGGCGATGTCGCCGAGGCGATCGACTTCTGCGAGTTCTACGCTCGCGAGATGATCCGCCTGGCCGAGCCGAGGCGCCGCGACGTTTCCGGCGAGACGAATTTCACCGAGCACCTCGCGCGCGGCGTGGCCGTGGTGATCCCTCCGTGGAACTTCCCGCTCGCGATCCCCTGCGGCATGACGGTGGCCGCGCTTGTCGCGGGCAACAGCGTGATCCTCAAGCCGGCGGAACAGTCTCCCGTGATCGCCTACCAACTCGTCCGCGCTCTTTACGAAGCGGGTTTACCGCCCGGCGCCTTGAGTTTTCTCCCGGGTTGGGCGAGGAAGTCGGGCAGGCGCTGGTCAATCATCCCAACGTGAACGTCGTCGCGTTCACCGGCTCACGCACCGTCGGACTTTTGATCAACCGGCAGGCCGCCGACACCAAGCCGGGCCAGACCCATGTCAAGAAAGTGATCGCTGAGATGGGTGGAAAGAACGCGATCTTGATCGACGCCGACGCTGACCTCGACGAGGCGGTCGTGGGAGTGATCCACAGCGCTTTCGGCTACGCCGGTCAGAAATGCTCGGCTTGCTCGCGGGTGATCGTACTCGCGGAGATTTACGACGCATTTGTCGCACGCCTCGTCGAAGCGGCGAAGGCGGTGAAGCTAGGCCCGGCCGACGATCCCCAGACGATGGTCGGACCGGTCATCGACGCCGACGCCCGCTCGGCGAATCCTCGACTATCAGCGGATCGCCGCGACCGAAGGCCGGGTCGTATTCCAAGGCGATGCCGGTTCGCTGGCCGACCAGGGATATTACGTCGCCCCGCTGATCGTCGCCGACGTCCAGCCCAACGCACGCATTGCCCAGGAAGAGATCTTCGGCCCTGTGCTGGCCGTGCTCAAAGCAAACGATCTGGACGACGCATTGCGGATCGCCAACGGCACGCCGTATGCCCTCACCGGCGGCCTTTATTCGCGAAGCCCGGCCCACATCGAGCGAGTCACCCGCGAGTTCCTTGTCGGCAATCTCTACATCAATCGTACGGTCACGGGAGCCCTCGTCGACCGCCAGCCCTTCGGCGGTTTCAAGCTGTCGGGCATCGGCACTAAGGCCGGCGGTCCCGACTACCTGCTCGATTTCCTGCTGACCCGCTGCGTAACCGAGAACACGATGCGCCGGGGGTTCGCGCCGGAGGATGTCGAGGCCGACCAGAAATAGGACCACATCTGGCGTCGCCAGAGAATTCACGGTCCGGTTGTCTTGCTTGAGTGTAGCCTGTAGGTTACGCTTGAAATACGCCGTCAGTGGGGGACGTCACATGGCTGCAATTCATCCTCGGAGAATTACAGGACGATGGATTAGGGGCGTAGCGCTTGACGTTCACACGATTAGTAGCAATTACTAAGGCGTGAATGAGCATGGACACGACATTTTTGATACTGTTCGATCGGAACTCGGTGAATTGCTCGTTCGGCTCAAATACAAGGGCGATCAAAGCGTCGCTTTGGAGATCATCGCAGCGGCTGTGAAGTTTCTGGAGCCACACAGTCACAAATTCGATCGGATTATCCCCGTGCCGCCATCCGCTGTGCGGGCTGTTCAACCTGTCATCATTCTTGCGACTGGTATCAGCGATGCTCTCGGCGTTCCTGTGATCGACTGCATCACGACGACCCGCGCTGCCACTCAACTCAAAGACATCACCGACCCGGATCGTCGCAGTGAGCTCTTGGATGGGCTTCACGAAGTCGATCCGATTCACACGGAAGCGGGGAATATTCTGCTCTTCGACGATCTTTTCCGGTCGGGCGCGACCATGAATGCCATCACAGATGTTTTGATGCGACAGGGTAAAGCGGCCAGCGTTCGCGCCTTGACGATCACACGCACTCGGAGCAACCAATGAGCACAGTTTTTATCGGGGGGTCCCGCCATATCACCGGGCTTTCGGACCAGGCGGAAGTGCGTTTAGACAATATCGTTGGCAGCCGTTTAGACATCGTCGTGGGCGATGCGGCGGGGGTCGACAAAACCGTCCAGAAATACCTGTTGGATGCGTCCTATCCTCATGTCATGGTGTTCTGCTCCGGCGATCATCCGCGTAACAACCTCGGTTCGTGGGAAACGTATCAAGTGGCACCGACAAAACATGTGAGGGGATACCAGTTTTTTGCGGCCAAAGACCGGGCAATGGCGAAGAAGGCGGATTTCGGCTTGATGATCTGGGATGGCAAGAGTCCCGGGACGGCCCTCAACGTTCTGCGGCTGGTGCGCCCGGGAAGAAAGTCGTATTGTTGAACGTTCCGGACAAACAAACTCTCACATTTAAGACGCCGCATGATTGGAGTGTATTTCTTTCCCGGTGCGATCGCGGGCTTGTCGAAGATCTGCGCACGCGAGCGACAGATGAGGAATGGATGCCCGGCGACACGCCACCGTCCGGCGTTTTCGTGACGTCGGAGCCGGCAGCAATCGAGGCGACCATACCATCGTCCCTCTCAAAGACCGAAGACGAGCTCACCGCCGAGATCAACGCGGCCTTTGCATCCGGCGATTTGGCGACCGTGGTCGAGGCGCTTGGCAACATCGCCAAGGCTCGCGGCATGAGCCAAGTTGCCAAGGAAGCCGGGTTGGCACGCGAAAGTCTGTATCGCTCGCTGAACAGCGGCGGCAATCCCGAATTCTCGACCGTGATGAAAGTGATGTCATCCGTGGGACTGCGATTGTCTGTTAGTAAGACGTAACCCCAATATTTCGACTATGACGCCATCGAAAAGATGCCAGACCCCCTTCGATTCCGCCGGTTGTCACGCTCCGTTGACGATAGGTATCTCTCGGCCATGCTGATCCACGAGATGTTCAGACACGTCGAGGCCGTCGTCGGAAAGCCGATGACGATCCACGGACTCCTCGTTGTAACCGGTGACAAGGAGGCATTCCTCACCTCAAGCCCCGACGTGTTCGATCGCCAAGAGGCGCTGTACATTCGGGACGACGGGAGGATCGCCAGGCACTTGCTACTTACGCTTCCGGTCTACTGCGGCGGTCCGTTCATTTACATCGAGGAGTGCGTTCTCGTCGGAACCATCGAGCAGGGCACCAATACGCTTGAGATGCGCGACCTCCAACAATGCTGGGTACGACGGGATGATCTGGAGATCGAGGTGCCCTGCGCGAATCGCCTGCGCCGGCCTGAGCGGCTCATGGCCTCGCGCCGGGTCAGACGAGGTTTTTTGTTACTCCGGAAGCTCGCGTCCCTTTGTCTCTGGGGCGAAGACCAGGACGACCAGGCCCAGCCAGAACAAGCCCCGACATCGCGACGACCGCCCAGCGCAAGCCGAGGAACGACCCGAGAGTTCCTCGGACAAGCAGAATCACGGCGCCCAGGACCCGGCCCAGGTTGAAGCAAACGCTCGAGCCGGTCGCGCGCAGCCGCGTGGGGAACAGCTCGGGAAAGTAAATCGCATAACCCGCGTGCATTCCCAGCACGAAGAAGGCCATTACCGGCAAGCACCAGAGGGCCTGTGTATAGCTAGCGGCCCCCAGAAACGTGGCCGGCACCACAATCGCGGCTCCGATGTGATAGACGGCAAACGCAAACCGACGACCGCGCCATGAGGCCAGCGGAGCGAACGAGAGCAGCCCCAGGAAGCCTCCGGTGAAGTTCATGAGCAGGTAAGCCTGGCTCGATGAAGCCTGTCGCTCGGCGGCCGGAACTCGGTCTCCCAGGATCTCGCCGACCAACTCCGGACTCCAGGCGAAGATTCCCCAGTAAGTCGCCAGTCCAATCGTGGCCAGACTCAGCCCCAGAAGCGCTCGGGATCGCCAAGGCTGCTGGCCAAAGAGCTCACCAAGATCGCCGAGCGAACGAGGCACGATTGCTATCTCGCCCCCCTCTTGAGCCGATTGACTCGCCGCGATCCAGCGCTTGGGCTCGCGAATCCTCAATCGGATCCAAAGGACCAGCAGTGCGGGAGCCAGCCCCAACAGGAAACCCCACCGCCAGGCACCGCGCGCGACGAAGACCATACCGGTCAGCGATGCGAGAGCGAGCGCCCAGGATGCTGGAGGCATGGAAAATCCCCGATGCCGTGGCGCGGGCGTGAGTGGGAAACGTCTCGGCCACCAACGCGGCGGCGATCGCCCACTCGCCGCCGGCACCCAAGGCCACCAGAAACCTCAGCGCATGGACTTGCCACGCGGTTTGGGCAAAAGCCGTGAGTGCGGAGAAGACCGAATAGACGAGGATGGTCACCGCCAAGATCCGGACCCGGCCGAATCGGTCGCCGAGAATGCCGAAGCCGAGCCCACCAGCCGCCCCTCCGAGCAAGAATGCGGCCAAGCCGAGATTCCCCTGCCACTCGATTTCGGCCGGGCTCCCACCGACCAGCTCTCGCAACATCGGCGTCTTGAATATCGTGAACAATTGCCCTTCGTAGACGTCGAACACCCAGCCCGCCGAAGCGACCGCCAACACCATCCAGGGACCCGCGCCCAAACCTTGATACCAGCGAGGGATTCGCTCGATGCTTGACATGGGGCTGTCTTTCGGGGATTTCGCGGGAATTGACGCTTTAGAGCGCCTCAGGTTTGAATCGCG
Source organism: uncultured Planctomycetota bacterium (assembly GCA_963720335.1). Taxonomy (GTDB): domain Bacteria; phylum Planctomycetota; class Planctomycetia; order Isosphaerales; family Isosphaeraceae; genus CAVRFS01. The sequence continues at coordinate 107,690 of CAVRFS010000099.1, read as the reverse complement.
TACGCCGCACGGGATTAGAACTATCACGCAATGTCGTCCGGAGATACGTCATGCAAGGCTGGTCCGATCGCCGCATAGACGGCTTCCGTCGTCCGCGCCGCCGCCGCCGAACGCAACGCTTCCTTCACCTTGGAGAACGTCTCCTCGATCGGGCTCATGTCAGGAGTCGGCGGCAGAGGCACCACGCGAGCCCCAGCTCTTTCGACAGCGGCAACCACCGCCGCGGCTTTGTGCGGCTTGAGATTGTCCCAGATCACTACATCCCCTGGAAGGCGTTCAGGGACCCGCACCTGCTCTACGTGGTTCTCAAACGTGGCTGTGTCCGTCGCACCCGAAAAGACCGCTGCCGCCGTAACTCCCGACAACCGCAGCCCACAGATCAGCGTGATCGTCTCGCAGCCACCGGGGACCGAACCGTGGACGCGTTGTCCCAGCGGGGCGCGGCCGTGGGTCCGGGCCATCGCCGTATTGGCTCCGCTCTCATCGACAAGCACCAGTCGTTGCGGGTCGATTTCGGCCATTTCCTTGCGGAACTCCTCTCCCTTGCGTTAGACCTCATGACTGTCCCGCTGTTGGGTGTGAGGGACCTTTTTTGTGCATATGAGATCCAGCTTACGCAAGGCGCGCGAGATTGTCATCAGGCTGTAACATAAGTCCAATTGCTATAATGAGATACTGCCAAGACACTCTGCGTCGAACCGATCGTGTCGATCAGACATGTCCCATTTATAAGTCCAATTGCTGTAATGAGATACTACCAAGACCCTACCTCGAGCCGGTTGTATCAATTATACCTGTGTCACACGTAAGTTTAATTGCCGTAATGAGATACTGCTAAGGCACCTGCATCGAACCGGTTGTATCGATTATACCTGTGTCACATGTAAGTCAAATTAATGTAATGAGATACTGCCAAAACACCTGCATCGAACCAGTTGTATCGATTATACCTGTGTCACACGTAAGTCAAATCGATGTAACGAGATACTGCCAAAACACCTGCTTCGAACCGGTTGTATCGATTATACCTGTGTCACACGCAAGTCCAACTGCTGGAAGGAGATAAACGTTCTTCGGTGGGTTCCGGTTATACCTGTGTCACACGTAAGTTTTATCGCGCCAATGATATACGGCCGAAATACTTTTTTCCGCCCTACGCAAGTTTGTGCGCTCAGCGCGTCAAGAGGTCGTCGTGGCCGATGGACGTCATTGACCGTCGAGGCCAGGGTTTCATCATCTCAGCCTGGGCCACTCGGCAAGATCCTGGGCCGCACGTGGGAGTAAGCCGATCCCGAAAAGCACCTCCGCCACAATCGGAACCGCGATCGCGACGGCCCACCGATCGCCACGGCACTCCTGTGGGCCTTCGCCGCGATGAATCGCGGCTCGACGCCACCCGACAACCGGACATCCATAACCTATGAGCCATCCGCTCGTTAATCGCTCTAGAGTCGTGCACGCAACGAGATTCCTGGGAGGGTTAGGCTCCGTCCGTGCCGCTGTCCGCCAGGCTCGGACGGAGCCTCGCCCGCCCGATGGGCCTAATCGAGTTGGGGCCTCTCATCCTTCTTGCACAGTGCCGAGAGGTTGGCACCGCAATGCCGAATGATGACGGCTGTAGCTGAAATAGATCAAAAGGCCCAGCACCAGCCAGACCAGCAAGCGAATCCAGTTTTCCAGGCCCAAAGAAAACATCATGCCGCCGTTGACGAGGATGCCCATGGTCGAGACGAACGGGACCCACGGCGCTCGGAACGGTCGAGATGCCTCGGGATCGGTAATCCGCAGGATCCACACAGCCGCCGAGACCACGACGAACGCGAACAAGGTGCCGATGCTGACCAGATCGGCGAGGAATTCCAGTGGTGCCAGCGCGGCCGCGGCCGCGACGACCACGCCGACCAGGATGGTCGCCTTCCACGGCGTCTTGAACCGTGGATGGATCGCCGCGAAAATGCCGTGTGGAAGAAGCCCGTCGCGGGCCATGGCCAGGAGGATGCGCGGCTGGCTCAAATTGCCGACCAGCAGCGAGCTGGTCATGCCAGCGAGGATACCCAGCGTGATCAGACCGCCCGCGAATGTCAGGCCTTTGCCTTGCAATGCCGCAGTCAACGGGGCCTGGATGTCGATCTGCCGGTAAGGGACCATCCCGGTCAGAACGGCCGCGACCGCGACGTAAAGGATCGTGCAGACCGCAAGCGCCCCCAGAATGCCGATCGCCAGGTCGCGCTGGGGTTTCCGCGCCTCTTCCGCGTGGGTCGAAATCGAGTCGAAGCCGATATATGCGATGAAAATCCGACCTGCCCCTTCCGCGACGCCCCACCATTTCTTTTCCTCATGCAAGAATGGCCGCCAGTTCCGCGGATCGACGTAGGCCGACCCGATGCCCACGATCGTGAGGATCACCGCGACGTTGAGCAGTACCATCGCCGCGTTGAATCCCGCGCTTTCCTTGATTCCGATCACCAGCACAACGGTGATGGCCGCAGTGATGAGCACTGCCGGGACGTTCAGCCAGAGCCAACGCGGACGACCTATCGGCCAAGGTTACGTACTTCAGAAAGAATGTCCCTTCTTTCCACGTTGAAATCCCACGGAGCCGACGTAAAACGTGGGTCGAACTGGAAGTGAAAGACATTCCGCAACAAGGCGGTGAAGTAGTTGGACCAGCCGGCCGCGACGAAGCTGGACCCGATGGCATATTCCAGGATGAGGTCCCAGCCGATGATCCACGCCAGCAATTCCCCCAGCGTCGCGTACGCGTAGGTGTAGGCGCTGCCGGCCACGGGAACCATGCTGGCCAGCTCAGAATAGCAGAGCGCGGCGAATCCGCAGCCAATGGCGGCGAGTAGGAACGAAATGATCAGCGACGGTCCAGCATACTCGTTGGCGATGCGCCCGGTCTGAACGTATAAGCCGCTCCCGATCGTCGCGCCGATTCCTAGCCCCATCAAGGCCAATGGGCCCAGCCTCCGGTGCAACCGTTCGCTGTCGTTCATCTGGCCGATCAGTTGATGGATATCCTTGCGACGAAAGTAGCTGGACGAAAACAATCCCATCCTGAAATCCCTGTTGGAGGTTGATAGTGGGGGATCGATCGACTCGACCCCAGGTGAGTCGGCGTCGTCTCGCCAGTAGTTTGGCCGAGCAAACAGCCTACGACACAGCCGCAAACAACGCAAAGGTTCGATCAGCGACACGGCCGTTCGATTGCCGCGGCTGGACGGCCTCGCACGGGAGCGCCTTTCTTCAGCGGTCCCGATCACTTACAATCGGCCGGTCGAAGGAACGCGCTGTTTGAACTGATGTCTGCCTGGTCCGCTGGCGGCGCCCGGAGAGAGTAGGCTGCCATGTCGCTCGATGGTCCACCCGATTCGGGACGGTTGCGGTCGCTCGATGCATATCGTGGTTTCGTGATGCTGGCGATGGCCTCGGGGGGCGCCGCCGCGCTCGGTGGCTTCTCGGATGACCTTGACACGTTTTCGTTGAATCTCGCTCATGTCTTCTTGCGGCAATTCGAACATGCCGAATGGCGCGGCTGCACGTTCTGGGACCTGATCCAGCCGTCATTTATGTTCATGGTCGGTGTCGCGATGCCGTTCTCGTACGCGAGCCGACGCGCCCGAGGGGAAGGTTGGGCGCGTTTACTCGGCCACGCATTGCTCCGCTCTTTCATCTTGATCGCGCTGGCGGTCTTTCTCTCCTCGAATGGAAGCCGGCACACCCACTTCTCATTCGTGAACGTCCTCGGGCAGATCGGGCTCGCATACACGTTTGTTTTCTTGTTGGTTGGGTGTCACCCGGCGTTCCAGGTTGGCGCGGCCGTCGCGGTCCTGGTCGCCGACTGGCTGCTGTTTGCACTTTATCCGCTTCCTGGCGCGGATTTTCCCTCCGGCACGTATGGGGCGTTCGAGGCGCAGTTCAGGATGCCCGGCTTCTTCGCCCACTGGAACAAGAATTCCAACGTGGGAGCCGCGTTCGACCGCTGGTTTCTCAACCTGTTCCCGCACCCGGCCGGCCACCCGTTTCTGTATAACGAGGGGGGTTATGCAACGCTAAACTTCCTCCCCTCGATCGCGACGATTCTTTTCGGCGTGCTGGCCGGCGAGCTGCTCCGCTCAGAACCGTAGCCGCGTCGTCAAGCTCCAGGCGTTGCTGGTGGCCGGGGCAGTGTGCTGGGCGGTCGGCGAAGTCCTCGACACGAGTATCTGCCCCATTGTCAAACGGATCTGGACCCCGTCGTGGGTCATCGCCTCGACGGGCTGGACTTGCTGGATGCTGGCGGCGTTTTATGGAATGATCGACGTCGCCGGTTACCGGCGCTGGTCTTTCCCGCTGGTCGTCGTCGGCATGAACTCGATCGCGATCTACCTGATGGCCCAGCTCATGAAGCCGTTCGTGGCCGCCTCGCTTCGGACCCACTTTGGTCCATCGATCTTTGACGGGGCAAATGGTCCTCTGATCCGAAGTGCTTCCATCTTGCTGGTTTTCTGGCTGATCTGCTTGTGGCTTTATCGTCAGAGGATCTTCATCAAGATCTAAACCCTTCCTATCCCGCGGTCTTTATCCGACGGCGTAGCCAGTGAGATGGCGAACCCGTTCCGGGTGAAAGGCCAGCACGATGTCTTCGCGAGGAATCCCCGCGGCCACCATCTCCTCCGCGATGGGAAGCGTCGTTCCGTCATACTGAACCCAGACCTTGCCGCCGATGATGTCAACGTGCACCACGGATCCATGCACTCGTCGCCACTTGTCCCAGCCAACGTGGACCACCTCGTAATGGTCCTTCTCACGGTCGATGATGGCCTCGGTCTCGATTTGACCGTGCGAGGGCTTGTAGCTGGCGTACTCTTCGATCAAACGACGAACGATCAGGCGGTATTGCTCGACTCGATCCATTGGAGAACCCTTTCTTGCACTTCATCCCGGCCCGACGCAATGCGTTTGTTGGGCGTAGGCCCCAGGAGAGTACCAAATACAGGATCCGTGCTCGATAAGGTCCGTCGCTGTGAACATCCGCGTGTTCACAATTATATGATCTCACTCCGATTTCGAGTTGGTCGACCTACCCCACCGAATAGACGCGCCGAGACCATGTCCTGCTCGATCATGCCATTCTTTTTGTACAATCTACTGGTGTACCGGTGGAGTGAGCCACTGGGAATGTGGCTTTCATCCGCTGGAAGCGATCGAGCCAAAATGACACTTTGATTCATCAGTGCCGGAACGTGGTGGATAGCTCATGTCGCAAGTGGATTGGAAGCGAATTGGCCGGCTGGCGTGGATCTTGGTGAAAATCACACTCGGCCTCTTCGTACTTGTGATGCTGCCCGATTGGCTTCGTTTTATTCCCAAGCCGGTGCGCGGCGTGGTGGGTCGAGGGGCTGGCGTTGGTCTGTCTGACTGCCTATGGGATTGCCCGGCGACTCTCGGCGGCTGAAAGTGGACAAGCCGGGGACCGTGCCCGTCGCGGTCTGGCCTGGGTCGACTCGTGGGTCGACTGGGCGTTGCCGAGAGGGCTGATGATCGCACTCGGCGTCGCGTGCGTTTGGCTGCTCGCAGCCTGGGTGCCACATTACTTGACCTGGCCATTAAGCCGCGACGAGGACACGTTCGCCGTCCTCGCCATGTCGTGGGATCATGGGATCCTGCCCTACCGCGACATCCGGGCGTATAACTTCCCCGGCGAGACGTACTTGTTCTGGATGCTCGGCAAAGTCTTCGGCTGGGGACGCATCGTTCCGTTCTATGCCGTCGATGCGGGGTGCGTCGTTCTGCTCGGCGGGGTCTTGGTCGGCTGGAGCCGGAAGACGCTCGGCGGAATCCTGCCGGGGCTCATCGGCTATCTCGCCTTCCTGAGTTTCTACCTGAATCAATTGTTTGAGATCACCGGAGAACGCGACTGGCACACGGCGTTCCTGATGACCGTGGGAATCATGATCTTACAGGCTGTGCGCACCCGTTCGGTGGCCGCGGTTGGTATCCGCGCTGACGACCGCGATGGCCCTGTCAATTCGGCCGCATGCCGTGCTGTTCCTGCCCGCGATGCTTGCGGCGGTCATCGAACGAGAGGATTCCCCAGAGATGCGGCTGGCCGCGGACGAATTCGTAACGCACTGACTTGGAGCCTCTGGCTGGCTCTTTTCTCGGCGATGGCATTCGCCCCACTGTTTCTGGCGGGGATCGCCGACGATTTCGTCCGTGGACTCCGGGTCGCGTCTTACGGCGGTCCCTACAACAAGGCCACACGAGTTGACGCACTCAGAGAGTTCATCGACCAGTTCAGGTACGTGCGGCTCGATGTTCCACTAGTCGTCACGTTCCTGCTGGCAGCCTCGCCGAAGCACCGGTTGAGCCGTATGTCCCGGACGTGGTGCCTCGCGTGGTTGGGTGCCCTGGTTTACCGGTCGATTCATCCTGTCCTCCATTTGTATCTCATTCATCCCGTTCTCCTGGTTGCCTCAATCACTTGGGCTTTTCCTGTTTACTGCTTGCTGTCAACGCGGCGGCTGGCGCGACCGGTGCTCGTTCTTGCCATGTTGATGCTGACGTACGAAATCCTACCGGCCTACCCCTATATGTGCAGTTTGTCCGATAGTTTTTACGCGTTGCGTTTCTTTGCCCTCGGGAAAGTGCCGCCCCGATCCCCATTGGGCTCTATGAAGCCATTCCCTCGAAGTGCTCTGAAAGTCGACTGTACCTGGTCCGTGGGACCACTATTGTGCGCTGCTCGACTACCTCCGGCGGACCACCAGCCCGCGGACGATGGTCGCCAATGTGCTGAACCAGTACCCCTATTCGACAGTCAACGGCCCGACCGGTCGCCTTTCGCCCTTCTTGGCCGAGTCGGGAGTCTGCTGGATGGCCTGGGTGAAGATCGACGTCGACCCCGAATTCGCCGATGCCCTGGAACGCGCCGAGGATTCGGTGGCCGTATGGTTCCCGCACGAAACCAGCGGGGAGCCGAATATGCAGTTCGAAAAAGTCCATGCGGTGATTCGGAAGTATTATGAGCCGGCAGCCCAGTTCGGCCGTATGGAGGTCTGGACGCGTAAGGCCGACGGTCGTGCTGCGCACGTCTCGATGGGAAGCCGTCACACCGGGCGTCAAGGCGATGGACTGAGCCATCGGTGGCAAGACGCTGTGGACTTGTCGTCGACGCCCCGCCGCATCTGGCAGTCCGGCCGACCGCCGGATAATATCGGTCGGGATATTATTTCAACTCCTGGGTCAACTGTCCGATGAAGATCACGCGAATCGCGGCATACCGTGTCGAACTGCCGTTGCACGAAGGAAGCTACAAGTGGTCGGGTGGAAAGTCGGTGTCGGTTTTTGACAGCACGATCGTGGCGGTCGAAACCGACGAGGGAGTGACGGGACACGGCGAGGTTTGTCCGCTTGGGCCGTTTTATCTGCCGGCCTATGCCCGAGGGGCACGCGCGGGCATCGCCGAGCTCGGACCCCACTTGCTCGGCGAGGACCCTCGACAGCTCGCCCGCTTGAACCGGTGCATGGACGCCGCTCTGCACGGCCATCCGTATGTGAAGTCGGCCATCGACATGGCGTGCTGGGACATCCTCGGTCAGGCAGCCGGTCAACCCGTCTGCGTGCTGTTGGGCGGGCGTTACGGAGACGACTTCGTTCTTTATCGCGCGATCTCCCAGGAAACGCCGGAAGCGATGGCGAGGCGCGTGGCCGGCTATCGTGCCGAGGGTTATCGGCGTTTCCAGTTGAAAGTCGGCGGCGATCCGCTGGAAGACATCGACCGCATCCGCGCGGTGGCCGCGGAGTTGCAGCCGGGGGACCGTCTCATCGCCGACGCCAACACCGGCTGGTTGATGCACGACGCCCTGCGAGTGGTCCGCGCGGTACGGGACGTGGACGTCTACATCGAACAGCCGTGCCGCGGCTACGACGAGTGCTTGACGATCCGACGGCACTGCGACCATCCCTTCATCCTTGACGAGGTGATCGACTCACTGGAGGCCCTGTTGCGCGGCCACGCGGACCGGGCGATGGACGTGGTCAACGTCAAGATCAGCAAGCTCGGCGGCCTGACCAAGGCCCGGCAAGTGCGCGACCTCTGCGTTTCGCTGGGCATCGCCATGACGATCGAGGATAGCTGGGGTGGCGATGTCACGACCGCCGCGATCGCCCACCTGGCCCACAGCACCCCCCCGAAGTTCCTCTTCACGTCTACCGACTTCAACAGCTATGTGACCGTCAGCACCGCCGTGGGCGCACCCCGTCGAGTCGAGGGCCGGATGTCGGCCTCGCTCGCTCCAGGTCTGGGAATCCAGCCGCGGATGGATGTTCTCGGTGAGCCCGCGGTCGTGGTCGAATGAGAGAAACCTGTTCCCTGGGAGCCGGAGCTGATCTGATGATCCGTCTGTTTCGCATGATTGCGATTCTCGCGATTGCGATCCCATCCTCTGGGCTGGTCGCTGGAGAGAAGGAAGATCCCTCCCGGCTGACGGTCGAGCGGATCTTCGGCACGCACGAATTCGAGCCAGAGTCGGTGTCGGTTCAATGGCTGGCCACCGCTTCCGGCTCCATGTATACGACGCTGGAACCTTCGAAAGGTCCCGGCGGCGGCCGGGAGCTGGTCCGCCACAACCCGGGAAATGGCGAACGCCAGGTCTTGGTCACCGCCGCGCACCTGATCCCACCCGGTGAGAGTGAGCCGCTCGCCATCGACGGCTATACCCTGTCGCCCGATCAGTCCCGGCTGCTGATTTTCACAAACTCGAAACGCGTCTGGCGGCAGAACACGCGCGGAGACTATTGGGTGCTCGACCGGTCCAGCCACGAGTTGCGGAAGCTCGGCGGCGATGCCCCCGCTTCCTCGCTCATGCACGCGAAGTTCGCGCCAGACGGGTTGCAAGTTGCTGTATGTTCTCCGCAACAACCTTTATGTCGAAGACCTCCGCGACCGCCGCATCACCAGGTTAACAAACACGAACTCGGCCGACCTGATCAACGGCACATTCGACTGGGTCTACGAGGAAGAGTTTGGACTCCGCGACGGATATCGCTTCAGCCCGGACGGCAAGTCTATCGCATACTGGCAACTCAATACCGAGGGTGTCCACGAGTTCCCCCTGGTGAACAACACCGACTCACTCTATCCCCGGATCACCCCCATCAAGTATCCCAAGGTCGGCGAGAAGAACGCAGCGTGCCGGGTTGGCGTCGTCGATGTATCAGGTGGAGAAACACGCTGGCTGGAGGTGCCCGGTGACCCGCGCGAGCATTACATCGGGTTCATGGAATGGGCAGGCAACTCCCAAAAGATCATCCTGCAGCAATTGAACCGGCTTCAGAACACGGTACGCCTCATGGCCGCCGAGGCCCGTACCGGCAAGGTCCAGACGATCCTGACGGAGAACGACGCGGCCTGGGTTGACCTCCAGGACAAACTGCATTGGATCAACGACCATCAAGGGTTCCTCTGGCTCAGCGAGCGCGATGGCTGGCAGCACATCTACCGTGTTGACAGGGCTGGAGAAAAGGTCACGCTGATCACGCCTGGCGATTTCGATGTGATCGAACTTCTCAAGGTCGACCACAAGTCAGGCTGGGTCTACTTCATCGCCTCGCCCGACAACCCGACCCAGCGCTATCTCTACCGTGTCCGCCTGGATGGGACGGGCCGCGAACGGGTGACTCCCGCCGGACAGCCCGGCACGCACGACTACGAGATCTCACCCGACGCCCAGTGGGCGATCCACCATTTTTCCGCCTTCGACACGGTCCCGACCACCGAATCTGATCGCCCTGCCCGCCCACAAACGGGTCCGACTGCTCGTCGACAACACGGCCTTGCGGGACAAGTTTGCCGCGCTGAAGAAGAGGCCGGCGGAGTTCTTCCGAGTCGACATCGGCGACGGGGTCGCGCTCGATGCTTGGTGCATGTTGCCGCCCGACTTTGATCCTGACCGAATGCGAAGTACCCGCTGCTCGTGCATGTCTACGGAGAGCCCGCCGGTCAGACCGTGCTCGATCGCTGGGGGGGTGGCAATCACCTCTGGCACAGGATGCTCGCCCAGAACGGCACGATCGTCATGAGCTTCGACAACCGCGGGACCCCGGCTCCCCGCGGCCGCGCCTGGCGGAAAGCCGTCTATCGTCAGATCGGCGTGCTGGCCCCGAAGGAACAGGCCGCGGCCGTGAAGGAGGTCTTGCGAAGCGTCCTTACATCGACGCCCACCGGGTCGGCGTCTGGGGCTGGAGCGGCGGCGGCTCGATGAGCTTGAATGCCATCCTCAAGTACCCTGACCTCTACACCACGGCCATCGCCGTCGCCCCCGTCCCCAACCAGCGCTACTACGACACGATCTATCAAGAACGCTACATGGGTCTTCCCGGCGACAACGTCGAGGGTTTCAGCCAGGGATCGCCGATCAATTACGCCCATCAGCTCAAGGGCAACTTGCTCCTGATCCACGGCACGGGCGACGACAACTGCCATTACCAGGGAACCGAAGCCCTGATCAACGAACTGATCCGCCACAACAAGCCGTTCACGATGATGGCGTACCCCAACCGCAGTCATGCCATCAACGAGGGGCGAAACACGACGCTTCACCTCCGCGAGTTGATGACGCGATTACCTGAAAACCAACCTGCCGCCAGGACCGATTCCCGCGCCGCGAGAGAAAGCGATAACAGGATCTGCGAAGCATAACCCATGAGCACGCGCCGACGACGGGGAGATCGTCGATTGCCCGACCCTCGATGCCCGAGGGCGGTGCCGGCGATCGCGGTTCTTACGCATTCGCGTCAAGAGCCTCCAACAGCCGCTTTATCGGGGCGGGAAAGAACTCATCCCAGGTGATCCGATACGATTCCTCCAGCGGTACCGGGACGTAGACGTCCGGCTTGAGGAAAATCGGCATGTCGGGCAGTGCCTGCCCTACTGCGACCGGCTCGACGTAGGCCACTAACGGCGGACCCGCATCGTAGGCTGCGAGAGTCAGTCGCTTGTCGCTCGGCAGCTCGAAGTCCTCTTCAACGAACTGATCCCAGATCGCCTTGTGGATGCCCTGAGGATCGCGCTTGCCGGGCGGGAACAGGTCGATGACCAGCAGGTGAATTCCCTGCGCAATCAAGTTCGCGGTCTTCTCGACGAAGGTGCGCAGCTCATTCGTGCTGGCCTTGTTCCCGGGCGAGACGATCTCGACCACGGCTACGACCTGGCCGTGCCGGTGCCGGACGGCGATCCGATCTGTCTTGCGGACATAAATCGTCTCTTCTGCGCGCGGATCACGCGAACACGAGGGGGAGCTGCCGTTACGGCCAGCCCGGCGGATGGCCCGTTCGACTCTTCGGGTCCTTCGGACAACTTCAACGTCAAAACATCGGGGACCGGGTCTCGGATCGACTGTTCGCGGAGCGCGAAGTAATCGCGCGGCAACACGCCGGCGTTGAGCGCGCGAGCAAGAACGCCGATCCAGTCTTGGTGGAAGGCGTGGAACAAACCCGCGTCGACGCGAGTCCAGTCGTGAATCGGCATGGCTGTTCGCTCCGTGCAGGAAGAGAACCGTCCCGATGCCGATTGTACCTTCTCGTGGACGCCGGATTCGATGGCGCTTCAGTGCCCCGCGTCAAAAAAGCGGCATGTCCGGCAGAGGATCGCCCACGCCGACTGGGTCGACGTGCAGCTTCTTTGGGTACTCCCGCCGAATAACGACTCCGTGTCGTTGCTCGCCTACAACTTCGCGCTGCTCCGCCGCTATTTTCGTGCGAAACCGACTCGTCGTCGCGGTTTCTTGTCGTCGCCACCCGATCGTTGATGTTGAGCGAAAGTCGACGCTTCTCAACGGCGCCCTTGCTTGTGTTGCGAGTGGTCCGCTGGCGGAACAGGCAGGTCGGGGAAGGTTGGGCGAAAGGGCTCGTCGTGGAAATACTGACGCCATTCGTCGCGCGTAAAGTTGCGGTTGGCGATCTGACCGGCTTTGCGCTGCCAGGATTTGGGATCCACGTCCCAAAGCAACACACCACCACCGATGCTACCGAAGCCGTATCCAGCCGCGATTGTCTTGCCGTCGGGGCTGAAAGCCAGACTGCAAGCGTCGCCCTCGTACATCGGGAATGGGGCCGCCGCCAGCCGCGTGCGGCTAGCCATGTCCCAGAGGACGACTCCGCCGAGGACGCGCCCGTCGCCGGGACCTCTGGGGCCCTCGATACCGTATCCGGCAGCGATCGTCTTTCCGTCCGGGCTGAAAGCAACGGTCTGAACGACGCCCTCCTCTACGGCAAGTGGTTCCTCCATTAGCCGCTCGCGAATGGCTGCGTCCCAAAGTATCACTCTGCCGATAAAGTCGTTTCCGGTGCATCCGGCCGCGATCGACTTGCCGTCGGGGCTGAACGCCACACCATAAACCCAACCCTCTTTCACAGTGAGCGAATCCTGCATCAGGAGGATATGGCCGACCGCTTTCCACGACAACACGATTACGCCGCCGCTTCTGATTTCGTCCCCATCCACGACGCCGTATCCGACCGCGATCCTGTCGCCGTCGGCGCTGAACGCTACGCTGTTTACATAACCAGCATTGACGGCGAGCGGGCTCTCCGCCAGCCGCGTCCGACTGGCCACATCCCACACCACGACACCGCCGACACGGCTGTCATTGCCTTGAAAATTGCATCCGGCGGCGATCGTCTTGCTGTCCGGGCTAAAGACCACGCTACTCACGTGACAGTCCTTTACGGTCAGTGGAGACCCTGCCAGCAGCGTCGGACCAGCCGCATCCCACAATACGACGCCGTCGTCGTAATCGGTTGCGATAAGCTTGCCGTCGGGGCTGAAGACCACGCAGTGAGCTTCGGCCTTCTTTACTGCGAGCGAGGACTCCGCCAGCAGGGTCCGACTGGCCGCGTCCCACGCCACCAGGCCGCGTTCGGATCCGGCTGCGATCGTCTTGCCGTCGGGACTAAAGGCCACGCTGCTCACTTTGTCGTCTTTCACACGGAGCGGGACCTCCGCCAGCGGCATCCCGCCAGCCGCGTTCCACAGCACTACGCCGCCACCGCCGACGAACCCGAAACCGATGGGGCGGTATCCGGCCGCGATCGTCGTGCCACCGGGGCTGAAGGCTACGCTACTGACCGAGCCCTCCCTCACGGGTAAGCGGAGAGTTCCGTATCCGCTCGCCACTGGCCGCGTCCCACATCATCACGCCATTGCCGCCGAATCCGTATGCGGCCGCAATTGTCTTGCCGTCGGGACTGAAGGCCACGCTAATCACCGAGCCCTGCTTTACCGTAAGCGGAGAATCCGGCAGCCGCATCCGACCGGCCGTGTCCCACAACACGACGCCGCCAATGCCACTGGCACCGGGGCCAACCGAGCCGTATCCCGCCGCGATCGTCTTGCCATTGGGGCTGAAGGCCACGCTGTTCACTTCGCCCTCGTTCACGACAAGCTGGGCCTCCGTTAGCCGCTTACGGTTGGCGGCGTCCCACAGCACGACGCCACGGCCGCATCCAGCTACGACGATCTTACTGTCGGGACTGAAGGCCACGCTGTGAGCATAGCCCTCCTTCGCCCGAAGCGGCGCTGCCGCCAGCCGTCGACGCCCGGCCGCATCCCACAAAACCACTCCGCCTCCGCTGAGGCCACCGCCGCCGTAACCGGCCGCGATCATCGTGCCATCCGGACTGAAAGCGACGCTATAGACGTCGCCCTCGCTCACCTCCAGCGGGTCCACCGTCAACCGATGGCGAGTCGCCACGTCCCACAAAACCACGCCGGTGACGTTCTCGGCGCCGACGTAGCCAGCCGCGATGGTCTTGCCATCGGGGCTGAAGGCCAAGCTATTAACCGCGCCCTCCTCCGTAATGAGCGGGGCCTCGGCCAGCCGCCGTCGACCGGCCGTGTCCCACAGCATCACGCCGCCCCCGTTCCCGGCATAAGCGGAATCTTCATATCCGGCCGCGATAATTGTGCCGTCAGGGCTGAAGGCCACGCTCGAAATCGATTTTTCCTCGCTATGCAAAAACGCCGAAACCTTAGGCCGATCCTGAAGAGCCATGAGGAGGCTATCGCATGCCTCAGCGGTGTTCGCGGAGCGACAGGCTTCGACCGCCAGGAGGAGTGCACGGTCCAGTCGCCTATTTCGCTCCAAAGCAGAACAAGCGGCTAGGTACCGTGAGGTCGCGATCAAGGTCTGAGCCTGCGCCCGCTGCTCGCTCGCTTTCGCGCAGCTTCCTCACTCTCTCTTGCAGATTCCGTCGCGATTCTTGCCGATTCACCTGCCTTATTCGCCTGGATGCTCCCCCAGATGGCCACAGACGCGAGTAGGACGCAGATTGCCGCCAAAATCAGCGTCGACAGACTGAGTTTTCCTCTTCTGACTGGCTGCATTCTCGGCCTCATGTTCGCGGGCCTCGGGCCGCTGCCGCATGCGAGTACCTCTGACTGGAACACAGGACGGTCGCGGCCCACAGTTGGCGAGTATCGTGGACCAGCCGCGCCGAACCAGGCGTCCAGTCATGAATCCGCATCGGCTAGTGCTGATTGGTCGGTATCAACCAAATTGTACCGCTCTCTCAAGATCCTGGCCACGCGGACTGTACAGGAATGAGACGGCGGAAACCCTATCATCGTCGCGCTTTCATCGCATAGAATCCGTGAGTGGGCAATCCTTCATTTTGAGGCCGTCGACCGATTCCGGATTACTTTCAATGGGTCGAACTAGCGAGAATTTCCTCAAACGGCTGAGCAAGCACCCGTCTCTGAGCAATGAGATCCGGCAGATGATCGCCCCGATTCAGCGAGCCCTCACCACCCTGAGCCGCGGAACTGCGATTTGGGATTCCCAGGGCGATGCCATCGACCCGCTGCACAATGTTTACACCGCCATCCAGAATGCAACGTCGTTCTTTGCCGAACGGTTTACCGGTTTGCCCGAGTTCACACCGTATTATCAAATTGTCGACAAGGCTGAGAACGAATACATGCCCAGCTCTCCGCCGATGAGCCCGCTGACCAGAAGCTACTTCACGACCTGGGCGTTCTTCGACGTTCGTTTCGGGCGCAGACCGGGAGACGCTGGGATCCTGTCTGTTGCATGTGAGCGAAGAGCTGGGTTTCGAGCACGACGTTTTGGATGCGATCCGCGCCTTTTCCGACTCCCGAATGGGAATCTACGAATTTCTGGAATCCAAGTCGGGGCGGTCCCGTCTCCGGGAGCTGATCACTGACAACGAGTATGACTGCGTCGTGACATCAGGCTATCAAGGCAGGAAGGGAGAACTGTGGTACATTCGCCTTTGCCCCCCGCTTGAGCCAGTTGCCTACTACGTGGTTTACACAACGCCCTATATCCTCTTGAGCTTCACGAAGGCGAACTGGACAGACTACCTGAACAGATCGTTGATCGACTCTGAGGGGCCGAAACAGCGTGGCCTCGCACATTTCTTGAAAAATGGACGTGAGCCGAACCAGTGGAATGAGTTCATCTTTCAGGCTTATGCCAATTACCAGTTCGACGCGATTTTCCTGACAGGATTGCCGGACGTTCCGAGTAGTCTGCCGCACGCTCCAAAGTTTTGACAGGAGGACCGCGAAGCTCGACCTCGGTCGCGGTTTCTATGCGGTTCGACAAGGAAAACGGCGACAAGGAGATAATCCTGTCGCGAGCGCGTTTCAAGGCGTTATCATGTCGAGGGTATTGCAGGGGGTCGGCTGAAGGATTCCGCGGCATCGCGTCGGTCGTTCTTTCTACCGCCGCGGCAGGTTGCTTCGAATCTTAATCGTGTTCCGACTCGAGTACACAATATAAGAGCAGTCAACCATCATGGCCAACGTCAGTCCAACGTCCAACCGGGAAATGAGCGCGATCCTTGATTCGGCCGATCAGTCGGTCTACGACGTCACGACCAAGGCCGATGGGCCGGCCGGCTCGCTCCCATTGACCGACGAGATGCTGAGCGATTGGCCGTCGGGCGACCTATTCGGCTTGACTCAGAACGCGGGGATGGGCTGGACGGCCGCTGAGGTCGCCCGTGACCCCTATTTGATCTTGAGCACGCAGGGCGGCCTGCGCGCCCCGGACGGACGGGCGATCGCATTGGGCTATCACACCGGGCACTGGGAGATCGGCATCCTGGTTCAGGAGGCGGCCGAGGAATTCAGCCGGCTCGACGTTGTCCCGTTCGCCGGCATGGTCTCGGACCCGTGCGACGGCCGGACCCAGGGGACGGCTGGGATGATGGACAGCCTGCCGTACCGCAATGACGCGGCAATCGTCTTTCGGCGTTTGATCCGGTCTCTTGCCGCGCCGTAAGGGGGTTTTGGGGATCGCGACCTGCGATAAGGGACTCCCCGCGATGATGATGGCCTTGGCGGGCTCGAAGCAACTTGCCGCGGTGTGTTGGTCCCTGGAGGTGTGACGCTGCCGCCTCGCGAGGGTGAAGACGCCGGCAAGATCCAATCGATCGGCGCGGTTATGCTCATGGCGAGCTCACCCTGCCCGAAGCCGCGGAGCTCGGCTGCCGGGCCTGTGCGAGTCCCGGTGGGGGTTGTCAGTTCTTGGGCACCGCGGCCACGTCGCAGGTCGTCGCCGAGGCTCTCGGCATGACACTCCCTCATGCCGCGTTGTCCCCTTCGGGCCAGCCGATTTGGCGCGACATGGCGCGACGCTCGGCTCGCGCACTGGTCGCTCTGGCCACACGCGGATTAACCCTTGGCGACGTGCTAACCGATGCCGCGATTCGAAACGCGATGGTTGTCCACGCGGCGTTCGGCGGTTCCACGAACCTGCTGCTCCATATTCCGGCGGTCGCGTTTGCCGCCGGACTGCGTCGCCCGACGGTCGACGACTGGCACGAGATCAACGTCAAGGTCCCACGGCTGGTCAGCGTTCTGCCCAACGGGCCGTATTACCACCCCACCGTCCGAGCTTACCTCGCCGGCGGCGTACCCGAAGTGATGCTGCACCTCAGGGAACTTGAGCTTACTCGATCTGTCAGCTCGCACCGTGGCCGGCGAATCGCTGGAACGCGTGCTCGAATGGTGGGAAGCCGGCGAGAGGCGGAAGCAGCTCCGCGAGCGATTATTCGAGCAGGATGGCATCGATCCCGACAATGTGATCATGAGTCCGAGCCGGGCCAAGGAGCACGGGCTCACCAGCACGGTCACATTCCCGCGCGGGAATATCGCTCCCGAGGGATCGGTGATCAAGAGCACGGCGATCGACCCCACCGTGGTGGACGCGGATGGCGTCTACCGCAAGACCGGCCCGCGCGGGTCTTCACGCGCGAGCGCGACGCGATCGCCGCGATCAAAGGACATGGCGACCGGCCGATCCGGCCTGGTGACGTCTTGGTCCTGATGGGCAGAGGGCCCGCCGGCGCGGGTATGGAGGAGATTTACCAGATCACGGCGGCGCTTCGATACCTCTCGTTCGGCAAGCAGGTGGCCGTGCTCACGGACGCTCGATTCTCAGGGGTTTCCACTGGTGCGTGCGTCGGCCATGTCGAGCCCCGAGGCACTGGCCGGTGGACCGATTGGCCGGCTCCGCGACGGCGACTTGATCCGGATCATCGTCGACCGCGTCAACCTCGAAGGTTCGCTCGACCTGATCGGAGCCGACGGCGTCGAGTTCGGCCAGGAAGAAGGGACGCGCGATCCTCGCCGGGCGAGCTCCGCATCCCATGCTATCTCCTGACCCCGACCTGCCCGACGATACCCGGCTCTGGGCCGCATTGCAGGCCGTAGGCGGTGGGACGTGGGGGGGGTGCATCTTTGACACCAACGCGATCATCGCGGCCCTCGCAACCTCGACCGGTAGATGAGGTTTCCATGTTTAATATTCACGCCGCTCATGATCTTTGACAAAAATGGGACTTACGGCGAGCAACTTCGCGGATCGATTTTAGGGCAGCCACGATGAATGACTTGACCTCGCTTTCAAATCTGGTCTATCGCGTCTTTCTCCTTGCCTGGATATTCGCGGTCTTGTGGGTGAAGGAGTACTTCTGGTGGACTTTCACGATCGCGACCCTGCTTTTCTTGATCGATGTGATTGATTCTCCCGATGATTGCTGTCTCCCGGGCGTTCGAAATGCAGGCAGTCGACGGCAGTGCCGAATCCCATTCCGTCGAGCGGCAGCGGCGATGGTACCGAGCCTGACGTTTGGCGTGAACCAAAGCCACCCCGGTCTTCCACTCGCTCCAAGAAAACGTGATGGGCGTGATCAAAGTCAGGCCCGATCCTTACCAGGCGAGCGTGGCGGGGAAGAACTCGGCGATGAGGTCTTCGTAATAGGGTCGGAGCGCCTTGACGTCGGGGGGTTGGTGACCTTTGGAATAAAGGTCGTAAGGGTTAAACGCCCGTACCCACTCCAATCGCCGCCGGTCGTCCTCGTTGATCAGGTGCGTGTACGCCCCTTCGCGGTGGGCGGCGTAGAACGAGTGGTAGCGAATCATCGCCAGCGCCTCATCGGGCAGATAATCCTTCACGACGTGGTATAGATATTCGTCGTGTCCCCACGACATGTGCACCTGGCCAAGGCCGCGGCCCGGCTCATAAATACCACACTCCGTCTGATATTCGGGAACATCCCAGTCGGGATTATCCTGAAAGAATTCGTGGAAAACCACCCGATCGGAGTAGTGGCAGCCGACTGGGAACGTATCGCCGACGACCGCCCATTGGGGCTCGCCGAACAGGCAGAGGATCTTGCCCAGGTCGTGGATCAAGCCGGTGAGGATGAACCAGCGCGGATGTCCATCGGCACGGATCGCCTCGGCGGCTTGCATCAGGTGTTCGATCTGGGTCAGCTCGGTATCGGGATCACTGTCATCGACCAGCGTGTTGAGGAATTCCATCGCCTCCCAGATCCCCATCTTGCGATGGTCTTTGCCCAGGTATTGATTCTCCTTGGCGCGAACGAAGTCGAGCGTCTGGTGTCGATGATTGAGACGGTAGAATTCGCGGACGGTCGGACGGACGTTGGCTCCGTAATCGCGAAAAGTCGACTGCTCACGCGGCTCCGGATAACGCTCTTGAAGAAAATCTTCCCACTCATCGAGACCCGCGAGGGGGTTGGATTCCCGCGATTCCATGGGTCGTTCCGACATAAAAGAGCTCTCCCTCAAACTTTCCGCGACGATCGAAATCTCGACAAAGCCGACGCTTCTTGTGCATCGGCCGGACGAAATGTCAGGCTGTAATAGAATCCTTGTTGATTTTACGACAGGCCGCGTCCTATGCCAATAGTGACCCGAACAATTGGCTGGAATGGTCGAACTCCGGTCGAACGCCGCGCCTCTTCAAAAAGCGGCTCGATTGAGTGGATGTTGGACGTTCGCCCTTCGGATTGGTTGGGCGGACGTCGTTTTGGTAAACTAGATGTCACTATAGCGGTTTATCCATGAGTCGCCCACGGTTCAGCCGGAGCGGTCATGACACCAACCCGACGCGCCAGCGAGGGGAGAGCCAGCGCCGGTCCCCTCGCTGGCGCGTCAGGTTGGTATGGCCTGTATGCCACTCGAGCGTGAACTGCTCTAGGTGTGCCACTGGCGGAAGTGCCGGCGGCTGAGCGATTGGATTGAGTTGGCGAGGCTCTTTGAGCCAATGCCCATGGGAAGGAAGCTGGAAATGCGCAAGCCGCGATTGATGACGCCGGGGCCGGCTATGGTTCCCGAGGACGTCCTTCTGGAGCTAGCCCGGCCGGTGATCCATCATCGATCGAACGAGGCGAAGCAAGTCATCACGGAGGTGCTCGAGGGTCTGAAGGAAGTCTTTCAGACACGGAACGACGTTCTGATCCTGACGGCCTCGGGAACCGGGGCGATGGAAGCGGCCGTGGTCAATGCCGTGCCGCCCGGCGGCAAAGCCCTTGTGCTGAGCGCGGCTACTTCGCAGCGCGATGGGCCAATATCTGCAAGGCGTTCGGCTTGAATGCCGTGGTTCTCGACACCGAGTGGGGTCAGCCGGTCGATCCCGAGCAGGTGGCCGGCGCGCTGCAACAACATCCCGACACGATCTGCGTTCTGGGCACGTTGAGCGAAACTTCGACGGGGACCGGACATCCGGTGGAAGCGATTGGCCGCGTCGTGGCCGAGACGCCGGCCTTGTTCGCCGTGGACGGGATTTCGGGTGTCGGCGCCATGGAATGCCGGACCGACGATTGGGGGATCGACCTGCTCTGCGTCGGTTCGCAGAAAGCATTGATGCTGCCGCCGGGCCTGGCTTTCGTGTCGGTCAGCCCGAAGGCCTGGGCCAAGATCGACACCTTCGAATCGCACAGCTTTTATTTCAACCTCAAGGCCGCTCGGAAGAAGGTCAAGGAATTTGACACGCCGTACACGCCGGCCCACACGCTGATTCTCGCGCTACGCACAGCCTTGCGGCGGATCAAGGACGAGGGGATCGAGAATGTCTGGCAGCGACATCGCAAAATGAGCGAAGCCTGCCAGGCGGGAATTCAGGCACTCGGGCTCGAGCTCTTCAGCGCCCGACCGGCCGAGGGATTGACCGCGTTTTGCGTCCCCGAGGGTTTGAAGGACTCTCAGATCCGCAACAATCTGGCCGATCGATTCGGCATCTACACCGTGGGCGGACAGGACAGGCTGAAGGGAAAAATCATTCGGATCGGCCACATGGGCTATACCGACGAGCTGGATGTGATTGGCACCCTGGCCGCCCTGGAAATGGCCTTGGCTGAGCTTGGGTACGACGCCGAGCCTGGCCGCGCGATCACGGCCGCCCAGCAGGTGCTGATCGGTCAGAAGAACGCGGTTGTGGCTAACTGATTTCTCAAGGGGGCTCGGATTGTGTCGCATCGTGTTTTAGTGACGGACAAGCTGGCCGAGGAAGGTCTTGCCCGGCTGCGAGCGGAGCCGGGGATCGAGGTGGTCGTTGATACCAAGCTGGCTCAGGATCCCGCGAGCCTGCGCGCAGAAGCTCCTCGAGGCCGATGGCATCGTGATTCGATCAGGGACGCAACTGACGGCCGAGGTCCTGGAAGGTCAAACCCGGCTCAAGGCGATCGTCCGCGCCGGCGTGGGAGTGGATAACATCGACGTCACGGCCGCGACCCGACGTGGCATCGTGGTCATGAATACGCCAGGTGGGAACACGATCTCGACGGCCGAGCACACCATGGCATTGCTGCTGGCCCTGGCGCGAAACGTGGCCAAGGCCAACGACAGTCTCAAATCGGGCAAATGGGAACGGACCAAATTCACGGGCACACAGCTCGAGGGCAAGACGCTCGGCGTGATCGGCCTGGGACGAGTCGGGCTGACCGTGGCCAAACGGGCGCAAGGTTTCGGCATGACTGTCGTCGGCTTTGATCCGTTCCTGGCTGCCGACAAGGCGCTCGAGCTCGGCATCGAGAGTGTCGCGCGGCTCGACGACCTCTGGAACCGCTGTGACTTTTTGACCTTGCACACACCCCTGACGGCCGAGACACGCAACGTGATCGGCGCCCGCGAAATTGCCATGATGAAGCCGTCGGTCCGGATCATCAATTGCGCGCGCGGCGGCCTGATTGACGAAATTGCACTCGCCGAAGCACTCAATGCCGGGAAGGTCGCCGGCGCGGCGATCGATGTCTTCGAGCCCGAGCCGCCTCCCGCGGATCACCCTCTGATCGGCCATCCCCTCGTTGTGGTCACTCCGCACTTGGGCGCCTCCACCGAGGAGGCCCAGGTTTCGGTCGCCGTCGAAGCCGCCCGGTTGCTGAGCGACTTCCTGGTTCGCGGTCAGGTCAAGTTCTCCGTGAATATGCCGACCCTCGATCGCGCCGAGCTCGATGACGTGCGTCTCTACCTCAACCTGGCTTGGCGGCTCGGAATGCTGCACTCCCAGATGGACCGCGGTACTCTGAAGAACGCCCGGATCACCTATCGTGGCGAGGTTGCCCACAAAAACACCAAGCTGATCACGGCCAGCTTCGCCGCCGGTCTGATGGAATCGGCTCTCGAGCAGCAGGTCAACCTGGTCAATGCGCTGGCCCTGGCCCGCGAGCGTGGGATCGTTATCGAAGAGCAAGCGGCCGAGGCGCCCGGCGATTTCGGCACCTTGATCCACACCGAGGTCACGACTGAGCGTAAAACCTACGTCGCGTCCGGTACGCTGTTCGGCAAACAATTCCTCCGCCTGGTCCGTCTGGGCTCTTACCTGCTCGACGCACATATCGACGGAACGCTCATGATCTTCACCCACATGGACCGGCCCGGCCTGATCGGCTTCATCGGCAAGACACTAGGTGACGAAGGGGTCAATATCGGTCAGATGAACGTCGGCCGCGAGGATCAAGGAGGCGAAGCGATCGGTGTGGTCAACCTGGACAGCGTACCACCCCCGGAGCGCTCGAAACCGTCCGGCAGCACCCGCATATCCTCAGCCTGAGCGTCATCAAGATGCCCGCATTGGGCGCAGGGCCCCACTGGTTGGGTCCTTGAACGCTACCCAAACTGGGCGACACGACCCGCTCGCCCTATAATGCCGAATGCATGATTGACCGTTGATGATGACAGACGAGGTGTGAATCCTGCCATGAAGACCTACCTGAGCTATGCCCGGCCTGATCAGGATCTCGCCAAAGAGTTGTATGACGGGCTCCAGAAGGCCGGCCATGAGGTCTGGTTCGATGAATACGAGCTAGACCCGGGATATGCATGGGGAAGAAGGATCGACAACGCCTTGAAAACCTCGCAGGCGATGATCGTCCTCATCTCACCGGACGCGCTGAATTCGAAGGAGGTGCGCCGCGAGATCGAATATGCGCCCTTCGCGCAGAACTTTGCTTTCCGTGTTCTCCCGGTCTATGTCAAGCCCACAGATCACGTCCCTTCGTACCTAAACAAATTGAAGGGAGTCCACGTCGGGGCCGATCACGGCAAGGCAATCAGGCAGGTCAAGGCCGCGCTTGACCGATTCGAGAAGCAATTGAACTTGAAGGTCAAGGCAAGCCGCTGATGGTCAGGAATCGGCGAGCAGCGGTGCCTCGGGCCAACGTCTTTATCTCCCATTCAAGCCAGGATCGTGTCTTCGCTGAAAAAATCGTCGACGTGCTCAAGCGTCATGGAATCGCCGCGTGGTATGCGCCGGTTCGCCTCCTGGGAGGGCAAGCGTGGCATGACGAAATCGGGCGAGCGTTACGGCACTGCAACTGGTTTCTCCTGATCTTGTCGGAGAACGCCCTGAGATCCAAATGAGTCAAGCGTGAACTGAACTTCGCCCTGATCGCTGACCGGTATAACGAGAGCATAGTATCGATCATCAAAACTCCTGGTGACTATACGCAATTGTCCTGGATACTTCCGTCGTATCAGCAAATCGATTTCTCTGGCAATTTCGACGAAGCTTGCGTCGAGTTGCTCCGGGTCTGGGGAATCGCATACCAACCTGATTAGCCTCAACGGCACAGATCCGCCGTCTCCTCCTCGATCTTGAAGGGGAGACGGCGAGTCAGCCGAAATCCTCGTGAGAAGTCGAGCCCAATCATTCCAAGGCGACGGTTACAGTCTTAAGCTCGGTGTAGTTGTCTAGAGCCTTCTCGCCAAGCTCGCGGCCGATGCCGCTACTCTTGAACCCACCAAACGGCGCAGCGGCGTCGAAGACGTCGTAGCAGTTGATCCAGACGGTGCCCGCCGGAGGCGTTCGGCGATCGTGTGGGCCTTTTTGATGTCGCGGGTCCAGACGGCGGCCGCGAGACCGTAGTCCGTGGTGTTGGCCCGCTCGACCACCTCATCGATCGCCTTGAACTTTAGAACCTGCATCACCGGGCCGAAGATCTCCTCGGTCGCGATCTTCATGTTGTCCTTCACGTCGGCGAAGATGGTGGGCTTGATGAAATAGCCCTTCGAGCCGAACCGCTCGCCACCCGTGACGCACCGAGCGCCCTCATGCTTGCCGGCATCGATATAGCCGAGCACCTTGTCAAACTGGATCTTATCCACCTGTGGGCCTTGCTCGGTCGTGGTATCGAATGGGTCTCCCAGCTTGCGCTTCTCGCCTGCCGCGGCGAGCCGCTCGACCATCGCGTTGTAGACCTTGTCTTCGACCAGCAGCCGGCTGCCGGCGCAGCAGCACTGGCCTTGATTGAGGAACAACCCGAGCATCGCGCCGTTGACGGCGGAGTCGAGGTCGGCGTCGGCGAAGACGATGTTCGGACTCTTGCCCCCCAGCTCGAGCGTGACCCGTTTGAACGTGCCGGCGGCGTTTCGCATGATGATCCGGCCGACTTCGGTCGATCCGGTGAACGCGATCTTGTCGACGCCCGGGATGCTTGACCAGAGCATCTCCGGCGGTCTCGCCAAAGCCAGGGACGATGTTGATCACGCCCGCCGGAAATCCCGCCTCGAGTGCCAGTTCGCCCATGCGAAGGCACGACAGCGGAGTCTGCTCCGCCGGCTTCATCACCACGGTACACCCAGCGGCCAGCGCAGGACCCCACTTCCAGGCGACCATTAGCATCGGGAAATTCCAGGGGATGATCTGGCCGACGACCCCAACCGGCTCTTTCCTCGTGTAGCAGAAGTAGCGGCCGCGGACCGGTATGGTCTGTCCGTGGATCTTGTCGGCCCAGCCGGCGTAGTAGCGCAGGCAGTCGATCACCAAGGGCAAATCGGCGTTCCGGCTCTCGCTGATCGGCTTACCGTTATCCAGCGTCTCGAGTTCGGATAGCTCGTCGATATTCTTCTCAATCAGGTCGGCAAGCTTGTTCAGCAGGCGTCCGCGATCGCGGGCATCCATCGTGCGCCATGGGCCAGCGTCGAACGCCTTGCGGGCCGCCTTAACCGCCAGGTCGATATCGGCCGCATCCCCTTCCGCGACTTGAGTGATGACGTCCTCGGTTGCCGGGTTGATCGTTTCAAACGTCTTGCCGCTGACACTGTCGCGCCACTTGCCGTCGATGAGCTGCTTGGTCTGATGCGAGCGAGCGACCTTGCGGCGTGATTCGGTTGCGGTCGTCATTGCGTGTTCTCCCTTTTTCACGAGGTTGTGCGATCCTCACTGATGTCCGTTCCTTCCGTGTAGACCCTGGCGCCATCTTATGACTGATCCTGGCGGCACTCAAGCCGGGCGAGAATCGATGCCGCCAGTCACGAATACTCATTTCCTCAGGTCGAATCGAGATTTTCGAAATATCTCGACTGGTTTTTGAGAAGAGTCCAGAACCGATTCAACCGTTCGTACGCGGTCCTGGGGTCGACACCCGGAGGCTTCTTTCCACGTCTCCCATGGGCAACCCAGTTCCGGTATCTCCGAACCTGATTGACCTCCTCCACGAGGTCCGCATCGAGAGACTTGTATGGTCCAAGTCCCTTGAAAAAGCTACCTTCCTCCACTTGCTCAATGAGGTCCTCGACCGCTCGGAGCAGAACGGGATGGCTGAGCGACTTTTCACCCACTTCAGTTCTGAGTTCGGTAGCCAGGCGCTCGCGTACCTGGGATTCGAAAACGGAAAACAGAACAAGCACGGCGAGATCGTCCATTTGGACCAGTGTGAATTCCGCGTCGTCTCGCAGTTTCTCGCTCTCGATTTCCTTGAACCGGTCATCTCCACCGAGCCTGCCCGTCCAGGGCAGTTCGTCCCAGTACTCCGAGGCAAGACGACGCACCAATTGCACTTGCGATCTCGCTCCACAATACCACTTCCAGGCGTCTTCCAGCGTGTTCATTGGAGCAGACTCAGCGTCGCTTCCTCGAAAGCTTCGCGATCAAATCTCTTGAGTGTGTACGCTTTTTCTTCCACGATCACCCATTCATCGGAGGGATCTTTTTGGGAGCGAAAGAGCATGAACTTTTCGCCACCGTCCGTCAGGTCGACACGCCCGAAAGAACGAGTGACCCGGATGATTCCATTCGATAATTCGGGGCCAACAACCAATCTAGCAATAGGTACGGTTCGGACTTCCCTGGCTTCCATGCGGATCACCAGGCCAGGCACGTTATAGACTCCCACATCGACTTCCCTGATTTCGTAATATCTCTCATCGATCTTGAGGAGCCGCTCCTGATCGGCATCCAGCAGCCATTCCCCGATCTGCTGGTTCAAGCGACGTACCGCCCGGATCCATTCGTTCTGGAGCGCCTTCTTGTCGTCGGCTCTACCTCGCTCGATCTCCGCACGCTCCGAGAGGAATTCCTTGAGTGTTTTCACGGTAAAGGTCCTGTTCAGATTTGCCCTTGAAACGATCGCCCGGGATGTCACTCGCCGAAGGGTATGTATCACGGATTCCACTCGACGGCTTCTACCACTTATCGATCGCCCCCGAGGGAACCGGCACGTGGAACTCGTGATGGCCTGGCAGCGCCGATTCTGGTCCGGCGGCATGGACGGCCTCCATGACCTCGTCGAACAGGGCCGCGCTCGAGAGATTGAGTAAGCTTCGGTAGAACGCCTTGGGCATCCGAGTGAAGTGGTAGTACCACTTGAGGATCTTGCGGAACTGCAAGCAGCCGTAGTGCTCGCCGCGTCGCGCGACCAACCCGTGGAAGTGAAACCGCATCAGCTCGAGTCGTTCCTCGAAACTCGGCAACGGACCTGGCTCGCCCGTTCGTACCCAGCAATCAAGCTGCTGGAAAATGAAGGGATTGGCCAATGCGCCCCGGCCGATCGAGACGGCCGCGCAGCCGGTCTCCTCGAATGTCGCCGCGGCTTCGGCAATCGTCCGGATATCCCCGTTGGCGACGATCGGGATCCGTTCGACGGCCTCGACGACCGCCCGGATCCCCGAACGGTTCACCTTGCCCTTGAACCCTTGCTCGCGCGTTCGACCGTGAACGATCACAGCCGCGACGCCCGCTTGCTCGAAGGCACGCGCCAAGGCCGGCGCCGTCAGTGATTCGTCGTCCCATCCCAGCCTCATTTTGACCGTGACGGGGGCCTTCACCGAATTGACGACCGCCGAGACGAGATTGACGGCTTGATCGGTCTGGCACATGAGTGCCGACCCGCCGCCGTTCCGGACGACTTTCCGGACGGGGCAGCCCATATTGATATCCACGGCCGATGCCCCCTGCTCTTCGATGACCCACCGGGCTGCCTGTTCCATCTCGGGGAGGCCCGTCCCGTAGATCTGGATCGAGAGCGGGCGGTCTTGGTCGCAGGTCTCGGCCAGCTCGAGCGCCCGGCGCCGTTTCTCGACCAACGACCGGGCGTTGACCAGGTCTGTCGTCGCGAGGCCGAGTCCGCCACATTGCCGAACCGCCAGCCGGAATGCCAGACTGGTGTAACCGGCCAGCGGCGCCAGAAAGAAGCGCGATGGAATCAGAACCTGGCCCAGGCGCAGCGGCTCGCGCACAATCGGTGGGACCGCGGGTAGGGAATGCTCCGAGTCCAGGCCCAAGTGTTCTAGCAAGACCGCCTCCTTGTCAGCGTCCTTTGCATGCAACATCACCGTCATTCTAGCGAAGATAGGGACGGTGCTCACAGAGCACCCTCCGATGCGGTCGATGCCGAGGCCTGGGTCCTCTCCACCGAGGCCGGTTCTCGCTTGCTGACCGCAGTGGCACAAGTCCGATCGATCGGTCCCGCGAACGTATCCCGGTTTCGGCAACTGGCTTCGCCGGAGGCTGTCTCCGCCGCGATTCGCCTGTGCCAAGGGCGGCGCAAGGCCGCGACGAAATTCGAGCGTGGTCAGCAGATGTGGGTCGACCCGGTCGGAATCGAGCAGTGCACGTCGGAAATCGTCGCGAAGCATAAAGCCATTCGGTTCGCATGTGCATTAGCTGTCGATCTCTGTGCGGGGATCGGCGGCGATGCGATTGCTCTGGCCTCGCGGGCCGATGTTGTGGCCGTTGACCTCGATCCGGGCATGTGCCGTCGGATCGCCTATAATGCTGGAGTATACACCGTCGCCGACCGTGTCCTGCCGGTTCGAGCCCGCGCCGAGACCTTCTCGATTCCTGAAAGCGCCTGGGTTCATCTCGACCCCGACCGCCGGGCCATCCGGTCGAATCGCGCCCGGTCGCTCGATGACTACGCCCCTGGCCCGGCTTTCTGGAATTCGCTTCCTGGGCGAGTCGCCGCCGGGGCCATCAAGCTCAGCCCGGCCAGCGACTTTTCCCGGCATTTCCCGAGTTCGGAGTATGAGGTCGAGCTGATCAGTCTCCGCGGCGAGTGCAAGGAGGCCACGGCCTGGTTCGGCTCGCTTGCCTCCTGCCGGCGCCGCGCGACCCGGCTCCCGGAGAATGTGACCTGGACCGATCGCGACGGTCCGTCATCAGAACGGGCCGCCGTTTCTCCGCTCTTGCCGTGGATCTACGATCCCGACCCCTCGCTCCTCCGGACCGGTTTGCTCGATGGATTCGCCCTGTTTCATCGGCTGAGCCGCGTGACCGAGGGAGTGGACTACTTGACCGGCGAGAACTTGGTCTCAACCCCTTTTCTCAGCGCCTTCGAGGTTAAGGATGTCTCTCCACTCGACGTCAAGCGATTGAGACAAATGATCGTCAAGAATCAGATCGGCACGCTGGAGATCAAGGTCCGAGGTATCGATATCACACCGGAATCGCTCCGTGCTCGGATCGGCCCACGGGGCGAGCGATCCGCAACGCTTCTCGTGATCGGCGGTCCAGGCCCGGCGCGTGCTGTTCTGGCTCAAAGAGCCTCGACTGGCGGATCGAGCAGCTCGTCGAAGACCGGCGCGGGCGGCGAGTGTGGCTCGACATGAGCGGCCGCTCCGTTTCCACCGGGCTCGGTTTCGGTTCCGCTCGCGACTGGCGATGGCGGCTGAGCGCTCGGACTCGGGACATCGGGTAGCGGGCGGGCCGCGAACCGTTTCTTCACGTTTTCGAGCCAGGGCATCTCGGGTATGCCATAAGGCCGGAATTTCTCGATTCGGTTTTCTTCCTCGCTAAAGTACAAAGCCCGGTTTTCTCCCAGCTTGGCCGCGGCCGGCGTGTCGATGAGCGTACTCGAATCGTTGGCGCTCATCTGAAACATGATGCGATTCTCAAATTCCTTGGTGCCCTGACGATCGAACGTCCGGTTCAAGTTGTTGACGCTATCGCACCAGATCATGGTGTGAATGCCCAGGGGCGGCCCTTCGCGGAGCACGTCGCCGAAGATCTTGGACGGAGGAACCGGTTTGTTCTCGTCGTACCGCGAGTAGCCGAAATCGTCATCCGCCTTGCGCAGGTCGCGGAATCGCTGAATGTCATAGATAATAATGTAAATCGGCGCTAGATCGTCTGAAGCGTTCTGCTGCCGGCGCTCGATTTCCGCCGCCAGCTCGGTGAAGGTCGCGCCCAGGTCACGCCAGGTCACGTTGGTCACGGGATGAGGCAGGACGTCTTTGAGCCGGCCAAGCTGTCCCGAGAGAGCCGAATCAACCGGACTGCCGTCCAGCAGGTAGAAGCGGCACGCCTGGGGACCAATCGGTGGATGCTGCGCGGCGATGCTGATCGGCGCCATCATCAACATCGCCAAGGCCGCCTCGTCGTTCTGGCCGACGATCAGGACGTTGCTGCCGCTCTGGGGCCGGAAGACGATTGAGGTTGGGTCCTTGATGGCGATCGCATCGCCCAGCCAGGCATAATCGACCCTGGGCGCCGCGGGCCATTCCGTCATGTCCAAGAACGGGTTGAGCAACGGATTCTTGCTTACATCGGCCGGAAGATTCCCCTCGAAGACGATTGGCGGCGGCTTGGTGATATGCTGTTCGCGCGACATCTCCTGGATCCGCTCCAGGAACTTTTCGCGGCGCTCGTCGGGCAACCAGACGACCTGGAACAGGTTGTTTCCTTCCATCATTCCATTGGCATCGTTGTAGATCGCCTCGCCTGGCCGAGTCAGCAGGCGGGCCGCCGTATTATCCTCGCTCAAAATCAGGTGCGCGTCGGCCTCGCTGCATTGCAAGGCGATCCGCACCGCCATCTGGCCGAGAGTGGCTTTCGGCAGCGAGTACTGGCCGCCCAAAGTCTGGGAGCCCAGGATGACGTGCATGCCGAACGCACGACCTTGCCTGACCAAGCGATCCAGCAACAACGTGACCTCCTGCGCGATCTTGTCGTCCTCGACGAAGAATTCCTGAAACTCATCGACGATGAGCAGGACGCGTGGCATGGGGACTTCAGGTCGGGCCTCTCGGTAGCCGGCCAGGTCTTGGCAGCCCAACTGCCGGTAGATCTCGCCTCGGTCCTTGAGCTCGACATCCAGCCGCTGGAGCACGCTCAAACCAAACTCGCGCTCGCTCTCGACGGCGATGACGCGGGCGTGCGGCAGGTCCATCGCGGCATAAACCTTGAACTCGACACCTTTCTTGAAGTCGATCAAGTAGAGCTCGAGCTCGTTGGGGCTGTACCGAAGGGCCCCATTCGTGATCAAGGCGTGCAGCAATGTCGACTTGCCCGAACCGGTCTTGCCGGCCGTGAGCACGTGCTGCGAAGTCCCCTTCCCTAGCTTCAAATGCTGCAGTTTAGTTGCACCAGCCCGGCCCAAGGGAATGTCAACCCCCTTGCTGCTATCGAAGGTCCAGTACTGTTCGGGCTTGGGCGCGATGAACTCGAACGGAACCTCGACCCGGTTGGCGTCGCGAGCCGCGACACCGACCTTGTGGAGCAGCTCGGAGAACCGCGACGCGTCGGGCGGTGCGTCCAAGCTCAGGTTAAACCGGCCGAAATTCGGCTCCTTCCACGCCAGCCGGCCTTCCTTCCAGTTCATGATGACACAGTGGTTTTCGAGATCCTTGATCTGGAAACCGGACGGCAGCCCGAGCTTCGTGTCCAAGAGAATCAGGGCGTAAACCCCGCACCGCGCACCACTGCTGACAATACTCACCAGCCTCTTGATCGCGGTGTCGTTGAAGTTGGTCGGGAAGTTGGCGACGACCAGGATCCGGAACGGCTCGGCAACCTCGCCGGCCATCGTGTTGTATTCCTCGATCGTCTCGAATTCGTTGCGCAGGTACTTCTGGATCACATTTTCCATGTGTTCGGTGAGATTGGTCAGCCGCTGCTCGATGTGCTGCGGCTCGGTCCAGATCCGATTGGTGACCAGAAGCTCATGATAATCGCCCAGGTGCATGAACGCGGCGAAGTTCTCTCCCAGGCCGACCGGGTCGACGATGGTGAAACGGACCTTTCCCGGCGGGATTGACGTGAGGTAGCGAAGCATGAGCGATTGCAGCAGCGTAATCGCCGCGTCTTTACCGGAATCAGCCGCTTTGATGAGCATCGAGCCGTGAATGGGAAACGGCAGCAGGGCCGGCAGCTCGAATTCGGTCGGCCCCGCGGTCTTCAAACGAGGGTCGCGGGGAGGGCCGTTGGGGAATTCGTTGAGGTCGAAGCGGAAAGCGCCGAACCGCATCGCTGGCGGGACCTCGGTGGGAGTTTTCCAACCGTCGAGATCCGGCCTGGACCAACTCAAAAACCGGCGCTCCGATTCGTCTCGGACCTCGGTCACGATCTCATTGACGTGTGCGATCCCTTCAGTCCAGTTCTTGATCAGGTTGCGCCAGGCCTCGTCGTAGAGCTCCTTGGTGGTCGCCTTGGTTTTCGCGTACGACTGGTCGAGCTCGCTGCGATCCTTCTCGTATTTTTCCTTCAGTGCGACGATGCGAGGCGGGTAATGCTCCTCGACTTTCTTGCTCCCCTCGTCACGACGCTTGCGGATCTCCTCGAGCTTGACCGGATAGGTCGCGTCGGCGTCCGCGGTCTGCTTTTCCTGCCGACTCTGAAACTCGGCGACGCGGCGAGACATGTTCTCTTCGGCGTCGCGCACCGCGTTGACCCGCTTCTCATCGAGCGCCACGCATCTTGCTGTCGAACTCGTTCTTGATCCAGTCCTTTTTTTCCTCGACCAGCGTCGTTGCATCCTCGATTGCCTTACGAAGCGGTACGGCGTGTTTCGCCACGCTGGGACCAGCCAAGGAGACCAGTCCGATTCGAGCACCGACCGCCGCGGCGATGGCCGCGATCACGCCGACGATTCCCGCTAACGTCCAATTGTTGGTGGCGAAGCCGAGCCCGCCGATAACCGCGGCGCCCAGCAACAGGAACGGCCAGACGAACACGTCGGGGCGAAGGAACTTGGGAAGCTTGAGGGCCGCCAGCGCGATCACCTCCTCTTCAATCCGGGCCGTGAGCTCCTGAAGGCTCTGGAGCGGATCAGAGGGGGGCGGGCTCTCGTCGTCGATGGTTTTTCCCTCGTCGACCGTGTCCGGTGACTGAGCCGTCTCGGGCGATCCAGACGGCGCGGCGGGGATGGGCAGATCGCTTCAGCCACTGTCGCCTCAGCGACCGGGAGTGAGGCGTCCGCCAATTTGCCGCATCGTTTGAGGACGATTTCGGCGTCATCCTGCTTGATATGAAGGTCCTCTTTAGCGGCGGCCCAGTTGGCCTCGACCCCGCGGCGCCACTTGGTCCCCTCGTCTTTCGAGCCCTCAAAGAACGCCAGCGCCTGCCAGCCCGCTTCTTCCTTGGCTTTCTTGGCCCGGCGCTGGTCCTTCTTGAACTGCTCGTCGATCTGTTTCTTGGTCAGGGCATACTCGTCCTTGACCGCCTGATCGGTGCGCTGAAAGGTCTGGAGCACTTCGTTTGCGCGCGGGCGTATTCGGCGTCGAGGCTTTCGCTGTCGACCTTGAACTTGCCGGCGAGCTGACGCGCGGCGGCCTTGTACTCGGCCTCTTCCCGCTCGATCCGTTTGCGAAAGCCCAGCTCGGTCTCGGTTTCGCCCTTAAACCGAGCCGCGACCAGCGTTTCCAGGTCCGTGAGCGCGACGGTTTCTTTTTGAACGAGTGGCGACTCAGGCATGATTTGCAAGGTCCGTATTTAAAGATTGGCTCAGCGAGGCCCAAGATCAAGACGATCGATTGGTGACGGCTACGTCCCGGCGCGGCCCCAACGCGGGACCGCCGGCCCGTCCTCCCCACAGTGGCTCTGATATTTCAACAGTTCCTCTAATTCTACTGTAACCGTTTCGAACTAGCTAACGCCGTAACTTGTTGGCAGATGGTTGGTTGCGACCAGTATGTGTGCGATTGTCCACAAAACGTAACCCGCTGGAAATCAAGCAGTTGTAGAAAAACCGTTACAGTAGAACTAACTTCCTCACTCCTTTTCCGTCAGTCTTCTTTGCACTGGGCCCGAATTTTCCCCAGCACTTCGGTAAGCTTCTCCATTCCGGTGATCGCGTTCTTGGTGGATTGTTCGAGTGGCGTGATGTGGTTTTTCTCGAAATCGCGTGCGACCCCGTCCACCCAGGTCTCCTGGGCGATCTCCCATTGCTCCCGGAGCTTTTTCAGAGCATGCGTGAGCCGGCCGGATTGAGCGCTCATGATACCCTCCCAGAGACTGCCGGCTCACCAGCCGTCGATGTCGCGGCGGGCTCAGCCGGACCATTCGGTGCTTTTGGAGTGGATTCGCCCGCGGTCTTTGTCTTGGCCTCGGCCTCGGCCGGCGGCTCATCCGCCGCTGTGGTCGTGGTCGACGAGCCGGCCGCGGTCGCGGATGCCGCACCCGTTTCCTGCGCGGAGTCGAATTTGGGCGCGGTCGGCGCTCTGAGCGCGGCATATGCATCAAGGGCGCTCGTCATCTTGTCCAGGACCGCCAGGCTCTTCTCGAACCCGCCGGCGAGGTGGTCCCCCAGCGGCTGGGAGTGGGAGTGGTACTCGTCGATCGCATGATGCAAGAAGGGGATCAGCTTCTTGATCGCCGCCACCTTTTCCTCGGCCTTGTGAAGCCGTCGCGTGGCGTCCCGCAGCGCTTCTTTCTGATCGGCGTCGGAAACCGTGTCGCTTCCCGATTGAGATAGCTTGCGGCGGTGCAGGTCGCTCCGCGCCTGCATCAAATCTTCTTGCCGCTTCTTGATCTGCGCCACCCAGTAACCGAGCTGGTCGCGCTCGAGCCAATCGCGCATGCGGCGCAGCTCCATGTCGACTCCGCTGAGGGAGTTGCGCGCATCCTCGGCAAAGTTGACCATCTGGACCTTGAAGTCCCTGAGCGTATCGACGGACAAGACGTTGGCGGATTTGCTCATGTCGGATTCCTAACCTAACGCTGTTGCAGGTATTCTTCGATGCGTTCGGCCTTGCGGAGCAGGAACGGAATGTGCTGGTTGGTCGATTCGGTGAACCGCTTGACGACCTGGAGGGTCTGCTCGAACTCCTCGACGAACTTATCGTGCTCGCGGTCGCGCCAGGTCTGGGAGAGACCCGCGAGTTGACCATGCAACGTGGTCAACTGCCCGATCATCTCGTTATTGAACTGCTTGAGCCGGGCTGCGAACCGCCGAAGCTCTTCCGGGTTTACGATGGCTTGAGACATTTCATGCCTCGCTTCAATGACGGACTGGGACGAGTACCAAAAACGGATATGCCATCAAGCCGCCAGTCCGCCGCCCATGGCGCGGACGAACCAAACGACTCAATGCGGTGAACGGTTCCCTTTGATGTTATTCTCGCGGACGCGGCCTGTAAAGTCGCGCCTGCCGCCATCGAGACTCGAACTCGCGCAACGTTCTCAATTTGCCACTCTATTCATTAGTACATGAGTGTTTTCGAGCTTAATCCAACTGTTTGAGAGTTGCCCGCGTTTTTTTGCTCATTCGCGCTCTACGTGTTGGCGGTGGCGAATCACGTGCGGCTGTCCCGCGGCTTCAGATCGGGCCGCTCCGCTTCGCAGTTCGCTTCCTCTGACTTCAAAGTGACATGGATCAGGTCGTGAGTACCTTGTGCTCACGCGGGCCGACAAGATCGAAAGCGAGCATAACGGTGTTGGATGCCGCGTCGATGACGGACTGTTGTGGTGGAGTCGCGGGCTGCGCCTCATTTCCCATTATCGCTTTTCGAGAAAGGGCCGAAGATCCGGGTGGGTCATCCTGAAGGGACCAGAGGTACTCGAATCACCGTCAAAGCTGCCGGCCTTCATTCCAGCGTCCAGTACCCGTATCCAGCCGCGGTCTTGGCTCCCACTCCCAGTTCGGTGAGCGCCCCTTTGAGCCACGCGGTCCCTTGCTCGACTGCCTCCTGGTCGCCGCTCAGACTGGCTATACCCATCCTGTACTGGCTAGACGCCCCCAGTGCCAGGAAGAAGATCGGCTGCGGCGCGAGGTAATTGGCCGGCGGCGTTGCTGCGTCTCGGTAATAGGCGCCGAAGATCGGGTTGATCACGTCGCGCTCGACCACCGGCGACGTCGTGGGAATGCCCTCGAGGAACAGCAAATCCCCACGCAAGGCGCCCTGGTCGTCCACCTTTCCAAAGCGCTTATCGAGCTCTTCCTCTGGCCGTTCCAGCACCCATCGGGCGTAGGCGCGGCTGACGCCTTTGAGGGCCGTGGCGGGGATGATCGGAAATCCGAAGATCGGATGTAGCGACATTCCTCCGCCGAGGATGTCGTTGGTGCCCAGGCCGACGATTACGCGCCACTCGGGCCGGGCGGTGAACGTGATCGCACCCAACTCCGCCGCCAGGAGTTGCCAGCGGGCATGATGCGCCTCGATCAGCTCCGTCTGGCCGGTGAAATTCGGCACCAAGGCCCTGCGGTCCGCCAGCTCCCGGAGCAGTTGCAACTGGCCACGATTGTCGCCGTAGGCGAGGTAGCGATCCATTAGCAGACTGAAATTCTCGCAATGGCCTTCCGCCATCAGCGCCTCGCTCGTGTCGCGCGGGAGCGGGTACGGCGTCGCCCAGGGCAAGTATTGCGGCATCCTCCAAGACCAGTTCATCGCGCTTCCTCCAGGCCCTGCGGCACGGCGCGGATGAACAGCCAGGTTTGCTCGCTCGCCTCCCGATAGTACTGGCTATCGCGAGTGGACAGCGCCGTCAGCGCCGACCGAGCGCCGAACCGCCATGCTGAACAGCAACCACCGATCCAGTTGCCGCGCGAGCATGCTGTAGGGACTGGTGGGCTTGCCGTCCCCGCGCATTTCCAGGCAAACCAGGGCCTGGCCCAGGCCGTGCCGCTGGAGCAGCATCTGGAGTTGCTGAACCACCTGGATGTAGTGCTTTAGCGGGAACGGCCCCTTCGCGGCCTCCGCGATTGACTCTCGGGCCGCATGCCGGTGCGGCTCATGTTGCAGGCGCGTCGTCGGTGTTCATCGGTGCATTCGCCTCAATGTGAGCGTTTTGCCGCCAGGATGCGGACTAGCTCTTTTTGGCCCGGCTCCCCCCGCGGGCGCGGGCGATCTTCTTGCCCTTGCCCGTCCAGCGAATTTGGACGATGCCATGCCCCAGCGTTTGCCCAGCACCCAGTTGGAGGTAACGCGGGGCCAGGCCTCGCACCCAATCGGTCACATCCGTCGCCTTCTTGATCCAGGCCGGCGAGCTTTCTGGCAGATTGGCTCCCACCAGGGCGTACAGCAGGGTTTCCGGTGGGAGATATTCCTCGGTCCAGAGCGAGCCATCGTTCGCCGTTCCAGTGCTCGGGTCGATGCGGATCCGCGGCACCACCTGAGTCCCGTGGGTGACGAAATAACGGTATGCCCCCTCGGGCAGAAGCACAACGCCGTGCTTCACCCGCTGGCGCCAGAAGTCGAAGGACGGCTCGTCGGGGAAGGCGTGATCCGCCAGCCAGGCACCCAAGGCACCCAACTCCGGGACCGCTTGTGCGGGAAAGCTCAGCTCCTCCAACACCAGGGTTTGCTTGCTCCCGAGCAGTGGGGTCTCGGGAGCCACGCCCGCCGTCTCGGTGGCAAGCACCGGCAGTTGCGGCGGCGGTGGGACAATCACGCTGTACGCGACCAAGTCGCGCTGGAAACGTGACCAGACATCGAAGCTCGTTACCCACGCGAACAGGCCGGTCATGGAGCGGACCGGAAACAGGAGCGGGAGGGCGTCCGAGACGACCACGCTGCTGGGCTGCTTCTCGTCACTTTCGGGCGCGGAGCCGAGCAGGCCGAGCATTTCCACGGGGGCTTGCTGCGACCGGGCGCGAGCCCGCAACACCCCTTTCAGGCTGCTGGCGGGAAGCACGGGATAACCGGTCGCCGCTTCTCGCTGAATCGGCAGGTCGACTTCGAGGCGATCCTCGCCGCTGCCCACGCGCAGGCTCGATTCCACGTACATGAACATACATTCGGCAGCGGCAAACATCGCGACCCTCCGAAACTCGCCGGCACCTAATCCGGCCGTGGTCATGCGAAAACCGGGCCGTGTCGAGCCCGGTCACATCCTCTCTCATTTTACCCAAGCGCCACGGGCTGCAACCCAACTCCTTGGCCGCGGACGTGGTCGAACCAGCGGTCAATCACGGAGAAGTCTGCGCGGTACGTCCACTCGCACCGGCCGGATGGAAAAATCGCCGGGTTTGACAGTCATTTCATGATCCGGCAGCAACCGGGAGCGGAACACTCCCATGAGCACAGCGTAGGTGGCCGGCGTGCCGGCCAACGGGACGACGCGGAAGAACAACGGCGATGCGCGGCCCAGCCCCCGGGAGGGCGACACGGTGGCCGACGACTTGCGGCGCGCCTCTCGGGAATCGACTCCCCGGGCGGTCAGGTCAGCGAAGATCGACTTGAAAAAAAAGGCGATCGGCAAACCCAGGGTGGCTCGCTGGATCGTGCGCGCACGGCCATCCGGCCCTGCGTCAACAGGGCGGCGACGCCGCTGGCGTCGAGCTTGTGTTCGATGCGGAAAGCCCGGAACGTCTCGCCGGCCCAGTTCACCGCCTCCCACCATGACGGGAATGTCTTGTCAGCGAGGTAAAGTTGACAGACGCGCTCGTGCAGGATGTCGTACGAAGACGGGTCCGCAGGCGGTCGCGCCTGCCAGCCCGCTGCCTGGCGCACCCGCTGGACGCCCGCGCTCAGTTCCGCGGCAGCGTCGGCCGGGCTCGTGGCGACACTGACCAAGGGAGGCAAACTCGTTGGCCAGCCTTCCGGCTCGGCGACCGCGCGCATTCCCCCGCCACAGCGGCGCCCGCGCGCCAACCCCTCCCAGCCGCAACAACAGCCAAAGGGAAGCCGCCGCCAGCTCCAAGCGGTCCGACATCTCCAGCTTCCGCCCCGCCACCTCCACCGCGGCCAAGGGGAAGGGGCGCAAATTCAGGCGAAGCCGGAATTGCTCGCCCGGGAGGATGGCATCGCGTTGCCGCTGGAAGACCGACCAGTACATGTAGCTCAATCCGGAATCCTTCTCATTCTCATCGACAACCGAAACACTCGTTTTCGGCGATCCGAAAAGGCGGACAACGACGGACGAGGAGTGCGATGTGTTCCCGTAGACAGCCGCCTTCCGCCTGCTTGACGTCATTCAGCACTTCACCCATGAGACCGCCGGCCAATGCCCGGAACCAGAAGCGAAGGCAGCCCCGTACCGATGGCGGCCGAAGTTCGGCCTGTAGGCTCGCGCCCCCGATCCACAAGGGGGTCACTGCCTCCAGTTGTACGTCCAGCGATCTCAGACCAGCCATGGCTTACACCCTGTTCTTGGAATTCTCTCGCCGGAATCCGGAGGTGCGGGGTGCATGCTGTGTTAAGCCCGCAAGAAGTCTTCATCTAAAGGCTGGACGAACGGATTTCGCCGGCGAAGTTGTGCCCCAAGCGAGTCGGCGTCACCTCGGCCTGATCCTACATCTCATCAGGCCGCGCCTCGAATCGCCTCCGTCACGAAGAATATGTCACAAAACCAGTTGAGCTCCGTCAAGCTCCAAGTCCACTAGAACCGCAAAGTCGGGAAAATCATGCACGCGGCATTGGCTTGGCCCGATTTCGACGCAATCGTCTCCATTCCGCGGACATCACTATCCTGACTCTCAAGATGCTGGGCTCATTTTTCCAGGGGCAAGCGCCCGTGGCTATGCACTTCCGCCCGGTCCGGGGCGAACTCCATGCACTCCCAATGGTTTAACCACGGAAGTGCTAACGGGCCTGCTCCTCAGTTTAACCAGGCCTGTTCGCCAGCGAGAGTCGCCTGGTCATCACGCCCTACGCAGAAATTCCCACGTCGAGTTTTGCGCCGCGTGCCGTGATTCTTGAATAGGATCTCTTAGAGCAATGGCGTGAAATCTCGTCGGTTGCGCCGGGCAGAAGGAAACTGAGCGATGGGAATTGATTCGCGCGGGAACAGATCCGATTCCTCGAACAGACAGAATTCGGATCCCCGTACTCCCGAGTTAGCGCGCAGCGAGGTCGACTGAAATGGTGCTCGAGGCTTCCGCCGCGATGCACGCCCCCGGGAACCCGGCTGATTGGGTTGCCGAGATCGATACCACATCCGTCACCGATGCGGACGCAAGCCGGATTGTCTTGCCCGATGCTTCTATGGTGAGGACGCCGTTCGTTTCCTTTTTCGTCGCGCTGCTGTCCGGTCTAGCCGGAGTATTGGCTGCGGGGACTTTCATGGCGATCACCGTCTCTCTCGCTGAGAGAGATCCGGCACGTTAAGTTCCAACCCGTCCCGCCGTTCCGGACAGCAATTACGGCCGGGATGGATTCACGACCGTCTTGATTTTCTTCGGCACGATGTACTTTGCCGGTGACTTCCTCTACGGCATGCTGGGCCAAAAGGCCGATCAGCAGCAAGTCAGATTGCTCTGAAGGAACCATTTGCCATCGGTTGGTCTGATCGCGGGTGCGTGCGTCGCTTTCAGCCCCTCCATGATTGTCACCCGTGGTGCGGCGATGCCCCGAGACTGGGTATTTCTGAGCGTTGGACTCATGATCCTGGCCTATGCCATCCACGGCATCATTCTCGCTCTCTTGAACCAAATACCCTCTACCTCGCTGCTGCATCGCCGCTGATCGGTTGGCAAACTGGAGCACCGCGCCGGGCAGTCTTGTGACGCAAGATCCTCGATCTTATGACCTCGAGCCGAAGTAGAATCCGACGACCGCGGCGAGGACGTGCTCGACCCCGAAGCGGCCCAGATGGACCCTTTGGATCAGGAGTGCATCGGCAACGTCCGTCGTCGGGAACAGGTCGAGTACGCGGTTCCAGACCAGAATCGCCAGCATCGCGGCGGCCGCCATCGAGATCAAGGCTCGTAGGTCTTCAACGATCCGCGGGGTTTGGTGGCCTCGGTCTCTCCACCAGGTTGCGACCGTGTTTAGACCCACGCCGAGCAAGAAACCGCCGACCAAGAGGAGGGTGACCACTCCCGGATTCTCGTCCACGGAGGTCAACCGGCCCTGGCGGAACAGCAGGATCGCGACCGCAATGCTGCCGAGTACGAGAAAGATACGAACGCTCCCGCGCGGCAAGTACAGCGGTGGGGGCCCTGGCTCTTCGGCCGGTCCGGACCACCTGCGGGCTGCGAAATAGTGGCCCATGATGATGAAGAGGAGATCTCGGAAGTAGTCCGGAACTTCCTGGTTCGGCTGGACGACGAGCAGGCCCCAGACGGTAGCGAAAATCAGGACCGCGAGCAGAGCCCGAACACTCCCCGCCGGCAACCCGAACGCGTGCAGTCGACGCCAATCGTTGTGGGATGGAGGACGTGAAGTCTGAGTGGCCATGCGATTCTCCCTTCAGAAATGTCTTACCCGTGATCTCTTTTGCAGGCTATTCGCTCGTCGTGGACGAATATCGCGCATACGCGATCAACAATCTGAAGTCGCCGTGGGGCATGCCGCCGCGCTGAGGGTCTATTCGCCGGCGTGCAACCAAACGGAGCAGCCAACATAAGATTGAGATTGCCAAATACAAGATAATGCGCAGATCCTTCTTGACCTTCGCTGTCGATTTCCGTGACGTGGAACGAGAATGGTAGCGATCAGTTGGCCGAGGATTGATCGATCGTCTCGTGAACGGAGTGAAAGATGACGCCCCAGCAAGAAACGTTCCGTTTCATGCACTACCGTTCTCATGCCATGACGGGCCAGTTCAAAGCGGCATCGTTCGCGGGCGTTACGCTGATTCACGTGGTGGCGGCATCGTCGCCCTGGTTCTTTTCATGGCAGGGATTGACCGCCTTCTTCGCGCTCCTCGTCGCGACTGGCCAGCTCGGCATTAACCTGGCCTTTCACCGGATGCTTTCTCATCGAAGTTTCCGCGCGCCTCGTATCGTCGAGGCGCTGCCTCGCGATCCTCGGCACGCTCGCGCTACAGATCGGGCCGATCAGTTGGGTGGGCAACCACCGCTACCACCATAAGGAGGCGGATCGACCGCTAGACCCGCACACACCATTCGCGGGCTTCGCCTGGGCGCACTTCTTTTGGACGTTCTACAGCCACCCGGAATTACCCGATCTCCGAAATAGAGCACGGTACGCCCCAGAGCTGGCTGCAGACCCGTTTTATCGCAATCTCGAACGCCATTTTCTCGCCCTGAACGGAGTCTTGTTCACCGCTCTCTTTTTGGTGGGATGGCTCGCCGGTGGGCCGTTCCTCGGGGCGTCACTCTTCGTTTGGGGCGGTTGCCTGCGCGTCGTCGCGATCTGGCACATGACATTCATCGTTAACTCGGTCAATCACCTCTGGGGATACCGCAGCTACGAAACGGCGGACAACAGTCGGAATAATCTATGGGTCTCGTTGGTCGTCTTCGGTGAGGGCTGGCACAACAACCACCATGCTGAACCTCGGTCGGCGGCACATGGACACGCGCGCTTTGAGGTTGACATCTGTTATCTCATAATACGCGTGATGGAATTTACCGGTCTGGTCCGAGACGTGATTCGCCCTCGCTGCTGGCGTCTGCCGCCGCAACGCGATTCTGGCGGATAATTCTTGAATTCCCCTGCATCAGCCGCGGATCGCACGCGTCAGACGTTCGGATCGGTGGATCCTCTTTCATCGACCGACCCCCACAACGAATTGTCAGACGAGCGATTACTCATGAAGGCCGCGCAGAAAGCGCTGAATGTTCCCTCAGAAAAGCGCTGTCGTGGAGACCAGCCATGACCGATAAGCAGCGGCGTTGCGGACGGAATTCGGCCGGATCTGTCTTGAATCGTGTAATCCGCTCAAGTCGAATGGGGATTGATATCGACCGGATAAGGTCCGGCGGGTCGGACTGCTTGCATCCGGTGCTTTCAGTTCATTCATATGGGGTCTTCAAAATGCCGAGATTTGCCGCTTCGATCTTCACCGCGGCCGTCGTGGCACTGTCGCTGGTGACGACCGCCGCCGTCGCAAATGCTCAACAGAAACCCGGCGAGCCTGATTCCCCGCCTGTGGTTTCCACCATCAGCGAGCGGTTGCGCCCGTTCATTGACAATCGGGAGGTCGCGGGCGCCGTCACGCTGGTGGCGACGCCCGATCGGATCTTGCACCTGGACGCGATCGGCAAGGCGGATATCGGCGAAGGTAAGGCAATGCGGCCCGACGCCATCTTCTGGATCGCGTCGATGACCAAGCCCATCACAGCCGCGGCCGTCTTGATGCTCCAGGATGAAGGTAAGCTGTCTGTCGACGATCCGGTCGAGAAGTACCTGCCCGAGTTCAAGAGTCTCAAGACCGCCGACGGCAAACCGGCGTTGGTCACGATCCGCCACCTGCTCACGCACACCTCCGGAATGAGCGAGATTTCGGCCAATGAGGCTCGCGGCATCAAGAACCTGGCTGGGGTGATCCCGCTTTATGTCGCCAAGCCCGTCCATCAGGAGCCGGGCACGAAATGGGTCTATTGCCAGTCGGGGATCAACACGGCGGCGCGGGTGGTCGAGGTTGTCTCGGCGCGCACCGTTCGACGAGTTCGTCGAGGGGCGACTGTTCGGTCCACTCGGGATGAAGGACACGACCTTCTATCTCAACGAGAAGCAGCTCCCTAGGCTTGCCCGATCGTATCGCAGGACCAGTGCGGGAGAACTCGAACCGGCCGAGGTCAGCATCCTGTACGGTAAGTCTCCCACAAGTCGCGACCGCTTCCCGGCGGCAAATGGCGGCCTATTCTCCACGGCGATCGATTACGCGCCGCTTCTGCCAGATGGTCCTCAATGGCGGCGAGCTGGACGGACGGCGCTACCTGAAGCCGGAGTCTGTCAAACTGATGAACACCGTCCAGACAGGCGACCTGAAGACCGGCTTCACCGAGGGGAATGGCTGGGGCCTGGGCTGTTGCGTCGTGCGCGAGCCCCAAGGGGTGACCAAAACGCTCTCGCCCGGGACCTTCGGCCATGGCGGCGCATACGGTACGCAGGCATGGATCGACCCAGTGAAGAAGCGGATCTATATCCTGATGGTGCAGCGGGCGAACTTCCCCAATTCGGACGCGTCCGAGCTGCGGCGCGCATTCCAAGAGGCCGCGAGCTCCGCGTTCGACAGCTCGAAGTGAGACGTCGGTAACGGAGCCTTCGCGTTGGATACCGGGCGGATTCACTTGCCGGGGATCTGAAGCCATACCGCGTGACAAGTAATCGGCCAGCGTCAACCCGATCATGATCCCCAGCCAAATCATCGCGGCTGCGCAGATGATCATGGTGAGCCGATGAGCGTGCAGGACGTGCATGAAGATCAGGACGATGAGAACCGCCTTGATCACGGCGATGGCCATGGCGACGGGGAAGTGCAACGGGCCCAGCGGCAGATAAGCGGCCCCGACCGTCGCCAGCAACAGGACCAGGAGGGCAATAAGTACATTGACGTAGGTGCGGACTGGGGCGATGTGCTGATTCATTGGTGGACATCGATCAGATAGAGCAACGGATACAGGAATACCCAGACGATGTCGATAAAGTGCCAGTACAGGCCAGTGACTTCGATTTGCACCTCGCCGCCACCCGAAAACCACGCGCGATGCGAGAGATAGGCCATCACGCCAACCAAGGCGATGCCGATAATCAGGTGGATCGCGTGCAGACCCGTCATGAAAAAGTAAAGGACGAAAAACATCTCCATTTTTCTCGGATCCAGTCTGTTCCTGCGCGACGGGCGTCCGGTCTTTTTCCGGGAGATGAAAATTGAATCCTGGGATGAGCCGCTCGTCGTAGTCGTGGCTCCATTCCGTGGCCTTGATTCCGAGGAAAACGGTCCCCAGGACCATGGTGAACAACAGGAACCTGACCAGCTCCCGCCTGGCCCGCAACTGTGCGGCCCGGACGGCCAGCGCCATGGTCAGGCTGCTCCCAGAAGGACGACCGTATTGATAAATCCGAGCA
The DNA here is from genome assembly GCA_963720335.1 of uncultured Planctomycetota bacterium. Lineage (GTDB taxonomy): Bacteria > Planctomycetota > Planctomycetia > Isosphaerales > Isosphaeraceae > CAVRFS01. Next base: position 63,736 of record CAVRFS010000099.1, on the reverse strand, counting down.
AGACGTTCAGATGTTTACTGGCCAGCGGCGAATTCTCCCGAGGCGGTTACGCGGTAAACCGCGAAAGCCGTCAAGAGCCCGCCGAAGAACATCACCTCGGTCCCCAGGAACACCCACATTCCGAGCGTGGACGCCTCGCTCTGCTGATCCACGTCGTCGAACTGCTGTGACAGGATCGGCTGCTCGTCGGCCGAGGTCGGCGGGCTGTCAGTGCGATGAGTCGTGGCCATGTCCATCGAAACCCTCGGTTCCTCCGGGAGAGTACGCGTAAGGGGCTCTTGTCACGACGGGGGGCTCGTCGAAGTTGTGGACCGGGGGCGGCGAATCGGTCTGCCACTCGAGGCCCGTGGCCCCCCAAGGGTTCGGGCCCGCGTCGGCCGGTCGAGTCAGGGAAAACAAGAGATAAGCCAGCGGTAATGCATAGCCGACCGCCAGGATTGATGCGCCCGCCGTCGACAACACGTTCAGGACCTGATACTCCGGCGAGTACTCATAATAGCGGCGCGGCATTCCCAGGTATCCGAGCACGAACTGGGGGAAGAACGTGAGGTTGAAACCGATAAACACGGTCAAGGCCGACAGTTTGCCCAGCAGCTCGGGGTACAAGCGTCCGCTCAACTTGGGCCACCAGAAGTGGATCCCGCCCAGATAAGCCATGACTGCGCCGCCCACCATGATGTAGTGGAAATGTGCCACGACGAAGTAGGTATCGTGAACGTGCACGTCGAGCCCGAGCGAGGCGAGCATCAGACCCGTCAACCCGCCCATCGTGAACAAGCCGATGAACCCGAGTGCGTACAGCATCGGCGTTTCGAGCCGGATCGAGCCTTTGTACATGGTGGCCGTCCAGTTGAAGACCTTGATCGCCGATGGGATCGCCACCAGGAAGCTGAGGATCGAAAAGACCATCCCCGCGTACATCGACTGGCCGGAGACGAACATGTGATGGCCCCAGACCAAAAACCCCAGGACCGCGATTGCGATGCTTGAGAAGGCGATCAAGTGATACCCGAAGATCGGCTTCCGCGAGAAACACGGGATGATTTCGGCGACGACCCCCATGCCGGGAAGAACCATGATATAGACTGCCGGGTGCGAGTAGAACCAGAAGAGATGCTGGAACAAGATCGGGTCGCCGCCGAGTGCCGGGTCGAAGATGCCGACGTGGAGCAGCCGCTCCACGGCGACCAGGGCCACCGCGATGGCAAGCACCGGCGTGCCCAGCACCATGATCAGGCTGGTCGCGTAAAGTGCCCACACGAATAGCGGCAAGCGGAACCAGGTCATTCCCTCGGCCCGCATCGTGTGGATCGTGACGATGAAGTTCAACCCGGTCAGGATCGACGAGAACCCCGTGATGAAGACGGCCGTCGCCGCCGGCACGACCATCGTGTTGGAGAACATCGTGCTGAACGGTGTGTAGAACGTCCAGCCGGTATCGATCCCGCCGAAGATCAGGATCAAAAGCGCGATCGCGCCGCCGATCATGTAGATGTACCAGGAAAGAAGGTTCAGCCAAGGAAAGGCCAGGTCGCGGGCGCCGATCATGAGCGGGATCAGGAAATTGCCCAGTACGGCCGGTATCGATGGGATCAGGAAGAAGAAAATCATCACCACGCCGTGCATGGTGAACAAGCGGTTGTACGCGTCGGGCGAGTGCAGCACGTCACCGTGGGGCGTCAAGAGCTCCAACCGCATCACCGTGGCGGCCGCTCCACCAACGAAAAAGAAGAACGTGATCGACGCCATATACAGCAGGCCGATCCGCTTGTGGTCGTTGGTCAACAGCCACGACTTCAGCGTGTAAGCCTGGAGATAGTCTTCCTTGAATTCGACCGCCGTGGCGCTCATCGCGTTGTGCCCTCCACCCCGATCGACTTGATGTAGGCGATGATTTTGAGAAGATCCGGCTCGCTGATCTGGTCCTGGAACGACGGCATCACCGGCTCATACCCGGCCACCACTTGGGCCTTGGGTCTCAAGATCGAGTCGCGGATGTAGGTGCTATCGGCGGTCACGAACCGGACGTCACGGCCCTCCTGAATCGGAACCGGACGCCCGTAGACGCCCTCCAGCCGAGGCGCCGATACCGTTTGACTGCCTCGGTGGCAGCCGGCGCAGTGGTGCTGGACGAACAGGCGCTCGCCTTCCTCGGCCATCGACGGACCGGTGCCGCCCTGCGACAGCCAGCTCTGAAAATCCGCCGGCTCCATGACAGTGACCCACCCTCCCATCGTCGAATGGTTCGTGCCGCAATACTCGGCGCAGTAAAGGTGATAGCGGCCGACTCGGACCGGCTCGAACCACAACGAAGTATAGCGGCCCGGTAAGACGTCCTGCTTCACGCGAAACGCGGGTACGTAGAAGCTGTGAATCACGTCCTGCGAGATCATGTTCAATTTCACCGGCCGCCCCAGGGGAACGTGAAGCTCGTTGATCTCCGAGCGGCCTTCGGAATGCTGGGTTTTCCACATCCACTGCTTTGCGACCACCGCGATTTCGAGCGCGTTGGCGGGCGGTTGATAGATGTGGAAGAAGACGATCGCTCCCCAGGCGAACATCACCATGCACAGGATGAGCGGCACGACGATCCAGAAGACCTCCATCAGTCTGTTCGCCACCGGCGGATTTGCACGATCCACGTTCGCCTTCTGGCGGTAACGGGCGCGCGAAGGTCACGATCAGCACGCAGATCAAGACGGTGAAGAAGCCGGCGAACGACAGCTCAAATACGTAGAGCGCGTCCACCTCCCTCGCCATGGTCGATGCCTGCTCGGGAAATAACGGAAAATCCCACATGTTGCGTGCCTCAGCCTAGCAGGTGCGGCGTCGGACCAGCGTACCCGTCCGCTTCTCCGGGAAGCTCTTCCCATGAACGCTTCATGCGGCGCTGTTTTCCCTCGCGCCGAAACATCACGAACAGGAATCCACCCAGGGCAACGGCGGTTGCCGTACCAAGGATCCGGATCATACGCAGGATCGACAAGGTGTACTTGCCGGTCGCCGCGTCGTAGTCGTAACAGAGCAAGAGTAAGCGGCCGATCGGCGAGCCGACGCGCCCGGCACGTGCCTGCACCAACTGGGTCTGGAGCTCCTTGGGCGGAAAATCGATGCCGTAGAAATAGCGAGCCAGCCGCCCGTCGGGGGTCGCGATGACCACCCCCGCGGCGTGGGCGTAGAGCTTGGTCTGAGGATTATAGGTGTAGCGGAACCCGATGGACGCGGTCAGGGCCGCAATCGATGCCTCCGTGCCTGTCAAGAAGTGCCAGCCCGATTCGGTACCGGGCCGGTCGTACCGCTCGAGATAGGCGGCTTTCTTCTGACTCCGCCGAGGTTGGGCGATTCATCCGGGTTGATACTGAATGCCACCACGTCGAAATCCTTGCCGGGGTTGAGCGACACCGGCTTCAAGCTGCGGGTCAATCCGTTCAAGAGCTGGTTACAGAGCATCGGGCAGCGAAAATAAACCGGAGCCAGGATCACGGGCCGACGGCCGAACAATTCGCCCAGGCGCAGGTCTCGGCCCGAATCGTCCCGGAACGAGAGTCCAAGCGGAAGTTGCGCGCCCAGCTTTTGGTCAAACCCCACCTGGCTCACGACACCCCCGAGAGTTTCCTGGGCGCGGGCCGGTGAGCTGATGGCCAGGAGGATGCACGCGAGAATGAGGGTGCTTCGCGATCGGTTTGCGTACGCAGGGGGCCCCCCCCTGATCCCAGACTGATGAACAGTGGGGGTCCGCGATCCCGCGTGCACCCCGATTTCGGGCGAGTTTCCCCCCCTTGCGAAGGGGGGGTCAGGGGGGGGTGGTCCCGGCGGAACACGGCCTGGTACGCGGTTCCGGGGCGGCTTGATTCGGCTGGGACCCGGCCTCCGCCGGCTGCCCCGCCGCCGGATTGCGGGGTCTGCCGCTTCGGTCGAAGTCGCGCGTTATGCCCTGTCCACCCCCCCTAACCCCCCCTTCGCAAGGGGGGGAAGTCGCGCGAGGGCACCGGGATGAACTCGAAGCTTGGGTGTGGCCAACTTTTCAACATGCACGCTGACTCCCCCCTTCGCAAGGGGGGGAAAGAAACGCACGATGGAACGAGGATGAACGCCCAGCTTGAGCACGACCTCGCCAGCGCTCCGATCGTGTTCTTCCTCATGGCTTCGGCCCCTGTTTCGCTGGACTCGAGGGAGCCGCGGGTCCACTGGGTTCCGGCGGCTTTCGCTTTGACCACTGGCAAGCCTGTTTTTGTCAGGATGTCGATCGCCCGATCAATCGGGATATGCGCGACACCCGCCTTGCGATCGACCCATCCATAACCATTGAGCTGGTCGAGCTCTCGCCGTTTTCATTTCGACAAGCTCGACGTCGGGGTTGGGCTGGAGCTGAGGGGCGGGAAACCGACCGGCGTCATCCGCGAAACGAGCAGGCGCCAGCGCTCCCAGTCCGGCCTCTTCGTGGGAGAAGCCTGTCATCATTACCCCAATGATCCCCACGACCAGGATTATCATGGCGACCAGGCCGGCCGCGAACACGACCAGTCCGCGCACCTGCAAGGCATTGGCCTGGTGGCTGAACTTCGCTTCGACGGTCGGTTGCCCTTGAGGCAGGTAGTCTTCCATGTTCATGAACCTCCGGCGTGCTTGAGTGCCTCGACCAGGGTGGGGTCGTTGAGCGGAACCAGCGGCCTTCGCTTCAAACGACTGATAAAAAAGGCCGTCGAGATGCCGCCGATCCCGATTGTCGCCACCGCGCTGAAGGGCAGTCTCGACCCACGGCACGTGCGGGCTTGCCGGGTCGGTCGAGGCCGGAATGACCAGCCAGATCAGGTCGACCCAGTGCATCACCAAAATGCAGACGCGACCACGCGCAGCAAGTACTTCGGATTTCGCTTGTTCTCACGGAGCAGCAAGACGAAAAACGGCAAGAAAAATTGGAACAGGATCAAGGCCAGGGCCACCCACTGCCAGCCTCCGCGCGTCCGGCGAAGGTACCAGGGGATCTCTTCCGACAGGTTCCCGCTCCAGATGATCAGGAACTGACAGAACGACATGTAGGCCCAGAGCATAACGAAAGCGAGCATGAGGTTGCCCAGGTCGTTGAGCCTGCCTGGCGTCGCCATTTCGGACATCGGCCTGGCGGACGCCAAGCAGGAGAGACACGACGATCATCATCGCGAGCGTGGCGAGCGCATCGCCCGTGATGACCATGACGCCATAAATTGTGGACGTCCAGCGAGGATCGAGCGACATCATCCAGTCAATCGCCGAAAACGATCCAGCGAGGAAAAGCAGGACGATGCCGGGCCCGGCAAGCGTCTGCAGCCGCAGACTCGGCGCCGGGTCGCTCGTGAGGTCTTGCCGGTTCGACCAACCATTCAAGAGCAAGGCCAGCGCGATCCAGACAACGAAGTAGACGGCCGCCCGGATGAGGAAGAACCGCTCGTTCAGGTAAGCGGTGGTTTCGAGAGCCGCCTCGTGCCCGCTCGACTCACCGCGCGCCCAGGGGTAGAACGTCGACACCCCTAAAGCCAGCGGCAGGAACAACAGGGCGAGGGGCAGCACGGTGCTGGCCCCCGATTCGAGCGGGCGGCGGATCACCAAACCCCACGAGCCACCCGTCAGGTGATGGAGCATCGTCAGGCCGGAACAGCCCAGCGCGATCCCGAGCCAGAACAAATACCCGACCAGGTACGACGGGAAAAAATGGGCCGGCGAGATCGCCCAGGCCGCCAGACTGAGTAGCAGCCCAACGCATCCCGCGACCAGGCGCGCGGCTCGACTCTGGTCCAGACGCGCCCTCAGCTCAGGAGCGAGGCTCATATCCGTGCTCATGGCCGGCTCCCCTCGAGCTGGCTCCGATCGTCCGGCGGAAGGTCGGCCGCGACCGCGTGCTGACTCAACTGCAATGCCCGGATATAAGCCGCGATGGCCCAACGATCGCGAGGCGGGATTCGCGACGGCATACGAATACATCGTTCCATGCCCGCGGGTCATCACGTCGAAGAAATGGCCGATCGGCTCCTGACGCAGCTCCTCCTTGTGAAACGAAGGGGGCGGGTTGAATCCGCGCTCGACGACGATGCCCTGGCCGTCGCCCAGCTCGCTGTGGCATGGGCGTGCAGAAGATCCGGTAACGCTCCTGGCCGCGTTCGAGTACCGAACGATCCACGGGGAAAGGCATCTCCTCGGCGAGCTTGCCCGCGGTCTTACCCGTGGTGAAGAGCTCGTCCGAAGCCTGGCCCCGCTCACGAGCGTCGCCGCGCGGGACCGTGCCGGCGACCAGCGGCCGCGCCGACGTGCCGTCATCGAAAAAATCGCTGGCCGCATACGGCTTGTACTTCGGCTGGTCGTACATCTCGCTGCCGCAGCCGCGCAAGAAACGTCAAGGCGAGAGCCTGACGCCAGGGCCGACCAAGGGCTCGACGACCGCCGGCTTGGTTGAATCCGTCAAATGTCGTCTCGTTTCGTCGTTTCATCCTCGCCCTACCTTCACAGTCACGGATTCGTTCAAGCCGGCACCACGGAGATCGCTTTCGGGTGGTGCTCTTCCAGGAATCGACTCGCGCGATTCGATCTCGAACAAAGGGTCGCGAGCCTGAAGGCAGAGGAAGAACCGGTTGCGCGACGCCAGTACGAAACTCGGCACGTTGAAAACCGGATGGTGCGGCCGCGGCAGCCCGTTGAAGGCCAACATGCCGAACACCGCCGATAAGGCCGCCCCAGGATCGTCATCTCGAACGTGATCGGAATAAAGGCCGGCCAACTATTGAACGGACGGCCGCCGACATTGATGGGGTAATGATCACGGCCGAATACCACTGCATGAAAAAACCGCCAATTCCTCCGAGCGAGACCTCCGATCAGCACAACCCTGGGCAGCTTGTTGCGATGGAACCCCAGCGCATCGGCCAGCCCTTCAACGGGAAACGGCGTGTACGCTTCCATCATCCGATAGCCTCGATCGTAGGCGTGCTGGGTCGCCTCGATCAGAAGTCCGGGATCGTCGAACTCGGCCATCAGCCCGTAGACTTCCGGTTGCTCCGATTTGGCACTCATGACGTGGCCTCGTGGGGGCTTGCCGACTCCGCTTGCCGCTCGTTGCTCTTGCTGCTCTTCATGGACCAGCTCGCGCATCTCGGCGATCGAGATCACCGGCAGGAAGCGGATGAACAAGAAGAACAACGCGAAGAACAGTCCGAGCGTGCCGTAGAACGTCGCGTAATCCCAGACGGTCCCGTGGTACATGCCCCAGGAAGACGGGAGAAAATCGCGGTGCAGGCTCGTGACCACGATCACATACCGCTCGAGCCACATGCCGATGTTCACCACGATCGCGATGAACCACAAGACCACCGGATTGGCCCGGACCCAGTGAACCAGAGGAACTGCGGACGAGACGTTACACGCGATCAACATCCAGTAAGTATGGGCATATGGACCAAAAGGCCGGTTCTGAAGCTGGACGAATTTCTCATAAGGATTGTGGCCGTACCACGCCATGAAGGCTTCCATCATGTAGCCGTACGCGACGATCAGCCCGGTCGCCAGCAGTGACCTTGGCCATGTTGTTGCAGGTGCCGGTCGGTGATGTATGTCTGCAGTCCATAAGGCCGCGCGAAGCGGGATCGCCAGGGTGATGACCATGGCGAATCCCGAGAAGATCGCACCGGCGACGAAATAGGGCGGAAAGATCGTGGAATGCCAGCCGGGCAGGATCGCGATCGTGAAGTCGAACGCCACGATCGTGTGGACCGAGACGACCAGCGGAGTCGCCAGGCCGGCCAGCAGCAAGATACGCCGTGCGATAACGTTGCCAATGCCGCGCCGAGCCGCGCCAACCCATGGCCAGGAATCCGTAGATATATTGGGCCCAACGGTTCTTGGCCCGGTCCCGCAACGTCGCCAGGTCGGGGATCAAGCCGACATACCAGAACAAGAGCGACACGGTGGCGTAGGTCGAGACGGCGAACACGTCCCAGATCAACGGGCTGCGCCACTGCGGCCACAGGCCCATCGTGTTGGGATAAGGAAGCAACCAGTAGAACAGCCAGGGACGTCCCAGGTGCAAGCAGGGGAAACAAGCCCGCGCAGGCCACGGCGAACAGCGTCATCGCCTCGGCGAAACGGTTGATCGAGGTTCGCCAGTCCTGCTTGAGCAGCAAGCAGGATCGCCGAGATCAAGGTTCCCGCGTGGCCGATCCCGATCCACCAGACGAAATTGACGATCGCGAATCCCCACATGACCGGGACGTCGATCCCCCAGATGCCGACGCCGCGACAAAGCAGCACGGTCGACGGCCAGTAAAAGCATCATCGTGAGCAGAAAACCGATGCCGAAGCCCAGGAACCAGCGCCAGTTGTAGGGCCGGACCAGCACGATCGCACTGATCTTGTCGGTCACCGAGGCGTAGGTGTGCCCCGGCCCGAGGATCGGCGCGGTTGCCCGCGTGGAAGCCGATTCCGGATCAGTGGAGGTCATCGCGCGAGCTCTGCCTCGATCTCGGGGTTGGGATTGCGCAGCTTGGCCAGATACGTGGTGCGCGGCCGGGTGTTCAGCTCGGCCAGCAACGCATAATTGCGAGGGCTGGCCTTGGCCTTGGCGACCGCGCTATTCGTGATCGTTGAGATTGCCAAAGACGATCGCCTGAGTGGGGCAAGCGGCCTGACAGGCCGTCACGACCTCGTCGCCCCCCACCGGGCGATTCTCGATGTCGGCGTTGATCCGCGCGGCGTTGATCCGCTGCACGCAGTATGTGCATTTCTCCATCACCCCGCGCGACGCGCACGGTCACATCGGGGTTCCGCATCAATTTCAAGCTCGGCGTCGTCTCGTCGGTGTACTGGAAGAAATTGAACCGGCGAACCTTGTATGGGCAGTTGTTCGAGCAGTACCGCGTGCCGACGCAGCGGTTATAAATCATCTCGTTGAGCCCTCGGCGCTGTGCGTGGTCGCCCCGACCGGACAGACGACCTCGCAGGGCGCCTTCTCGCAGTGCATGCACGGGCACCGGCTGAAAATCGAACTTGGGATTGCTTGTCGTCTTCTCCCTCGAAATAACGATCGATGCGAATCCAGTGCATCTCGCGCGAGGCGAGCACTTGCTCCCGGCCGACGACGGGAATGTTATTCTCGGCCTGGCAGGCGACCACGCAGGCCCCGCAGCCGATGCAGGTGTTGAGGTTGATCGCCATGCCCCAGGCATTCCCCTCTCCCTGCTGGCGACGCTCCTGAGGCTCGGGAACCTCGATCAAGCTCAGCCCGTGACCCGGCTCATGCTCGGCAGCCTGGGCAAAGCCGGGGTTCTGGCGGGACTGTTCCAGGGTGGCGACCCGGATCAGGTCGCGACCTTCCATGCTGAAATGGCTATGCATGGCCGCCAAGCGGCGCCGTTCGCTCGTCTTGACGACTTCAAGCCCCGTCCACCGAACCAAGGTTCCTCGGACGTGCGAAGCCCATAGACGTCGACGCCGACCCCGGTGCCGACCCGGCCGGCCCGCCTCCGCCCGTGTCCCAAGGAGACCGTGATCGACCCGTCGGCCTGTCCCGGCATGATCCAGACCGGAATCCGCACCGAGCGCCCATGATAGCGTAACACAACAACGTCTTCGTTCTCGACCCCGAGCCGCCGCGCCAGGCGCCGGGCTGACGAGCGCGGCATTGTCCCAGGAGAGCTTGGTCAATGGCTTGGGCATTTCCTGCAGCCAGCCGTTGTTGGCGAACCGACCGTCCCAGACCGTCGGATCCGGCCGGAAGACGATCTCCAGGCCTTCCGATCGCTTTCGACCGGCCGCTTGGGGTCGGCGACGTCCTTCACCGCGCGGTGTCACGCGTCTTGGGCTTGAGCGCGGTACCGGCGATGAACCCGTCTTGCAGGGCCGTTCGCCAGGCCGACTCGAAATCACCGGCAAGATTCTGGCGCCGCCAGTAGTCACGGACGATCTCCAGCCCCGATAGGTCGGGCTCACCGAGCAAGATCGCGAGCAGCTCGTGTGCCGACTTGCCATTGTAGAGTGGCGCGATCAGGGGCTGCTGGATCGTCGCGGTCCCGTCAAAAGCCCGCAGATCGCTCCACGATTCGAGGGCATGGGCCTCGGGAATGTGCCAATGGCAGAACTGGGCCGTCTCATCGTCATAGAGACCAAGATGGATACTCAGCTTGGTCTCTGTCCCAGCCAGTAACCGGGCGAATTCGAGATCGGCCGGGGCATCGTACGCCGGGTTGCCCCCGAGGATGATGAGCGTGTCGACGGCGCCGGCATTCATGTCGCGGACCAGTTCGCCGAGCGAGCCGGCCTGGTCGCCGGGCCCCGCATCGCACTCGGCAGGAAATCGATCGTCTTGCCGATATTTCCGAGGCTCTGGTTGATCAAATGCACCAGGGCGTGGACTTCGGGCGGCTGCGTGTCGCCGGCAACGACCAAGCTCTTGCCGCGATTCGGCCGCCAGGTCGCGTGCCAGCGCGGCGATCCAGCGAGCATGGCCGGCGAGCCGGTCGGGGACTTTGCGCAGCCGAGCGGACGGCTCGCCGATCTTCAGCTCGCGAGCGATGGCCCTGGGCGACCAAGGCGACGTCTCGCGCCGAGACCGCCAGCCGGTGATCGGCCGCGGCCCCGGTGAGGCGTGGGGGTGCACTCGACGACGTACAGCCGGTTCATCGAGGTCGCCGCCTGAGCGTCGCCGCCTCTCGCGACGCCCGGCGAACGCCCGGCATCCTTGAGCCGGCCCGGTCCCCACGCCAAGAAGTCGCGCGTCGAGCGACACGATCACGTCGGCCTGATTGAGGTGATAGACCGGCTCGAGGTCCTCGCCGAAAGCCAGACGGCATCCGGCCCGAACCGCGTCGCGACTCACCGGCTCGTAGCTATGCCACTTCGCCGCGGGGAACTGCTCCTCCAATCCGTCGCAATTGGTCGGCCAGTGTCGGCGAGGTCGACCGTCTGGGTCAGGATTGCGCAGGCCGGCCCCTTTCTTCGCCCGCAACGATTCGCGAAGGTCCAGAGCGAGGGTCTGAAAGTGCTCCCAGGTGTCGACCCGTCCGTTATGCGTCACCATCTGCGATCGGTCCGGATCGTAGAGTGTCAACAATGCGGCCTGAACGAATGCGTCGGCCGCGCCCAGGCTGGCCGGATGGTCCGGGTTTCCCTCGATCTTGATCGGTCGTCCCATCTGGCTCTTGACCAGCACACCGCAGGCAAACCCGTCGGGCATGGGAACCGCCGTGGCGAAGAACATCGACTCGCCCGGAACGATCGACTCGGGAGCCTGGACGTATGGGACGATCGATTCGGCCGGTTGATAAGCACATCCGCCGATGCCGCCCAGGGCCAACGAGGCCGCCATGAACCGCAGAAAATCGCGGCGGCTGGAGCCATCCAGCGTTTCCACCGCTGGACGTATCAAATCTCAACCCGACGGCGTCGTCGATCGTCGCTCTCCCCGCCAGCTCTTCCAGGCTTTTCCAGAAAAACGGGGGGCTCGACGCGAGCGGCGGCGTGTCGCTGCCGGCGATTGCGTCGGTCAAGGAGTTTTCGGGGTCGGGTTGCTGTATCATCGGTGGCACACCGAACAGTTAGTCATACGATCAAGTTCGAGCCCGTGGCTCTTCACAAGGTCACGCCCTTTTTGAAGCTGCTCCGGCGTCGACAGGACCAGGTCCATGCGGAAGACGTCGTTCTTTTCTCGCAGGTGTCGTTCGGGATGCCGGTGACAATCGAGACACCACGCCATCGTCATCGGCTCTTCCTTCCACGCCAGCGGCATCAGGTCGACCCGACCATGGCATGAGACGCAGCCTACGCCCTTTTGCACGTGGATACTGTGGTTGAAGTAGACGAAATCGGGTAGGTCATGCACCCGGGTCCAGACCAGCGGCTTGTTCTCGGCGAGGCTGGTGCGCACCGGCTCGAGCATCGGACTGTTCGCCCAGATCTGTGAGTGACAACTCATACAAGTGTGAGTGGGCGGAAGCCCCGCGAACGACGACGTCTCCACCGAGGTATGACAGTACCGGCAGTCGATCCCCAGGCCGCGCACGTGGTGCTCGTGCGAGAATGCCACCGGCTGGGGACGCACGACCCGGACTTCCGTCTGGTAGGGAGACTGAAAAATGAGGTAGCACAGGAAGATCAGACCGATCGCGAACAGCAACGCGCCGAAGATCGTCAGTCGCGAAAGCGTGTTCGTACTCGGGTGGAAGATCTGCGGCATATTACTATCCGCGATACCAATATCACCGTCGGTCGAGTGTCACGCCCAACCAAACTTCGGACCTCCAAGACCGAAAATGATCACACCAATCGCGGCATCTGTCCAGACCCCAGTCCCGAGGAATCTCGCGAAATGGGACCGACGGGATTGCTGCCACGAGTCGTCCGACGCGCCGCGTCATGACCCGGTCGTTGGTGCGCCGAGCAGCGAAAAGAGAGCCGCATGATCGATGGGTTTAATGAAGTGGTGATCGAATCCGGCCTCAGTGGATCGTCGCCGGTCTTCGTCGCGGCCGGATCCGGAGATCGCAACCAGAACGGAACCCTCGCACCACTCCTCCCGCCTGAGCCGAGCGGCGATCTCGTAGCCGTTGATCCCCGGCATTCCGATGTCGAGCAGCACGAAATGCGGCTTTTGCCTCCCAGCGATGTCGATCGCAGTCAGACCGTCGCTGGCGGTCTCAACATCATAACCCAGAAGTTTCAAGAGGATTTCCATCCCGCGCAAAGTGTCAATGCTGTCATCCACGACGAGGACGCGTGAGCGGCATTGCTCAGCCGCAGTGACCGAAGTCTTTTCGCCCAGATCGGTTGGGCAATGCCATCGTTCGAGACACGGGATTTTCGGCTGATGGTCACTTAAAGAACTGGCAGGTCGCATGGCCACTTCCTCCCAGGCAACCGTTCGTGACGTATTCCGCGACACTGTCTTGGGTTGATATCAACATCAGCTACGTTTGCAGTACCCGCGTGTGACTGGGCACGTCCTAATCTGGGCTCCTGCCTTGGACGATGGAAAAGCGCGGAGTTTGCAAGTGATTCAATCGTTGGTGATATTCCCACGAGTAGCCGAAAACTTTTCCCCGGAGGAATCCATGGGACTGTTCTCGAACATGACACTCAATACCTTGGATGATCTCTTCGTTGTGCAGCTTCACGATCTTTACGATGCGGAGCAAAGGCTGACGAAGGCTCTGCCGAAGATGGCCGAAGCGGCGTCCAACAATAAGCTGAGGTGGGCCTTCAAGAACCACCTGGAAGAGACCAAGCAACACGTCGCGAGGTTGGAGAAGGCTTTTGACACGTTGGGGCTCGCCGCCAAAACGCGAAACCTGCGAAGCCATGAAAGGACTGATCGCCGAGGGTGAAGAGGCGATCAACGCCGACGGTGAATCCGACGTCAAGGACGCCGCCCTGATCGCCGCTGCCCAGCGCGTCGAGCATTATGAGATCGCCGGGTACGGGTCCGTCAGGACCTTCGCGCAACAACTCGGCCATCCGGAAATCGCCCAGCTCCTCCAGCAAACCCTGGACGAAGAGTATGAGGCCGACGAGACGCTGACAAGGATCGCCATGTCGTCGGTCAACGCAAACGCGGCGGGAGCTTAGAAGCTGTCGCGGAAGGTATTTGTAGGGTGCTCTGTGAGCACCGATCTGGGTGCTTTGCCGAACTCGGTGCTCACAGAGCACCCTACGATAAGGCCACCGCCGCTTCCGAGACAGTCTCTAGTCGACCGCCTGACCCGCGACGGCACGGAAGCCATCGCGGTGCGGATTATCGAATCGATCTTCCTCAATTCAAGCAGAGGCTTTTTCAGATCCCCTCGACTCGCCCAGTTGAATCGCCGAGGCGATCCACGCCTTCAACTCCCAGCCGATCGAGCATGCTGAGGAACAGGTTGGCCATGGGCTTGGACTTGTGCTTGACATAACGACCCGATGAAAGTGAGCCCCCGCCCTGCCCCGCGAGAATGAGTGGCAGGTTGGAGTGTGTATGACGGTTGCCGTCACCATTCCCGCTCCCGTACACGATCATCGAATTCGAGAGTAAGGACTTGCCGTCGATATCCTGAGTCGCTTCCATCTTCTCCAGGAACCGAGCGAATTGCCGCATGTACCACAGATCGATTTCCGCGATCTTATCCATCATTGCTCGCTTGCCCATGTGATGCGACAGGTTGTGGTGGCCCTCCGGGATGCCGATTTCCGGGAACGCGCGGTTGCTCCCTTCGCCGGCGAGCAAGAACGTGGCGATGCGAGTGGAATCGGTTTGGAAAGCCAGGACCATCATGTCAAACATGAGCTGAATGTGTTCCTGGAAACTGGCCGGGATGCCGGACGGAGAATCCACGGCGGGGTTGGGGACGTCCTCGAATTGTTCAGACCGTTGGATCCGTTGCTCAATTTCCCGCACGCTGGTCAGGTATTCGTCGAGCTTCTGCTGGTCTCGACGACCAAGCTGACGCTCGAGGGCAATCGTGTCATCCAGCACGAAGTCCAGGACCGACTGCTGCTGCTCGCGGCGTAGCTCGAGGTTCTTGCGGCGCTCGCCGGGCGAGCCGGCGCCGAAGAGGCGCTCGAAAACCAGCCGGGGATTGGGCTCCGGCGACCAGCGGCATGGTTGGACTGCGCCAAGCGAGGTTGAACTGGTAGGCGCAGGAATACCCAGAATCGCAGTTGCCCGACTTTCGCACGCCGTCGCAAGTCAGTTCCAGTGACGGAAACCGTGTCAGATGCCCGATGTGCTGTGCGGCGACCTGGTCGACCGAGATGCCGGCATGGATGTCCGCTCCAGCGGTTTTCTTGACCCGGACCCCGGTGAGAAACGTGCCGCTGGCCCTCGCATGGTCGCCAGGCCCATCCTTTCCCGCGTAGGCGTTCACTTGATCGAGGCCGCCCAGGACCTGGACCTGGCTCTTGACCTTCACAAGCGGCTGCAACGTACGGTTGAGCTCGAATTCCTTTCCTTCCACCTTGGGCCACCAATGACCCTGGTGGACCCCGTTGGGTACGTACACGAATGCCATCCGCAACGGCGCGCCGGTCGGAGTGATCGCCACGGCTCCGGCTGTGCCGGGAGCGGCCGCCAACAAGTTTCTTGGCAGTAGCGAAGCGAAGGCCGGCACAGCCAACGAAACCCCCGTGTTCCTCAAGAAACGGCGACGGCTCATGACTGTCGCGCCGCTGAGCGGCGACGAGGTCAGGATCAGAATGGCTCGGTTTCATGGCTTCCCCAAGGGTTTTTGTCGACTTTTCAAGTTTTCTGCTACCGCCTACTTTCAAGGGCCACTTCGGTCATGTTTCGCCGTTTCTGGAACGACGACGATTCGATCACACCCATCAGCAGCGCGGAAAATCGTCCCGACTCGCGATCCAATCGCTCCACGATCTGGTCAACAGTCTCGACATCACTCTGCTCAAGGCCGCGCCCCAAGGCGTACGTAAGCATCTTTTCGGTCAGGCAGCGGTAAAAGTCAAGGCGGTGACGGTCCTTGAGGATTCGCTTCAAGTCGCGGACGTCGTGGAACGACTCGCCGGTGATCAACTGCCCCGCCGCATCGATGGCTTGTCCACGTTCCTTTTCGCGCCAGAGTCCCAGTGCGTTGAAATTCTCCAGCGCCAGGCCGAGCGGATCCATCCGGGAATGGCAGGAGCTGCATAAGGGCTTGGATCGGTGCAGCACCATCAGCTCACGAACGGTCGGCTCACGACCCTTGAAATCCTTCTTCGAGTCTTCCAAGGGGGGAATATCCGGCGGCGGAGGCGGCGTGGGGGTACCCAGGATGTTGTCCAGAATGAACTGGCCTCGCTTCACCGGTGAGGTTCGATCCGGATTTGAGGTCACCATCAAGACCGCGGCGTGCGTCAACACGCCGCCGCGAGGACTGTCCTTGGGGAGCGCGACCTTGCGCATCTCATTTCCTGTCACGCCCTTGATTCCGTAAAGCTCCGCGAGCTTCGCGTTGACGAACGTGTAATCGCTGTCGATCAAATCGAGTACGCCGCGATCCTCATGGACGACATGGGAGAAGACCATCTCGGTTTCGCGCCTCATGGCCCGACGCAGATTGCCATCCAGGTCGATCCGCGCCCGGCTTCCCTCCTGCCTGAGCACGGCCCTCGTATTAATCGTGATTCCGTCGACGTCGCGCACCTGGAGCCATTGACCGACGAAATTCCGGGTCAACGCTTCGGCGCAGAGTCCTCTCGCATTCGTTTGACCTGCTTCGCAAGGTTCTTCCTCAGCTCATGATGCTCGGCCAACTGCACCAGCTCGTCGTCGGGCATGGTCGACCAGAGGAAATAAGAGAGTCGCGACGCCAGGGCGTATTCATCGAGCAAGGGGTGAGACAAACTCGAACCGCTCGCGTCCGATTCGGTCGCTTCCACGCGGAACACAAAGCGAGGCGAGGCCAGCACGGCCACCATCGCGCGAGCGACCCCTTCCTCGAACCGACGCCCAGGCTGCTGGTAAATCCCTTCCGCGATCCCCACCAATCGCTCGAGCGTTCGGTCGTCCACCGGTCGCCGGAAGGCTCGGGTCGCGAATCGTCGCAAGACATCGCGGGCGTATTGCCGGCGCTCCTGTGCCGATTGAGGGGGTTCGCCTTTGGACCAGAAGCGGTCGTAGTTGCGAGGCCGGGTCCAGTGTTTTGGGTCCATCGGCCCCTGGACGCGAACCATGACGAGCCGAACATCGATCGACGTGACCTTTTTTTCGACTGAACTCAATGGTTCGACTTCGAAGTTCAGCTTGTGGTCGCCAGCGGCAAGTTTCTCCTCAAACGCATAGCGATACGTCTTCCCATCCTGCCACGTGTACGTTTCGCGAGAGAGTTGCTTGTCGTCGATCTTGAAGGTGACCGCACATCGGCCGGGGTCGAAGATGAACGCTCCATTCACGGTCAATTCGAGCGCGATTCGGTAGTCACCCGCCTTCTCGATCGTTAACGACCGAGATACCTTCGCCGGCGTGTAGAAACTCAATCGATCCGCGTTGCCCTTTCCATCCGGCCCGTGGAACTCAGAGCCCGCGATAGGTCCGCTCCGGCATCAGCCTCGACACGGTCGGCACGGCGCTCGCCACGATCGACTCGGCCGCATGCATGTACTTTTCGAGCAGGAGCGGAGAGACCGAGAGCACGTCGCCGATATTGTCGAAGCCATAACCGGTGTCGTCGGGCGGAAACTCTTCCTCCGCCTTGAAGTCGAACCCCGTCAAGTCGCGAATCGTGTTGCGATATTCGACACGATTGAGGCGGCGAATCGTTACACGACCCGGGGTCGGGGTCTTTCGGGATCGAGGCCGAATACATCTCGCTTGATCCAACCGGCCAAGAGCTGAAGTTCTTTGTCGGACGGGTGCGGTTTCTCGGCGGGAGGCATGATTCCGGCGCGGACGTTCTTCAGCACGGCCGACCAAAGATCACGCTTTCCCAACATCGATTCGTCAGAAACGAACTGGTCGAATGTCACTCCACCCTTTTTGGCCCCCTCCGCATGACATCGGTAGCAATAATCAATGAGGATCGGCTGGATGTCCTCTTGAAACCGTGAGACCGCGGCGATGTCTTTGTCAGCGCCGAAACTCGCAGGGACGAACTGGCAGCAAACCGAAGAGACACGCGAGGCCCAAATACCATCCGGCACATCCGAAGCGATGCGTTGCATGAAGTGTGTCCAAACTTTGCTTCCGTGACTGGCAGGGAGCGAACATGGATGGAATCATCGCCTTGGGGTGGGATTTACGAGCAGAATACCAGCGCGATGTATCTTACGCGCATTATGCCATCGGTTAAACAAAAGATGCAACTTGGCTATTCGATTGTGGGATATTCTCCTACCAGGAATGAGCGTCAGCGAACGGCTGATCGGACACAATTTACCGACCCAAGCTGGCGGAAATGGCTACATCCGCACCCGAGAGTCGCAGAATCGAGCACGACCAAGAGTGCGATCGAGTCGACCAATCACGGCCACCTACCACAATTCCGATTAAATCGATCGACATTATCGATTTTCTCTTGACAGATGGTTCTCGACTGGGAATACTGTGCTCAAGAGCAGGGCGAAACGGCGAAGGCCGGCTCTGAGATCAGCCCGCGTATGGATGAAGCTCCGACTACTGGAGCATGTGCGATGGGCTGTGAACGGTGACCGGGACGAGCTTTGCTTCCGGCTTTCGGATCAGGCAGTCACCAATGGCTCTCGAAGCCATCGGCCATGCCTAGGCTCGCCTACGCTCTTTGCAACGCATCATCGTCCCGACCCGGCGACTGCGAATGCAGGACCCCGCCTGCGGGACGCAGTCCGCCGTGGCTGAACCGTCGACTTGTCACCAGCAAGGGTGTTGAACCCGACTCCGACTCGTCGATCGGTCGCCGTCTGAGATCTGATCGCACCGCCCACGTCGCCCGCTGTCATGACGGCGGAGACGTGGGGTGTCCGTTCCTGCGCGCTCCTCGTCCGGGCGAAACCCCGGTGTCGGCCGGGAAGACGAACGCGCCGAGTCGTTATGACGTTCTGATTGCCTAAAGGAGATTAGTGATGAAAATGCGTATATTTCTCTGGTCCGCCGCCGTATTGTCCCTGACGATGGCGGTCCGTCCCGCGGCGGCGAACCGCCGGCGACAGGCTCGCCCCCGCCTCTCGTGGCTCACGAGGAACTCGAGAAGCGGCTGGCCGACCCGGCGCTACGCCTGATTGACGCGCGCGTCCGAGGGCCGATTACGACGGTGGTCACATCCCCGGCGCCGTCTGGCTGGACCCGAAGGTTTTCGAGCCGTTGACTCGGGGCGAGGCGGCGACCGACCGCGCCGCATGGGGTCGCGTGCTGGCCCCACTGGGAGTCGGTCCCGAGACCGAAATCTTGGTGTACGACGACGATCGGTATCACCTCCCGGCTGGGCGTGTTTGGTTCTGGCTTTCGTACGCCGCGGACGCCCGCGCGGTTGGGCTGATCGACGGAAGGTTTTCGTCCTGGGAGCGGGCGGGTCGGCCGGTCTCCACCGGCGAGACTCGGGTCGCGGCGCGCAACGCCGGGGTCACGTTCCGACCAGGGCTGTTGGCCTCACGACAGGATGTCCAGACGGCCACCCAACTGCGAAGTTTCCAACTCGTCGATGCGCGTTCCGAAGACGAGTATCTCGGCAAGGGGGTCTGCCCGATCTCGCGGAAGCCGTTGCCCGGCGGCAGGGCCGGACATCTTCCGTCAGCCAAGCTGCTCGAGGCCGCCAAGGTGGTGCGCGAGGACGGCACATTCCTGGAACCCGCGGCCCTGCGCGCGCTCATGAGCCAAGCCGGGATCGAGACCGACCGGCCGACCATCGTCTATTCCAAGGGGGGCGCCCGCTCGAACGCAACCGTCTTCGCGCTCCGCAGGCTGGGAGTCCCCGTGCGGCACTACGTCTCCGGCCTCAACGAGTGGGCGTCGGACCCGACACTCCCTCTCGTGACCACGTCGGAACCATTTGGAGCGAATTAACCCGACGATCGGTACACCCACGGGACCGATCTCGGGAACACTCCGAGCATTGCACGGACGACGTTACCGATTTCTTGTCGGCCTCAATTGCGAGTACCGTTCGCCATTTCAGACTCTACAGAAAGGAAATATGATGATTGATCGAGTTCCTCAGTTGCGACTTCGTCGCGCGGGTTTCACGCTCATCGAGCTACTGGTGGTGATCGCGATCATCGCCGTTCTGATCGCCCTGTTGCTGCCTGCCGTGCAGTCGGCCCGGGAGGCAGCGAGGCGGATTCAGTGCGTGAACAACCTCAAGCAACTCGGCCTGGCCGCCCACAACTACCACTCAATCAACGACACCTTCCCGCCCGCGGTCTTTGCTTATGGCAGCGGCGAGATCAACCTCTGGGGCCAGACGGCTCGACTGATCCCTCACCTCGAACAGCAGGGCCTGTTCAACAGCATCAATTTCTCCCTGGGAATCGGGGACCCGGGTGTCGCCACGGTCGTCAAAACCCATGTCGCGGGGTTCGTCTGCCCGTCCGACTTCGACCAGATGACCGACTCGAGCAACACGAACGACTTCGTCGGCTATGGCCGGATCAATTACGAGGCGAACGCTGGCAACGACACGGGAACGTTGAATGCGTCCCTGACGATCGAGACCAACAACGGGGTATTCATCGCGTTCAAGACGATCGGACTGGCGGCGATCACCGATGGGTCGAGCAACACGGCCCTCTACAGCGAGCGGATTCTGGGCGACGGCGCTCCGAACACAGTATCCGTTCCAGGTGACTGGTTCTTGATCACTCCTCCAAGCAGCGCCAGGGCGGACGTTTACGCAACCTGCATCGCGCTGAATCCTAACGGGGTGATCGGGGACGCGAACCAGAATTCCTACGGCGGCCGGACGTGGATCACCGGCTACTACACCGCGACCCGGTACAATCACCTCATCCCGCCCAACGGGATCAGTTGCATCTACAACGACATTGGTGCGACCTCAATCGCGAGCGGCGACCAACGAGGGCGCCACGGCCTCCACCGCGTCCAGCCGTCACCCGGGCGGCGTCAACGTGCTCTTCGCCGACGGTTCAATTCACTTCGTCAAGAACAGCATCAGCAACGTGGTCTGGTGGGCCCTCGGCAGCAAGAATGGCGGCGAGGTCGTCTCTTCGGACGCGTACTGAGATTCCGACGGCCCACGCAGGCGGCCTCGTACAACCTCGTATTCATCCACCAGTCCCACCGCCGCGCATCGTCCCGCCCCCAACTGCACTCGCCACTGAGCGGTTTCTCGCGTCGACGGTATGTCGCGTATTTGTAGAGCTCAGGGCGTTCGGTCTTAAGCCACTTGAAGTAGGCCGTGACCGCCTGGAACCGCTCAGCCTTCCTCTCGGCCGCGGTGATGGCGTCGAACGCTGTCGCGAGTTCGTTGGCCAGCGATGACGAACGCGCCCTCGGCGTAGTGATACCCCTGGAAATCTTCCACGTTCTTGCCGCTCAGCCCCTTCAAACCGATGTTGCCGACGTGGCGAACCATGAACGAATCGTCCGACACGGCGGCGAACAGAGTGCGGAGGACGTCGGCGTTCCCAGCTGGGCCAGCGACTTTGCCAGGACGTACCGGGATTCGTTGTCCTTGCCCGTCGCACCTCGAGCGCAGCCCGGAGGGCCCGCTCGGCGTGATAAACCTTAAGGTCGCCCAGTAGAAACGCGAAGCGGTAGCGGATCTGGAAGTCTTGGTCGTGCAATCCGTACCGGACGACCGTGTCGACCGCCCGTTCGTCTTTCGCGAAAGCATTGTGAGCAGCTCGTAGCAGGCGCAGTAGGACACGTGCGTTCGCCGTGGCTCCGCGCCGCCTCGGTCAGCTTCGGCACGGCCTCCTGGCGCCAGGGAGGCCAACTCCGTTCGGGCGGTGGCTCGGAAGGCCAGTCCGCGTCCGTGGCTGCTCGGACCAGCTTGTCGAAGGCCGTTTGAACTGGGGTGACCGCGGGAAAGTCGGGCTTGTCGGCGGGAGGCGCGCGCGAACGCCAGGCTCGAAAGTAGGGCCACGGAGGCCACGATTGGCTTCATGCCGGTTCCTCGTACGAGAGCGTAAAGGGCGGGCTGAGCCTGCGATGAGGCTACCCGCAACCGCGAAACTCGTCCACCTCGGCTGGGGGTGCTGGAAAGTCTGATCTCTCGTTCAATCATTCCGGGTTCCGAGCATCGTCCCGCCGCCGCCGTCCGCGACAACGACAAGTCAGACGTTCCAGCGTCGGCGGCCAATTTTTCAGACATGAAGAGGCTAGATGGCCGACCGGAGCGTCCCGGCTACGAGGTGGTGAATTATGAGGGAGCGCACAGGAATATCACCTCGAAGTCGAACGCCCGACGCCCCTTGATGAGCGCCGGCCAGTCGTCGGGCTCGGCGGCCGTGATGAACTAGGGAGTGTCTCCGTTTTCGGTGCCGGCGCGGGGAAGAGGCCGCCCGGGTTCGGGTGGAGCGGGAGCGGGTGGTACACGGGAAGGACAAGCGTGACATCCGGTCCGCGTCCAACGTGCGAGGAGCGCCTCGGCCAACCGAAACCCGAACGCTCGCGTCCACGTCATGGGGCGAGGGTCGCCAGTGAACAACACGAAAGCGCGACTACCGTTTCGAGGATCGCGAGACCCTGACTTCTTTTCTACTCCAGGGGAGAAAAGCGGTGGGGCACCGTTTTGTGCGTCTTGCGACGATGACCAGACCAAACAACGGCTCCTGACCCGTTTTCTCCTTCCGGGAGTCTACCGTACGGGATCATACGCGAACAAGATCTCAAGAAGATAAGCCCGGCACATCCGTCATGCTCGGGAGAGGTGTACGGCGAACCGTGAGGACGATCCTCTTGTTGGGTCAAAAGATCGGGTGGTTGCTGGGGTCCCGTCCTCGAAACCCTATAGGAATCAACTGTAGGGATGGGCCTTGAATGAAAGGGACTGAAACGGTGGGACGCAGCTTTTTTGTCTGCGTTGTGAATACTAGCTGCGTCCCAGTTTCCGTCCCTATAAGATATTTGTACGGGCCCGTCAAGAGTCCTGGAACCTCGTGTTCGAGCCCGCGCGGCAATGTGTGAACGCCGGAGAATTGACCAACCTGCGCGAAGAGAACGCCATTTCGGCGGACCTTGAGGGCGATCGAGCGGGGAGTGGGCGATCTGACCCGGGACGCGAATAGTCATGGTGCGATTTGGAACCGCTCGTGCTCCGCGGCGCCTAGCTCCCGGCCGGCGAGGGATTTGGCCCGCTGTACCAGCATGTCGACCGAGAGGGGGTAAAGGGCCAGGTCGCCGATCCATGGCGCGGCCATCCAAAGCCCGTCCGGGCTTACCTCGTACGGGGCCGCGGGGACGACCACCGGCCAGGATCGGTCGGCCGGGAGTTCGGTCCTAAACAGGAAGGAGACGGTATTGTCGGTGTAGAGCTGGCCTCTCCCGACGAATAGGAGCCGATCGCGATCGGCGAAGCGCACCTTCGGCGTGGCCATTGAAGGATCGCCCGGGTCCAGGCCCCTCAGTGGCTTCGGTTCGAACGTTTTGCCGTTAAGCGGGGCAAGGGAGAGCCCGCCCTCGCTAGCGAACGCGACCCATGAGCCACCGGGACTGAACCAGCGGGAGTCGGGCCGCTGGAGTGCCGGGACCTTCGCATTCTCGATCAGGACCCGAGGGGTCCCCGGCCCGTCGAGGGCGACCACCCGGCATCCGTTCACGCCGGCGGTAATCCAGCGGCTGCCGTCGGGGGTTAATTCGGCCGAGGCCTCCTCGAGTGCGGGTAGCGACCACGCCGGACGCTGGGGCGAGGGGCCGGACAGGTCGAAGAGGTGGCGCCAGCTCGTTGAATGCCTCTTCCCCCATCCGGGAACCCTTCCCACGTCGACCGGCGAGGAATCGCCCAGCGGCCGTCGGGGCTGACGAGGAACTCCAGACTGGATTCCGTGGCAATGTGGACCCGTCGATACTCCTTGGGGTGGGGGAGCGCCGTGTTCAGGTGCAACGTCTTGCCCGAGTCCAGGTCGACAAAGACTCCGTCATCGTTGTAGGCCCAGCGCCCCGTCGGCGCTCCACTTGGCTAATCCCGGCAACTCCCCGAGGCCTCGCGCGGCGGGTCGTTGACCGCTGGGAACCCGCTGCCCATGTCCCAGAGCAGGATGCGTGTCGAGCCGGCACGCGGCACGAGTGCCAACGGCACGAGTGCCAACAACCGCCGCCCGGAGCGGAACTGATAACGACTCTGAGACGTCGGAAACGGAAACGGGAGATCGACACGGCGGAACGGAAGGGAGCCGTCTCCGAGGTCCCAGACCGATATGGTGCTGGCCGTCCGCGGCAACCCACCGGCCGTCTTGGCTGAAGGCGGCCGAGCCGGCGACAAACCCGGGACCGCGACCCGAGAGCGAATGGGCGACGGGCTTCGGGAGCGAGAGGTCGTGGACCCAGAGGCCGTTCGCCTTCGTCCAGGCGACCAACCATTGCCCATCGGGACTGGATAAGGTTTGGGGCGCCGATCGAACTCGAGGCATATCCTTCGTCCGGCTTGAACGTCACAACCGGCCATTCCTGCTCCCGGGTGAGGTCCCAGAAAGCGAGTTCGTCCTTGTCCGTGAAGGCGAGGAGCCAGCCCTCCCGCAACGAACCTCGCCATGACCGACCGCCCCGCGCCGGTCTTGAGCATGCGGGGGAAGCCGCCGGCCCGCGGCTCACGGAGGTCCCATAGGCGAAGAGGCGAGGTCAGCAGCCACCGGCCTGGCCCCAGGAAGACGGGATAGCCACCGTAGAATTCGTCGCCGCGAAGGTACTCCAGCGACCCGGCGATGTCCGCTACGTCGAGCTTCCAGAGGAGAATCTCGGGGGAGGCGAGAGTTGCCGCCGTCGCGATGAGGCTAGACTCGTCAGGGGAGAATTTGAAGCAGTTTGACAACAATAGCAAATGCTGTCTGATGCGTACGTCGATCCCCTCAAGCCGGCGGCGGGTGATGGGACCTTTGGGTCGGCATTCGAAGTGGGGGCGCTCACCCCTGCTGCGTGGCGAGCAGCCAGCGCCCTTTCGGGCTGAAGATCATGTCTTCCACGGGCGCGTTGCCCGCGCCGAGGACCCGGCTGGAGCCGTCCGGGGGTCCACTCAGATCGATGAGGCGAACAGTCCCGTCCACGCTGCCCACCGCGAGGATCTTCGAGCCGGGAGAAAATTCCGCCTTGGCGACCGGCCCGCCGGGCAGTAGTCTCGCAGTCTGGCCGCTCAGGGAGTTTGCCGAGAGGTCCCAGAGGCGAGCCTCTCCCTTCTTCGAAGTTATAGAGAGCCAGCGGCTGTCGTCGCTGATCGTGAACTTTCCCTCCTGTTCGACACGTGTGGACGGGACGTCTGGGGAGGCCAGATCCCAGGCGATCGTGCTGGAATACCCGAGCGCGAGCAGTACACGACCCCCGCGAGCGAACCGCCATCTGGAGCCCATGCTCGATCCATAGTGGTCAATCCGGATCGGAGCTTCGGGATGCTTCCCTTCGGGCAGCTTCCGAAGGTAAAGGCCGGAGAGCACCCAGCGTCCGTCAACGTCAAAGGTGAGATTTCCCGAGTTGTATCGTTCGCCGGTCGTGAGCTCGACTTTGACAGATGCGGTTGGGTCCGCCTTTAAGTCCCACATACTGGGGGTGCTTTCGGCACTGAAGGTGGACACGTCGGCGAGCCACCGGCCGTCCGGGCTGAATTTGAGCTGGCCGCTCGGCCCGCTGGTTTCGCGCTGAGTTTAAGCACCCGAGGCGTACCGGAGGGCCGATCCGGCCGCAGATCCCAGAGCAGCGAATCACTCAAGCTACGTCCGGCCAGCCATGAGGAACCCGGACCGAACTGGAACTCGATTGAATCAGTGGCGATTCGTCCTGGTATCTCCAAAGCGACCTCCTGGACGACGGGCACCGAGCCGTCCCCGCCGAGCTTGTAGAGGTGGGGAGGACTTGAGGTGAAGCGGAGCAAGAGCCACGCCCCGTCCGGTGAGAAGTCGACCAAGGTTACCCCCCGTCCCTCGACGGAAGGGACCTCGACCGGCCGTCGCGTTGCCGGATCACGCCGCAAGTCGACAAAGAAACAACGGCCGGACTGGAGTTTTGCGCTCCTCCAGGCGAGGAAAAGCCAGCGGCCTGTCGGGTCGAATCCCGCGAAATGCGGATAGAGGCTGTCGGAAGCAAAGGCCGTCATGGAATTGGGTGGCGAGGGGGCCATCATGTCCCAAAGTAGCGGGGGCTTTCCCGAATCGCCGCTCAGCAGCCAACGACCGTCCCGGCTCACAGTGTGAGACTCGCGTGGTCCGCCATCAGCCGCTGCTCTGAGTGGGTAGCCGCCGACCTGCGCGAGCAAGTCGCGTAGGACCTGCTCGGCGGCCGGCTCGGGCGGCTCGCCGGGGCCGGTAGCCTCGACGGCCGCCGCGGCCAGCAGAAGCGCCTGCACCACCGAAGACTCGAACTTTGACTTCGCCTGCACCGCGAGCCTGCGCGGGCTTGGGCGATCCGGCTCTTCCGCTCGGCCTCGAGCCCATGCGCCCTCGCTTCATCCACCGCAACCTTCAGGTCCTTGTTCACGAGGTCCAGATGCGTGTTCGTGTTGCTCAGGTTCGTGGCCAGACGCCCTTCTCCCTCGCGAGGTCGGAGGACTTGCCCCACTCCTGCAGGGCGATCCAGGTCGCCCCCAGGGACAGGACCAGGCCGCAGGCGAGGGCGGCGGTGACGACCCGGCGGAGACGTTCGCGGGCCATATCGGCTGCGCGGCAGGCGCGGACAAACCGGGCTTCGTTGTCGGTCAAACGCCGGGCCAGAGTTGTGATCAGTGCCTCGGCCTCGGCGAGTACGTTCCCACGAAGCGTCAGTTCGTTTGTTCACTGCCCGACTCTTGCCAGGTGCGGCGCCGAATCGCGGACACGCGAGACGAGCCGTTCGGAGTCGTGGGCTTCGTCAAGCCAGTCGCGCAGGCGAGCCCAGTGAAGGATCAGGGCCTCATGGGCGACTTCGACCTCAACGCGGCCGTCCCCAGGGCGGCCGTCGTGACAACAAGCTTAGCACCAGCGAGCGTGGTCACCACGCGGCGGGCAACGCGGAGTCGCCACCAGCGGGAGTCAGATCGTCGAGCCTTGATCGACGGCGGGTGTCGCGTCGCTTTTCGGGATCGCTGGCGTCGACGTCGATCCGGGCGAGCCGCTCGAAGATGAACCGGATCGCGTCGCGCTCGGACCGTGGCGGCTGCCAGTAGAGGGCATCGGCGGTGCGGGAGATGGCGCGGTGGACGCCGCCGACCTTGTCCTCATCGCTGTACTCGTTCGACCGAAGCCACCGGCCATGCCGGCGCTTCCAGAGTTCGAGCAGGGCGTGGTGCATCACCGGCATTGCCCCGGGCTCGCCTCGGACGTCGTCGAGGATTTGGAAGACCAGGTCGCCTCGAACCGAAGCTTTACTGCGGCAGCCTGGCGTCGACTGCTCGACTCAGTCTCCACTCGTCCATAGGTGGGATCAGCTTCTGGCGGGCTAGCATCCGCTCGCGGAGATTCGGGTATACGGCCGGCAGTCGCCCCAGAAGTCGGCCCGCATCGTCAGCACGACGCGGGTCGGCGCCGGGAAACCGAGCACCCGCTCGAGGAACTCGCCCCGCGGCTTGGGCTCGGTGCAGAGGGTGAAGACCTCCTCGAACTGGTCGACCACCAGCACGACCGGGGCCCGCCGGCGTTCGCCAGCGCGGCGTCGAGCCTGCCAATCGGGTCGTCGCCCGGAGTCATCACGACCGCGTCCGAGCCCCCGTCGCGGGGCAGACCGTGGCACCAGCCCCGCCAGCACGATCGACGACTTGCCGCTACCCGAGGGCCCGAGTACCGCGAGGAACGGGTCATCTCCGAGCTTCGCCACCAGCTTGTCGATCAGCGGCTCACGGCCGAAGAAGAACTCGCGGTCCTCGACCGTGAACGGGTAGAGCCCGCGGAACGGGCATCGGGCGTCGTATGGCGGCGGGTCCTGGCCAAGGGCCAAGGCTTTAAACTCCGCTCGACGACCTCGCCGCAGAGTTCGTTGATCGCCGCCCGGGCCTGTCGCGCGCCTCTGCCTTCGCCTGAGGCGAGAGCTCGCCTTCGTCGACTCCGAGCGACCCACGCAGGACCCGGCGCTCGCGTCAAAGCTGGCTGCAAGACCGGGGCCCGCTCGGGCACAGAGAGCGCCAACCGGTCAATGCCGTAGGCGATCTCGGACCGGACAGCTCACGGTCGGGCGTGTTGGAGAACAGCGGGCGTCTCCGAGGCGGCTGAAAAGGACGGGTACCGGCACGGCCACGTCGGCTCGGCTCGCTAGGCCGGCGTAGGCCTCGGAGAGGGCGCGGTCGACCGCGCCGTGGTTCCGGAGGTCGAAGTAAAACGATTTCTGCCAAGGCTGCGGCGGTCTGGACCGAGACGCGGTCCGTCATGGCGACCACGGCGGGCATGCCGAGGTCGCGAACGAGCCGCTGGCCGAGCCCCCGAGCGCCGCCCTCAGCCTCAGGCGCGGCGACCTCGCAACAGGAAAGGAACGCCAAATGCGGTAACCCCCTTGCTCCCCGGAGCTTAGAGAAGCGATCGATCACCTCGCTCGCTGAAACGTGCGAGACGGTGCCATCGGCTTTGCCAGGTAGAGGTAAGGCTCCTCGGCGTCCGTCGGGAAATCGCCGTGGGCGACGATGTGGAGGATCGTGTACGGCGCGGACGTAATCCGGTCGCAGATGGCGTCCAGCGTCGCGGGACCGACTGACCCCGGCGACCGACCGAGGACGTCGGCGCAGATCGCCGGGCCCAGCGCCTTGCGCATGCCAGCGACCGCCGCCTCTGCATCAAAAGCGGCGAGCCGGTAGCCCACCAAACCCGACGGGTTGGCCGCAACGATCAATGCCCGAAGGTCCAGGCGGCCGAATGGACGGAACTGGCGGTCGATCGTGCTCGGCAGATAGAGCGAGAACGGCGTCTTTTGCTCGAGTGCCAGCGGCGACCACTGCTTGCCGCCCACCGGCGCGGCACAGCCGCTCCCAGCGGATCGCGCCAGCTCGTCGGCCTCGACGAACAGCAAGACATGTAGCAAGTCGTCGTCGTTTCGCCGCCCTGTCTGGGCCAGCTCTTCGCCGTGTGCCCGCGCCCGGTCAAACGCCGAGCTCACCTCGTCACGGAATAGGGCCCGGCCAAGGCCTCTGCCGTAATCACTTCGCGGCGCCCGGCTTTCAACGCATCGAGGTCGACCGAGCATGCCCTCGGCCCGGACGGCCAGGTCATGCCCCCCCACGCCCTGCTCGCCACAACGGGCCAGTGGTCCCCGAGCCTGCGTTGAATTGTGATCTCGAATGTGTTCATGTAGAGCTTATTCCTTTCGGACGCTCTTGACGCTGCAATCCGATGCGACACGACCACGAAGGACTGCGCGAACGGTCTCAGGACTCTGCCACTTCGCGCGGGGCCACGCCCAGCCCCCCTTCCGGCGTCAGGCCGCTGGCCCGACCTTGTGGGAGTCGCACCGCCGGGTCGCCGAGGACGACGAAGTTGCGGGCGTCGTTATGGGCCGTCCAGAGTCCGGAGAGGTCCACGTCGTCGGGGGTTTGATTGTGTTTAATTTCGTGGATCTCGTTGACAAGCATGGTGGAGATGGAGGCGTAAAAGGCGTTCATCGCTTCCATCGCCGCGCCGACGGGGAAGCCGGCGCAGAGCTGGACTAGGGCCTGTTGGTAGGTGTCGAGCTGCTCGCCGGCCCGTCCCCAGAGGAATGAGAACGACCAGGCTCGGTCGACGTGTCCGACGACGGCGAGGGCCCCGCCGCCGGACAAGCCCATGAGCCGGCGGGGCAAGCCGGCGACCAGGTCGTGCGGGGCAATTTGCCGGAAGACGCCTTCTTTGTGGCCGAAGTCGTCGAGTTGCGGCGTGCCGGCACCGTAGCAAGCGAAGAAGAACGCGATCAGGTTCTTGAGTTTCGCCCCGGAGGCCACGTCGTCGCGCGAGAAGTACTAGTCTTCCGTGACCTTCTTGAGGGCGAGCGGTCCGGGCCAGTCCTGGCACAACAAGGCCCCCTGGTGGCCGAGCTGTCGCGAGTCGCCGTTGTCGAACACCATGCCGTGGGTCGCTGTGAACAGGACCGACGGCGTTCGATCGCCGCCGAGGACTTGGAGCATGTTGGCCTTTGTCGCGTCCTCCGCCAGCAGCGGCTCGACCTCCCAGTCGGGTAAGTCCTCGCTGACCAGTTCCCGCAACGGCTTGACCATGTTGTCGGCGCTGATCTGGGTCGCCGATCGCCTCGGTTCCGCGCCCGAAAAGGACCTCGCGCTTCGGAGCCGCCGTGCGCTCTGCTCCGACGCGATGACGGCCGAGGCGTAGTCGGCGTATTCCCGCGGCGTTTCGAACGAGAGCCGGCCGACCGCATAATCAACGTCGAGCTCGTACTGAAAACGGTAGGGGATCGCCTCGGGGTCCCCGACAAGCATCAAGTAGTACGGGATTTTCTTCGGGTTCGCCTGCCCCGGCGCGACGCCCCGGCCGCCGCCGACACTTTGCGGCAGGCGCTTGAGGTAGTCGTCCTTCTTCTCCCCCTTGCGGTAGGCGACGACCCCCTCGAAGACTCGGAAAAGAGTCTTCTTGGCGTTAGCCTGGGCTTCCCGGTGCTTCAGGAGTGGCGAGAGCGCCTCCTTGATGGCCGGGTCGGCATCGAACGGGAAGATCACCCCCCAGCCGGTCTGGGCGAGGTCGCGGACCTCGATCCCCTGCGATAGGCGCGAAGCTCGGCGCGGCCGCCGCCTCCTTCTGCTTCAGGTCAGGAGGTGCGACTCGTCGATCGACAGGCCCTGAGCGACCAGCGAGAGTTCGGCCACCGAGCCGAGCTTTGTCGCGTAGTCGCCGGTCGTTCCGTTGATTCCATTGAAGACCATCGATTCGCTGGCGTCGTCCACTGAAAACCTCTTCCGGCTGGGCCGGGTCATTGGTCGTGGTGCGTGGTTCTTTGACTCGACGTCGCGGCTCAGGTCATCGCGGCTTCCCAGACGACGTGCGCGACCTCGGGCTTGGCGATATCGCTGTGCGCCCCGCTAAAGCCGCCGCCGAGGTTGATGACGCCGCTCGCCTCGATGTTGTAAATCTTGCCCGGCTGGAAGTCATAGGAGCGGTCGGCCTTGAGGATCACGCGATCCTCCGCCTCGGCCCCCGGGCCGTGGATGCCGAAAGTGCCGACACCACCGTACTTGGGCAACTGGCCGGCGGGAAAGGCGACCTGGCTCCGGACCCCCGCCGCCCAGGGATACCACGTCCCCACGGCGCGGTCGAAGCTCGACTGCGTTGTGACGATCGGCCCGCGTACCCGGCCTTCGTCGACGAGCCGGTTGAAGTAGCCGGGGGTGCCCCGCACCAGCGGGATGTCGGAGCAGTACGACCAGAGCGAGAGCGCCCCCTGGATCAAGGCCAGCGAGTCGAGCGGCGCGGGGAGGCGCCGAGCCGGCCGGGCCGGTTACCGCGGCCGAGGCGACGATGCAGCCGAAGCTGTGGCCCATGAAGTGGAACTTCACCCCCCGGCCGGCCGCGGCCCTCATCAAGGCCGCGAGGAGCTGGTGCGCCCCGGTCTCGCCGAACACGCCGGGCACGATTCTTCATCGTCCAGAACGAGAGGGTGCGCAGCGGCGAGAGCACGCCGTCGGTGAACCCGCCGAAACTGACGGCGGCATCCTGGCCCTCCTGGTAGACTGCGTCGGCGTCGAACGGCTCGCGGTCGTCGCCGGGGGCCGCGGCCTCGCCGCCGTGGCCCAGCCCGGTCTCGCGGTCGAGCGCGGCATAAGCCGCTTGCACCTCGGCCGGCAGGTGGGGCGGGTTGTTGTCGACGAAGGCCGCGGTCACGATCGTCCGCAAGGCCGCGCGGGCCGCCGGGGTGTCGATGATCTTCGCCGCGGCCTCGTTCACCAGCTCCTCGACCGGGTCGGCCCCGGCCGTGTCAAACGACGCGGCGCCCGCGATGCTGTCGTCGCCCCAGGGCTCGCTCGGCCAGTGCAGTCCGACCAGCAGTGGACGAAACCCCGGGCGTTTCGCGTTCATCCGAGTGATGTCGTCGGCGCAACCCGCCATCGCGGCGATCCATCGATTGTACTGCGAGCGGGCCGCGGGCACGTCCCCCCGCCAGCCGTGGCTGAGCAGGAACACGTCGGTGACCGTCGCGTCGGCGAGAGCGTCGAGCACCCGGCCGCTCATCAGGCCCTCCGGGTCATCCGTGCGCTCGCGGCCCGCTTCGTCATACGAAATCAACTTATATGTGATCGTGGTACCAGGGACGGTTTCGGTGGACATGGTGGCTATTCCCGCAGAGAGGGTTTGGGGGCGACGGGATCGGTCCATCCCGCCAAGGGCGGGCACGCCGAAGACTCAGTATGACCACGACATATCGAGAATACAATGTCAGCGCAAAGAACCAAATCGACCAACGTGTTCCAGACCCGTCGGGCCGTTCGCGAAGAGAGGGGGGTCGTGCGTTAGCCGGCCCCGCCGGCAGGTGAGGGGTCAAGGTGCAGCCGCGCCGCGGGATCGCCGATCACAACGAAGCTCCTCATGTCGTTGTGGAGTCGCCCAGAGGCCCGCCAGTTCCGTATCATCGACCACCTTGCCGAAACGGACGTCCTCCAACTCGTTCATCAGTAGGGTGGCTATCGAGGCGTAGCCCGCGCTGCAAACTTCAGTGGCGGCCCCGACTGGAAGCCCTTCCAGCAATCGACTGACGACCGAGGCGAATACGTCGACGATCTCCTTCGTCTGGGGCCAGGGGTAGGAGAACCCCCACGACCGTTCAGCCGGTCCGAGGACTGCGAGCATCCCGCCCCGACGGTGTGCGAGGAGGCGCCTGGCGAGCGGGGAGACGAAGGACTGAGGAGCTATTGGGACGGGGGGGAGGTTTCCGCGGCGAGTCGATTCCTCAAGCCGGGATGTGCCGGCGGCGAACGACGCATATTGGATCGCGACCCGCCCCACGAGGTTGGCGTCGTCCGGAATGTCGTCAGCGCTCAGGCAATGCTCGTCGCGGACCGGCCCACGTGCCGCTGGCGGGCCGGGCCATTCGGCACAGACAAGGGCCCCCTGGCGCGTTGTCTGTCTCGGGTCACCGGCGGGGAAACCCAGACCGTGGCCGGCGGTGAACACCAAGGCCGGAGAGTCGAGGCTGAAGAGCCGGTCCCGAAACACCGCCTTCGTCACCTCCGCCCCAAAGGCCGTAGAGACGGCCCAGTCGGGGCATTCGGTCGCGACCTGTTCGGAGAGGGGGCGGGTCAAGAGGTCGGCGAGCAAGCGAGTCGGCCGGTCGCCGGTGTGGGTCGGGTTCAGAAACGCGATGCGACGGCCCCGTGCCACGCCCACGGTCTCGGAACGGACGACCGAACGGGCGTAGTTTTCGTAGTCTGCCACAGCATCGAAATGAAGACGCCCGACGGCATATTCCACGCCGAGGTGGTATTGGAACTGGTAAGGGATCGCTTCCGGGTCGCCGACCAGGAGCAGGTAATAAGGCATTTTCTTCGGATTCACCGGCCCGGGACCCGTGCCCTGCCGCGCGAGGAACTCGAGCTTGGTTTCGCCCGGGCGCAAACCTGTTTCGGTGCCCCACCACTCGCGGTAGAGCCGTTCGTTGTTCCTCGAAGCCTGGCCTCGCCGATGCATCAGGAGGGGGAATAGGGCCTCGCGCACGGCCGGGTCGAGGCCCGCGCGAAGATCACCCCCAGCCGGTCTGCGACAGCTCCCTGACGTCGATCCCCACTATCGGAGCCACTTGGTTGCCTCACTTAAACGGATGGCAAACTGCTGCGGTACCGAGTCTTCAGGTCCTGGAAATGCTCGTCTTTGGGCTCGAGGCCCCTCGCCAGCAGGGCGATCTGTCGCGGCGTCAGAGGCGGCAGGAGGTAGCCCCCTGTCGAGCCGTCCACCCCGTTGGCGACCACGGCGTCCTCGGCCCCGCCCGGCGACCGGCGGCCGTCCCGCGATTTTGTCCTCGTTCTCGGCCGCATCGTGCTCCGGCGTCGCGTCGAAGAAGATCGAGGCGGGGCTCCGGACCGCAGGGTCGCCGAGGATGATGTAGTTGCGTGAGTCAATCGTTGCGGTCGCCAGGGGCTGCAAGTCGTCCACGAACCGCTGGAAGTCCGGTGTGCCGTGGGCAGCTCTTCAGCACGAGCCTTCGCAGCTCCTCGGCCAGGCGGAGGGCCTGACGCGCGTAACGCTGGTTCAGCAGTTCAACGGCCGAGCCGACAGTGTGCCCGGCCATCAGGCGACGGATCGTCCCTTCGAAGATTTCGGGGGCGGGTTGCGTCCGGTCGGACTCTTTCATGAGGCTATAGCCAAAGACCGCGTCCACGTGACCGATCACGGCCAGGGCGGAGTAGCCCGAGTGCCCGAGCAGCCTCTGCGGCAGGCGATTGACAAAGGGGGCCGGCGCGATCCGCAGATCGGCTTCAGGTCCATGCACGACCCGGTTGTACTCGGGATAGGAGCTGAACTCCGGCGTTCCCGCGGTCGAGCCCCCGAAGAAGAACGCGATCATGGCCCCAAGATCGGCGCCGTCGGGGACATCTGTTGAGGCGAAGCTGTGTGCGGCCGTCACCGACGAGAACCCGGGCCACTCCTGGCACACGAGGGCCACCTCGGCCGCCGTCCCGCCGTCAGCGTCGCGGAGGTTTGCGACGAGCGTGGCCGAGAAGAGGAGGGACGGTGCTTCGTCCCCGAGCAGGCGGCCCATCGTCGCCTTGGTCGCGTCGACGCGGAGGAAGGTGACGACATCCCAGTCATCTTCCAGTGACGAGAGCCTCTCGGCCAAGGGCTTGATCAGGGAGTTCGCACTCAGCTTCGTCAGCCGGTCGGCAGGGTGCTGTGGGCCGAACAGCGCCACCCGGCGAGGGCGGATGACCTTCCCGGTCTCGGCGCGGACGACCGAGGCGGCGTAGCGAGCGTACTCGATGGCCGAGTCGAAGGAGAGCCGGCCGACTGCGTACGGAACGTCGAGGTCATACTGGAACTCGAACGGTATGCGCGTCGGCGGGCCGACGATCAGCAAGTAATAAGGGAGCTTTCGGTAGTCGGCGACGTCAGTTGCGGCGTCGTGGCGGGCGATGAACGACTGGGCGTCTTCGACGGGCTGGTTTGAGCTGCCGAAAACAAGCTCCTTGTAGCGATCTCCCGCCTGGACCTTGCGGCGGTCGAGCAGAAGGCGGAGCGCCTCGCGTACGGCGGGGTCAGCGTCGTGGGCGAAGATGACGCCCCAACCAAGGTCCGCGAGATTGGCGCGGCATTCGACGTCGAGGGCGCGGCGGCAGGTCTCGAGGAACTCGCGCTCGTCGTCGGAGATCACGTCGCGGTGGTCGGCGGCCCAGCGCTCGGCCTCGCGGAGCTCGAAGGCCCCAAGCAAGAGCCGGGAGTTCGACCGGCGCTGGCTGAGCCACTCCCTCATCTTCTTCTGGAAACCGGCGGCGTTGGTCTGACGCCAAGCATCGTTGGACCGGAGGATTGGCTCGATCAGCCGATCGTGTGACAGCTCGATCCACGAGTCGCTTAGCCGCTGTTCGCGGCGGACGAGCCACCGGTCCATGAGCCGGCGGACGACCGAGTTGTCCAGACCGCGGGTTGTCGGATCGCCCATCGGAACGAAGTTACGGGTCTTCTGCTCCGTGATTAGAGCCTGCTCGACCCACTCGCGGACCTGCCGCTCGCTGACCCTCGCCCCGGCCGCCGGTTCTAAAACGGCTTCTTTGACAACCTGCTCGTAGAAATCGACCAGCGCCTCGTCGACGTCCTTGAGGCCCTCGACGTCCTCGAGGCCGATCTCCGTGTGGGCCGGTCCGACTTCGTTCCACAACCGCCGGCAGACGACCTGGAGGAGCACGGGCTCCACATAAGGTCCCAGGACCCGGGCGACGCCGCTCGCCGCGTCCGCGGTCCGGGTCAAGGAGACGCGGACCTGCCGAAGTTCATCGACAAGACGGCTGGCCGCCGCAGCGTCGAAGATGACTCCGCGGCTCCCGGTTGGCTTACGGATGGCCTCCAGCGCGCCGGAAACGTCCAGGAGGTCAAGGTGGAAGCGCGTGGGCATCGGACGGAGGTACGGGTCGAGCGAGGCGAGGTAGTCGTCCCGGATACAGAAAAGGCCCCAAAAGTTCCTGTGACGGAGTAGGGTGAGCCGCTTTCCGAAAGAAGTCGGCCTTGGCGGCGATATCGGTTGTGTCGGTGGTGAGCACGTCCTCGAACTGGTCGAAAACCAGGACCGTGTCGTCCCTGTCCTCGCTGCCGTGGAGGCCGAAGTAGTCGTCGAGTCCCATGCGGGCGAGGTCTTCGGCGCCGTCCGCTCGGCAGTGCCGGCTTCTTGGTCGAGAGACAGGAGGGTGCTGTAGACGTAGCGGTTGGCCTCCGAGACGCCCGCCGCCGTCGGCAGGGGGACATGGACCCGGATCAGGGGCTTGACCACGAACTTCTCTTTCACCAGAAGAGGGGTGAGCTTTGCCTCGGTGAGCGAGGTCTTGCCCTCGCCGAGGGGGCGTGCAGGACGACAACCCGCTCGGCGATCAAGAGGTCGAGAAGCTGTCCCGCCTCGCGGTCGCGGCCATAGAGAGTGTGACCAACGATTGATCTAACAGCGGTGGATACACTTGTCTTCTCGGTCGTGGTAAGCTCATGGGGAGGCCACAAACTCTTGAGTTCCTCGCGAAGATCTCGGATTGGCTGGGTCTTTTCCGTCAGCTTTTTCTCATCCATGTCCACGACCATGCGATCACCGTCAAAGATGCGGAAGTAAAGCGCACCCATTCACGTTGGCGACGATTATCAGATCCTTGCCCGCTGTCGGGACGCTATTGACGTCGTTTACAGGGTACATCAATCGTAGGTCACACTTGCCGTAGAGGGTCTCGGCGCGAACGAAGGCACGGGGACCGACGTAAGGGTTGTTGGGCCTGTCTTCGGTCGGGGTGCTGGTGCTCATCGGACGCCCTCCTCCTCGCTCGGTCGTGCGTTCCAGCGCACCCCCAGCTCCAGGATGAAGTCCTGGGCCGCCCCCAGTAGACCTGGACCCGGGATTTGTCGATCTCGAAGCTATTCCCGAGGTACTCCTGGGCGGACGAGGGGTCGCTAAACCGCCCCTCCTCCGGGTTTATCTGAACGGCGAGGTGGGTGTAACGGGCGTTCGCCCCCCTACCGCGAGTCGCAAAAAGTCCGCAGCAACGCCCGGAAGGTCCAGTGGTCGATCGGGAACCCGAGGAAGAGGAGGCGGTTGTCCTTCATCGCCCGGAGCACCGATGGCAGGATCAGGTCCTTGTTGAGGGCGACCCCGAGCATGTAGTCGAGGTAGTCGTCCTCGGTCAATACCATTGACTCGCGGCGGGAGAACCGGCCGAAGAGATGGTAGACCAGCGGATTCTCATGATCAGGCTTTTTCGATGCGGCAGCGGCGGCCACCGCAGCCCCGGCCGCTGACGAGAGGGACTCCAACTTGGGCTGGAACCAAGGGCAAACCTCGATCGCGGGCGTTTTATCGGCGGCCCGAGGCGCTGCGGCCATCGCGTCATCGGGGTTGGTCGTCAGGTAGACCGAGAATGGGAGGCCGGCGAGCACGCGGTGCGGCTCCGACTCATCGGAACGCACCATGACGTCCCAGGTCGCATCCATGACCGGCCCAAACCAATCTTCGATGTCCTGGCCCGTCGCCAACCTGAGTTCGTCGGGCAGGCGCCCGCGGTAGCGCAGGGCCGCCTTGAAGTGGAGCCGGCGGAACTGGTCGTAAACGCCGTCGCCCTCTTTACGGTACAGGAACTGCGGCGACCTCGGTACAGGTCGTCGTCGCCGTGCGGGGCGAGCGGGAAACTGTTCCCTCCGGCCCACTCCCGGGCGATCTTCCGTGACCGGGCCGAGGAGGTCTTCGAGCAAGGCGGGACCGAGGATCGGGGTGCACCGGCCCTCGTTGATCTGGTCGAGCAGGGAGTCCCACGCGACCTTGCCCTTCGGATCGCCGGCGCCGCGGAAGCCGTCGGACCAGAGCCCGCCGCCACGGAGGCGAAGGAACAGCGGGGACCCAGAAGTCGCGCTCGTCCATCACGGCCCGGCGCACGGCGGCCATCGCGCGGTCGATCTGGCCGTCAACGCCGAGCTCGGCGAAGAAGGCCGGCATCAACCGCTCGACGGTTCGCATCTTGACGTCGCCCTGCATGGCGACAACCGCTGGGATGCCCCCGCGGCCAGTTTTGGCCCGAGCGCGGCGAGCACGCCGCCATCGCCGGCGAGCGCGTCGTCGCCGTCGCCCGACGACCGGCAGGAGGCCAACACCACCAGCAAGGGGCGGCGGGTCGCCGGCACCGCAGCCATCTCCGCGGCCAGCGCATCCACGTCCTCGCGATCAACCTTGCCCCGCACACCGTTGCCGACCGGGTCACCTTCCAGAAAGAGCCACGCACCGGCCATCGTCGTCAAGCGAGCCGTGGCACACGAGGTACAGGATGTCGTACGCGTACCGCATTTCGGCGCGGAACTGGTCGAACGTGCGCGGGCCCCGGACGACCTTGATCGCGGCCAGCCCAGACATCGCTGTCGGCCCGCTGGACCTCGCCGTCGACATCCACCGAAGCGAGTCGTATTGCCCGAGCCCCTTCGGGTCGGCGGCAACGACCAGCGCCTTCAGGTCGTAACGGGCCCGCAGGCGGATCGGCCCCCAATCGGAGCCGCTGAGGTCGGCGCGAGCAAGACGTTCTGATCGAACGACAGCGGTACCCAGTGTTCCGGCCACTGGCGAGGGTCGCCCAGAAGCTCCCATCGAACTCCGTGAAGTTCGCTGGCGGCGGGGTCAACAAACAGGCGGACCCGCAGCGCCGCTGGGCCGCCTGTGCGGCGATCAAGGCGTTCTTAAACTGCCCCTTGACATCCTGGTTGTCGAAGAACTGGCGAGTGAGCTCCGGGCCGTACTTGTCACCGTCGGTGAGCAAGATGTCCGCGTCGAGCTTCGCGGTCCCGTCGGGTTGCAAGCACCTTGTCGGCGTCGCTCTCCGCGGCGCAATACCTCATGGCGACGGGGTAGGTGCCGTCGACCCGACCGCGCAGGTGGACCTCGAGTTCGGCCGTCTTCATAGGGGTGGATAGGGGCGGCATCTCGGCCTCGTCGTTCGTCGGTACCCGCGGACCGCGCTTGGCCGCGGGATTGACTTTAGAGGATACACGAGCCGATACGACGCGGGAAGGGCGGCGAGGCAGATCGGCGGCGTTAGAGCGCGACGAGCCGTAACGCCGAGGACCTCTCCGTGTTTCGGCACATGACCTGGCACATTCTAACCACTTCGTCTCGTCTCGTCGCTCGCTCGGTCAGCTTTTGCGTCGCTTCACGCCAGAGCATCGAACTCGCTGGATTGCAGCCCAGCACACATCCCAAAGTATCAGCAATCAACCTGAGGAATAATTAGCGCAGAAAATCCATCAAATCAGAGAGAGAAGCGGGAGCGAGAGAAGCCGGACAGGTCCGATATTGATAAACTGGGCCGCCCAGTGGGTGGAGCGATAGGTTGAATATCAGACCTGTCCCGTTCCCGTTCGACTGTCCCGTTCCCGTTTTCCGGGGGGTTCAGCGTCGGCCGCTCCGCCGCGTCCCTGTGCCGACGCGACCCGAGGCTGCCCCAATTCCAGTCCTCCGCGTACTCCGCTAGACCGGCGCGCGGGCGGTCCGCTCGACGTAACGACAGACCTTCAGGACTTGGCTGTCGGATCGCACGGGGAATGACTTGAACCGACCCTGCTAGAGCTGGCTGGTGCCGGCAGACCCGTGGTGGGCGCGCCGCCGCTGCGCGTGCGTCATCGTAAGCCCGCGCACGAAGCGAGAGCGGCCGCTACGCTCGCGCAGGCCAGCGCGGACACGGACGTGGCTGTGCATAAGGCGGTAGGGGCGAGCAATTGCTTATCATACTGGGTGAAAGCCTGGCCAAGCACGCGCCGAAGGCCGCGTCGTCCTCGTCAGTATCGAAGATGGCCAACTGAGCATTTTGCCCGGTTGAGTGCATGGTAGACGGACCCTCTTCCCATCTCCAAGCCGATCCGACGCTGGATCAGACGCTGTGATCGCCGACATCAATCACCGCGTCGATTGCACCCCGCCGTCGGGCCCCGCCGGTTCGCCGACCCGGTCAATCCAGCGAAACGAAAACACTTCATGATGGAATTGGCCAAGAGTTCGACGGTCACGATTACCGGCATTTTGTTCCTTTTCCAGGCGACCGACAAAACGCGAAACCAATCCGCGAAATCCACGAAGATTAATCCAACCGCCTCCTCGGTATCGACGATAGTGAAAGATACGTAACTTTGTCTCTTTCAGCGCACACGCGTGAAGCAGGACCGGCCGATCTCCTCGGCTTGGACGGATGTGCGTACACAACTTCGAAAACTCCCGAACGAACCCAACAGGATTTGATCGATTGTGACGGCGATGACGAGCGATGGCACAACCGAATTGGGCTTGGCACGCGGCAAAGACCCGCAAACGGAAAACTGCGAAACGAACCCAGCAGGGTTTGATCGAATGTGACGGCTATGACTAATGAAGGCGAGGACCGGCCTTTTCCTGTTTTCGCACGGCGGCCGATCACTCAAGCGGCGCACGAATGGGTGCCGATCGTCGATCTCGGCCAGTCGATAAGGCGTTGCGTCGAAGTGAACGCCGTTGACGCGCGAACTGGATTGTTAAACAAACGGACCCAGGGAGTGTCGACAGCGGCAGAAACTCGCTAGAATCAATGTGGATAGAAGCGCACCGCGAGGATCTCCCGACATTCCTCCAAGATTGACATCCTCGAACCTTCGCCTTTGGAGGACGGATGCGATTGGGCCTTATGATCGCTTTTTTACCGCGGCCCGAGACAAGGCGAGAACCGGGATCGGGAGACGGAACTTCCTCCTCCAAATCCTGGAGGAGCCGGCTCTGTCCGGCCACCACGCTCGCCGTGTGTTGGGTCATTGCTTTATTGTCCACCGCCGTCATCACTCTTCCCGCCCGAGGCGAAGA
Organism: uncultured Planctomycetota bacterium; assembly: GCA_963720335.1. GTDB lineage: Bacteria > Planctomycetota > Planctomycetia > Isosphaerales > Isosphaeraceae > CAVRFS01. Next base: position 23,268 of record CAVRFS010000099.1, on the reverse strand, counting down.
GCCAACGCGAACTCAACAGGATCTGTTCACGAGCCGGGTCCGGCCGATCCTGGCGCGGCATTGCTTCAAGTGCCACGGACCCGACGACAAGGCCCGCAAAGCGAAGCTCCGACTGGACTTGCGAGCCAGGCAATCAAAGAGGCAGAGTCGGGAGCCGTTCCGATTGTCCCCGGAAAACCCGACGAGAGCGAGCTCGTGAGCCGGATCTTCGCCGAGGACGCCAATGAGCGGATGCCTCCTCCCGCGACGAAGAACCCGCTCTCCGACGCAGACAAAGAGGTCATCAAAAGGTGGATCGCCGATGGGGCGGAGTACAAAAACCACTGGGCTTTCATCCCCCCGCGGAATGGTCCGCCGCCTCAGGTCCGCACCGCGCAAGCTGGCCGCGCAACGCCATCGATGAGTTCATCTTGGCCCGACTGGAGGCAGCAGGGCTGCAACCCTCCGCACCGGCGGACCGCCCGACCTTGATCCGGCGCGTCTCGCTCGACCTTGTCGGCTTGCCCCCCACGCCCGAAGAGGTTGAGGCATTCGTTCAAGACCGTTCCGCCGACGCCTACGAAAAGCTGGTCGATCGGCTGCTGGCCTCGCCCCATTACGGCGAGCGCTGGGCGCGGCGATGGATGGACCTGGCCCGCTACGCCGACACCAACGGCTACGAGAAAGACCGCACTCGTTCGATCTGGCCTTATCGCGACTGGGTGATCCAGGCCCTGAACGCCGACATGCCGTTCGACCGGTTCACCATCGAGCAGCTCGCCGGTGACCTGTTGCCGGGGGCCACGACCGAGCCAGAAGATCGCCACCGGCTTTCATCGCAACACGATGCTCAACGAGGAAGGCGGCATCGACCCCCTGGAATTCCGCTACTACGCCATGACCGATCGGGTCGCCACCACGGCCACCGTCTGGCTCGGCCTGACGCTCGGCTGCGCCCAGTGCCACACGCACAAGTTCGACCCGATCCCGCATCGCGAGTATTACCAGTTCATGGCCCTGCTCGACAACGCCGACGAGCCGGAGATGACGGTCATCTCGCCCGATATCGCGCAGCGTCGGCAAGGAGATCGAGGCGAAGATCGCCGCACTGGTCGCCGACCTGCCGAATCGATTCCCGCCACGAACGGCGAACGGCGGCTGAGGAGTCAGTAAGCCTTTCTCGACGACTGGCTCAAACGTGAGGCGGCCGAGGCCGTGCGCTGGACCATTCTCAAACCGACCAAGGCGAGTTCAAACCTGCCGCGTCTGACCGTGCAGGACGACGCTTCGGTCTTCGTCAGCGGCGACCAGAGCAAACGAGATCTCTACACGTTGCAATTATCGACCAACCTGAAGGGAATCACCGCGATCCGGCTCGAGGCCCTCCCCGACGACCGGCTGCCCCACGGCGGGCCGGGCCGGGTCTTCTACGAGGGGCCGGCCGGCGACTTCTTCTTGAGCGAGGTGACTGTCACGGCGGGAGGCAAAGCGGTACCCCTGAAGCACGCGACCGCCAGCGGCAACGAACCCCGCGGCGGCCGCGCGGCGATCGACGGAGACCCGCAAACCGGCTGGTCGATCAATGGCGGCCAGGGACAGGCGCATTCGGCCGTCTTTCGACTGGCCGCACCGCTGGACGACGCCCGTGATCTGGTTATCCAGCTACTCTTCGAGCGCTATCATGCCGCCGGGCTGGGCCGCTTCCGGATCTCCGTGACGACCGACCCGCGACCGGTTGTGGCCCGAGATACTCCGGCTGAGATCGAGGATTCTTTGGTGACCCCGGAGCAGCTGCGGACGCCCGAGCAGAAGGCCCAGCTCCACCGACACTACCTCATGGTCGCGCCCGAGCTAGCCAAGGAGCGTGCGGCCATCGAACAGCTTCGGAAGGGGATGCCGTCGTATGCCACAACCCTGATCACTGCAAGAGCGGCCGCCGGACAACCCACGGCCGACCTTCGTCCACAACCGGGGCGAGTACCTCCAGCCGACCGCGCGGGTCGAGCCCGCCGTGCTGTCGATACTTCCCTCGCTGCCAAAGGACGTAGCTCCCAACCGGCTGGCTTTGGCGCGCTGGCTCGTTTCGCCCGACAATCCGCTCACTGGTCGCGTGACCATGAACCGCCAGTGGGCCACGTTCTTCGGCCGGGGACTGGTCCGCACCACCGAGGATTTCGGCTATCAAGGCGAGTCGCCCAGCCACCCCGAGCTGCTCGACTGGCTCGCCCGGGAGCTGTTCCGTCAAGGCGGATCATTGAAGCGAATGCATAAGTTAATCGTGATGAGCGCCACCTATCAGCAGTCATCGAGGGCGACTCCGGAATTGCTGGCAAAAGATCCGGAGAACCGGTTGCTTGCCCGAGGGCCGCGCGTCCGGCTGGAGGCCGAGGTGATCCGGGACGCGGCCTTGCGCGTCAGCGGCCTGCTTGCGGAGCGTGTTGGCGGGCCGAGCGTGTTCCCGCCGCAGCCACCCGGCGTCACCACCGAGGGGACCTACGGCGGCCTCGATTGGAGGGTGAGCCCGGGCGGTGACCGCTATCGACGAGGTTTATATACCTTCACCAAGCGCACCGCCCCGTTCGCGATGGCGACGACCTTCGACGCACCCAGCGGCGAGGTCTGCGTGGCCCGTCGCGAGGTTTCCAACACGCCGCTTGCAGGCCCTCACGCTCTTGAACGACCCGGTCTTCCAGGAGGCCGCGCAGGCGCTGGGCCAGTTGATGGCCGCGCGAGGCGGGTCCATCGAGGAGCGGGTCGAAGCCCTGTTCCAGCGCTGCCTCGCCCGACCCCCGGATCGAGAAGAGCGATCACAGCTCGCGCGGTTCTTCCAATCGCAGAAACGGCGGTTCGAGCTCAAGGAGCTCGACGCCGCCAAGATCGCCGGCCCCGGCTCTGGCGAGGCCAACGAGCGCGCGGCCTGGACCGTCCTGGCGCGCGTGATCCTGAATCTCGACGAGTCCATCATCAAAGGCTGAACCGACCCAATGACGCCCAATCCGTACGAAGCCGACCGACGTGAGCCGCCGCCATTTCTTTCGGGAGTGCGGGATCGGCGTTGGCAAGATCGCCCTGGCCGGGCTGCTGACCGATGCGTTCACTTCGAGCTCGTTCGGCACCGCCGGACGTTGGCCACAATCCCGCTGGCGCCGAAATCACCGCACTTCGCGCCCAAGGCGAAGCGCGTCATCCACCTGTTCATGGCGGGCGCTCCCAGCCAGCTCGACCTGTTCGACCCCAAGCCCGCGTTGACCAAGCTCGAAGGCAAACCTCTGCCTCCCTCGGTCATCATGCGGTCAGCGGTATGCGTTCATCCGTCCCGACGCGGCCGTGCTGGGACCGCGGTTCAAGTTCGCCAGCTACGGCCAATCGGGCGCCGAGCTCTCGGAGATGCTGCCGCTACTTGGCCAAGGTGGTCGACGAGATCAGCATCATCAAGTCGGTTCATACCGATCAGTTCAACCATGCCCCCGCGCAGATCTTCTTCAACTCGGGTTTCTCTCAGCCGGGGCGGCCTAGCCTCGGGTCGTGGGTGATCTACGGTCTCGGCTCGGAGGCCACGGACCTGCCCGCCTTCGTCGTGATGTCGACCGGCAGCGGCATCAGCGGCGGCTCGGCAAACTGGTCCAGCGGGTTCCTGCCCACCATCTACACCGGCGTCCGGCTGCGAAACCAGGGCGATCCGATCCTCAACGTTTCGAGCCCGCCCGGCGTGGATGCCAGACTCCAGCGCGACTCGCTCGACCTCATGGGCTCCCTCAACAAACGGCGGCTTCAAGCGGTGGGCGACCCGGAGATCGCCACCCGCATCGCGTCCTATGAGATGGCGTTCCGGCTGCAAACTTCGGCCCCTGAGCTGATGGATTTGAAAAACGAGAGCAAGGCGACCCTTGCGATGTACGGCGCCGATCCGAACAAACCCTCGTTCGCGCGGGCGTGCCTGCTGGCACGGCGGATGATCGAGCGCGGGCGTGCGGTTCGTCAACATCTACCACGAGGGCTGGGACGCCCACTCCGACGTGCCGGGCAACCTTCGGACCAACTGCGGCGCCACCGATCGGGCCTCGGCCGCGCTGATCATGGACCTGAAGCAGCGCGGGCTGCTCGACGACACGCTGGTGATCTGGGGCGGCGAGTTCGGCCGCACGCCCATGGTCGAGACCAACGTCGCCCTCGGGCGCAGCCTCGGCCGCGACCACCATCCCGCAGGCATTCACGATGTGGCTGGCCGGCGGCGGCATCAAGCCCGGCCTGACCTACGGAGCCACCGACGAGCTGGGCTTCCACGTCGCCGAGAACCCCGTGCACGTGCACGACCTCCAGGCAACGATCCTCCACCTGCTCGGCTTCGACCACGAGAAGCTCACCTTCCATCACGCCGGCCGCGACTTCCGTCTCACCGACGTGCACGGAAAGGTCGTCAAGGGAATCCTGGCCTGAGGGAGAGTTAACCACAGATGGACACTGATAAACACAGATGAGAATTGCATTATAAGCGGTTGACTTTACTTTTTTTGCTGATTCATTCAGAGTTTATCTGTGTTCATCTGTGTCTATCTGTGGTTAAAACAATCTTCTAAGCAATAATTTCACGGATCGGCTGGCCGTGGTCGATTTCGAGCCGCTTGCGGCCCGGGAATTTCGAGCTTCCGGGAATCAAGGCCGAGCTGGTGCAGGACGGTTGCGTGGATATCGGTCACGTAATGCCGGTTCTCGACGGCGTGGAAGCCGATCTCGTCGGTCGCGCCGTGGACGATGCCGCCCTTGATGCCGCCGCCGGCCAGCCAGGCGCAGAAGCCTTGTGGGTGGTGGTCGCGGCCGTCGGCCTGGGCGCCCGGCGAGCGGCCGAACTCGGTGCCCCATACGACGATCGTCTCGTCGAGCATGCCGCGACGCTTGAGGTCCCTGAGCAATCCCGCAATCGGCCGGTCAACCTGGGCGGATAACTGGCCGTGGTTGGCGACGATCCCGGAGTGAGCGTCCCAGGCGCCTCCACCGCCGCCGCCGTGGAAGATCTGCACGAATCGCACGCCCCGCTCGACCAATCGGCGGGCGGCCAGGCAAAGGCGTCCGAACGGACGGGTCAGGTCGCGATCGAGGCCATAGAGTGCCTGCGTCGACGGCCGCTCCTCGTCCAGCTTGAGGGTCTCGGGCACCGCGGTCTGCATGCCGAAAGCGAGCTCATAGGCCTTGATGCGTGCCCGGAAGCGACGGGTCGTCGGGATAGTCGATGCCCGCCAGGCGGTTCAGCCGCCCCAGCAGACTGAACTCGGCCGTCTGCTCCTCGAGACTCATGCCCAAGCCGGGTGCCACGAACGGGAGCGGCTCCTTGGCCTCGGGGTTGAGTCGGACCCCCGCGTGCTCCGCCCCGAGGTAAGCGGCCCCGTGAGTCCACGAGCCACCGCAACAATCGCCGGTCGGCTCGCCCAGCACGACGTACTCCGGCAGATTCTCGTTGAGCGTGCCCAGTCCGTAGGCAACCCAGGAGCCGATCGTGGGATGAGCCCCCTCACGGACGTGCCTGCCGGTGTGGAACTGGAGCTGGGCGCCATGGTCGTTGTCCGAAGTCCACAGCGAGCGGACCACCGCGATGTCGTCGGCACATGAGCCGACGTTTTGCCACCAGTCGCCGACCGCCAGCCCGCTCTGGCCGTATCTCCGGAAGCCGGTGTTCAGGCCCATCAGGACTTTGCGACCACCATGCGCCGGGTTGCCCGAGACGATGTCTTTCAGCTTCTCCGGGTTCAGTGCGTCCTTGTAAGGTGTGCTGTCGATCGACTTGCCGGCGAACCGATTCAACTCGGGCTTGGGGTCAAAGCTCTCGACGTGGCTGACGCCCCCACAGAGGAAGATCCAGATGACAGCCTTGGCCTTGGCCGCCTGCGCGGGAACCGCTGGCTCCGCCGGGGCGGCCGATGCTCGTCGCCGCCATTGCCCCCAAGGCCAGGCCGGTAAAGCCCATCCCCGTGTCCGCCAGGAACGATCGACGGGTCACTCCCGGGCATCGCCACGGTCCGTCCGGTTGCTGTCGCGACATGGTTCCTCGGGTGATCTCCTCGCAATCAAGTCAGCGGATCGTCACGAAGTCGTGATGGTTCAAGAGCACGTGGACCAAGCTTTCGCGCCTTCGCAAGCCCGGGTCGGCGGCTGGCGCGTTGCCCGCCGGATCCTCCGTCGGGTCCGTCCCTGGACGCACACACTGCTCCCATGCGGACTTGCTGACCGAGGTACCCGAGGCACTCGACCCGTTCGGATTCGGTCGGAGGATCGCGAGAGGACCTGTTCGAACGCGGCCGTCACGAAACCCGAGGAATCCGAGCCGTGTTTCAGCGACAGCGTGCGGGCCAGCCGTCGGGCCTGACGAAGCGACAGATCGCTGTTTGCCAGCGCCAGGGCTTGCTGGGGGAGAATGCTCTCCTTGCGCCGGTAACACTCGCGTCACGCCGGCGGTATCAAAGATCTGGAGGAACTCCATCTGCTTCTCCGCGGCGTGCTGGAAGTAGAGGCTCCGCCGAGGGACGGTCAGGCCGGCCTGATGGTCGATGGCCGGGCCGCCCATGGTCGAGTCCAAACTTCCGGACGACGGCGAACAGGCAGTCACGAACAACCTCGGCCTCGGCGCGGCGAGGGGTCCACCGCCAGAGAAAGAGGTTGTCCGGGTCGCGGGCGAGGTCCGCCGGCTCGGGCTTGGAATCCTGGCGGTAGGTGGCGCTGGTGACGATCAGGCGGTGGATCGACTTCATGCTCCAGCCCTGTGACACAAGCTCGGCCGCCAGCCAGTCGAGCAAGGCCGGATGCGACGGCCGCTGGCCATTGCGGCCGAAATCGTTGATCGAAGGAACGATCGCCCGGCCGAAGTGACGACCCCAGAGATGATTCACGGCCACCCGGGCCGTCAACGGATTGGACTGGGTCCGTGATCCATCGAGCCAGGGCGAAGCCGGCGGCCCGTGCTCGTCGCGGGATAGGTCGTCACCAGCGGTTGGCGTGTAGCTCGTACTTGCGCCTGGGCCATTCCTTGCTCGGCTGCCGCCAAGGGCGCGAAGCGATTCGGCGTGCGCCTTGTCAGCCTCGGCCCGCTTTCCTGGCGCGATCTGGCGCCTCGCCTGCGCGCGACGCACTCGCGCTCGCCGGGCAGCCGCGAGGATTGCGGACCGCTGAGCTCTCGTTGCCGCCTCGGCCGCGGTCGTCCACTCCGCGGACCCTTTCCGGCCCTGCTCGACCAGTGCCTCAGCCCGCTCGACCGCGTTTCGGGCCGTAAGCTCGGCCTTGGCCAGGGCAAGATCGAACCGAGCCAGCTCCAGCTCAATGGTTTCGCGCCCTTGAATCTTCGATCTTCGCTCGATCTCGTCAACGGCGCGTTGCTGCCTTGGCGACTTCGGCCTGGCTTGCGGCAAGCTGGTCGCGGATCACAAACCGGCGCCGGTCGGGAGCGACGGCCCCGCGCGGCAAGACCACGGGCACGACCTTGGGGAACGCGACGTTGAGGGCCTCCGGGACGCCCGGTGAGAGCGGATCGCCGATCGGGTTGCGGTCGTCGCCACGGACGAACAGGCAGCGTCTTGGCGTCGAGCTGCCCATCATAGGCTCGAGGTAGACCATCCTTGGCCGTGTCGAGAGTCCCGGGAACGCGGTCGATCCGGACCTGATGGGGTTCAAAGACTGCGCGGACCTGGTAGTAGTCCTTTTGGAGGATAGGGTCGTACATGTGGTCGTGGCAGCGGGCACAGCCAAGCGTCACGCCGAGGAAGGCTTGACTGGTATGGTCGACCACATCTTGCATCCACTTCTCGCGGCTGAGGAGCTTGAAGTTCCTCGCAAGGTAGCCGGTGGCGCGGAGGGCGTTCAGGTCATCCGGCATAGGCTTCATCGGCCGCGAGCATCGCGATGACCATGCGATCATACGGCATGTCGCTGTTGAGCGACTCGACTATCCAATCTCGCCAATGCCAGATGTGCGGCTGGCTGTCGCGGACCTGCTTGCCCCAGCCGGCCCAGTCGCTGTAGCGCCAGACGTCCATCCAGTGCCGTCCCCAACGCTCGCCGTAGCGCGGGACTGGCCAGCAGTCGATCGACGACCTTCTCATAAGCGTCGACCGAGTCGTCGGCCAGGAAGGCATGAAGCTCATCGGGCTCGCGGCGGCAAACCGGTCAAATCGAGGTAGAGCCGGCGCAGGAGCACCGGAGGACTTGCTGGCGGCCGCGGCGTCAGACCGCGCGATTCGTGCTCAGAGGCAATGAAGAAATCGATCGCGTTTTGGGTCCAGGCCCGGGATCGGACCACGGGAAGTTCGGGGCGTACGACTCGCTCGAACGGATTCCAGGCATACCCACTGGCTGCCTGCTTCAAAGCGGAGATCGCTGTGCGGCCCGTGGACAATTCGGCGGTGGCCGGCTGATCCTCGGGCTCACCCGGGAAGTGGCCGGTGACCAGCTCCAGCAAGTTGGGAATCCCGTCGCCGTCGCTGTCTTCATCGGCGATGGCTTCGATCCTTGCCAGGATGCCAGAAGGCTTGCCCGATCGCTTCAGCTCGGAGCGTACGGCCTTGAGCCGCTTGCCGAACGGATTGTGCGGCCGCTCGTCAGTGGAGTCAGCCCCCGGCTCGGGCACAACATGACAGGTCCGGCAGTCGTTCAGCTTGCGTGCTGGGCCGAGGCCCAGGTAATCGGCGAGGGCCTTCTTGTGAGGCGGTCGTGCCATCGCCGGCAAACCGCCAGTCAGGCACGCAGCAACCAAGATGGCGATCCCGAGCCTTCGATGTTTCATCAGTCTGCTCGCAACTCAGAGGCGGGACGCGGCGCGATTCGACGTCTCACAGCGGCCGCCCTCTCCACGGCACTCACCAAATATTAATCGAACGTTGGATCTTTTCTCAACAATATCTGGTCAGTTCGTGACGCCAGCGGCTGGCAATTCGATTCCGTTCCGCATAAACGGACCTGCCGGACAGCAACCGCGGCGCGAGGAGCTTCAGGTGAAATGCGAAATGGATTGCCCCGGTTCTCCGCCGTGGGCAGCCGAGAGCGCGTGACGTGAAGAAGCCCGAAGAACAGGCTGACTTCGAAGACCATCTATACTGGGTTCAATCCCAATCGTCCGTCATCAAGGACGTGGATGCGGTATCGATCTCGTGCGACACGGGACACCGGGTCTCGATTTGAGTGGACTGGACCGAGACCTCACCGGCGCGGCCCACAATCAGCTCGGTGGTAACTAGCTGGTTCAGGATGATCTGCGAGGTCTCGGCACCTTCGTCGAGATCTGGCTCGGCGGATTCCTCGTGTGCGACAGCCGGTTGAGAGAGCGATGCCGGACGGCGACGATCGAGCAAGTGGCCAACATCGAACCGTTCCCCGATGTAGTGCCTTCGAACGTCGGGGTTGCTGATAATCTGTTCGCGGTTGCCGTACGCGAAGACGCGACCTTCTCGGATCAGGTAGCAACGATCGGTGACCTCGAGCGTTTCACGAAACTGGTGGTCGGTCAGGAGAATCCCCATGTTGTAGCGCTCGGCCAGGTTGCGGATCGAGTCCTGGATCTCGGCGACTGTCTTGGGGTCGATGCCGGCGAACGGTTCGTCGAGCATGATCATCTTGGGTTCGGTGATCAATGACCGCGCGATCTCCAGTCGACGGCGCTCGCCGCCAGAGACCCGGTTGGCCTTCGTCCTACGGATCGTGGTCAGACCGAATTGATCGAGAAGCTCGTTTTGGCGATCCTTCCTTTGCTTGCGGTTCATGTTTGGACGAGTCTCGAGGATCGCCATGAGGTTGTCCTCGACGCTCAACTGCCGGAAGACGCTCGAATCCTGCGCAGATAGCCCATGCCGGCACGCGCGCGAAGATACATTGGCAACCTGCTGACATCGCGACCGTCAAACATCACACTACCGCCGTCGCAATCGATGAGCCCGATGGTCATGCGGAAGCTCGTGGTTTTGCCGGCTCCGTTTGGGCCCAGCAGACCCACGACTTCTCCCTGCTCAACCTCGTAATCGACTCCGCTGACGACCTGCCGGCGACCGTACCACTTTTCCAGCCCACGAACTTGCAGCAGGGGCATCGCACGATCCTCCTTGATCGAAAAGTAGGCAGTAGGCAGTCGCTTCGCGGACGGCACGGATAGGCGATGGGTGCCAGGCGTCTTTACTGCCTACCGCCTACTACGTACTGCCTACTACTTCAATTCAGCGGATCCACTTCATGCGTTCGAAATAAGGGCGGAATACCAAACGTATATCGCGATTCAACCCGATATTGGGCCACATTGGATACCCATGCGGCCAGTACACATAGAATGCCTTGCCGGTCAAGAGCTGGCGCGGGACTTCCCAGGGCTTGCGGTCTGAGCTGTCCCAGGCCGAGTCGTCCGATCCCCAGCCGCGGCTATCCTTGCTTCGAGGGCTGTTGTCCCCCATCATGAAGAATCGATCTTGTCCGATCGTGTACTCATGAGACCTGACCTTGGCGAGATTGGGAAACCGCGACGGATCCGACAGGAAATCGAACAGCTCGGTTGGACTCCGAGGATAACGATCCTCCCACACGACTCCATAATCGAGCCGGCCAGGGTACTGGGTATAGTAGATATCGCGCTTCAGAACAAGGTCGCTCGCCACGACCGTTGCATTGCGAACAGCAATGGATGCGGGCGACAGGTCCGCCTCGGTCGGGACCGGTATCGAATCTGGATCGGTATCCAAAGTGAACGGTGCCGGTCGAACGGGCGTTCCATCCACGCTCAGGTTCATGCCGCCATCGACGTTCGCAAATACCACCTGATGGCGTCCGATACCCTTGATTGCGGTTTCGCATTGGCCGAGTTCGTCGTCGCCGCGAGTGAAGGTCGCGATCCCGGTTCCGGGATCGATCGTACAGCGATGTCGAATTCCTCCCTTGATCAATTCGAACCGCAGCGCTGCGTTGGGATTCATGCCGGAGATTTCGATGGTGGATTCGAGCGTCAGATCTCCGACCCAGTGAGGCTGCATCCAGGCTCCCTCTTGGTCTCCACGAGGGTCGTCGAGCAGGCTGGATGCATCGGCTGACAGGTTTGTGTTGTACGAATAGAAGTCGGTGATGAGGGTTGACCGGGGAGGGCGTGGAAGTGACCGGTCATTGACCAAAGCGTCCCATTGTTCGGGGTCCGGCACCAGATGGCGATAGCGCAGTTCGGCCCACTGATCCTTGGCGCCGCCCTCAAGCTGATATCGACTCTTCTCAGGGTCGACGATCTTCCAGCCATTCTCGCTTCCCCAGCGTCTCCACTCGGACTTATCCGCGAGGATTCGCGGCCGATGCCGATCATCGTAAGCGGTGATCTGCATGGCGACTTGGTGTTTCCACGGCTTGCGAGCCAGCAAGAACTTCTCCGAATCGGGTGCTTTGACGAAGATATCTCCGTGGAAGATCCGAATTGTTTCACCAGGCAAGCCGACCAGGCGCTTGATATAGCTGGTTTCCGGGTCCTCGGGATAGCGAAATACGACCACGTCCCAACGCTCTGGAGGAGTGCTCCCCGGCAGATAGGGCAAATCATAGGGGAACATCATCACCAGAATTCGGTCGCCCTTGAAGCTTGGCGTCTGATCCACGCGCGCCTGAAAGCGGCAATTGACGCAAATACCCGAGTGGACATTTCGAGACAGGGATCGTAGCTCGACCTCTTCCGAAGCGTTCACGGCGTAGACGAAGCCACACTGAGGACAGGCGATCTCCTTGTGGCGGCCCATCAATGTGGGAGCCATCGACCCGGTCGGGATCACGAAGGCCTGGGCCTCGAATCCACGGACGACGAGGGCCAAAATGAAGGCCACAACGATCGCTTCGACTGTGTCGCGGTGGCTTTCGGCACGGCGAGTTTCGACCTTGGCAGGTCGGGGGCTGGCTTCCAAAGTTGCAGAGGACCGTCCCATCGTCTCGTGTTCCCTTTCCCCGGCCTGACCGAGGCAGCTCGACAACCGGCTTCCGGCTTGCCCAATGAGATCCGCCCCCCGAGTCGCACGATCTCGGTTCGGACTCGACCCGCCCGGACGCGAGTCATGCTCTATCGAATGTAACGGATTCGTCGAGGATCGGGAACCCAGCAAAAAGAACGGCCGAACACCTGGAGCGGTACGACCTGACCGGGAATATGAACCAAGAACGGTTTGCCCACGAACATCGAGCCCCGCACAACCGGACCTTCCTTCCAGAACCGCGAATCGTTGGAGACTGGGCTATTGTCGCCCAGGACGAAGAACTCATCGTCTCCCAGCCGCACCGGCGACATCGTCCCATAGGGATGTCGCGGCGTATCGGCCAGAGAGGATGTGTAATAGATGTCTCGATAGATTCGCAGTTCGTTCACCGTCAACGCACCGCCGCGCACTCCCAGGCGCGATCGGGCTGTCGCCAGCAAGAGGACCCACCAGCGGGTTCTCGTAATCCATCGGGGCAAAGAGGAGATTGCCGTTGATTGCCGACCAGAGCCGGCGATCGAAAACCGAGGCCTCCAGCGTCACCGACCGCGGCCATGACCCCTTTGCCTCGAACGGGTTGGAACATTTGGCCAGAGCAAGCCGCCGGCCGCTTCGGACAACGCTCCATCGGCGCCCGCTTCGCGACCGGGATCGTTACCAAGAATGGGTCCGCCGCCGGACCGAATCGCAACCGAGATCGACTCGACCGTTTCGCCCACCGACAATCGCGCCTCCAGACCCAGATCCTTGATCTCGTTTTCGGCGCGAATCTCGCAGCCGTTATAGGCATAAAAATCGCGGACCGGTCCGTAACGGCCCGTGACGGATCCCAATGCTTGTAGATCAGCCAGTCGTCGATTGGCCACCTTCTCCCCTCGACCGTCGGGTGGACGAACTGGCCGTCCTGCTCCGACCAGCGGTTCACTCGCGACCGATACCCGTTGCCGATACGGAAAAACCAGCGAGGGAACCGGCCTGCATCGGCAGGCCGGAAACGACTATCGTGGATCAGGATTCGCATCGCCCGAAGTTCCGACAGCGATTTCCTGACGATATGCCCGTCAACGATGATGTCGCCGTCATCGATCCGGATCGAATCGCCAGGCAGTCCCACCACGCGCTTGACGTACGCCTGGGTCGGCTCGCCCGGAAAACGGAAGACGGCCACCTCCCATCGCCGGGGTCTTTGACATTCGTAAAGGAATTTTTCGACCAGAACCCGGTCGCCACCGCATTCGATCGACGGCACCTTATCCAGCCCTCCTTGACCGCAATTCGGACAAACCGCATGGCCGGTATGTCCATCCTCATCGATTCCGACGACGAACAGGAACCGGCAGTTGGGACAGGTCAACTCGCGATGCAAACCCAGGAGGGTGGGTGCCATCGACCCGGTCGGGACCACATACGCCTCGGCCGAGAAAGTCCGTACCAGGAGCACGCACATCGACAGCAAGACGATCAGTTCGACGGTCTGGCGCAGCAGTCCCGCTTTCGGGATCTCGAAATAGCGGCCGCCGCGATCGGGGATCAACCAGGGGAGTCTCATCATCGTCCAATCAGTCAAAAGAACGCGGGAGCCGGGTCCCGAGGACTGCAATCGACCGGACCGCTATCCGATGAAACCAGTTGTGATCTCAATGGTTCCGCCACAATTTGACCGTAAAGTCTCTCATCAGCCGATGGTTTCCGACCGCTGTCACGACCCTTCGGGACCCTGCCCTTCGGCGGGTGCCCCCCGAGCGGTGACTTGCCAGGTTCAGTCCTCGCTGTCATCGAGGACTGACAGGAACGCCTCTTGCGAGATCTCGACGTTCCCTACCTGTTTCATACGTTTCTTACCCTCTTTTTGCTTCTCCAGAAGTTTTCGTTTTCGAGAAATGTCGCCGCCGTAGCATTTGGCCGTGACGTTCTTGCGCAAGGCGGAGATCGTTTCCCGAGCGATGACCCGGCTGCCGATCGCCGCCTGGATCGCCACCTCGAACTGGTGGCGGTCGATTTCGCCCCTAAGCTTGCGAACGAGCTTTCTCCCCCGACGATCCGCATGGCTCCGATGGACAATTGACGAGAGGGCATCGACCTTCTGACCGGCGACCAAAATGTCCAACCTGCAGAGATCGCCAGCTCGAAAACCGATCACCTCGTAATCCATTGTTCCATAACCGCGAGTCGCGCTCTTGAGCTTGTCATAAAGATCATAAATCATTTCGGCTAAAGGCAATTCGTAAGTCAAGATCGCCCGGGTGGTCGACAAGTACTCGGTCTTGATGTAAGTGCCGCGACGATCCTCGCACAGTTGCATGATAGCACCGATCGACTCGGTCGGAATGATGAAATTGAGCTTGGCGATCGGTTCGCGAAACTCCTCGATTTCCCCAGCGTCCGGAATCCGGGTCGGGTTGGAGATATGGAGGACCTCTCCCTCCCGGTTCAGAATCTCATAGGTCACGTTCGGGGCGGTCTGGACCAGGGAGAGGTTGCTCTCACGTTCCAGTCGTTGCTGGACGATCTCCATGTGGAGCATCCCCAGAAAACCGCAACGAAAGCCGAACCCGAGGGCATCGGACGTCTCGGGCTCGAACGTGAAGCTGGAATCGTTCAGCGCCAGCTTCTGCAAGGCCGTGCGGAGATCGTCGAACTGATTATTCGTCGCCGGGAATAGACCGCAGAAAACGACCGGCACGGGCACCTTGTATCCGGGCAGAGCCGATTGGGCCGGGCCAGGCAACTGGGTAATGGTGTCGCCGACGCGGATATCCGACAGTCGCTTGATGTTGGCGGTCACATAACCGACCTGTCCCACTCCCAGTTCCTCGCAGGCCACCTCGCGCGGCCGGAACCGGCCCAGACCGGTCACTTCGAATTCGGTTCCCTCGGCCATGAGACAGATCTTCTGGCCGACGCGGAGCGTGCCGTCGACCACGCGGACGTAAGCGATGACCCCCAGGTAGTCGTCGAACTTGGAATCGAAGATCAAGGCGCGGAGCGGTGCCTTGGGATCGCCCGCGGGTTGAGGGACCCGCTCGATGATCGCTCGAAAGACGTCGGGAACACCCTGGCCGGTCTTGGCGCTGATGGCCAGCACTTCGCTGGGATCAATTCCCAGGCTGACCATGATCTCTTCCTTGATTTCCTCGGGCCGCGCCGCCTGCATATCGATCTTGTTCAAGACCGGGACGATGGTCAGGTTGCCGTTCACGGCAAGATACGCGTTGGCCACCGTCTGAGCCTGGACACCTTGGGTCGCGTCGACAAGCAGGATCGCTCCCTCGCATGCCGCCAAGCTTCGTGAGACCTCATAGTGGAAGTCGACGTGGCCGGGCGTATCGATCAGGTTCAGCTCGTACTCCTGCCCATCGAGCGTGTAATTGATCGCCACTGCCCGCGCCTTGATCGTGATTCCACGCTCGCGCTCCAGGTCCATATCATCGAGCAACTGATCGCGAAACTTGCGCGGCGTGATGGCGCCGGACTGGAGCAGGAGCTGGTCGGCCAGAGTGCTCTTGCCGTGGTCGATGTGGGCCACGATCGAGAAATTCCGAATGAACTTGGGGTCGACAACCATATCGTTTAATTCCAGCAGCGTTTGAGTCAGCCGTGATGGCCCGGGAGTCAGTAATCAACCGGGATGGAAGGAAGCCTGTCGAAAACGGGGGTGTTCAGGGTCATCGACCGGGACCCTTGAAAGCGAGCCGGATCGTGTGACTGGTCCGCGAGCCGTCGCGACAGAACGATGGACCTTGCGTCGATCGTTATTCATAAGCCATGAATTTCCAGAGACATCGAGACCCGGTCGCAAAGAGAAGGCGGACTCAGGCATCGTGTCTTCCTGACTGCATGATTATATTGTAGCGGACCAATGCCGAGAAGCCGGGTTATACCAACACGATTTGCTCGACGCGGCAAACGACCGGGCTGTAAACGACACCGTACTCAATTATCCACGGGGGTTAGGTATGTTGGCCCCGCAACCCGCCTGGCACAAACGCCATTCTTATGCCACTCGGCATCGGACGCGGCTGTACAATCGTAAAGCCAGGCGCCGCTGACATTTGAGCCTCTCGAGCGAGTGTGCCGAGCGGGCCAAAAAGTGGCACCGGATGGCAGCTTTTTTCGTCGTTTAGTGCCATTTCGCTCGCGACTTTTTACGCGGGTCCTTATCGAGAATCGGTTTGGATTGTTGTGAATCTGAGGTCAATCTGATCGTCTGCCGGGACAGGCTGCGGCAGACCGCCGCCCGAAACAGGCCTGGCCACCTGGAGATGTCGTGCGCTCTCGTCGGCGACTAGGAAGGCGAGGCCGGTTTTGCGGCTTTCGTGGGAGGGTTTTTCCAGGTGGAGCACCGACGACAACGCGATGGCAAGATTCCACCGCGCCTCCGTTCTGCCCCGCTCGGCGGTTCCCAGCCACCGCGGAGCCGAAGCCCGCCAGCGTGCCCTCGAAGGGTGACGAAATGTACGAAGTGAGGGATTTATTTGAGGATTCTCGCCAGTGGTTTCGACCGAGCCGGAACTTAGAACTAACTATCGGGAGTTCGCCCGCCTCGAAAGCCGTTTTCATTCTGGCGAGCAGGCGGCGGCGAGCCCGTAGGCCGACAACAGAATGGCAGCGCAGTCTCGTTTCCTTACCTATATATTATACGCAAGTTGCCCATTTTGTCAAGTCTACCACCCCATCACAGCGATGGAATTCGATCGAAACCTTAGGTTCACTATCGACTTAAATAACTCTCCCGAATTCGCTCGTCTCGCTTATGGACACCTGGTATAAGCGAAAATCGCGGGGTGATCAGGGCGCGCGTTAGATCCGGCGTGGTACCCGAAAACAGGAGTTTTTGAACCAGGCACGCATCGGCCCATCCGTCGCGGTGGGCCGACAGTCTTCTGGCGACCTTCACCGGCGAATCGAACGGAGCCGTCAGGACGACGGATCGGCAGCATGTGGTTCGGCCCGCGACTTCGGATGACGGGAAACAATCCGCGTAAGCGTTCACGGGGCAATCTAGCATTTTCGGCTTGAGTCGGTTACACATTGGCAATGAAATCGACGTCTGAAATATGTCCCCAGTGCCAAGTCCTTTTGTCCAAGGTGGCGGTGCTCGAAGCGGAATTGCGCGCGTGCGCGAGCAGTTGGCTGCTGCCAAGAAGGATTCCGCGACGTCGTCAAAGCCGCCCTCTTCGGACATCGTCAAGCCGAAGCCGCCCGAGACTCACGACGGCCAAAAGCGTTCCATTGCGGCCAGCCCGGCCACGACAAGCATGCACGCGAACCCTTCCCGCCCGAGCAAGTCACTGCTTTTGTCACTCATGAACTCGATGCCTGTCCCTGCTGCGGCGGTATGTTGCGGCTCAACCAAACGTATCCTCGCGTCGCCCAACAGGTCGATATCGAAGAGACGCCATTGACCATCGAACAGCACACGTGCCCCGAGTACTGGTGCGATCGCTGTCGAAAGCCGTGCTGGGCGCAGCTACCCCTGAGAATCGAACGCGGCGGCTTGGTTGGCCCGCACCTCACGGTGCTCATCGCGTTCATGAAGGGTGGTTGTCACGCATCCTATTCGACGATCCGGACGTTTATCCGCGATTGTGTTGGCGTTACCCTCGCGCGAAGCACGTTGGCCAACACGATCAACAAAGTCAGCGCAGCGCTTGATGGCCCCTATGACGAATTGCTCCGCATGCTGCCCGCCGAGATGGTGTTGAACATTGATGAAACGGGCCACAAGTGCAACAAGGAGTTATGGTGGACGTGGTGTTTGCGGGCGGACTTGTACACGATTTTCAAGATCGACCCGCATCGCAGCGCCGATGTATTAATGGATTTGTTGGGTCGAGATTTCGAGGGCACGATCGGTTGCGATTATTTCTCGGCGTACCGGAGATATATGCGTGAGTGCGACATTCGTATTCAGTTTTGTTTATCGCATTTGATCTGTGACGTGAAATTCTTGACGACGCTGCCGGACGCGGCGACGAAGGCCTACGGCGAGCGATTGCGGTGTGCGTTGAAGGCGTTGTTCAGGTATCCATCGGCGTGACGACGTGTCGGCAGTTGCATTTGAGCGGCAATTGAAAGCAGCCCGTGATGTGGTACTGGACGCAGGCATGAGGGACGTGCCGACGACCCGGCATGCCAAAACATGGCCAATCGATTTCGCTAAATCGTCGTGGCGTTCTTCACGTTTGTGACGACGCCGGAAGTGGATCCGACCAACAATAGTGCGGAGCAAGCGATTCGATTCGTCGTGATTGATCGGCACATCACGCAGGTACATGAGCGAAACTTGCCCGCGTCGGAGCGAACGCATTTGGACGACGATAGCCACGTGTGCTGGACAGGGCCGGTCGGTGTATGGTTTCCTGAAGAAATGCGTTGAGAACTGGTTCGAGGGTCAACCGTCGCCTTCACTGTTGCCGTCGGAAACGCCGGCATGAGAGATGCGATGCGACGAGTGTAAGTGATTCGGAATCGTGCGACACGCGTGAGGGTTGACGTTGCAAACGCTGGTGTGACGCAAGGTCGAAAGACCGGGAAATCACGGAAGCGAATCCAACGCCAGCCCACATCGAAGGAAGTGATATGCGCTAACCGATCCGAGGGATGAATCTCGCCGTTCGTTCGCAAACGCATTGGCGAACTGGGTAGTAGTATGGCGCAGAACCGAGATGCCAATAACAATAGCCTATTGGATCGTGAACGGATACCAATCCCTTATCCACGCCCAGGGATGTGGTAGCATACGGGGCAATGGTCGGACGTAGGATGCATGCAGTCACGTCTCATTCGATGCGATCCCATGAAACGGTTCCGGCTGAGCACGCTCATGCTCCTGATCGTGATCGCGGCCCTTTGCGTCGCCCTGGTGGTGCAACAGCGACGAACCATTCGCCGCGAGGCCGAGCAACGCGACCGGGAGGATCGTCGTGTGGCGAAACTCGAGAACCGGCTAATAGCGCAAGAGGTTGAACATCTGTTAAAATTAAATGACAAAGAAGCGGAGCTGAAGGCGGCACGGCGGCATTCGATCGTCGAAGCAGACGGAGCCAAGAAAGGGGATAAAACGACCAATACGGGGACGACCGATACGGGTCGGACGACCGATAAGGGATCGGGAGCCGATTCCGCCTTTCGGCGCCCGACCCCTTATCCTTACGCAGCCTTTCGGCTCCTGCCCCTTATCCGTGACACAATCTCACGCCTGACGGCCACGACAATGCCCAGTAGTGTGGAGATTACTGCCATCGTGTTCATCCAGCGCCGTATTGTCATCCGTCATAGTCGCATGACACGATCCTCCATGATGGTTTGGCGAGCCTCGTTGCTAGATCACCGGTTCACGTCGAGCCAGCGCCGTGCATCCACCTGTCCGAGTCAACAATAGTTCAAACGATTCCCACGTTGGTACGGCTCAGATCGCCGTCCCGTTGATCCGGGCCGAATCAACGGCTAAGCTGGTCGGATTGAGTCGCGAACCGGCACCCTCCGGAGGAAGCCGCCCGATGAGATACGCGACCGTCGCCGCGCTGGCCTTCGCTTTCCTGGCATCCTGGCCGGCCGATGCGCAACAGGTGCTGGTCGGGTCGAGGAAGAACCCGTGGGTCGAGCCGATCGTCGCGGAGATTTCCCCCGCCCGAATCGAGGCGACGATCCGGAAGCTGGCGAGCTTCGGCACCAGGCACTCGCTCTCCGACCCGGACAATCCCGATCGCGGCATCGGCGCGGCTCGGCGGTGGATCAAGGCGGAGCTGGAATCCTATGCCAGGGAGTCCGGCGGCCGGTTGATCGTCGAGGAGGATTCGTTCGTCCAGCCGGTCGCCCCGCGCGTGCCGAGGCCGACGACGCTGGTCAACCTCGTCGCCATCCTGCCCGGCATCCAGCCGGCCTCGAAGGACCGATGGCTCGTCGTCAGCGGCCATTACGACTCGATCCCCTGGCCGATCTCCGACGCGAACAGCGACGCCCCGGGCGCCAATGACGACGCCTCCGGCACCGCCGTCTCGATGGAACTGGCCCGGGTCATGTCGAAGCATCACTTCGACGCCACGCTCGTCTTCCTCGCCGTCGCGGGCGAGGAGCAAGGCTTGCTCGGCGCCACGCACTGGGCCGAGAAGGCCAAGCAAGAAGGCCGGAAGATCGAGGCGATGATCACCAACGACATCGTCGGCAACACCCAGGGGGGCAACGGGATCAAGGACAACCGCCGGGTCCGCGTCTTCTCCGAGGGGGTGCCGTCCGACGAGACCGAGGCCCAGGCCCGGACTCGACGCTCGGTCGGCGGCGAGAACGATGGACCCTCTCGCCAGCTCGCCCGCTACATCAAGGAGGCCGGCGAGCTTTACCTCAACGACTTCGAGGTGACCCTCGTCTTCCGCCGAGACCGCTACGGCCGAGGGGGCGACCACATCCCGTTCAACGAGCGAGGCTACGCCGCCGTCCGGTTTACCGAGCCCAACGAGAATTTCGACCGCCAGCACAAGAAGGTGGAGACGGTCGACGGCGTCGAGTTCGGCGACGTGGTCGATCGGGTCGACTTCGCCTACGTCGCCCAGGTCGCGCGGGTGAACGCGGCGGCCCTCGCGAGCCTGGCGCTGGCGCCGGCGCCTCCGACCGACGTCCGCTTCGGCACCGGCCGGCAGGAATACGACACCCGGATCGGCTGGAAACGCGGGAGCGAGCCCGACCTCGCCGGCTATCGGGTCGTCTGGCGCCCCACGCATCAACCGTTCTGGACGCGAGGGCTCGACGTCCTCGCCGCCAAGCCCACCGACACGGCCGAGGCGGTCGTCAAGGGGCTCTCCAAGGACGACCTGTTCTTCGCCGTCCAAGCGGTCGACCGCGACGGCAACGCGAGCTTGCCGACCTTCCCCGTCCCGCCCCCGATCCGACCGACCCGGGCGAATCGCGAGTGACGCGGGCCCGTTAAGGAATGGGCTCTGGCCAAGCCTTGCCTCGCCAGCCCTGGGCCTCTGGCAAGGATCGTTACCGGATCGCCCTTTCACGCTTTCCTGCTGCGTCGAGGGCTGATCGTCAAGTCTCAACTATTGATCACCGTTGGCGCAGACGACTCAGTTGCCGCCATCATGGATCGCTCAGAACGCCAGGCATTGTTGAATGGTTGGGTACCACCGGGTTAATTTGAAACTGGCGTATGCCGCATAATCCAAATTCAATGAAACGTCAAATCCTTCGACTTTAACGCCTTCGCCAATTGGCCGCGATAGCTCCACTTCGAGCTGGTCCCCGCTCCAGAAGACATGCTGCCACTCAACTGTCGCTGTTCACGTAAGGCTCTTTGCCTTGGGGGTAACTCAGGTGGACCTCCTGGCTCCACTCGGGATCAAGCTCCTCGGTCCCGTCCTCCTCAACGCCCCTTCCGAACGATAATTCGTAGTGGGACTCAAGGCCCACTTTCTGCCGGCCGGATTAGGCTCGCAGACCCCGGCATAGAATATCCAGAAGTAATCCTCGCCTGCCCATGCCTTGGTCGCGGTGAAGGACTTCCGCACACGGATCGCGGTGGAGCGGGCAATCCCCCGCTCTCGGGCGAGCGCGTTGCCGCTTCGATTTCATCATCGGCATCGACCGCGACAGCCCTCCCCGAGCCGTCAGCGCCGCTGCCTATAATCGTGTATCTCATGGGACCACCAAGGCCCGCTTCGGACTGTCAACTCTGGATTCTAATTTGAGGCTTTACACCGAGGTTTTGACGTAAGTCCTTTCGGGACGTCTCGGATTTCGTCGCTGCGAAGGGGATATTCACCCTTTACACATCATACATTTGTCAGCTACCCTCTCCGATTGTTGTCAGACGTTCACTGCTCGCATGGTCGCCATCCTCTCACTATAGCGTGCCACGAAGTTCGTCGCATCAGGCCCGGGCGGGCAATCCGCGACATTCCGGCTGGAGCGGCCCTCGCCATCATTCACGGCTCGTCAGAGCCCGCCTGGATCGCATTTCCGGTCGGCACGTTGGTGGCCGGCACTCCGAGCACCGCTCGGAGCGTCGTCGCGATCCATTCGATCTCCGGCTTGGAGATCTCGCTTCCCGGCCGCCCCCGAGCTCCTCGGGCTCGGGCTCGATCGGGCTCGTCGTGCGGATCAGCAGCCGCGGGTCTGAACGCGGGCTTGGACCCGGATCCCCTCCAGATTCGATCGTGTCGGCGCGGATCCACGCGATGTCTAGCTTCTTCCAGGTCCGGCACGACGTCCCGCGGAGTGCGTTGCCCGTCCTCCAGCGTGAGGTGGTCCGGGGTCGCGGTCAGGACGAAGCGGTAAGGCGATGCCCGACGGCGCCGACGAAGAGAGAAGCCGCACGACAAGATGCCCACGCCGATGCACACACCGGTCAAGACGCGGGCAAAAAGCGGGTCAGCCCCGTTCCGGTAGAGGGTCAGTGGTATGGAGAGGATGGCCGCGAAGATGAGCGGCCGTGATTGCGATTCCGAACATGGAAATCAGGCATCCCCGAGAGCTGGCCAGGCCGTGGGTGGCCTCGCGTCCGGACCCCGTGGCCGCCGAAGTGCTTGCAGATCAGCCCGACCCCAGGGGTCGATCGCGCTGAGTCGCGGATGTCGGTCAGGACCTCCGTGTCCTCGACGACGGCGAGCTTCCCCTGTGCAGACGCCGTCCACGTCCGGGTCGATGTCGGGCGCCTTCCACCGCGATGAGAGCTCGACGTCAGGGCGAGGCGTACGTCCCGGCGGGGTGTTCGTGACCAAGGCCCCGTTCCTCCGTCTGGTCTCGTCTTCGGCCACCAGGACGTGGGCATCCCGCTGGGGCTTGCCCGCGATCGGACTCGCGTCCAGCATGTGCCCCCTGCGGACCACTGCGAGCTGCGGAGTTTCGTCGGACCGCGGGACGGTCTTCGACCACGAGATCGGCCCCGAAGCGCCAGATTGCGCGGATCGCCCCCGCGTCGAGCCTCAGCTTGCACCGGCTGGCCCGCCGCCGAACTTGATCGATCGCGAGTCCCACCCCGCCGACGAGGTATGCCAGCCCCCCAGTCCGTAGACCACCCGTTTGCCGTCCCACGCGGAACCGGAGGTCGTCGCGACCCACGACCCAAGGACCCCGACGCCGATCACGATCAGGCCGATCGTGATGGCTCCGAGGAGCCAGCGACTCCACGCGGGCCAGGGCGCGACGGCTGGCGCCCGGCTGGCTGACCATGGTGTACGTCCACCCGTTCGGTGATTCACCGCCTCGAACCAGCCGGGAGCGGCAGGCAGCCATCGTGAGATCTCCGTGGGCGAGGCGATAGCCCTCGCGATGGTGTTCGGGCGTCGGCGATGGAAATCCCGCGCCTCTCCAGAGTTTATTTCCTGCCGTT
>CAVRFS010000098.1:0-87357 GCA_963720335.1 uncultured Planctomycetota bacterium | reverse complement strand
GGCGGCCATGGCGGCCATAACGGCGGCATGGCTCTCTATGGCGGCAACGGCGGCAATGGCAATAACGGCGATGCGGGCATCGCCGAGGGCGGAGGCATTTTGATTGAGGGCGGATCGGTCTCGATCGCTCAAAGCACCATCGACGACAACCTTGCGTTTGGGGGCACCGGCGGAGTGGCCGAGGCGGCGGCACCGGCGGCACCGGCGGCCTGGTGATTTCGGCCGACCAGCGTGTGGCGGTACGCCGGCGACGGCGGTCACGGCGGCTCCGGCGGCAACGGCGGCTCCGGAATTACTGGCGGCAACGGCGGCGACGGCGGTCACGGCGGCACGGACGGCAACGGAGCTCGCGGTGCCATGGGTGGCAACGGTGGCAACGGTGGCAACGGTGGCGCGGAGGGACTGGATCCGGCGGCGGAATCTACCTCAACGGTGGAACACTGATCCTCAACCGCTCGACCGTGGCCGAGAACTCGGCGTACGGCGGCAGCGGCGGCAGCGGCGGTGGCGGTGGTCGTGGAGGCAATGCCGGCCCTGGGGGAAATGGTGCATCCTCCTCATTCTCCGCGTACGGCGGTAACGGCGGCTCCGGCGGCCACCGACACACGTTCAGCGGCTCCGGCCGAAGCGGCATTCGCGGCAACGGTGGTACCGGCGGCAACGGTGGCAACGGTGGTACTGGCGGCAACGGTGGCAACGGCGGCAACGGCGGCAACGGCGGCAACGGTGCCAGCGCTTCGGTGGCGGCATCTACGTGGGTTCTGGCCCGTGACCATCTATAACAGCACCATCGCTGATAACAACACCATCGCAGGTAATGGCGGCAGTAGTGGTTCGGCCGGCAGTGCCGGTGTTGCGGCCTCCACTCACGCGCTCCCGGGGCTCGGCGGCCGAGGCGGCTCAGGGCCGTTCGGCCACGCCCCCTCCGGGCAGAACGGCTCGCCTGGCGCCCTCGGCAGCGATGGTAGTACGGGATCATCTGGGAGTGGCGGCAGGGCCGGGTTTAGTAGCCTCGGCGGCGGCATGTACATCGGAGGTGGAAGCATCACTCTGTACAATGCCACTGTCGCGCTCAACTCGAGCGGCGTTTTCCAGAGTGGCGGTTCCGTCAACTTATACAACTCGCTCTTCGCCGACAACGGTTACTCCGGTTCAGGGACCGGCCCGACAGGCGCCGATTACTCCAGCTCCGGCGGCGCCGCCAACGTGTCCCACAGCCTGTTCCAGAGCACGCCTATCGGCGTTAGCGGAGGAACCGTGGTAACCGACGCTGGTCTCGACCCCGCCGGCCTGCAATCCAATGGTGGGCCGACCCAGACCATCGCGCTTCTCGGCACCAGCGTGGCCATCGGGGCTGGACTGAATCCCATTAATGGCGTCACGCTGTTCACCGATCAGCGCGGTTACATTCCGTCGGGAGCTTGGAGCGTTCGGCGCCTTCCAGCCGGGCAATCCGGCCGCGGCCCCGACCGCGACGCTGACCCTGATCAACGGCAACGTTTCGGTGGCCGATTACGGCCAGACGAGCTACACGTTCACGATCACCTATACCGGCGAGGCAGGCATCACGCCCTCGTCGCTGGCAGGCTCGGTCGTGACGGTCAATCCACCCAGTGGGCTCGGCGGTCCGATCACGGCAACGGTGGTCAGCACGGTGGCCAATGGCCCGACCGATCCCTGGGGCGACGCTCAATCATTCACGGTTACCTACACGATCACTCCGCCTGGTGGCTCGTGGACCTCGGCCGACAACGGCACGTATACCGTCGAACTGGGCGGCTCGCCGGTCAGCGACACCAACGGTGACACGATCCCACTCGGTCCGGTCGGTACCTTCCAGGTCCAGACCGCTCAGTTCAGCATCACCAAGTACGGACTCTTGCAGAATCGCAAGACCCATTTCTACACGGGGACCATCTCGTTGACCAACAACGGGAACGCGACCATCTTCGGCCCGCTTTTCGTCCTCTTCAACCTGCCAGGCGGCGTCGTCCTCGAGAATGCCACCGGGACCTATGATGACGAACCCTACCTTGAGATCACCCTACCCCCGTCGGGCCTGGCAGCGGGTGCCTCCGTCAGCGCGGCTGTGGAGTTCAACATCAACGTCAGTCCGTCCGATTACACCACGAGCTACTTCATCGGCTGTTTAGGTTGCTGATCATTCCGGAGAGAGAGGCTCCACAATCCGATCGTCAGCGAAACGTTCTCGCAGTTGCCTCGACTGAATTGTCTTTGACCATCGCCCGCGCTAGGGTTAGTCCCCCAGCGCGGGCGGGCAGTACGAACTGGACGATAACCGTCGATACGTCGCTCGTAGCCGGATCCTCGGGACTGTTCGAATCGAAGCTTGTTGTGGCATCACGCCAGTGGCCGGCCCGTATCGTCGCCTCGATCCAGAATTGCTCGCGACTCGGCTGGCCGAGAGGCGTCTCCCTCATCACGGCTTCGGTTCTCGTGAGTTTTTGTTCGATGTGATCTTGTGTTTGATCAAAATGAGTACTCAGCAATGTTGGTGAAGCGCCCGAGTGGATCGGGACTTATTCAACCGGTTGAACGTTCTGAGAGGAGAAATTCGGATGATAATGTTATCGTGCAAGCGCTTCCTCGCCGTTGTTGTTTGCGCTTGCTTGCTCGCCAGCACGCGGCGAATGCAGGTACTGCCACTCTTTACAACAATCTGCCGCCGACTTACGCCTCGGATGGTTATGACAACGTTGGCAATACCTTGAACGGTAGTCAGTCTGGTCCGTTGGCCGATTCCTTTTCGACAGGGGCCAGCGGCTTCACCATGAATGACATCCAGTTAAATCTCGTACTCATCGGGCCCGCCGTCAGTTCTATCCAGGTGGACCTCGTCAATGATAATGGCGGAACCCCCCTTGGCGGGAGTTACTCGGTGCTCGGTACTGTCCTAGACAGCGATGTCAGTCCCGCCGGCGGAATTGTCGACGTTTCGTTCGCGGCAGTCGCTCTGGCCGCGAATACCCGATACTGGATCGGGCTCCAAGATCCGACCCTTACGACGAACATCGGCTGGATCGCAGAACAGACGTCGGGTGGGCCCGGGACTGCCGGTGAGTACAACTTCAGCTTCTACAATGGCGTTAGTTCCAACAGTGTCCTCTCCCCGTATCAGATGGCAATCTTCGGACCGTCTGCAACGATCCCCGAACCCTCTAGCGTCGTGCTGCTGGGGTTGGGGCTGGGAGCCGTCGCGGTCGCCGGCCGGTTCCGCAACCGCCGCGCTGCTTGATGCTCAAACGTCAAAAGAACGGCCAGGATCCTTGTTGCGACCCTGGTCCCGTTTTCATCAAGACTGGACCGAATGCTTGCCTGGTGCGAGCATTCGGTCCTTTTTGTTGAGCCCGGATGCAAAGGACCGTCATTGGATCTCCACTCGACGAACCGGACATTTTGGCGCAAAGACCAGAACTCTTTATTATCGTTATCACTGGATTATGGTGTCTCCCGGAGATTCCCAAACTACAGCGGTCTTCGCTGGTGTTGCACACAGGCCATATTAACCCGACGCGCGAGCGAGGGACTGGCGGCGGCTCTCCCTGCGCTCGCGCGTCGGGTTAGTGTTCAGACGGTTCAGGCCGAGCTGTATCCGAAGCGTAAGTAAACCGCTGTAGAACGCAGCTCAAGGCAATGCGACAAGAGTTTTCGACCGACCGAAGTAGCGAGTCTTGCTCAGTAACGGAGCTTGATCGTGGAGCGAATTGACGTGGCCAGGCTGATCAACGAGATCCTCTTGATTGGAGTTGTGGCCATGGGGGTTGTTTCCCCTGACAGCTCTGCCGCAGATCCACCTCGTCCTCGGGCGCGTGACCTCGGTATCGAGGCAGGGGTTTTCCCGCCCGGCCCGCTCAATGCGATCACGGACGTGGCAGGCGTTCGCGTGGGCCAGGTCACGCTGAACGAGAAGGAGAATATCCGCACTGGTGTGACGGCGATTTTACCCCATGGGGGCAACCTGTTTCAGGAGAAGGTCGCCGGAGCCGTGTTTGTGGGCAATGCCTTTGGTAAGCTCGCCGGCTCGACCCAAGTGGAGGAGTTGGGGACGATCGAGACACCCATCATCCTGACGAACACGCTGTCGGTTGGCACGGCCGTGGAGGCGGTTGTCGCCCACACCTTGCGTCTGAAAGGCAACGAATCGGTACGGTCGGTCAACGCCTTGGTCGGTGAGACCAATGACGGCGGACTCAACGACATCCGGGGCCAGCACGTCCACCGCGAGCACGTCTGGCAAGCGATCGATTCCGCCAAGGGCGGACCGGTCGCCGAGGGCTGCGTCGGCGCGGGAACGGGCACCGCTTGCTTCGGCTGGAAGGGAGGGATCGGCACTTCGTCGCGGATCCTGCCCGATCGATTCGGGAGCTACCGGCTCGGTGTGCTGGTCCAGACGAACTTCGGCGGCGTGCTCACGGTCGCCGGCGCGCCCGTGGGTAAAGAGCTTGGACGTTACGAATTCAATCCGGATTCGCCGCGGAGGCGACGGGCAGCGATCGCACCCACGTCGCCATACGAGGAGATCAGCGGCGGCTCCTGTATGATCGTGGTGGCCACCGACGCTCCCCTCGACGCTCGCAATCTCAAGCGGTTGGCCGCCCGGGCTCTCTTTGGCCTGGCGCGGACCGGCTCGTCTTATAGCAACGGAAGCGGCGACTACGCCATAGCCTTCACCACCTCGACGGAAATGCGGTCCCGATTCAATGAAACTCAGGCTGTACCGCGCCGCATCCTGCCAACCGACGCCGTCTCGCCGCTGTTTCAGGCGGCGCTTGAGGCGACGGAGGAAGCCGTGTACAACGCCTTGTTCAAGGCAACCACGACGACTGGCTCGGGCCGTACGCTGGAGGCGATCCCTATCGACTCCGTCCGCGATATTCTCAAGCGCCACGCCGTGGTTCGCTGATGTAATGTGCGCGGGCCGCGATCGACTCACGTATTCCGCGTTTGCAGAGTCAGGCTGACGACTTCTGTTCGGGCCGCGTTGGTGGTCAGCTCGATCGATCCGCTCTCGGACGCCCGGGCATAGGCTCCACTGCCGCCCAAGACCTTCTGGGAGTGATCGAAGGTAAGCGCGCCGTGCGTTTTTGCGGTCGCTGGTGTCGAGTTCTGGTTGTTGAACGCGACGCCGAACGCCCCCTTTGCGTCACGGAGGATCAGCGTGTCGGGCCCCTCATAATCTCCGAATTCGTCCAAGGTTTCATTCCAGATGCCGTGGACCCGCCCCAATCCGCTCAGCTCGCCGGCGACCGGGAGCGACGTGGTCGTGGAGCCGTCTACGTTCGTGGTCGAGGTCGCCGCGTCGGGGTTGTTATCGACGGTGAGCGAACCGTTAAGCACGAGTGAGATCACAGGCGCGCGAGAGACATGCGCGGCATGGGCCACGGCTGGGTGCGCCGTCGACAGCATCTGCCGCCCTTCGAGGGTCTCAAAACGCAGGGAACGGACGCGTTTCATTCTTGCACCTCCCGCCCTCGTCGATCGGTTGCGATCCTTCACACTGGCGTGCGCAAACTTATCGGTTGTATCGGACAGCCGCCTGTGCCGACTTGAACGATTTCGCGGACGAGATGGGCTGGCGGCCGTGGCATGGCGGTCGCTGTTCTCGCAAGCCGAGGCTCAATGGATTGGAGCGTCCTGTTGTTTCACCTAGCCCACATTGCCACGTTTGTCGAACAGCTCTGAGAAATGGGGAAATTCCTCGCACCTTCACGGCAGCACAAGTCCAAAGCAGAACTTCCGTTGAGGCGATCGGCCTCGGGGGGTGCTCTTTTTTTTCTTCGCACGGCTGGTTTTTTGACCCTTTTCCGGTGTAACGTCGAGATACCGGAAGTCCTAGGGGCCCATCCATGCGTGTTCCCAGCCACCCGACACTGGTCCGCCGGATGTTGGACCGGCGACTCAAGCAACTTGTTCCCTCCGGCCCCATCCTGGCGGCCAGCCTCATGCAGGTGAACAAACGCTGCGGCCAGCCGTCCTGCGCCTGCCATCACGGTGGCCCGTTGCACCAAGCCCACCACGTCGCCTTCAGGGACGGTGGCAAGACACGCACCGTTTACGTGCCCCAGGATCTTCTCAAGGAGGTCCGAAAATGGGTGCAGGAATCCCAACGTCTCAAGACCCTGATCCGCGAAGTCAGCCAGTTGTCTGTGGCCCTGATCAAGGGACACGTTGCGCACCGCCAGCGGCGGCGGGGACGACGCTGAACATCGGCCCCATCCTGGTTCAGACGATTCGCCACTTCTTCCCCGATCTCAACACCTGGATCGACGAAATCGACGACCCACGGTTCCCCCCGATGGTGGTCTATAACAAGCGGTTCCTCGTGTGGTTGGGGTTGAGCTTGTTCCTGTGCAAGTTGAGCAGCCGGCGCAACTGGATTTCCAGTTCAACACCGACGGACCGGAAGTGCTGCCCAACCTCAATCGCCTGGCGGGCACCACGCAGGACAGCCGGCCCGTGAACAAGACCTTGGAGTACCTCCTGAAGAAAATCGGCAGCGCCCCCATCGCCGGCCTCCGGCAGCAAATGGTCCAGCGCTTGATCCGCATGAAGGCCCTGGACGCGGCGCGGCTGCAGGGCGGTTCGTCGTCTTGATTGACGGATCGGGATATTTGGTGTTTCGTTCTCGGCATTGCGACCATTGCCTGACGCAACGGCACGGCGAGACGACGCTGTACATGCACCAGGTCCTGGAGGCCAAGTTGCTGGGGCCGGCCGGCACGGTCGTGTCGATCGCCACCGAGTTCATTGACAACAGCGACGTCTCGGGCGACCCCGCGGGTGCGAGCCAGGAGCAACTCAAGCAGGACTGCGAGCTGAAGGCGCTGCGACGTCTGATGGCCGGGTTGCGAGCGGAGTTCCCACAGTTGCGCATCTGTCTCAACGGTGACAGCCTGTACGCCTGCGGGGAAGGTTTCCAGATCGCGAAAGACTATAAATGCGATTATATCTATGTATTTAAGCCCGGGCGGACGCCGGCCCTCTGGCAGGACTTCCAGGAGTTGCTGCTGTTGTGCCCCGACCAGCGCGTGGAGCTGACGACGCCGAGGGGAGTTCGGCAGGTCTATCGCTGGGTCAACGACCTGAACTACAGGGACAGCGACGGCCGCGAGTGGACCCTCAACGCCATTGAGTGTACCGAGACGAACAAGGATGGAGAGAAGAGTGTGTGGTCATGGGTGACGTCCCTGGAGGTGAACCACCAGACCGTGGTGGAGGTAGCGACCAACGGAGGGAGGGAACGCTGGCGCACGGAGAACGAGGGATTTAACACGCAGAAGAACAGTGGCCTCAACCTGGAACATGCCTACAGCCACACCTGCTGGAAGGCGTATTATTTCCTGCTGCAGATAGCTCACCTGCTGTTGCAACTGCTGGAGAAGGGGAGCCTGCTGCGGCAGTTGGCAAAGGACCAGGGAAAGCGAACGGCAGTGGAGCTGTTCGGCTCATTGAAGAACATGGCGCAGCGGTTGTTGGAGAGCCTGCGGTTTCGGCATTGGCCGGATGAGGTCTTCGACCCAACGGCAGCCGGCTCGATTCAGATCCGAATCGACAGCAGTTAGCCGTTAGTGGCGTGCGGGCGTGTTCCAGGTTGGGCCGTGTCGCTCTGGGTCTGATGGCGGTCGCACTCGAAGCACCCTTCGAGCCCGTCCCCCTATTGCCTTTTCCGGCCCTCGGTTGGACTGCTGGCCTCGTGTTGCACGCATGCACCCCGCCCGAGGGGCCTATTTCTCAGAGCTGTTTGTCGAAGGCGCTGGTAGGCAAAGCGTGCTTTCCCGGATAAAATACAGGACGAACCCGGGTTCAGACGGCCGTGTCCGGACTGGCCGGAGGCGGGGTCTTTTTTTTCGTTCCATCGGGTCTATCTGATCAGGTTTTCGCGTCGACAATCGCCTCCGCTCAAGCGGATAAAACTGAATGGAAAATCCCAATATCGCCGACAGTTCTCCCGCCCTCGAACCCACCCGAGAGGGTCTTTCGCGGTCGACCCGTGGCCGTTCGTTGAAAGCGTTTCAGGATAATGTGCCCCATCATGCGACCGCCCGTCGCGAACCGAGCCGCGCGGCCGTCGCCCTTGATCGGGCGCGGATTTGCGCTCGAATCTCGGACGATAATCGGGGCAAGGACATTCTCCTGCTCGACTTACGGCAATCGACCCCTCTCGTCGACTTCTTTGTGATTGTGACGGCCAGCTCGCGACGGCTGAGCCACGCCATCGCCAGCGAGATCGACCAATCCATGAAGAAGCTGGGCGAAGCCAAACTCGGCCTCGAAGGGTCGGAGGAAGGTCGCTGGATCTTGATCGATTACGGTGACTTCGTCGTGCACATCTTCTCGCCCGAGGATCGGGCCTATTACGCGCTGGAAGAGATCTGGGGAGACGCCCCGCACCTCGACTGGCGAGAACCAACCCCAGTCCGACCCGAGACCTCGGTCGAAACGCAGATCCTCCAAGACTGCGCAGAGTCGGGACGACGCGGAATCCTGAGCCGATCCGCCCGGCCCTGACGCCGATAAAGAGGGAACCCACCCATTGCCCTCGAGAATCTTGAATCCTGAACTATGAACGTACTCGAAACACTGAGGGCGATCTTCGGTTCGGCTGTACCCGAAGGGGGGGACCGAGCTGTTTTTGAGAAGGCGGTTCGCCCGGCGACTGATTCCAAATTCGGCGAATATCAGGCCAATGGCTGCATGGCGTTGGCCAAGTCGCTCGGGCGCAATCCCCGCGAGTTGGCGCAACAAGTGGCCGTTCGTGTGGATCTGACCCCGATCGCCGGACCTCCCGAGGTCGCCGGCCCGGGGTTCCTCAATCTCCGTTTGAACGACGCCTGGGTCTCTTCAGCCTTGCGAGAGTTGCTGACCGACGAGCGGCTTGGGCTGGGCGAGCCTGCTCGGGTCAAGTCGGTCGTCATCGACTTCTCGTCACCGAACGTGGCCAAGCCGATGCACGTGGGCCACCTTCGCTCCACCGTGATCGGCGATAGTCTGGCGCGGATCATCGCCGCACTCGGTCACCGGGTGACGCGCGACAACCATCTGGGAGACTGGGGCTCGCAGTTCGGCATGATCCTCTGGGGTTGGAAGAACGCACGCGACGAATCGCGGTTTGAAAGCGATCCAGTGGCCGAGCTGGCACGCCTCTATCGACTGGCCCAGGACCGGATCAAGGACGGCGACTCGGCCGTCGAGGCCGCGGCGCGCGTTGAGACCGCCAAGCTCCACTCCGGTGACCCCGAGAACCGCGCCCTCTGGAACCAGTTCATGCCGCACTGTTTGGGTGCGCTTCAGACCCTTTACGACCGGCTGGGCGTACGATTCGACGTGCAACTGGGCGAGAGTTTCTACGACACCAAGCTCGCCTCGGTCGTGGCGCGATCTGGAGGGCAGGGGGCTCGCGGTCGAAAGCGATGGCGCAATCGTCGTCTTCGTAGAGCGGACCGAGGCACCGTTTATCATCCGAAAGCGAGATGGAGCCTTCACTTATGCCACGTCGGACCTCGCCACGATCAAGTATCGCGTCGAGACGTGGCAGCCGGACCAGTTGCTCTACGTGGTCGATCACCGCCAGAGCGATCACTTCAAGCAGCTTTTCGAGGTAGCGCGGAAGTGGGGTTACGACTCGATCGATCTCGAGCACGTGGCCTTTGGCACGATCTTGGGGATGGATGGCCGTCCGTATAAGACGCGCGAGGGAGATGTCGTCGGGCTCGAGTCGCTCCTGGACGAGGCCATCGCCGAGGCGCGGAAAGTCATCGATGAAAACAGCCCTGAACTCGAACCGGCGGTCCGGCAACGGGTTGCCGAGGTTGTCGGACTGGGCGCCATCAAGTACGCAGATCTCTCTCAGAATCGAATCAGCGACTACAAGTTCGACTGGCAGAAGATGATGGCGATGAATGGTAACACGGCAACTTATCTTCAATATGCCTATGCCCGCATTCAAAGCATTTTCCGCAAGGGGGGAAAGGAGCCGGCGGCGATCCGGTTGCAAAGCCCGGCGATCGCGCTATCGCATCCCGCCGAGCGTGCTCTGGGTGTCCGGCTGCTTCGGCTGCCGGAAGTGCTTGAGCTGGCCGCATCCGAGCTCAAGCCGAACTTTCTGACCGACTATCTTTTCGAGCTGGCCAACGCATTCAGCACGTTTTTCGAGGGCTGTCCGGTCCTCAAAGCCGAATCTCCCGAGCGTCGCGACAGCCGGCTCGCGCTCTGCGACCTGACGGCCAGGACGTTGAAATATGGACTCGGTCTGCTTGGAATTGATACTGTGGAACGAATGTGAGTGAGCCCCGCGCAAGCGGTGGATCGATCGACTCGTCGGGAGTGTTACTGATGAGGAACAGGAAGCTGATCTCGCGGGTGGCCATGTCGCTCGGGATCATGATGTCGCTGGGCGTCGCGGTTCTCGGTCCCTGGTCGATCTCCCAGGGCGGGGATGCTCCCGGCCCACGCTTGAGCCCGACTCCGGCCGCAAGTTCATCGGCCTCACATGACGAATCCTATCGTTCACCGATTGCATTGGCCGTTTCGGGCGACGGTACGCGTCTTTTGGTCGCCAATCAAGGAACGGGAACGGTTGCGCTGGTGGATCCGAAGTCCGCGCGCGTGCTCCACGAAATCAAGACCGGCGAGAAACCGGCCGGGGTGGCTTCGTCGCGTGATGGTCGTCGAGGCGTGGTCACGCATTGGTATGGCTACGACCTGGCCCTGCTCGAGATCAAGAGACGACAAGCTCGCCGTGGTCGCTCGGATCGAGGTCGGACCGGAACCGCGCGGCGTCGCGCTAACCGCTGATGGCACAACGGCTTTTGTGGCCGTGGGGGTCAGCAATGAATTGGTCCGCATCGATTGGAATACGGCGAAAGTCACGGGCCGGTTGACAGTCGGCCGAGAACCGCGCGGCATCGCCTTATCGCCGGATGGGTCGCGACTGCTTGTGGGCAATGCACGCTCCCAAAGCGTCTCAGTCATCGACGCAGTTGCGTGGTCCGTCCTGAAAACCATTCCGATCGACGGCGACAACCTTCGTCAGGTCACCATCAGTGCCGATGGCAAGACGGGTTACATCGCCAACATGCGCAATCGTGCCTCCCCGACGACCAAGAACAATATCGACCTCGGCTGGGTGCTCGGCCAGCGCCTGACGCGAGTCCCTCTCGATAGCACCGTCTTCTACGAGACGATTTCCCTGGATACTCAGGGCAAAGCGGTGTCAGATGCGCACGGGGTCGCGGTCAGCCGGGACAACAAATACGTGGCGATCAGTTGCGGCGGTACGCACGAGGTCATCATCTTGCGCACGGACCTCAAGCCCTTGCCCTGGCGCCGAACAGCTCACGCGACTTGATCGCGCCCGAGTTGCTCAAGAAAGACGGCCGATTTCGCCGCGTGCCGCTCGGAGGACGCCCGACCGAGTTGGCCTTCGCACCCAATGGCTCGACCCTGTACGTGGCCAATTACCTCGGGGACGCGATTCAGATCGTCGATGCAGAGTCGGCAAAACTGGTCGGAACGATCGCCTTGGGCGGTCCCAAGACCATTTCGCTGGCCCGTCAGGGTGAAATCTTGTTCCACGACGCGGCTTACTCGCACAACCAATGGTACAGTTGCAACACCTGCCATAGCGATGGGCACACCAACGGCCTGGATTTCGACACGCTCAACGACGGGCGTCAGGACAGAAGTGCGTTACACAAACGTAGCCGCAAGAAGGTTCCGACCCTCCGGCGCGTCACCAAGACTGAACCCTGGACCTGGCACGGCTGGCAGACCAGCCTCGATGATTCGATGGTCGAATCCTTCACCAAGAGCATGCAAGGGCCTAAGCCAAAGTCGGACGATGTCAAAGCCCTGGTGGCCTTTCTGGACACGCTCGAGTATCCCAAGAACCCCTATCGTGAGCCCGATGGCAGCCTGGGTCCGGCCGCCAAGCGCGGGCAGGCCGTCTTCCGATCCGCCAAAGCCGCTTGCAATTCCTGCCATGGCGGTCCTGAGTTCACCGATGGAAAAATCCATGAGGCCGGGCTTGAAGAGCCTGATGACGCGTACCGCGGGTACAATCCGCCTTCGCTCCGAGGGGTCTACGACAAAGATCCGTACCTCCACGACGGCCGTTCCAAGACGCTGCGCGAAGCACTCAGTGGACCCCATAGCGCCGACAACGGGATCGGCCTCGATGAATTGACCGATCAGGAGCTTGACGACCTGATCGCCTATCTCAAGAGCCTTTGATCTGATCGAATCGAGATTCGACCGTTTTCTGCGGGATCGGCTTACGGGGGAAAGAGACCCGCGACGATCAGGAGTCGGCGAACCTCGACGCGGTCGGCGTGGTTCATATTGAGCACGAAGAGGGTCGTTCTCCCGACGGGCGTCTTTCCGACCCTCGACCTCCGCTCCAGCGACTCATTCATGGCTCACGGTTCTTGGCCGACTTTCTTGAGGGCAAGGATCGCCAGGCCTTCAAGATCGAGAGCACGTTGTCCGCCTCGACGTAGGACTCGAGATCCTGCCTTTCCTGGGCGGTGATCCGCCCCTCTTGTTGTTTTGTGAGCAGCTCGAGCGTTCGCTTCTTGTCGTCCTCCGTGATGCCCAGGTCGAGGATGAACCTGGCCCCTTCGGGCGGCACATTCCCTCCTTTCGATTCCAGGGCACGGCTCAGGATGGTGGCACTGGTCATCCTCGAAGCTCCGAGGTTGGACTGTATCGATTTTGCTCGCGCGTACTCACGCTTCGTCTACTTTACCATAGCCTCTGAGGCTTGCGAATGCCGTCGCCTCGGACTTGGGGACTGGAAAGTCGCTCGCAACGCGTTTGTCACTGTCGTTGCAGAGGCTGGACCGCGTGATGGACCCTCAATCAGCCTTCGCCGTCCTCAATGCTGATTACCTCATCGCCGATCCCAGCGTTGGGATTGAGACGGTTGTCGATCTGTCGAATCAGATCGAAGCATTCCGCCTCCCTCAATCCTCTCGACGGCGGCCGCCGAGCAAACCGAACTGAACGAGGTAGTAGAGCAAGGTCATCACGCTGGTGAGTGTCGCGGCGACATAGGTCCAGGCGGCGGCGTTCAATACCTTGGCGACGACTTGGTCTTCATTCGCGGTGATCAGGCCGGTTGATTCGAGAATCTGCCGGCCGCGGCGACTCGCGTTGAACTCGACAGGCAAGTTGATGAGCTGAAAGACCACCGTGATCGAAAACAAGATGATGCCCAGCAGGATCAGTCTCATCATCCCCAGCATGAGCCCGGCAATGATCAGCACCCAGAAGATGTTCGATCCGAGACTGGCCACCGGCACGATCAAGTTGCGGACGACCAGCCCCGGATAATGCGACGCATCCTGAATGGCGTGTCCTGCCTCGTGGGCCGCCACGCCGACCGCCGCCAGCGATCGGCCGGCGTACACGCTGTGGGATAGTCGCAAAACCTTGTGGCTGGGATCGTAGTGATCGCTCAACTCGCCCGCGACCGGCTCGATGGCCACGCCTTGCACACCGCCGGCCCGCATGACCATCGCGGCCGCCTCGGCGCCGGTCACACCCGAGGAGGCGGGAATCCGCGAGCCGGTGGCATACGCGCTGGAGATCCGCGCCTGGGCCCACATCGTCAGCACGATTCCGGGAAGAGCGAACAGGAAATAGTCGAACGTCGTGCAGGATCATCCGGGTCACATCGGCGTAAAGAGGTTTTATGTCGGCCAGCCGTTGTCGGTTCATCAGTGTGACAAGTCCCAAACGCCGCCGCCATTTCCGTTCAAGTCGTCGTAATCGTTCGTGGCACGAAGTCA
The DNA here is from genome assembly GCA_963720335.1 of uncultured Planctomycetota bacterium. GTDB lineage: Bacteria > Planctomycetota > Planctomycetia > Isosphaerales > Isosphaeraceae > CAVRFS01. Next base: position 73,546 of record CAVRFS010000098.1, on the reverse strand, counting down.
GGTCGTCGCCCGCGGCCAAGATCGTCATGACGGGGTCGCCGCATTCGAAGCGAGTCCCGGGCCAAGGGACGTCGGCGATCGATTTGCACGGCGAAGGGTCCGTCAGGCTCATTGTCGTCTGCAACGATTTCCGGGGCAATCAGTCGCTGTTGAGCATACAGGGTCAGCTTGGCGATCATCCGTGGACGGTGGAGAAGCCCTTGCTGTCAGTCGTTCGTCTCGATCCGAGATTCCCTCGCAGGCTCGGCGATGCAACGCCAGCAGAGATCGGCCAGCGGCCAGCTCGTGAATCTCGATCGAGGCCGTATAGCGGGGGTTGATCTCAACCGGCCAGGGATTGCCATCGTGAAGGACGTAATCCACGCCGAACCAGCCGACGAGTCCAAGAGCCGAGACCAGCCGATCCCCCAGCAATCGGAGCCGACCGGCCAAGGTGGCGTCGATCGGCCAGGGCCCGATGCTCCCCCGGTACAAAAACGGAGAGCCCTGCGATCCCAATCCATTGCCGCGTGACTCCGACAAGATGCGCCGACAGCCGGTCGCCGACGAACAAGGCCGAGAAGCTCGGCCCATCGATCCGCTGCTGAAAATAGTGCGACGAGAATTCACCCCGCGTTTTCCTCTGTGAGAGGTTCAATGCCGCGTCCTCCTCCGGACTTCAGGGCTTGACCAGCCAGCTTCCATCGCGAGGCAAGTCTCGCGAATCGAGCCGTACCGCGGGGCAGGGCATCCCGGCCTGTTCGAGGACTTCGGCGACCCGCAACGGATCGCGAACCGCCCGGAGCAGTGTCCGCGTCCATGCCCCAGAGTCGATGCTCTGCGAGCGATCCGGTCCACCCAATCCGGGTGGTTCTCGAATCCGCCGGTGTAAAACCAAGCCGACGGAGGATGTGTTTCCGCAAATGCGGCGAATTGGCTGGCGGCATCTTCGGGATTAATGCGCCAACCGGGCAAATGGCGGCGAGATCGCGATCCGCGAAGTAATCCGCGCAGTGCGGACGAAGGCCGCACCGTACCGCCGAGAACGCGGCGGCACGGGTGCTGGCACCAAAGATGAGAACATCGTGATCCACGGAGAGGAATCGACAAGCCTCGACGAACGACCCCCGTTGGTCGAGGTGAGAAGTTCTGGACGCGGATCGACTTGACGAGCTGGCGACAAGCACGTTGGTCACATCCCGCTTCGCCAGTCTTCAGTCCTCAATTTTTTCGATTTTCTCGGTCGGCGTCAGGATCAGTTTGTCGTCCTTCTTCACGACCGTCCCCGTGACCTTCACTTTGATGGGCTCTTCCTTGGTGGCGGTGCAAATGCCCAGACCCCCGTGAGCATCCTTGAAGAACTCGTTCTTCTCCAGGTAGTAGTTCGTCTTCTTGCCGTCCTTGGTCACGATCACGACGTTCTGGCAGGTCTTGGTCTCTTTGAGTGCACACTTGCCGCAGAGCCCGTCGCCCTTGATCGTTTCCTTCTTGCCCTCGTCCGCAGCCCTGAGCAGGCTCAAGCCCGAGAACAAAACGCCCACCGCCGCCAGCATCAAAATTTTCCGCATCGTCGATCTCCAAAAAAGGTTAGAATCGCCATCCACTCACGCAAACTCAACGGTCCAGCATGCTACTCGCGCGACTCAAATCATAATTGAACCACCTCGGCTGGTCGATAACAACCATTTTCTTCGGATTGACAATGGCCCGAGTCGGGAACGGCCAGACGCTGTTCTGCCTGGGGGTTGCTCCGAGCCGCTCTGGCGTCTATGATTCGGGTCCAATACACAGCGTTCTCTCACCGTTTTTGAGTCCGGAACGTCCGTGCAGGGTCGATGGGACCTATCGCGATTGCGAACGGTCTGGCTGAGAAACGCATCACGCCTAAGTACGACAACTACGGAGAATCGCGCCATGGCCAGCAGCATCTATCATGAACATTGGCGAGGCATTGGTTGGTGAGGGCAACGAGATTGCGCACATCGACCTGATGATCGGCGATAAGACGGGGCCCGTGGGGACCGCGTTCGCCAATGCGCTCGCCAATCAATCGAACGGGCACACGAATCTTCTGGCCGTTCTGACGCCCAACTTGGTCGCCAAGCCCGCGACGGTTTTGATCACCAAGGTGACGATCAAAGGGATGAAACAAGCCGTCCAGATGTTCGGTCCCGCTCAGTATGCCGTGGCCAAGGCCGTGGCCGACAGCGTGGCGGACGGCACCATCCCGGCGAGTGACGCCGAGAACCTGGTGATTGTCTGCGGCGTGTTTATCCATCCGGCGGCCGACGATAACGCCAAGATCCTCAAGTACAACTACGAGGCGACCAAGCTTTCCATCGAGCGGGCCATGAAGGGCCTTCCCACAGTGACCGAGATCACCGCGCAGAAGGATACCGTCAAGCACCCCTTTGCCGGTTGAGCGATTTGATCCATGAAGCCGAAGATCCTGATTCAGCTCGACACCGACCCGCAACCCAGCGTCTTTGATGCCGTGGTTGCGGTCGATGCCGGCGCCGAGCACCTGTTTCGCCACGGTGGGGTGACGCCGGCAAACGTTCGCGACCTGGTGTATGGGGCTCTGTTCACGCGAGGGCCCCGCCGACCTTCACGCCACCGCGATTTTTATCGGCGGCGCAAACGTGGCGGCCGGCGAAGACGTGCTCGCGGCGGTCAAGGCGACGTTCTTCGGCCCGTTCCGGGTCTCGGTCCTCTTGGACGCCAACGGGGCCAACACGACGGCGGCCGCGGCTGTCCTGGCGGCCTCGCGGACTCTCGGCGGTTCGCTCCAGGATGTCTCGGCCGCGGTCTTCGGCGCCACGGGGCCTGTCGGCCATCGCGTCGCCCGGCTGCTTCTCGGCCTGGGGGCCAAGGTAGCAGTCGGTTCGCGCAGCCTCGACCGCGCAGCCGCGCTTGCGGAGACCCTCCGCCAATCCAACCACGCCGGTCTCGTGACGCCATTCGCCGCGACCGATGCGAACGACTCTTACCGCGGCGCTCAAAGACAGCTCCGTCATCGTCACCGCGGGGGCCGCGGGAGTCACGCTTCTCCCAGCAACGGTCTGGAAGACACTTGCCCAACCTCAAAGTGCTGATCGACTTGAACGCCGTTCCGCCCCTTGGGATCGAAGGCGATTGAAGCCACCGACAAGGACACCGAGCGCGGGCCGGTGCGGACCTGGGGAGCGCTCGGCGTCGGCGGCATCAAGATGAAAATTCACAAGAAGGCGATCGAGGAGCTTTTCAACGCCAACGACAAGATCTTCGATGCCGAGCAAGTGCTCGAGCTGGGACGCTCGCTGGGCTAAGCGCTTTTCAAAAGGGATTCATGCGCCCTGAGGGCCGAAACCCAAAGCACGTGTCGCCAGCCGCAAAGTGGCGACCGACACTTCGCAGAACGGTCGAAAGGCGAAAAGAAACCAGCAAGAAACCGACCGCGCGAACCGAAAATCCGCCTTGAATTCACGGAGATTTCGTACCGCCGAGCCGAAAAGCGGAATCGCCAACCGGCATCGATTTCGATGCAAATGACGTGTAGTCAGGATTTTCGGTTACTTTGTGGCCCACGACACAAATGTTGAGTTTAGGCCAAGGTGCGCCGAATCGTCAATGCGTACGTCGAAAGCGGCGTCGCGCAGCGTTACGTCCTTCCGGTCGGGCGCAGTCGCGGTCAAGCGGGATTTGTCTTTCGCTTCAAACGGCCCGCCGAAATTGCCCTTTGCGTGATTTCTGGAAGGGTACAGCTCCACATCTCGCCGATTCTACGAGGCCATATAATTCGCCTGATCGAGGGTTCCGGCGAGACAACGTGTTGATCCCCCGCGTCAACTCCGCGAAAATGTGAGTGCGCCTGAGCTACAAACCCTCGACCGAGTGGCCCATGAAACTTCGCCTGGAACTAAAGCGGGTCAAGCGAGCTCGCCAGAGTTATTTTGCGTTTTTTGAAAGGTCTGTTCGCCGCCGCCGCCGTTTCAAGCTCGGGCTCATCAGCGCGACGTGCTTGGCGATCGTGCTGATCCTGGCTGCTTTCCCCAAGGGGCGGTATCTTGTTGCCTCGGCGCCCCCGTTGGCGCGCGAGGCCCTGCGGAGGATCCTGATACTGCCGACGCCCCGCGAGGAAATCGATGACGGCTGGAAGCGCTATCGCCGCGAAGGCATCGAGGATTCGCAGAGGGCGTTGAACACGGTTCTACGCCGAAATTGGCCCAGCGTATCAACGGCTCTTGCGCTACGCCGGGCTGGACCCGGATCACGGACTTCATCGCTGGGGCAATTACAACCTCACGCTTCTCTTTCCCTCCACGGTGTTCGAGGCCGACGACACAGGCCGATCCTATCGGCTCCGGCCCCGCACCAAATCGATCTGGCTGCGAGAACTCGCGCTCAAGGCCGGGGTGTTGATGTTCTTCCTCGTTCCCGACGGCCCCGACTTGGCCGAGGCGATCCGGGGGACGTCGGCGATCGTCGTCAGCGAGTCGAAGCAGACGACCAACTCCTGGGGCCTGCGGGGACCCGAACCCGAGCTCGACGCACCGCTGCGCGGCATTGTGCTGGGCGATTCGTTCATGCAAGGGATGTTCATTGGTGACAATGAGACCCCGCCGGAGTGCCTGCGGCGCGATCTCGAAAAGCAATTGAAGACCAAGGTGTCGATCCTCAACACCGGCCATCTGGGTTACTCGCCTGAGCAGTATTACTACACGCTTTTGGCATTCGCCGATCGTTTTCGCCCGCATTTCGTCGTCGTGAGCGTGTGCCTCAATGATTTCGGAAATGCTGTTCGAGGTCATTCAGGGAAAGGGTGAGTGGGACGAGGGAAAGTACTGGCTCGACCTCATCGCCGAATTCTGCCGGCACCGGCAATTGCCGTTCCTGCTCGTCACGGTACCGAACTCCTCCCAGATCTTGGCCCGGCGAATGACGGGGTTCTACCCTGGAACGCTCGCCAACACTCTTGAGATCAATGGCCTTCAGTTTCTCAACCCGACCGAGGCGTTTGTCGACGCGCACCTTCGCCTGGTCAAGGAAGGGGAGAAGAATGGCGAACGGCCGCCCGGCTGCTTGCTGTTCAATGAAAAATACCACGACGGCCATTTCTCGGCGCTTGGCGCGGAAGTCTGGGCCGATGCCGTGGGACGGCGGATCGCACTCCTCTTGCCAGCGGACCAGAGCCCACGAGCGATAGAGCCGATCAAATCGAGACATGATTAAATTATAGCTTCCCTCGGTTCCGCCAAGCTTGCCCTCAGATACCCGCTCTTTGCCGAAGCGGACAGGCTCTCCGGTGAGGTCATTGGCGCCGCCATCGAAGTGCACCGGATCATGGGGCCAGGATTGTTGGAGAGCATCTACGAGCGGTGCTTGCTGCGGGAGCTCGAGCGACGAGCCATTCCCGTCCTCAACCAAGAGGAGGTCGTCATCGACTACAAGGGCACCGTGTTCAAGGAGAAGTTGAAATTCGATTTGCTCGCCGACGAATGTCTTCTCGTTGAGCTAAAAGCCGTCCGAGAGGTCCCGCCGATCCACAAGGCACAGTTGCTGAGTTACATGAAACTGCTCAACGTGCCGCTGGGGCTCTTGTTCAACTTCCATGACGTCAAACTCATTGACGGAGTCTCAAGGCTAGTCCTGGCCGGTGCAAGCAAGCTTTGAACAGAAGGAAACGAAGGGAACGAAGCGTGAGAACCAAGCCTGAAGCAGCGGCCCGTCGCCGAAATGTCGGAACTCTCTATCAAGAGGAACACATCCCACGGCGACTGGATTACGAGATTCACCCCCGCAACTCACGACGCCAAATTCGGTAAGTTATTGTTTTGCGCCCCTAAATGCAATGCGTTCCGCGTGACTAGGTCCGTGTTCATATCGTGACACGCATTGGGACGTTGAAACAGGCGGAAGGGGCGTTGCCACAATGCCGCGAAGCCCCCAGCATCCCAGCTCGGTTGTCTGGGTGTCGCCCTTACTTCTTGGTCTGAACGAACTTGTTGGGCGTTCCCTCGAGCGGACCGCCGGGCTCGGGTCGCCAGAGGACGACTTCCTCGATCTTTTTGGCGAGGGCGAAGTCCTTGTCTGTGATCCCGCCTTCCGAATGCGTCTTGAGCTTGACCCACAACTTGCCCCACGTGACCGACAGGTCGGCATGGTGCCAGGCGGCCTCGCACAGGTAGCCGATGGCATTGACCAGCATCAGGGTCGTCGGCCAGCCGTCCGTGTTGTATTTGCGACGGAGCCAGCCGTCCTCGAGAGTCCAGGCGTCGAGCCCTTCAGCCTGGATCTTGGCTGTCACTTCCTCATCATTGTAGACGGTGAGCTTTCCCTCGGGCATCGTCAAGCTCCTTTGGATTCCGACGGTGTGAACGGTCGTGGTGTAGAGGACCGAACCAGCTCCAGCAATCTCAGGATTCACCTCGCTGAGTCGTCATTTTCTCTGAGGTTATCTCGCCGCGGGCCTCCCAGCAACGCTCCACCGCGCCATTTCCGCCGAAGTCGCGAGACCAAACGGGAAGCAGTCGATCGTGTGGTTCAGGCACTCTTGGGGATCGGCGACTCGTGACGCGCTTCGTCTTCGAGCTCGCCAAAGCAAGCGAGCAGAGCTTGTGCGGACGCCTCCCAGGTGAAGAGTGCGGACCGCTGCCGGGCCAGACGAGCCAGCGCGGGGCGAAGGCAAGGATCGTTCAGAAATGATCGAATCGCGCCGGCCATCGACCCGACATCGGTGGGGTCGAAGTAAACTCCCGCTTCGCCGACGACCTCCGGCAGCGAGCCGGCCCGGCTGGAGATGACCGGCGTGCCGCATGCCATCGCCTCGACAGCCGGCAAACCGAACCCTTCCATGAGTGATGGCTGAACCAGGGCGTATGCGCAACTATAGAGAAAAACGAGGTCATCGTCGGAAACATAGCCTGTCATGATCACGCGATCACTCAAATTGTGTTTAGCGATCGATTCTCGGATCTCCTGGACACACGTATGAAAGACGTCGTGCACATCGCCGACGAGGACGAGCCTAACATCGGCCGGTGCACCCAGGGCGAAGGCTTCGACCAGTCTTGATAAATTCTTGTGGGGACTCAATCCGCCGACATAAAGGAGGAAGCGCTGCTGGGGCGAGAGTGCGAATCGCCCCAGCACGTCTTCGGCCCGAGGGTCATTGGCCCGAGGCGCGAAGATGGGGTCGGGACCTTCGGTGATCACGCGAATCCTCTGATCGGACCATCCGGACCAGGCCTGGATCGCGTGACGGGACGCCTCGGAGACCGTCACAATCCGGTCGGCCCATCGCGACGCGGCGGCTTCCTTGAGTCGCCAGGCGATGCGTCCCGCCAGGCTTGGAAACACCAGTTCGGGATGGCTCAGCGGAAGCGTGTCGTGCATCGTGACGACCAGCTTCGCAACATTCCAGACGGGGAAGAAACTGTAGGTGGCCGGGAAGTACATAAGGTCGATGCTGGACCTAGCGACGGCCAGACCCATGGCGAACATGTCGCGCCAGCGGCGCCGACCTTGGGCCGACGCCGCCCGAGTCGGGGCCTCAGCCACTTCGACGACGACGCGATCGAAGGATTCTGGGATGTCGACCAGCTCCGCCGAGGGCCGATCGACGAAGACCGTGAATCGATGAGGCGTGGTCTGCTGGGAAAGCGCCTCCAGAATCGTCGCGCGAACCGGCCAAACCCCCGCCGATTCGAAAGACAACTCCCATCAATTCCGATCTTCATGGTCAGCCTCACGAGGAGATCAATGAGGAGGAGGCGCAGACGGCTACTTTGATTGCGCCATCCACCGCGAGAGCCGGCTCGGCCACTTCCAACGCGCCGCCGGCCTGTGGATCGAAGCCATCGCGGGATCGATTCGCGTGGGACCGGCCACTCGGGTCAAGGCTGTCCGATGGCTGTTCACCTGCCAGTAAATCAGGGCGAGGAAGACCGAGAACCCGCAACAGCAGTAATAGAGGAGATGAAGAGGAAGGGCCGCGCAGGCGAAGGCGAATCCTTTGCGACGGACCAGGAACTTGAAGAAGTCGCCATTCAAGGCGAGGATCGCGGTCAGGCCGCTTACCACGCCGATCGACGCCCAGGGCGTCACGATCGAAGAGAGAGCGGCCAGCACCGTCAAACCGGTCACGGCCACACAGGCCTTCTGACCGGACTTGACGTTCAAGTCGGTCTCGATGGTTCCACTCCGCTTGATCAGGAGCATCCAGGGAACGCCGCGGCGAAAGATGTCGGTGCGCATCATTTCGAGCGAGGCTCCAGCGCTTCATGTGGGTTGCCAGGACGTCGCGGGCCAGCACGATTCGGTGGCCGGCCCGGGTCAAGCGGTAACCGAGCTCGATATCCTCGATGGCTGGCCGGGGATATAACCGGGGGTCGAACCCTCCGAATGCGAGGAACACGTCGCGGCGGATCGTCCCGCAACCGGTCCAGAACGTATGGACCGGGCGGATTTCGTGGTAAAAATCGCCCTGCTGATGGACGAAGTGATGGAGCAAGTTTCGGTACTGGCTGACGATTCCGGCGCGGCCGGCGTATCGTCGTACGAGCCGAACAAGGCGGAAAGGCCCGGATCCGCCTGGAACCGGGCCATTGCCAATCCCAGAGTGTTGGGTTGAACCGCGACATCGGCGTCGAGGAAGAACACCAAGGGCGCGCGGGCGGACTGTGCTCCCAAATTCCTCGCTGCCGCGGGACCCTGTGCGGTCTGGATGCGTACGACCGATGCCCCTGCCCGACGCGCCAGGGCGGCCGATTCGTCGGTTGAACCGTCGTCCACGACGATCAACTCGTAATCGGTCAGCAGGGATTCGCGAAGCCGACGGAGGCAGTGCTCGAAGTCGCGACCCCCGTTTCGCACGGGAACCACCACCGAGAGCGACGGCCTCCGTGGCTCCGGGCTCGCCGGACCGGCGGGGACATCGTCCATGATTCACCCTCGCCCGTCAGAACTCGACCCGTGCCGGAATGCGTCTCCGTCCGTGGGATCGCCCGAACACGCGTCTACACCGCACGGCGACGGAACGGGGCGAATAATCGCCGCGGTTTTCTCGAGGTGATGAAGTCCAGCCGTGCCGCCACAACACAGTCGCGACGAGCCGCCGGACTGTAGCCAGAACCGCAAGGTCTGTCAACCTTGCCCCAATCACGCCTGCCCTCGACAAAACAAACGTGATGGAGATTCCTCTCGACCACCTCAACAAGTCCAGCCGGCACCGAAGGCCAACCCACGAAAGGGTTTCCTCCAACTCCCGGTGCGACGAGCGAACTGGCCCACGCACTATAGCATCGACCGCGGCGCCGTCTTCACATGAGCCAACTCGGGAAGCGCGATCGGTCTGGACATCGTTCGGCCGTGGGTCGATTCAATTCCTCATGGTTGCGCGAAATCCGCGTGATGTTTCAAATAAGGCTTGCATTGATCGAGCAGCTTCAGGTCGCTCAATTCCTCCTCCAGCCCGTCGCGCGTCGGGTGATCCAAACTGCCGAGGACCTCTTTTACAAGAAAATCCACATATTTTTGTCTTGATCGTTGTAACGCTTGCCGAACCGCGCCCGCCGTGAGAGGTCGCCCCAGTGCCGCCGAGAGTCGCTTCGCAAGCTCGGTCGATTTGAGATCCGGATACTCGACCCGGGAGCGGAGCACGGTGAAATAAGGTTGTCGTGAGTCTCGTTCGAGTTCGGAAAGGGCGTTCCACGCGCGGTCGAGCAAGTCATTCCGCCAGCTCTCGAGGAATTGTTGCTCGAACTGGGCGAGTCCGCTGTCTTCGACCGCGGGCTCCGAAAATCGGGAATTCAGCGACACAGTCGGCCGCTTGCGCCGGTAATAGTCATTGATCAAGTTCTGGACGGCCTTTTTCACATAATCGCGGAAACGGCCCCGCTTGGGATCACAATGGCGGAAGTCGCCCTTGAGAAATCGGAGCGCGAACTCCTGGTCGAGCTCCGACGCGGCTTCCGGGTTTTTCAAGGCTTTGAGCAGGTAACGGTGGACGGCCCCGGCATAACGGCACATGAGTTGGGTGGCCGCCTGGCTCGCCTCGTCAGGCGTTCCGGAGTGCGCTGAAAAACCATGGCCCATTGCGTGGTCATTGCACTGAGCCGCGGCTCGCTTGCGACGTGTTCCAAGGTCTCAGCTCCAGCGACGAAAGGCTTCCGCCAGTCGACGATTACGTCGAGGTCAGAGTTCGCGCCCACCCTCGAAATGTTCATATTACCCGAACCGCTCCCGGCCTTGCAAAAAGTCGGCGCGCAAAAATCGGGGAGGAGCGCGAGACACAGCCCATCGGGAGACGTATTAGTGAGTGGAAGGGGTCAGAGGTCAACAGTCACGGCAAGCACGGGGGTGGTTCCCCGGCAACAGCGGAAAGGACGGTCGAATTGGTCGAATCCTTCTCCGCGATCGTGACAGGATGAGAAGAACGACGCTAGGTCCCATCTCGGGCCGGGCTCGCCATGGACCTCATCGATCCGCCGCGGAGCGAGATATGCTTCAGACTCAATACCGTATTATTGATAACGCCAGAGTCCGGCCGCTCTCCCAACCGCGGGCGTGATCGGCAACCATCGCGGCCATTCTGGCGCCGCAAGCACCGATCGGCATTCCATCAGCGAGCGGGGGTCAAGACCGTTCTGACCCGAGATGCGTACCTCCCCAGCATCGATCGGCGGAGCGCTCGCCGGTTCTCCGTCCGCATTGACCGTGGTATCGCCTCGCCGCACCAATGGCGTTCGCGAGGTCTAGGTCCGCGCCACGCGCCGGCAAAAAGGGCCCGAGCCCACAATCCTGGCGCATCCTCGGATGCGGAGTCCGTTCCCGAGGGCCGTTGATTACCCAACTTTGTATCATTTTCGATTTTTCGGTTTATGCACTATGATGACTCATGAAATTCCGATACCTGAGATCTCTTCGCGCGGGATTCTCAACTGCCCTGAGGCCAGCGTCTTGAGCCCGACCGAAGAACGCCAGCTCTTGCTCGAGCTGGTCGAGTGCCGGACCCGCATCGTCGAAACGTTGCCGCTGTCGGAGCGTTCCGAATGGCGCACGTCCACGATCGAGACGGATTTTCAACAAGTGGTTCGCGACCTTGCAAACTCCGACCCGAGTGCCGATCAGCCGATCAACCCGATCAGGTCGACGGCGCGCCGTTACCAAGAGATCAGGGGCAAGTTGGCCATGGCCAACGTGCGACTGGTCGCCCACATCGCCAAGCGTTACAACGACCGACGCGTCTCTTCCGCCGATTTGGTTCAGGAAGGGTTCTGCGGTTTACTTCTGGCCATCGATCGTTTCGACACGATGAACCAAACCCGACTCGCCACTTACGCCATTTGGTGGATTCGACAGGCGATTCAACGCGCGGTCGCGGCCAGCGCCTATCCGGTTCGATTGAACCCGAAGCAGCTTCATCAACTCGCGCAGGGACATCATGAGGCCGACGAGACTGAGTGGTTTCCACCCGCGAACGAGCCGGCAAACCCGACCTGCTCGCTGACGATCGAGCGATTGCTCGCCGCCACGCGTCCTACCTTCTCACTTGATGCCCCTCGAGGCGCCGAGGGTACGACGTCGCTGTTGGACTTCCTCATGAATCCCCACAATGAAGAATCATCGGTCGCTGACCTTCATGAAGACGTGGGGGACATGATCAAGGTCCTCAATCCGAGAGAACAGATGGTGCTGAAGCTTCGGTTCGGCTTGAGCGGCGAGCAGCGGCACTCTCTCATCCAGGTCGGCCGGATCCTGGGCGTGTCGAAGGAACGAGTTCGCCAAATCGAGGGGCGCGCATTGGAAAAGCTTCGAGAAGAGGCCGAACAACAATGAATTCCGGAGTCTACCACACTAGGTACGAGCTCCTGGAAACGGTAGGCTAGGAATAAGAGAGCCGCTCGTACACAAAGCGAGGCCGGCTCTCTTTATTTCTCAATGCATTCTCAGAAATCTGTCACAGATATGGCCGAACCGACGAAAAAAGTACCTCAAAACGTAGCCGGCCGATTCTACGTCGACGCCACCTGTATCGACTGCGACCTTTGCCGAGAGATCGCACCCCTGAATTTCCGCCGCGACGAAGTGGGGCGCCATAGTTACGTATATCAACAGCCGGCCGATTCCGCACAGCAGGCTGTATGCCTGTCCGCGCTCGAGGATTGCCCTGTGGAGGCCATCGGCCGCGATGGATAAACCCGCTCCACCAACACGGCCGACGATGCCTCCTATGAATTGTCGCGGTGAGGGCGACTCGTGGTTTGCTGGCGCTCGAACTCGAGAATGAGCCGGTCGAAGCCGTGCAGAAGATCTTCGCGATGCGAATACGGACCGGGCCGGTAAGCTTTCGACCTCAGACCAATCTGCATCTCTTCGCAGACGTGCCAGTCCTGGCGATTCGTCAAGTCCCAGAACGCAACGGCGTCATCGGGGTCAAAGTCAGGACTGGACATGGCTCGGGGTGAAACAAGCAGCTCGCAGACGATCTCGGTACGATCCACGCCCCTCGGCCAGAGCGTGTGGGTCATCATGTAATCGGGGTGCAAGGTGAGCAAGAGATTGGGCAGAAACGCGTAAAAGTAGACGTAGCGGCATTCGGCGTCGCTCAGCCCGGGCAAGCAGGCCCAGCGACGCTGGCCCTCGAGCGAGAGAGTACCGATGCCGTCGCGCAGACCGCATTCGTCCGCCGAGATAGCCCGGATCCGCCGGTTCATTCTCGCCGCTCAGGTAGTGCGACAGTTTTTGCAGCGCCGGGTGGACTCCCGGACAGTGCAGGCATTCCGAGTAGTTGTGGATGATCAGCTTCCAGTTGGCCGCCACGTCATAGACGATCCGTCTTGCCAGTCGAAGCCGCTCCATTCCCCAAGGACGGAACCGTTCGTCCATCGCCACCGATCTGATCGGCCAGCGGCGCCGGGTTTTCGCCCAGGTTGAGGAACAGGTGCCCGTCCCAAAATCGACGATTGGCCTGGCAGAGCGGGTAATCGTCCAGGCGGAAACCCGGCACGCCGTCCATGTGCGGAGCGCCGACCAGACAACCTCCCAGATTGTATGACCAGGCGTGGTAAGGACATTGGATCGTCGACGCGAACGTCCCCGATCGTTCCCTCGGTCAGACGCGTGCCTCGGTGCCGGCAAACGTTGTAAAACGCACGCAATTCCCCGCGCTCGTCGCGGACGACGATCAGGCTTTCGCCGGCGATCTCGCGGACCAAAAAATCGCCGCGGTTGGGAATCTCGTCGGCACGTCCCGCGTGAAACCATCTGCCGTAAAAAAACCAGTCGAGCTCGGCCCGGTAATAGTCCGGGTCGATGTAATACCGAGCTGGCAAGCTCATCGCTTCGGGCGGCATCGCAGCTCAGCGGCTGGTCCTCCATCAGTTTGCTCCGTGTCGTAGTCACCGATTGCCTAGGTTTCGGAACGACGCTCAATTCGAGTCCGGCGTCGTTTATCGTAAAGAGCCGTTCGCGGCCAGCCAACGTCGACAGCAACGATGACGGAGCCGACCGCAACCGCTCATCATGAACTGCCGTGATCCCACATCCATCGAGATGTGGCAGAATAGGAGGCCTGTGAAAATCGAAGGAGAAATTAGTCGGGCCCTGTCGCTGCGATGCAGCCGCAAAACTGAGCGCCGGGGGTTGTCTTGACGATAGGAAGAGAACGAGGCCGTACTGACGGCGTGAGTTCTGCTCGATTGGAGGGAGGAGAATATGCAGGAGGCAACGATGGCTCGGCCGGCGTTCTTGGTCTGTTCTGGGGAGCTGGCTGTTGATCGGGATGGGGGCGGTTTCGGTGCGGGCCGCTGCGTGGACCGACAGCCTCTTTCCCGAGAACCGGCACGACTTCGGTATGGTTCCCCGCGGCGTGAAGGTCAAGCACGACTTTCTGCTGGTCAACCGGCTGGCTGAGCCGATCACGATCCTCAACCTGCGGCCCTCCTGCGGCTGCACCAGCGGCCAGGCGAGTGCCTCGACGGTCGCACCGGGCCAGACGGCGGTGATCGAGGCCGAGATGGACACGCGCAACTTCGTCGGCCTGAAATCGACGATCCTGTTCGTGACGCCTGATCACCGCGAGCGGCCGCGAGGCCGAGGCTCGGCTGGGAGTCTCCTCCCACATCCTCAGCGACATCGTCATGAACCCCGGCTCCATCGACTTCGGGACGGTCATGCGAGGCCAGTCGCCGGCCCAGGTCCTGACCATCGACCGGATCAACGCCCCGGGCTGGCGGTTCATGCGCATGGTGTCGGCCAGCCGGTCGCTCAATGCCCAGCTCGTCGAGACCGCCCGCAAGGAAGGCATCAGTGAGCTATTCCCTTTCGGTCAGCCTCAAGCCCGACGCCCCCGCCGGACTGTTGCGCGACGAGATCCGGCTGATCAGCAACGACCCGGAGACCCCGAGCATCCCGATCATGGTGACGGCCTGGATTCGAGGCGACTTGACGGCCGCGCCATCGGTCTTGTCGCTGGGCAGATTCACTCGGCGGCCGGTGCGCAAGGCCGGTTCATCGTCCGCTCGTCGCGACCGTTCGCGATCCAGGCCATCGAAGGCGCCGGCGACGGCTTCTCCACCTCGGCCCCCGACGCGAACGCCAGTCGACGCACGTCGTGACGGTCGCCTACAAGCCCGAAGAGGGAACGACCCGCGGCGACATCCGCCGCGTCTTCCGCGTCCACACCGACCTGCCCGGTGAACCTCCGCTGGACCTGACCGCCACTCTTCACGTGGCTCCGTGAACCACCAAGGCGGCTGTGGAAACACCACCTCTCTGCGTTGTAGGGCAATAGTGTTCGGCACGAAATTTCTCGCCAGGGAATTGGCTTGAGATTTGGCTAAACCTAGTCCGTGGTCGTGGATAGCGAGAACCCGTGGAGCGGGTTTCCTAACCCGCTGGTTCCCTCCTTGACGCATCCAGGCGGGTTAGGAAACCCGCCCCACACCATCAAACGCCGATGGATCACAAGCCAGAGCAAAACTCGGGCCGAACGCTATTGGTTCTAGGGTGTCGAGGGCCCTCTGTCTCTCACCAGGGCGATCTTGTCGCGGAGTTTCTTGATCTCCGCCAGGACCTTGGTGTCGCCGTCGGCCGCTTTTTCGGCCGTGGTCAGGAACCTTTCCGCGATTGATGTCGCATCGTAATTTGTTGAGTTCCACGCGGCGTGTTCCAGCGCCTCCCTCGCCTCCTTGTTTTCAATATGTTCGTAGTCCGATTTCCTGGCAGCCGGTTTCTTCGCCCTTTTCGGCTTTGTATCATCCGTCGATAGCCGCCGCGCCATTGCCGGACCGCCGATGTCCGAGCCGAGCCCCTTCGGAGGTGGGCTCGGTTTCGAGGGGGCGGGGGGTTCATCCTCATCGGGCGTCCCTCCAACGTCCCCAGTTTCGGGCCGAGGCGGGGTGGGTACTTCACTGAGTCCTGGCCCCATCCCGCTCGGCGGCGCGGTGGGAGTCAAGCCGAAATGCCAGGCCCGTCGCGTGCGCGGGATAGTGACGGAGTCGTCGGATTTTTCTGTAGTATCGTCGGGCGCCGCTGGCACCGCGGAAACCACAGCCGATTCCCTCGGCGTCCAACCTCGCGGTTTCTTCAAGCGGCGTACCGGGGCTTCGTCTGGCTCGGTGTTCTTCGTGGTGTATTCGGGCTCGTTCTTTTGGGCAAACTCGACCCGTCCCACGGAGACCGGCGGGGCGAGGGCGGGCATCAGGACGAACTTGATCAAGCCCACGGTCACCATGCCGACCCCCGCCAGGTAGGCCAGGCCGAACCAATTACCCGTCGTCTTGGCGGCACCGTCCGTGACATGCGGAGCCAGCGCGTCGACGGCAATGCCGACGGCCGGAACAACGACCGTCGATCCGCAGGAAGGACACACGATTCCTTGACCGACGTGGCCTTCGCCGTAGACCTTCAGAATCATGCCGCATTGACAGCGAAAGACGATCTCGGCCATCGCGACGTCTCCTGGCAACCTGCTATCGGCCGAACTCCCGGGGATCGATTCACAAACTAGACAGTACCATGTTGGTTGGTTTCCGGAGAACAGTCCAGCGGATTTGGCTGTCGCGAGGAGCCTCGAAAAGCGGCGGTTCGACGCGAGCGAGGTGGAATCGATCAGCGCAGTTCCTGCCCGGCGCGGTCGAGGACGAGGCCCCCCTGCCGATGCCGACGCTGTAGGCGAAATTCTTGTAAGGAACCTTGACGGACGTGACGGTGTAAAGCCATTCACCCGCCGGAGCCCCGGTGGCTTCCACCAACAGGGTCTCGTCAGTCTCTTTCTCGAACTTCTGACCGCCGGGGGCGACGAGGGTCAGGCGCAGGACCGCCCCGCCGCCGCCGAAATTCAGCGAGAATCGAAGCGGGTCACCGCTCGTACTCAGGTACTTCTTGGTGATCGAATCCATCCCCAGCGCGTGGTTGACCTGGCCCTGCTTGACCGGCGAGAACCCCCCGGACAGCATCGTCTTCTGGGTCTGGGCTTCCTCCTTCGCCGTCACCGCGGAGAAGACGAGGTAGCGGAGCAACTGTAGCTCCTGCTGGCTGTTCTGCGCCTCGTTGTGGAACGAAGTGAAGATCACCGTCCCCTGTCCCTGCCGGAATTTCGCCAGGAGCGGGGCCTCGATCTGCTCGCGTTTGACCGAGAAGTAAGTGCCGCGGATCAGGACCTGGACGTCGTCTCCCGTGAACCGGCCGGGCAACCAAGCATTGTCGGGGAACCGGAGGCGGATCGTGTCGCCGATCGCCTCTTGAAGTCCCGAGTCCACGACCTGGGCGTCGACGTCTTGCTTGGCGGCGCCGTCATAGTCGACGCGAAGCCGGTCCCGCAGGTCGTTCAGCGTCGCTTCCGCTTTGATGATCTCCCTGCGTATCCTACTGATCTTCGACCGTTCCCGGGCTTGGATCGAATGCAAGATCTCCGTCCGGCGGCGTCCGAATGCCTGGGCAATCGCCTCGCAGTCGGCCTTCGTCGCGGGGATGCCGGAGGTCTGCATCCTGGTCCTGATGGCTTTCAGGTCATCGGTGTCGCCCACTCGTTCAACGGTCTTGCTCAGTACCGAAGTGTTGAGAACGGCGAGGAGTTCATCGCGATGGGCCAGCAGCTTCGCCGAGAGATCTAAACTGTCCAGCGTCTGGGCGACCGTCCCAACTTTGGCCAGGGCGCGACCGCTTTCAACCAGTGCTTTTCGGCGTTATCGATCTCCGGCAAACGTTTCAGGTCGAGGTCGGCGCCGGGGATTCGATCGGGGAAGGCGTAAAAGAGGAATTCGTACCGGAGGTCGGAGACATAGAGCGTCCCGCCCCGTTCGACGAACCCGCTCAAGTTCCGTTTGATCCTTTTGATGATCTCGGGCCGCATGTGACCGGCGGAGAGGCCGGGCCGGGCCGAGCTGTCGCTTGTCGTCGATCCCCACTGGGCTGGCCAGCCGTTGCAGGTGAGGAAGAGGACATCGTACTGGTCCAACGCGGACGGGGTGATGAGCTCATCGTCCTCGATCTCGGTGTAGCGGTAACCGTCCCCGAGAGCATCGAGGAGCTGGCCCATGTCGTCGAACTTGGGCTTGGTCACCGCGATGCGAAGCTTCCGCGCCTCCTTCACGACGTTCTTGTTGCCGAGATTGACTTCTTCGAACCGAACATTTCCGCCGGTCTCGACGAGGGCCGGGTTCATCTTGGCGGATGGTGAGTCGGAGGAATCTCCGGACGTCCCCACTACGACGACGACGGGGAAGGAGGGGTAGGGGACCGAGTCGGCGGCGGCGCGGATCTGCCAGCGGCCCGGGGCGGCGTCGGTGAAGTCGATCGCGAGGGTTGAGTCCCCTTGCTTGGTCGTCGTCTTGCCGTCGGGATCGACGACCTCCAAACGAAGCTTCGCGCCGGGCCGGGCGGGCTCCAGGCGGAACCGGAGCGGGCCAGGCTTCTCGTGCTGATAGACGTGAGGTGTCGGCGCCTCGCTCGGGTCAGCCGCCGCGGCCACGACGGCCCGGGTTGTGAACCCAGCGTCGGCCAGCGACTCTGTCAGGCGGACCTCCGGAGCGGACGTGACCGCCTTCAGAACCAGAAATCTCAACAGCTTGGCCTCGTCGTCGCTGACGCGGCCCTCACTGTGGAACGAAGTGAAGATGACGGACCCCCTGCCAATCGGGAACCGAACCGCCAGCGGCGCGTCGATCGAAACTCCCGCCGTGGTCTTCAAATGGCCCTTCAAAAGGATCGAAACGTCGTCGCCATGGAAGGCGGCGGGCCGCCAGCCCTCTGAGGTGAAATGGAGTGTGAGCTCGGGTCCGAGCCAATCACGAAGCTCCGGCGAGGTCACCTCGGCCCGCAGGTCTTGCCGAACCCCCTGCGCGACCGAAACGGGGTCCAGGACTTCCGGGAAGGCCGACGCCAAGACGTCGAAACGCAGGTCGGACGCATAGAGCGTCCCTCCTCCGCTGACGTAGTCGCGGAGCGCCTTCGGAAGGTCCTTCGAACGTTCCTCGGCCTCGGGACCGGCGCAGGTCAGGAAGACGGCCTCGAACCGCCTAAGAGCCGCCGGGTCGAGCAGCGTCTCTCCGTCGATGATCTCATAGCGGTAGGCCGCGCCGAGTCCATCGAGGATCGTGTTGATCCCGTCGAGGCCATCGGCGGAGACGGCCAGGGTCTTCGCGTCGTTGGTAAGGGCGGCTTTCCGTATTGCGGTATTCTCGCTGGCTTTCGATTTTTTTTCCGGGCGCGTTCGCCACCTCAGTGCCTCGGTTCGCCGGCGGGGCGCGGAGCCGCGAAAGGCAACCAGGGC
This sequence comes from uncultured Planctomycetota bacterium, assembly GCA_963720335.1. Lineage (GTDB taxonomy): Bacteria > Planctomycetota > Planctomycetia > Isosphaerales > Isosphaeraceae > CAVRFS01. Next base: position 54,813 of record CAVRFS010000098.1, on the reverse strand, counting down.
GGCGGCGATGGCGACGACGGCGAGCGGGACCGCGGTCGCGGCAACGAGGTGGGATCGTTTAATCTCGATCATCGGCTCAACCCTCCGGGTGCTATCCTGACGGACTCGGCGAAATCTTGAGGGGCGGTTCAGCTCGGACTTGATCTGGTTGGAGATCGATTTGGCGACTTCTTTAAGAATCGACTCGAACGGCGCGTCGCGGATCCCGTAGAACGAGCCGCCGTTGACGCAGAGCGGGCCGTACAGCCCGCGCAATTTCCGATCAGAGATCACATAGGTTACGACCTTGTTTTCCTTGAGGCTCGCGACGAGATCGGGGATGCGCTCACGGTGATGGCAGCCGGCATCGGTGATGTGGACAAAGCAGATGCGCGTGTGGGGCCGGAACTCCATGTCCAACGCCTTCTCGATCGCTTCGACGCTGGACTCGTCCGCGTCGCCGCCGTTTGTCAGTTGGAGGCGGGCGACCGCCTCTTGAAACTCCTTGGGGTCGGCGTTCAGGTCGAAGACGGTGATCGGCTCGTTGATTTCGACGTCGCCGAAACCGATCAGGCCGAGGCGGCAATCGATCCCATCGCGGCGGATCTCGTTGGCGAAGGCGATGCACTTGTCCTTCAGACCGTCGATATACGGCTGCATGCTGCTGGTGACGTCCATCAGGAAGACGATGTCGACTCCGATCTCCTGGCGAGTGACCTTGAAGTGGCGGTCCGTCCTCGTGCGGAACCAGCCGCCGCGGGAGACGACGCTGAAGTCGATCCCCGTCTTCGGGTCGGACGGCCAGGACCAGACAGTGTGCCGGTGTTCGGCCGTCGCGATCAGGTCGAGCTTCTCGGTGTGACCGGTGCCGGACTGCCGGTCGAATGCGACCTTCCCGGGTGTTTTGACATCGAACGAGACGGTGATCTGGCTCTCCGCGACCGGGTCTTGCTCAAATTCGATGTTATCGAGAATGGCGTACGAGAGGACCGTTCGCGAATACACCGCGTAAATAAGGATCAAAATGGCCAGGGCGATGAGCAGGCTGAGCAAGCCGAGGTTGCGCCTGCGCTTCAGGTTCTCTTGCTTGATCTGTTCGAGCTCGGCGATCTGACCCGCGAGCGTGAAGGTTGGCACCTTGGACGCAACGGTCGCCGTGGCGGCGCCAGCCAGCGGCTGGGGAGACCTCGTTGCCGCCGTAGCGGCGGTTTTTTGACTTGTCGGTGTTGGGGTAGGGGCGGGAGCCGGCTTGGGACCGGGCGGCTTCTGGCGCGGTGGAGGCGGTCGCCGACCCGAAGGTGGACAGCGGCGCTTTGCACTTCGAGCAGACGGTGTCTGACTCCTTCGCCGCGATCTTACATTTCTTGCAATACTTCATGAGAAATCATCCGCGGGGATTCGTGCGGTTTACGCTTGGGTAGCCCACCGTTCATACTAGCCCGAAACATGCGCGAAGTGAAACCGCTGGAGCCCTCGCTCGCGTTTTGGGGCTAGTCTGCTCGCCATTGCTGTCGTGGTGTGAGCTACTCACGAGTAGACTGCCGTAGGTCGAGGCTGGGGTGATGAAAAGTTCGTCTTGCACAAGGCTTGTCTTCATCCGGATTCCGTTGTGCGTTGTCCCCCCTTCCCAAGCATTGGTCTCTACAAGGGAATGCACACTTTTTTTACAGTAGCAAAAAAGAGGGGCAAGTGTTTCTCCAGCATGGCGTTGAGTCGGTCGGCGCCATAGTGCGCGAGTGGGCCCACCGCGGCTTGCAAGACCCACAGCCCGGCCAGCATGCCGCTGGTCGTGATCGCTCGGTGCTGCTTGGTCTGCCGACCGCTCAGTTGCATCAGCAGCCGCTGCAATGCCGCCGACTCGTCGTCGTGCCGTGCTCCAACGCCCAGATCGAGGCGCCTGCACCGAAGGCGATCAGCAGCTTGATCAGGAGCCGATGGCCTTTGCCTGCAGCCAGCCCTCCAACTGCCAGCCGGCACTCTTGAGCAGCTTGTGCATGCTCTCGATCCGCCAGCGGAAGTAGTACCACCGCGCGATCGTCGCCGCGTCGGCCAGCATGGCCCGCATGTTGGTCAGCAACAGCCAGCGGGCCAGCACCCGTCCTTTCGTGTCGCGGACCTCGGTGACGACCAGCCGCAACGGCAACGGCGCCCCGGGGACGTCGACCTTCTTTTGGCCCACGTTCCGTCGGCGGCCGGTGCAGGACGACCTCGGCCTCGGCGACGTACAGCCTCGCCACACGGCCGTGAAACCGCGCCGTCCCGGCGTCTTGGAAGGCGTCTCCCTGACGGAATCCCTCGGCGACCGCGACCAACGAGGACTCTTTCCCTTGGCAGAGCACCCTGCGGTCGTCGCCGCGGACCAAGGCCAGATGGCCATCGACACTCCGACTGCCGCCAATGGTCGACCGAATCGGCCTCGCGGTCGATCACATGGACCAGGGTCGTGCCCAAATCGAGGTCGCTGACATATTGCATGTCTCCGCGGACCTGATCGATGTGGCAGATGTCGGAGCCGGGTCGCCGCCGCGGGCGCTGAGCACGCCGTCGGCCGTGGTCAACGAGACCAGGGCCGGGGCGATCGGGGCGCCGTCGTCGCCACGCACCATCAGGACGGTGGCGAGGTCATAGCCGACGTCATCGGCATGGGTCAGCGTGGCACGGTCGGTCTTGGAGGGATGGTCGGCAAAGCTGAGCGTCGACCAGTCGTGGATGGCCAGCAGGACGCCGGGGTGGTCGGCCACCTCTTGGCGGATCGCCTGATGCATCGGCTCGATCAAGGCCGACTCCACGACGAGCGGGTGGATGCAGAACCGCCACAACTTCTGGGCAAAGGAGGCCGGCTTGAGCCCCGCCACCGTGTCGCCCGGCGCCGGCGCGGTGCTGGAGCCAGACTTCCCGAACCCCTTGACGAGTATGGCGTAAGCGTTCTGGAGGTCAATCCCTAGCGACGTTGGTAGATACCTCGATGCAATGCATTTTAACACACAAACAATCCCTTGTAGAGACCAATGCTTCGCAAGGGGGGGCAGGGTACATAATGGTGCTCAACGAGCGGCTGACTTGCGGGGAAAAACTGCGCCCTTTTCGACACTGTCGCATCGAAACCGGGCCAGGTGTGGCCGGTCACCAACCCGATGCGCCAGCGAGGGGACCGGCGGCGATGGCGAGAGGTGAGGAGCCGGCACGCCTCGCTGCGCGTCGGGTTGGTATCGGAACGGTCGACTTGAGTTCGGAAAAACATGCCGGTGCTGTCTGCCGGCCGGATTCATGTGACAGACACATTCTTTCCCGAAAATCCAAGCGGCTTTTCATGGGATCCAGCCCTTAAGTTAACGCATATAGCTGCGGGCAGGGGGGTATCTCCTGCGCAACAGCAGCCTGGTGCGCGGTTCCGGGACGGCAGGCTCGGCGAGCCCAAAATAGTTTCAGGTATCAATCCCAACACGCACGGCATGGGCAGTAGATGGCATACTTTTTTAGAGGCCTTTTGTGCCATCTCGCTTGGCTCGAGCGGGTGCTTTTTTGGGATGGGCCGAGTGAGATCAGCTAAGGGTGCACAACCGATTCATGCCGAGCTTTTGTGTCGGGTCGATTCGTCCTTCCGCCACCAATCAACCTCCGGCCGCGCGAGCGAGGTGTGTCGAATGGCCCCTTTTTTCCGCATTAAGGCGCGACCCAAGGGGCGTACCCCGCGCCCACGCGAGGTGGCAAGGTCCAATCGTCCTCTTTTTCGACGTAAAGTCGATTTCCAAAGACTTTTCATTCTGACCATCTCGCCCCGACGGCGAGAGGTCTGCCGAAGGTCGGGTGAGGGGGTCCCGCCGCGGGTGCGCAAGAAACAACGAGGAGGTGCCAATCGGGCCCACCGGTGCCGTCAAGCTTAACTCTGCATTAGCCCACGCGGTGCGCACCCCTAGCGAACTCAGTTCCTATCTATTACAATGGTGTGATTTTAAAATTTCGTACATGCACCTACGTCGTCAGGGGCTAAATTCATCGGAACATCCTGCTCATAGTGGATTTAAAATTTTCCGAAAATTCTATAAATAATACCGTTTCTCGCCCGGCACGGCACGAACCATTGTGCCTTTATGAGGCAACTTTTCTCCGAATGGGTCAAGCGGCGAATTGGGCAAGGGACGATCGGGATTTGTCCAGCAATCGTCAGCGGGTGTTCACAAGCTCTGATCTGTGGAGCTGCGGATCCGACGACAGGCTATCAGGAGCCGATTCAGGCTTCGGCTGCTGACCGCTTATCCTCACCGCTTTTCTTGCCCTTCGATCCATGCATCCGCCGCAGTCCGTAGGCGTAGATTATCCGCTTTATTCGGGTACAAAAAGTTCGGTGTCAAGCAGACATTGGGTGGATGGACTATGTATAGTATTTCTTAGCGAAGCGGAGAGCATTCGCTTAGCAACCAAGTCGATGGTAAAGTGCCGACTGCGAATCGTTTTCGGAGATGTCGTGATGAAAATTGTTGGCGGACCACGTAGTGGTCAAACGATCGCTATCTCCGAGCATCCGGGAGGGCCTGAAGCTCAGCCGGAAGGAATGGTATTGGAATACGTTTTCACTGGACCCGGTACAGTGACCATTAAGATGGGCTGCCATCATAATCTAGAGCCGAAACCCTCTGTTCCTGGCTTAGTTGAACGGTACAGGTGCCAGGATGGTGCATGGCATTATATCGCTCCCGCCGACAACAGCGGCTTTCATGGCGTCACCGCCGACTGTCATGGAATAGCACGCGAACGCTGTTTTTTGCGAAGGTGCAGCGGAAAAATGGCTCATACCTAATCTCTCTCTCTCTCTCTCTCTCTCTCTCTCTCTCTCTCTCTCTCTCTCTCTCTCTCTCTCTCTCTCTCTCTCTCTCTCTCTCTCTCTCTCGCTCGGTACGCGGAATTTACAGCCGACGGGCTGCTCTATGTTATCGGCGGCGATAATAACAAAATAGTTGCTGAAGATTATCCCTATGTTCATCCGCTGATTTTGGTTGCCTCCCGCGTTGTGCTGAACCGGACTGACTGCGAGTCAGAGCATAACATCAAGACGTTAATTGTCGATGCGAAAACAGATGATGTTATCGCGGAGGGAGTGTCGGCGACGCTCCCACAATTCGTTATACCCGCTGACGCGGACTTCCTTGGAAGTGGGTTGATACTGCCATTTCGAGCCGTCATTTTCCCCCACCCCGGAGTATATGTAGTCCAGTTGTTTGTTGACGGAATTATGCTAAGAATGCTCGGTTTAGAGTGTCTTCTATGGCTTATTACCGAGGCTTAGTCCAATCGCTACAAAGCACCCAGGGGAACACCGTCGATGCCTGACGAGATCTTTGTTTCCATCAATACGAAGCAAACTTACACGCAATCCCCAAGTGCGATAATTGATTCTTTCGACCCGGATGGGTGGGTGGATTCTAACGGAACAGTATATCAACATCAATTTAGAAATAGTGAACTCGGTATTCCGTCCATCGTAGTCACGTACCATGCTGACGACATGCAAGTGGCCTACCACGCTGGCGGACACAGGCGGCTGCGTGGGGAACAAAGTTTATCCGATTGAGCGACCTGCGGGATGGATGGAACGGATACGCTGCGCAACTGCACCGACTGAGAAGGCGATTCTAACGGCAAAAAGCTTTGTCGATACGCTTCTGCGGGAAAAATACGAGCCGAAGCGTCTGGCACCATCGGCGGTTGGCGGCGTTGGCATCACGCATCGACGGGAAGAAAGAAGTGTCTACGTAGAATTTTATAATGATGGGAGAGTTCTCGCCCTATTCTCGGATGACGTTTCGGAGCCTGAAATCAAGAGAATCGAACCGAGCCTGAAATCATTCAAGGCGTTGATTGCGGAGATGCGGGACTATCTCGATGGCTGAGCTACCCGATGGGATGATGCAGTTAGAGAAGCCGATGGATAACGTATTCACGCCAGACGAATACCTGTATCGCCGCGTACCGCACGAATGGCTTGATGATGACTACATATACGCGGATGCCATAGAGCTACCGGACATGTCGGTCAATCGAGGCAAATACAGCCGCCCGGAATGGGTGCGCCTGCTGAGTGACGAGTTCCGCGATTGGGGAGTGATCGGGTTTCAAGTGAAAGACATTCCGGCCGAACTGCAACATCTCGGCATCCATATTTTCAGGTTCCGTCCCAAGCATGTTCCGCATAAGCGGAACTATCCACATTCCGAAGTACAGGCGTATTATGCAAAAGTGGATGCTCCACAAATCGAAGAACATATCAACGACGAATTCCTGAAGAAGGAGCAGATTCAACAGCTCGATACTCTCTTTCCCGATGAGCTTCAACTGCGCTGGCGGGAACGACTAAAAAGGAAGTGCCGCGTCATCATTAAAGCATACCAAAACGTATAGGCTACCGTATTTTTTCGCAGACTTGGGGCTGCTATCCCTAATTACACGAACCGCGCATCCGAATTGCGTGCGTGGATTGACTGCTTGACAAGCGGTGCATTTTGCCCCATAATGCTTGTACATCACCCCCCAACCGCTTCGCCGGTTGGGCAGCAGGGCCATCCCGCAAGGGGTGGCCCTAGCTTTTCCATAAACAGGAGACCGGGGGTCAAGGAGACCGGGGGTCAGACCAAGTTAATGGGGGTTCCGGAGGAGACCGGGGGTCAGACCAAGGAGGAGACCGGGGGTCAGACCAAGTTAATAGTCTTTTCCGGGGTCCCGTATCGGTCCAGCTCGCAGTAGACCGGGTGTCAGACTAAGTTAATAGTCTTTTCCGGGGTCCCGTATCGGTGCAGCTCGTCCTCGATCTGACAGAACTGCTCGCGGACTCGGACATCGGACTAGGGCCATGGGGACAAACTGGAAACTCGGTCTGACCCCCGACCCCGTGACCCCCGACCCGTGGGAAACTCGGTCTGACCCCCGACCCCGGGAAACTCGGTCTTACCCCCGACCCCCGAAGGGACGCTGTCGAGGATGGCTTGCACGGCAAGCGCATTCGCATTCCGGCCAAAATCAATAACCGCGATCTCCGGCCCTCCGTCCAAGGAGATGACCTCCTCTTCCACCGAATAGCGAACCTTGTGCTCGTCGAGAAGGCGACAGACATCGTCGAGTTGGCTCAACGGCAACATGATGTATGGCCCCGCGGTTCCCTCATTTGAGACGTGTAGCGGCTTCCGGGTCGTCACATCGATCATCTTCTACTTCCTCCGTCTCGGCACGGAACGATTGGTTCGTGTCGCCTGGCGCGGTCTTGGTTCCCATAGTATACTATAGGCAGTTGCGAGTAGGTCTCGTCTTATGCCTGACGAACAAGAGTTCGACGGGGTTCGCTCTAGCGAGCCAACCCGGCCGTTCTGTCTCGACCGTTACAAGCTCTGCCAAGACGCGAAGCGCGGGGGGGCGATCTCGGTCGCTCATCGGTCGAGCCAGGGGTCCCACAGCGGGTCGTTCGTGTCTCTTGACGACCGCGGCCGATCTCCCGTTCCGGCGCCCCCCTTCGGATTCATCACCGGCGGCTTGACAGAGGCCGATTTACGAAACAGGTGCGGCAGAAACCGACTGGTGTTCCGGGTAATCAGGCCGTCGTCCTCGCGGATGCCCATGCCGCAGGCATAACCGTTGACGATCCAGCTCCCGATAACCGGGTAGCGGCCGTCGAAGCTGGGCAAGGGGTGGAACTCCTGGTAGACGTGTCGCCCATCGGCGTAATCACCACCCGTCTTGGCGATCGTGCGCCCTCCTCAGGTTCGCGACGTTTGAGCCTTCCCGCGAATAGATCGGCTTGACCACATACGTGTCGCCGATCGGCTCGAAGCCGGCGCGGAGCAAGTTCGGGCTGTCCGGGAACAGCTCGTAGAGCACCGGCAGGATCGCTTTGTTGCTGAGGACCATCTTCCAGGGAGGCTCGAGCCATCGCGTCGGCGCCATCGCAGAACTGGCTGAACGGCTCCCGGAGCATCCATTCCCAGGGATAAAGCTTGAACAAGATCTCGATCGCTCGCTCGCGGAGGTCGGTGAAAACCCGGCGGCCGGCGTGCCAGCCAATGTCCTTGACGGCCAGGAACTCGGTCTTCAGTCCAGCCTGGATGGCCGTGTCCCTGAGATAGGTAACGGTCATGACATCCTCGAGGGAATCTTGCCTGCGCGGCGAAGGCAACGTGTCTCCCAAGCTCGCCGCGGACGCGGCGCCAGGCTCCGATAAGCCGCTCGTGCAGGCTATTGAACTGGTCAAACGGCTCCTGTTCGCGATCGTGCGCGCTCACGCCTGCGGAATCCATCAGGTCCCGGAACCAGAACCACTGGATCACGGCGGCCTCCAGGAGGCGCCGTCGGCGTGTCGGCGTTGAATTCGAGCAACTTGGGTTGCCCCCGGCCATCGTAGGCGAGGTCGAACCGGCCATAGATCGTGTGCTCGTCGCGCTCCCAGCTCCCGGCCACGAACTCGTGGAATGGAGCGGGGATATCGAAGCTCGCCGAGTCGATCGTTTTCGATGATGTGTCCGACCGCCTCGAGGCACATCTCGTTGAGGCGGTATGAGGCCGACTCAATGGCGTCGACCTCGTTGGACTCAAAGAGGTAGTAGGCGGTCTCGTCCCAGTAAGGCTCGCCGTCGATCGAGTGAAAAAGTAGGCCCTGCGATTCGACGACCTTGGTCCAGTCGGCGCGAGGCGAGGTTGCAATCCGAAGCATCGGCAGTTGTCCAGCGAGAAGTGGAAAGCAGAGGATCGACCGGCCGGGGAAATCCGACGTCGACGACTGGTGGATTCACTCAAGACGCACTGCTGATGGCTCCGGTCCCCCCGAAGCCGCCACGGGCCGAGGGCACCGCGCTGACCGCGCGGCCGCCGCCCGTTCCGCCGCCGAACACCGGGGCGATCATACGGCCTCCGCCATAACCCCCGTGCCCAGTGCTGTTTCCGACACGGTTGTTATCATCGTCATCGGTCCTGGAGGAGCAACCAACCAGAGCCAGGGCCGAGCCCATCAGTACCAAAGAAATCGCCGTAGTGGATTTGTTCATCGAAGGAGTTGATTTCTCGTTTGGAACGATCACGCACGCACTCAAAAGGCTCGCGGCATGATATTCTCGTCCTGATGCATTCGCCGCATCGGCACCAGATTTGATAATCCTTGAACATACGACCCGGTTTCGGGAGACTGGCGTCGACGCGCAGGGTCCCAATGGCGCTCGTTCAGGGCGCAGAAAAGCGACTATGATTTGACACGAGCGTGCTCGCGTGCAGTAGTCTGTGTGTGCATCGCTCCGCCGAGGCGCACCATTGATCGAATACCCACTTTTGAGTGGGTTCCGGGGTCAACCTTTGGTTTTTGTTTTTATCTGCCGCCTTGAAGCAAATCCTCGATGGCCCGTAGATCGGCACGTAATGTGGCGGATGCCGGGCAATTCCCGCTCGGCACTCCGCGTGAGATTCGGGACGCTGTCGGCTCACGTCGTCCCAGGTCCGCAGCCAACTCCCTGAGCGACCCGTCCGTGCACCGCCGCGCCAGATACGCTGCAACCACACGGGGCCAATCTCGATCTCCACGCTTTCGCAACGCTTCGTCGGGCCGCTCATAATAACTCAGCACGGCTTTGTAAATCGTCTGGCGGTGTAAACCCGCCAGTCGTTTCGGCGAGATTGCTTCGGTCGCCGAATTCGACCCCAGTCAATCGCCTCTTGACTTGCGCGATGAATTCCTCGCTGCCGATCACCCGACCTTGCCATACCGAACTGAACGGCGATACCAACGGTTCGGACAATCCCGCCGTCACATAGCGGCGATAGGCCACCGGCAGGGTCCACGCCGCCGTACTCGGCTTGTAATGCCGTGAGCAGCGTATCATACGCGACCCAGTCCAAACGCCGCCTCTTGGAGTCGTAGCCCCGGTAGCTCGACCAATCCAATCTCGGGGATGATTCACTAACTTCGCACGCACGGGATTGAGATGAAGGTAACGACTCACCGTCCAGAAATAGGATTCGTCTTCGATCAACTGAGCGCGGAATCGTCCCTGGAACAGATGACCAGAATGACGATGACAGCGCACCCGCCAGGTCGCAAAGCCGGAAAGCATCCGGTGCATCCCACGCGATAAGTTGGCCTCGGGTGTGCGGAGGAGCAGATGGAAATGGTTGGACATCAGCACGAAGGCAAAGAGCTCCCAACGTCGGGCGACGACCGTGCGTTCCAGGACGTTCGTCCATTGCTGGCGATCGCCGTCGTCGAGGACAATGTCCCGGCGGGCATTCCCGCGAGCCATGACGTGATCGAATCGCCCGGGGGTGCTCGATTGCGTACGCCGACGAGCCACGAGTCCGGTCTCCAGCGGCATGAATGAAAAGCGGAGGAACCAGCAAACTCAATAGACAAGGAATCCGGAGACCGTCCCCAGATCCTCTAACGATCTAGATTCTACTCCAGGAGCGATCAAAAACAAAAAACAAAGGTTGACCCCCACTAATAAACAAAGGTTGACCCCCACTAATCGATCTAGATTCTACTCCAGGAGCGATCAAAAACAAAAAACAAAGGTTGACCCCCAGGCGGCCACGAAAAAAAGGATGGTCAGCGACACGAGAAGGTGGGGATCGTGGTCTGGCCCAACGCTCTCCACGAACTCAATTGAGCCCCTTCACCCGGCTCGATGCTGTAAACGGACCTGAGCAGGCGGGAAAACCGTTCGTAGAATCGCTCGATCTGCTTGAGGTTGTACTCCTCAACGGGCAGGACGAGCTGCACCTCGCCCTCCGTGCGACCGTCCCGGCGCGCCAGCAGTTCCTTGCAGGCCCCCAGCACGACCGCTTGAAGAAACCGCATGAACCGGAATTCCAGCGTCAAGTAACGCGGGTAGACCAGCATGCCGCCGAACCGCGCTCCCGGTAGGCCAATGGTCATCCTGGCCTTGAGCTCGCGGGCGTGAGTCCAGCCGATCATGCCCAGAATTGTACCGGGCATCCACATCGGAGAGCGGGTAACGTAGCACTGATCCAGTCTCTCATGGAGAATCCGGTCAGCCTCGCTCCCGCTCAGCTTGGGCTGACCTTCGACCTCGCCTCGCACCATCCAGTTCTTGAGCTGGGCACGGAAGGCGGCGATCTCTTCCATGGCATGATCCTGATAGACCAGCTCACCGAACCCCCAGGTATCCCGGTAATACGAGACCCCTTCCTCGTTCGGGCGAATGTACAGGCAAAGAGTGCCCTGACAGATTGCCTGGGCAATAGCGACCGCGATCTCGTGACCGGCTTGAGTGTTCTCGAACTCGTAGGGTGTATTCGTCGGGGCGGTGAAGGCATAGAAGCAGTTTTCGCCGAGTGTGTGCAGCACGCGCAAAGTGTGGCCGGCGTAGCGCACTGAATGTCTTCTCGGCGACCCGATACTCGCGGTTGATGCGCCGCAAGGTCTCCTCGGTGAGATGGGTCCCGACCTTGGCCGGAGGCTTCCCAGCGATCAGTTCGACGCCGAGGCGAGCGGCCTGCTCCTCATCCAGCCCCTCCCAGTGCAACACCTCACCGAGCTGGGGCAGGCAAGTGCGGCGAAACTGGTTTCGCTGCTTCCAGGAGGCGAGGGTCTGGACCGGCATGTTAAGCCGGCGGGCCAGCCAGGACTCACTCTTGTCAAGTCTCTCAAGGTGGCCGCTCAGTACTCGCCAGAACTTCGCCCGACCGCCCGGTCCGGCCATGATTTCGACTCCCCCGCCTGCTGTGCGTAAGAGCTCTACTTTATGCGTATGCTCGCGTAAAGTAAATAGCCTTCGTTATTGCGTCGGGCTCTAAAGACTGCTTTTTCTCCGCGGGCAGTTATGTAAGACTATGCCGGTTGGACAGATCGGTTTCTTCCTCGATTAACTTCGCGGGTACGCTGATTGGACTGCGAAGAAAGGGGGACTGCGGAGATGCGAACGAAGTGGATCGTGTCCGTGCTATGGGCGATGGTGTTTGAATGGGAGCGGTCGCCGGTTGTGGTGGGGAACAGGATGGAGAGACCCATATGGCCAAGCTCCCTCCTCCGTCCGAGGAAGAGATTGCGAAGGCGAAGGAGAAGGCGAAGACCATCGTCCTGCCCAATTCGAGGTTTAGCTCGGCGGGGGTGTCCAAGACCGAGAAGGAGGCGGCGCCGAACATTCAGCCATAGCCTGCGCCGATGCCACGCAGAGTCCCCCCTCCCTCTTGCGCCGACAATTCGGGCACTCAAGATCCTCATCCGTCACGGATGCGATTCGTCATCAGATTCATTTCTAAACCGTGTTACCAGTGCATCCCAGGTCATTGGAGTCGCCTCAACGACGACATGCGAAAGGATCAAGCCATGAAGAGTCACATCGAGAAAGCCCGACGTGAACGGGCTGGATTCACACTGATTGAATTGCTCGTAGTCATTGCCATCATCGCCGTGTTGATCGCCTTGCTGCTACCGGCCGTACAGTCGGTGCCGAGGCGGCCCGTCGTTCCCAGTGCACCAACAACATGAAGCAGATTGGCCTGGCGATGCACAACTATCACTCGGCGGTGAGCTGCTTTCCTCCTGGGGGCACCAACGCCAGCAATTTCAGCACCGGGAACAATGTCGGCGCTGGTTGGGGCGCCTGGAGCGCCCACGCCATGATGCTGCCATACATGGAGCAGTCTCCCATCGCTAACTCGCTGAACTTCAATATCGTCAGCGAATCCAATAATAATAACGAAGATCTGATTCAATTGACCGGCATCCAGAGGGCCATCAGCACATTTCTGTGCCCCTCAACCGAGGTGGTCTCTTATCCCCAGTGGTCGGGAGGGCCCACGCGGCGTCACCTACCAGCTTCCGGGAAACTGCTATTTCGCCTCCGTCGGGTCAGGCTTGAATCAGTATGGCCCCAGCCCGTTGGCCGAGCTTCCGGTCGGCTCGTCGGCTCCCAACGGGATGTTCCAGGTCCTTGGGCCCCCTATCGGCATCAATTCGGTCACCGACGGGACCTCGAATACGATCGCCATGGGAGAGTGGATTACGGGCTCCAGCAGAGGAGCCTGGACCAGTACCTTCACCTTGCCGCAGGACGTTGTTATCCTCGATCGGTCTTAATAATCTTCCACCGGGTGCCACCGCCGGCTCGGCGCAACTCTTGATGCCCGCGGGTGGCGGCGGTCTCAACGTCTGGCTCCGGCAATGCGCCGCGCAGCAGACGGCGGACATTGCCAGCGGCAACTGGCTCAACGAACTCGGCCAGGACTGGAACGTTGGACTCTTCTTCCATACGATGGGCAACGTCCTGATCGGCCCGAACTCGCCATACCCCAACTGTGCAGTGTTCCCGGGCGACATCGGCGACACTGACGTCACCTATGGTCATTACGGCCTCAGCAGCCATCATCCGGGCGGGTGCAACGTACTGATGGCCGACGGATCGGTTCGGTTCCTGAAGACCTCCGTGAACCAATTACACTGTGGAGCTTGGGCTCTCGCGCGCCAGAGCGAAGTGATCAGCGCTGACGCATATTGACTTGACTATTATAGAAGGGAAGAACTTCGCGGCCATGAAATCCCTCTCACGCCGAAGTCTCCTGGGCGGCGCCCTTGCGGGGGCGCCGCTCTTGGCCGCGAGGCCTTCTTTTTCGCTAGCCGATTCCTTCAAGGATGATTCCGCTCGGAAACTCAAAATCATCGTCACCGGCGGCCATCCGGGCGATCCCGAATACGGCTGCGGAGGAACTGTCGCGCGCTACACCGACCTCGGGCACGAGGTCGTTCTTACTGTACTTGAACCGAGGGGAATGGCCCCCCAGTGGGGTCGGGGGGTCAGACCGAGATTCCTGGGTCGGGGGGGGGTCGGGGGTCGGGGGGTCGGATCCGAGTTTCCAGGTTGTCCCCAGAGGGGGTCGGGGGTCAGACCCTTACAAGTGGAGGTTTCGTGAGAAAAGGCTCTCCAAATACCTATGGCACATGAGGTTAGCTCCGTGGCCCGTGGCGGCGATCGCGTCGACACAACTCTCGATCGCTGTTGTGTTTCGCGGGACACCGACCAAGAAACCTCCACTTGTAAAGGGTGACCGCCTCAGTCCGTCCCGTTCGACGGCGGGCCCACGATGAGGGAAACCTGCACGCCGAGGCGCACGGCGTAACGCCAGAGCGTCGTCAGCATCGGGTTGAGGATCTTGCCGTTCTCCAGCCGGGACAACAGGCCGGTGTCCAGGCCGGAACGTTCTGACACCGTGGCAAGACTCAAGCCTTGCTCGTCCCGCCGACGTTTCAACTCGGCGACGGCGCCCAACAGAGACATGACGTTGCCGTGGTCGTAGGGACCTTCATACTCCCCGGAGGCAATCAGTTCATCCAGCCCGGGGCGTTCGCGCGAGAACGGGCGCGCGTTCCGCTTTCAACTCGGCCAGCTCCTCGGGCGTCCTTTCGGCCTTGAGAGTGACCGGTTTTTGATGGCTCATGACTTATTTCCTCGCTTTCGGGTCGACTTCATAGGCGGTGCGTACCATGATCATCTCGGGGTCATCACAAATCGTTTCCCAGATGACCGCGATGTGCCTGTGCGTGGGAGACGTCCAGCCGAACGTGATCCACTGGCCGCTCGTCCGGCTGATCGCGTCCTTGTTCTTAGGGTTGAGCAACACGCTCTCAACCTCCTCGACGGTCAGGTCGTTCTCGGCGATATGCTGGACGTTCCCATCGGGATCGTCATCGGCGTCCCAGACGATTTCGGCGTCACGCATCTGGCCGTCTTCCTCACGGGGATGCAACCCTGTCTTTTTGCATCCTAAAGCAAGGATAGCGATTTGTCAATCCATTCGGCGATGCGGAAGTCGAGCCGGACGCGGCAACGAAGTGAAAGGAACCGAACCGGGGGCAGGGGACATATGCGTTAACTTCATGGCGCGATCTGCGGGAAAAATGCCGTTCTTTCGACACTGTCGCATCGAAACCGGGCCAGGTGTGGCCGGGACCCACACTAACCCGACGCGCCAGCGAGGGGACCGGCTGTGCATGGCGAGCAGGCCAGGGCTGGCACGCCTCGCTGCGCAGTCGGGTTGGTATCGGAACGGTCGACTTGAGTCGGAAAAACATGCCGGGGCCGTCCGCCCGCCCGGCATCGATGCGACAGACACATTCTTTCCCGAAAATCCAAGCGGCTTTTCACGGGATCCAGCCCTTAAGTTAACGCATATGGGGCAGGGGACCCGATCGGGGATACGCGGTTTCTCAGAATAACGGCTGCGACGTCGGGGCATCGAGGCTATAATCGAGTCGTGGGGCCCGCCGTGCGGCGGATCCTCGATTCACGGTGAACGGACCACATCCACGATGACGCCGACGCAACCGATCGCTTTGAATGACAACGGCGGGGCGAGGGCAGCCGATGGTCACATCGGGCCCGGATGAAAGCCGAGCGGGAGCGGAAAGAGGGTGATGAGTGATCCATGCGACCTGGATTAACGGGCGGATTGTGCCGGACGACCCGGTAGATTTGCCCGAAGGCTGTCGACTGCGGGTCGAACCGGAGCTCGCGGAGTCCGAAGCGATCGGGATTTCCGAAGAGGAATGGGACAACTCACCGAGGCGATTTCGGAATGGCATGAGTGGTACAAATCCCTTTGAGCCGCTGGTGTTCACGCCCGAGGAGGAAGCAGACCTGGTGCAATGGCGACAGAAGGTGAAGGAATACGCCATCGCCAACATGTAACGAGGGGCGTGAGTAGCAATGGAACAGTCATGCTGTGACCGACAGCGGTCGGTGACCGCCGTCACTCACAGCGGTGAGAAGGCGTCCGCCGTGCGGGGACACGAGGCAAAGACCGAGGAAGGTGCGTGTGATGTCCACGATCGTTAAATCAACGACGCCGCTTGCAGCCGGTGGCCGAATGACGGTCGACGAATTCGAGCGGTTCACCGAGAACCTGGATGAACCGTTTGAACTCATCGAAGGGTTAATGGTGGCCAAGGTGACCAAGAAACCACCCCACGTGATCGCTACCGAGAACGTTCGGGACGAACTCTTGGGGCTCTTCTCGCGGCCCAAGTGGCGTGTCTCGACGGAATCGCCCGTGCGGATACCGGATTACAACGAGCCGGAGCCGGACGTCATGCTCATACGTGGGAGCAAAAAGACGTACGTGGGTCGCACTCCCGGACCGGCCGATCTGCGCTGGTCGTCGAGGTTTCATACGATAGCCTGGTCACGGACCGCAAGCGGATCGCAACTTATGGGAACGCTGCCATTCCCGTCTACTGGATCGTCAACGTGAACGATCAACAGGTCGAGGTTTATACCCTGAGACAGTGCGACGGTTATGGCAAGGCTCGCATCTTCAAACCTGGCCAGTCCGTCCCCGTCGACGTCGACGGTGTTCGTGTCGGCGTTATCGCAGTCGACGATATCTTGCCACCCGATCCGGCGGCCGGCGGCAACTGACCGCTGTCAGTCACGGCGGTGACGGGGCTTGAACGTCGATCCGGGCGCAGGTCGCCGCGGACCAGCTCGGTGACGCGCGGCGCAAGCCCATGCATCCATTAATGGGGGGACGCCGGGTCGGCCCTTGTTTTTTTGTTTTTCCGTCCGACTGAAGCGGCAACATGACCGTCTGCGCCCGACGTCGTCTCCGGGGGCACTTCGGCCATGCGGCGGAAAAGGTGTCGGGTACGAGGAACAGAAAGGCCCCGGCGTTGCGCGTTGGTGCTGCGTCAGGAACTCCAGTCGCGTCCGGAGGAGCGTGGTCACGAGTTCGAGTGGGCCGTTGTGATCGCGGATCTGGACCGTCTCCAGGTGACGGAAGTGGAACAGGCCGGGAAGCGGTTTCTGTTGCGGAGCGACGTGGAGGGGACGTGTGGCAAGGTGTTCCAGACGGTGGGAGTGGCGATCCCGCCCACCGTTCGACAGGTCGAGCCGACGACCGCGGCAGGAGATGCTGCGCATAGTGCCACGCCGCCGGGTTGATGGGTTAAATCCTAGTCCCACCAGAAGATGCTATTCGATGGTGTCAAAAATGAGCAAAACGGCATTATGGGCTGCACAATCGGTCTGACCCCCGACTGTCCCTAAGGCGAAGCGAGACCGAATTGATCTTTGAACTCGGATTGGAGCCGATGCCGACGCCCTTGAATTGCCAGTGCATGGGTAGCCATTATCGCCGCTGTATCGAGGCGCTGTTCGAGCAAGGAACAGAGGCCGCCTTACACGTCCTCAGGCAGCGGTGGGAAATGACCGGCGAGACGGATGCATCCGATCCCTCGGCGACAAAAGACGGGACGAAGTAATTCATCTGCATAGCCTTCGCGGAAGGCTGCGGTTGGTTTTCTTCGCAGCAGGAAATCGAGGAGTCCGGCTTTTGCGACGTTGGCCGTGATCATGCCGCCTGAAAGAACCTGGTCATCACCTCGCCCTCCAGCCAGTTATTCGCGCCACTCATCGGATCTTGGGCTTTTTTGCATATCCCCGCGAAAAGGTTCAATCCGGACTCAAGCCGCGTTGGCACTGTCGCTCCCGGCGTCGGCAAGGATTTCCTTAGCGTACGATTTCGAACATCCTCTGCAATGCCACAACTAGCGGAAAAGCGACAATTTGTGGTTGCTTCGCATCAGCGAGCCATTGGAAGGGTCATTTCTACTCGCACACATGATAACGGGACATCGCAAAAGAAAGCTCAGCTCAGCCGCACCGTCCTCCCAGTCGCGGCGGAGCGGCGTGCGGCGTCGAGGATCTCGGTGACGATCAGGTTGTTCTTGAGCGCCGACAGCCCTGAGGGTTGCAGTTCGCCTCGCACGACGGCGGCGAAATATCGGAGGAAGTCGTCCCCGGGCGGCGAGAGCGGCGGCTGCCTGCCGGGTCTCCTCCGGTTTGCCCGCCAGGCGGACCCGCAATCCGCTCTGGGCCACCGTCAGGACCTGGCCGGTGCGGCCATAGAGCTCCATGTCCTTCCGGTCGAATGGCCAGTTCCACGACGCCTGGATGATCGCCTGCGCTCCGGGATACTCCAGGATGATCGTCGCCTCGTCGTCGACCTTCGCGTAGATCTCGGGCTTGATCCGCTGGGTCACGGCGGTCACCGAGACCGGACGGGCGTTGTCCATGAGCCAGGTCATCAAGTTGGCGCCGTAGCAGCCGAAGTCGAAGAGGGCGCCGGCACCGTTCTTCTCCGGGTCCGTGAGCCACGCGAGGAACTCGGGCTGTACGCCGATCTCCTTGGGCCCGCGATGGCCGTCGTGGACGACAACCTTGCGGATCTCGCCCAGCGCCTTCTCTTCCTTGGCGAGGGCGTAGGCGGCGTGATTGGACGGGTACCAGGTCGTCTCGTAGTTCACTAGCACGGGGATGCCGCCCTCGGCCGCGGCTCGCTCGATCGTACGGGCCTGCTCCATGCCGACGGCCAAGGGCTTCTCCATCATCACCGGGATCTTGCGGCCGGCGCAGGCGGCGACGACGGCGGGATGGCCGGCGGTGCTGGTGAATGCGACCACGGCCTGCGGCTTCGCCTTGTCGAGCATCGCCTCGAGCGAAGCATAGATCGTCGCAGGGTCGAGCCGGGAACGCCTGACATATCGCGCGGCGACGTCGCGGTCGGGCTCGGAGATGCCGACCAGCTCGACGTCCTTCGAGCTTCGGTAGCGGGCCAGGAATCCCGCCGCGTGGCCGTGTTCCAGGCCTGCCATGCCGAGTCGTAGCGGAGGGGTGCCGCCCCGCATATCGCCCCGGCTGCCAGGGTCCCGAGGAACGTTCTGCGTATCATGCTCCGCTCCTTTCGTGGCACTGGAATTGCGGTTTCAGGGGATCATCACGATCGAGCCGACGGTGCGGCGGCCTTCCAGGTCGCGATGCACCCGCTCGGCATCGGCGAGCGGATAGGTGTGCCGGACCTCGACCTTCACCTTGCCCTCCCGGATGACGTCGAACACCTCCCGGGCTGTCGCCTCCAGGTCCGCCCGGCTGGCCGTGTACGTCGCCAGGGTCGGACGGGTCAGGTACAGCGACCCCTTCTGGGACAGGATGCCGATGTCGAACGGCGTCACCTTCCCGGACGAGTTCCCGAAGCTCACCAGCAGGCCGAGCGGCCGTAGGCAGTCGAGCGAGCTGAGGAAGGTATCCTTGCCGACCGAGTCATATACCACCGGGACGCCAGCCCCGCCGGTGATCTCCCGCACCCGCTTGGCGATGTCCTCCCGGGTCGATACGATGACATGCTCGCACCCGTGGGCTCGGGCCACCGCCGCCTTCTCGTCCGACCCGACCGTGCCGATGACCGTCGCACCGAGCGCCTTCAGCCACTGGCAGGCGATCAGCCCGACTCCGCCGGCGGCGGCGTGGAACAGGACCGTCTCGCCCGCCTTGACCGGGTACGTCCGGCGGATCAGGTACTGTGTGGTCATCCCCTTGAGCATCACGGCGGCCGCCGTCTGGTCCGCCACCCCCTCCGGGATCGGGACCAGGATGCTGGCCGGCAGCAGCCGCGCCTCGGCGTACGAGCCGGGCGGGCCGCCGGCGTACGCCACCCGGTCACCCGGACGGACGACCGTGACGCCCGTGCCTACCGCCTCGACGACCCCGGCCGCCTCGCTCCCCAGCCCGCTCGGCAACGGGAGCGGATACAGCCCGGACCGGTGGTAGGTGTCGATGAAATTGACCCCGACGGCGGTGTGCCGAATCCGGGCCTGGCCCTCGCCGGGTTCAGCCGACCTCGATGTCCTCCAAGCGGAGGACTTCGGGCCCGCCGGTCTCGTGGAATCGCACGACTTTCGCCATCTTGGTATCCTCCTGGTGCGTAGTCGCCATCGAGCGGTCTTTCAGCATTCTAACAAGCCGGCCCAGGCGAACCAGATAACACCGATATCGGGCGATGCTTTCGGGGCCGGGCTCTGCTCACCGCGCTCCCCGCTCGCCGAGGAGACTCCTTTTCTCTGCACAGATGCACAGCGGAAGCGGTCGCAAGTGAAGCGTACCAAAAAGCGCAAACCGTTCGCCCCAACAATCAGAAAGGCGGCTGTGATCCTGCCGCAGAAAGCGGTCGCCAAGCTCGAAAGAATACCATGCGGTTCATGTCGATCTTCAATGATGAACAACCTCAATTACAGCGATTCGTTCTTAATCAGTCTCACGACTTCTATCGCCATTTTGTAAGTGCCCGGACTGTGTTTCTGAATCGACTTGCTTGCTATAAGACGTTCGAGTGCAGGCAGTGCTTCCGGGCATCGGAACTCGGGGCTCGATTCCATCGCATGCACAATGGTTGACTTCATCAGCGCCGAACGGTCACTCAATCCGACAATGAGCGGACCTATGGCTTGTTTGCATTTTCGTCGAATCAATGATTCTGCTGCCGCCCATCGACTGAACTTTTCCTTGCTTTTGAGACCGGCGATTAAAACATCGGTCGAGCGTTCTCCCGCTGCTGAGCCGAGTGCCCAGTAGATGCTGAATTCATCAATGATGCCTGACTCGAACCGGTCGATCAAGGCGTCTGGATTCACTCGGGCAAACTCGCCGTAGACATCATTGAACATGTCGTGCAAATCACAAGGATGGAGATTAGATTGTGGGGGATTGCGTTGAGCCAGCAAAAACGCATCAAGTGCCGATTCGCCGCACTTCGCAAGCTCTGCGATTGCATCCCGTCCCTCACCGGAATTGCATCCGTGTTCATAGATCGTGCGAATCAATTTGGTGTGCGTAATCATCGGCTTCTCGAATCCACTCTCATTTCTGAAAGTTCGTTGCTTTCAGGGTTTGTCCTCTCCACCGATCGCCAGTTCATCTTGTCGAAGCAGGCGATAGATGGGAAAGTTTGGCCGGTCCGTCTGACAAATAGTGTACCCATGCTTGACCTATGCTAGGATTGTTGAAAACGGGTCCATCTGCATCGCCAACACGACAGGGAATTCTAATTGTCGTTGATCACCGCCGTACGGAATTTTAGAGGGGGAAGGGGAAACCCGAAGCTCAATCGAGCCCGCCGGGCGGCCCCTTCCCTACTCGGCAATAGTCTATTCCGGGGTCCCGTATCGGTCCAGCCCGTCCTCGATCTTACAGAACTGCTCGCGGACTCGGACATTGGACTCGAGCCATGGGGACAAACTGGAAACTCGGTCTGAACCCCGACCCCTTCCGTAGGAGCACGCGGAGACATCGTGGAGAGGATTCCAACTTGAACGCCGCGCAGTTATTGGCTTGTCTCACGGAGAGGCTTTCATCAGATCGACGGCTCGTGAATCATGCCATTACCGCGAGGTGGAAGAGCGGGTGCGAGAGAAACCCAACCCGACGCAATGGTGACCCCAATTCTCGTTATACGGCGGAGGTTCACGTGCCAAGGCGAACGCGGGTTGCTCCCAATGTGAAGCCGAACGAACCAGACCAGTTTAAGCTCCACAACGAGATTAATCAGTGTGTGAATCAACGCTTCCTCCTCACCGGGGCCTCCGTGACCCTTTTTGGCATCATTGCTCGACACCTGCTACCGGGCGTGTCAGAGCCAAAGCTCGATGAGATTATCACTTCTCTGTTATTGTCGCTGACGTACTCAATACTTCTCATGGCGTTTTTTTGGCAGAGTCAGCAACTCAGGAAGATGATGCGGACATACTCCAGCTACCTGATCCAAAAGGGTCTCTCCGAGTGGGAGCAGGATTGGTATGAGTTTCGAGACAATCGAGAGCAGCTTTTCTAAGTGGGACCTGAAAGGTCACTCGGTCATCTTCGTAGTCTTGGCCTCGATGTCGCTCGTGACTTTGGTAGTTCCTGCGTTGGCGAATAATGCGCTACCGAAACAACAAGTTTATGGCTGGATTCTGTTAGCGCTCGCTTTCGTCATAGCCGTGGTTGTTCTTGTCTTGATCGGTCGGTACGGATTCGCAGATGTTCTCGAATGAGGACCAAATCCGCGAAGCTTGGGAGAAAGTTCTGATCAGAACCGTGAAGCCCATGCACGAAAACAGGCGTAAGATACAACTTCTGTCTGGTAATGTCGGCTCAAGGATTAACGGATATTTACCCCATTGGGTTTTTTACACGAATCCTTGCCGAAGTCCAAACCGAGACTCGAGTTAGTAAAACGTAGCAACCATCGCAAAATCCGGGACATCCAGGGTGGTCAGACCTATTTTCATGCCCGCCTTTCGACCCTGCATCCAGGCTGGTCAGACCTATTCCATATTCCAGGGTGGTCAGACGTATTTTCAAGTCTTTGCCCGCCTTTCGACCGTATTCCAGGGTGGTCGAGACGTATTTTCAAGTCTTTGCCCGCCTTTTGACCGTGAAGACAATCGGCTGGATGCAGTCGGTTCGTCGGAAAAACAATATAATGATTAGGAAACGGCGGTGGACGGGCCGGTTTTTCCGGAGATTTGGGCGTGGAGAGCCCGAGATTGTTATTTATTTTTCCGGCCGCGGAAATCCGCGTAGCATGCTCGCCATTGCTGTCGTGGTGTGAGCGACTCATGAGTAGACCGCCGTAGGGCGAGGCTCAGTACGTCCGGTGCGGCGGAATTCGCGGCCCTTACGGCGAATCCTCACTCCTTCGAACCAGGCCGGGTGAGCGGAAGGTCTTTCGTGACCAGGAACAGACCACTGCGGTATGTCACGCGGAGGGACGACTTTTCGTTTTCCTTCCCCGACCAGGTGAATTTCCCTTTTGACTTGCCGGCGGAGGGGTCAGTCCGCGTATTCGGTCAAGATCTGGACAAAGCCGTCGCTTTCGCGAACGAACTCGATCTTGCCCGAGGACTCGGGCGCGTACACAATCTCGGCCGCCCCGGGTCGCCCTTCGATGGCGGTCGCGCTCGACGCTCGTTACGCTGGCGTACTGCATCACGTAATAGAGGTAGATCGAGATGATCAGGGCGATCAGAAGGGCGACCAGGAGCATGGCGAGCCAGCCGAGCCAGCGGGCGAGGGTCGCGCTCCGTTCGACTTCGTGCTGAAGACCCTGGAGCCGGAGGCGGACCTGTTCTTCGGTGACGTTTCCGGGGTTTGCCGAAGCCATGCCTTGGGTCATCGCGGGGTCTCCGTCCCGCGTTGCCGTCCCGCGGGTCATCAAGCGAGCAGTCCGACTCCGCGCCTGGGCCAGGCGGTGCAGCGTCCGGCTCGCCGTTTTCTGGAGTGTATTCGCATTCATGGGCGAAATCCTCGGGTACGCTCAGCTCAGGCGGCGGGGCTCTGGGAGTCTTCGAGCGTCCGCGGCGACGAGCCGGAGATGCCATCGGTGAGGCAGACGCCCGGGGTCCGGAATTCCCCGTCGGGGCCATCGTAAAGGCACGAGATCCGGTAAGTGTGGACCATCTTCTCGCCGAGGCCGTCGTCGAGGAGCCGTCCCTCGGCCGTCGCCGGCAGGATCACGGCGCCCAGGCTGCGGTCGTTCGGGCCGCCCGGCCATCGCTCGATCAAGACTTGGCGGGCGCCGGTCGGGACGAACCAGGTCAGCTCCAGCGCGCGGTCGCGCCGGGTGCTCCGGAAGTTCATCACCTCCTGCCAGATCAAGACGCCGTCGAAGGCCGCGGGGCGCGAGACCGTCTCGTAGGTCCGAATCGTCGTCCCCTCGACCTCGATCCGCCCCCGGGCGACCGCGTGGACCATGTAACGCAGGATCACGCCGCCGTGCGCGACCTCGTCGTCGCTGAAATACAAGGCGTCCCCCTCGTAGATCGTCTGGAACGGGGGATCGACCTGCCGGGAGGCCGGGCGGGTGATCGACCGCTGGACGACGTAGCGAGGTGGGCCGCTTGCCCGACGCGGCCGGCCGCCAGGAGAGCACCCTGCGGTTCCCTTCGCGGCGGATCGCGAGGCCCTCGGGCGGCGCCGGCGATTCGATCGGCAGGCTCTGGAGTGCGAGCAGGGCCTCGCGGCAGTCGCGGCAGCGGGTCAGAAGGTCGAGGTAGCGGCCGATGAGGCGCTCGCTCGCGTGTCGACTCGGCCGGCCGCCTGCCGCAGCTCGGCTGAGCTCGCGCTGGACCGCGGCGAGCCTGCGGCGGAGGTCGTCGGCGCCGGCCGGGGGAGGGCCGGGGTCGGCCGCACCCTCGATCGCCTGAAGCGCCCGCTCGGCCGCGTACAGGCCGGCACTCGCGGACGGCGGAAAAGTACTCCCGCTCGGCCGCCTTCCGCTCCGCCTCGCGGACCTCGACCTCCCTTGCCAGGGGTTCGAGCCGGAGCGCGGCCGCCTTGAGATCGGGATCAGCCGGCCGAATCTCCAGGAGCTTTCCCACGATCTGCAAGGCACGCCTGGGGTCGCGTTCGGATTCGAGCCGCGTGCCGAGCTGCCGGAGCTTCTGGAAGGCTTCCTCGCAGTCGGACCAGCGGCGAAGGATCGCGAGGTAAACCCGCGCCGCGTCTCGAGCACGGGGGCGTCGGCGGGCGATCGCCCGGAGTTTTTCGATCATCTCGGCGACGTACTGCGTGACCTTTTCGAGGGTCGGAACGCCCGGGACCGTCATCCTCGGGGCGACCTTGACGAGCTCCTTCAAGGTCGCCCTGACGGCCGTCCAGGCCTGCGCGGCGGCCTGGGTTCGGGCGGCGGCCGCGAGCACGCGCACCCGCGAGACGCGGGCGAGCCGCTCCTCAACCGCCGGTCCCGCGCAGGATCTGTCCCGCGGCCTGGCAGACGGAGAGCGCCGCCTGGTGGTTGCCCGTCTCCAGGTAGGCGTCGGCCATTCGGAGCAGGGTCCGGTACTTGACTCCGCGGACGATCGGCAGGCCGCAGTCCGAGCAGGCCTTGGCGTCGACGGCCATCGAGCCCGCCGGTGCAGGCTGGGTTCTCGCACTTGCGATGCAGGGACGACCCGCACTGCCGGCACTTGCCCAGCTTGGGACCGTTCCACGCCCCGCAACGCCGGCAGCGGATCTGCCCTTGAATCTGGACGACGACGGCGGCCTTTTCGCCGGCGCTGACCTTGCTGGCGGCCATCCGTGCCGCCAGGCATTGCTCGACGATCGCCTCGGTGAAGCCGAACTCCTGGACCCCCATCCGGACCAGGTTGCTCGCCTCGTCGATCCCGAACGTCGATCCGGCGAGAACCAGGTCGATCCGTCGAGACGAGCTTCTGGATCCGCTGATTGAACAGGCCCCGGTCGTACTTGGCTTTGGACTCGGCGTCTTTCAGGTAGGTCAGACTGGCTTGCAGGGTTTTCTCCCAGGCCGTGCTCGTGTTCGTCTTGGGGAGCACCTTCGACCAGTGCGTGAACAGCAATTGTGCCTGTGAGGTCAGCCGGGGCGGGGGCGTGGTGCTCGGGAGGTCGAGCAACTCGTAGAGGGAACCCTTCGCGAGGACCTTCAGCCAGTTCTGAATCTCCGCCGAAGACGACCCCGTCGAGAGCCGGGGCCTGGAGCGGGAGCTTGACCTGCTCCACCGGGTCGGCCTTGCGGGCGGCGACGATCGCGATCGCCCGGCTCTTGAGCACCTCGTCGAGCAAGGATGGCGGCAGCCCCTCGGCTCTTGATCTCCTTCAGCAGCAGTTCGCGCTGGGCGACCGTCAACTCCCTGCGGGCCCCGGAGGCCAGGGCGATCAGCTCGACCAACAGTGGCCTCGTGTTCGGCGCGAAGGGCGACCCGGCACTGTTTGACGTGGCTGACGTAGGCCGCCAGGGCGGCCGGCTCCGCCAGCAGCGACTCGAACTCGCGCGCCCGTTCGAGGTTCGTCCTGGCGGCCTGTTGGTAGAGCGGGTTCAGTGCCTGGGCGGTCCACTCCTTCTTCTTGGCCTTGATCTGCTCGACCAGAGCCGCGGCGGCGCCGAGAGCTTTGGCCGGATCGATCCCCAACAGCAACAAATAGTCGAAATCGCCGTCGAATTTGATCATGATCCACGCCAAGGATTTCGCGGGGCTCGACTCAGCGCGCCGTCAGGACCGACAACTTGCTCCCGGCCTGGGCGACCTCGGCGACATCCATGACCCCGGCCCGGATGAGCTTGACCTCGCACTCCCGGTTCGACGAGACTTCGCGGGCGCGGAGCTTGATCGTGCCGTCCCCCTCGTAGTCAAAGAGAATCTTCACCTCGGAGTTCTTGGGGACCCCTCGGGGAAGCTCGACCGTACCGCGGCCGATCTCCTTGCAGAAGGCAGGGTCGAGCGACTCGCCCTCGGCCTCCATCAAGATCAGCTCGATCGTCGCCTGGTTCGCCACGGCCGTGCCGAACTGGCCATCCTCCGACTCGTATGTGTACGGGATCTCGGTGTTCTGCGTCAGCAGCGGGACGACGATCTCGTCGTCGCCGGCGAACGCCTTGATGCCATAGGTGTGGGACGAGACGTTCCCCCACGTCTTGCCCGGCATCGTCAGGCCCTTGTAGACGTTGAGGTTCTTGACCCCTTCAAGCTCCTTGCCGAGCTCCTTGTCGAACTGGTCCTTGTTTCCCTCGCCGGTCTGGATGTCGTAGCCGGCTTGCTCGGCCAGGCCGTCGATTTTCCGCTTCACCCCCCAAAGCGCCGCCCCTTTGGCGACGCACTCGTCGGGGTCGTACTTCTCGGAATCGATGCCGAACTCGCGGTCGATGCGGGCCTTGACCATCGGCATCCGGCTCGACCCTCCCACGAGGAAGAACCGATCGATCTTGCGGTTCCCTGTCTTCGCCTGCAAGGCGTCGAGGGTCTCGTGGGTCACCTGGACGGTCAGGTCGAGCAGGTCGGCGGTGATCTCCTCGAACTTGGCGCGATCGAGCTCGAGGCGCCACTTGAATCCGGCGAAGGCGAACGTGAACGGGACCTTTTCGCGCGATGTCAGGGTCTTCTTGGCGATCTCCCCCTTGGTCCGCAGCTCCTGGTGGGCGAAGGGGTCGGTCAACGGGTTGACCCCGTTCTCCTCCTCGAACTTCGCCGCCAGGTAGGTGATCAGGCGGTCGTCCCAGTTCTTGCCGCCGAGGTCATTCTTGCCTCCCGTCACGAGGATCTTGACCCCGTCCTTGCCGACCTGGATGACGCTCACGTCGAACGTGCCGCCGCCGAGGTCGTAAACGAGGATGATCTCCTCTTTGTTCTGACCGCCGGCCTGCATCCCGTACGCGAGAGCGGCGGCGATCGGCTCGTTGATGATGTCCAGGACGTTCAGGCCCGCCATGGTGCCGGCGTTGCGGGTCGCGACCCGCTGGGCATCATCGAAATAGGCCGGGACCGTGATGACGACATCCTGGATCTCGCTGTCGAGGTTCTGCTTCGCCTTCTCGACCAGCCCCTTGAGGATGATGGCCGAGATCTCCTCGGGGGCGTACGGCTTGCCGTTGTACTCGAACAGGAACTCGTCCTTGCGGCCCATGAACTGTTTGACGAACTGGACGACGTTTTCGGGCTCGATCTCGGCCATGTTCTTGGCCTCGGTGCCCACGACCGTGTTCGAGTCGCTCTCGAAGTAGACGGCCGACGGCGTGGTCGGCTCGTTGATGTCGTTGTTGACAATCACGGCCCGGTCGAACTCGTCAATTGTGGCGACCGCGGAATAGGTCGTGCCGAGGTCGATCCCGAAAACTTTCTTGATATCCGCCATCATCGAGCTCCTTCGTCCGTCGCCGTGTGTGTCTCGCAATGGGGTTTGTGCGGGGAAGCGGGGCGGTTTGCGGCGGCGACCCATGTTGGGACAGAGGTCGGCGTCGATTCGAAGGCCCGCCGGCCGTCGGCCGGGGTGTACTTGTAAACGGTCACTTGTTCCTTGCGGACGATCAGGTCCGCCAGGCGGAATCCGATCGCTCCGACGACCGCGACCTTCTTCTCGTCCGCCTCGACGGTCGTCGGCACGGTTCGGACACACTGCTGCTCGCGGCGGTCGAACTCGGGCCCGGGGCAGCGGTAGGGCTCGACGTCGTACTTCGCCAGGACGTCGGCCACCATCTGCCGCAAATGATCGAAGGCCCGGGCCGTCTCCTGGGCGTCGGAGGGGGGCCGGCGCGATCGGCCCGCTCGACCTCGTCGGCGGCGAACATCGTAGCAGTAGATCAGGTCGCGCAGCAGCGGCTGCATCTCCTGCCGGACGAAATTCGTCTTGTACTCACGGACCTGGTCGTGAAGACGCTCCAGGGCCTTGGCCTGAACCTCGTCGGAGCGGATTCGCGACTCGAAGAGTTCGCGGAGCTCGTCCTGCTTGGCGGCGAGATCCTGCAAGCCAATCGCGACATCGATCAGGGCCGCGGTCGTCGCCGAGTCCTGAGGCGCCGCGACCACCTCGCTGGACTGACCTTCCCGAGGTGAGTCGGTCTCGGTCCGAACATCGATCGACGCCAATGCCGCCGAAACGTCGTGGTCTTGCTCGAGAACCGACGGCCGATTGGCCAACGCGGAGTCGCCGTCCGGGCCGAGACCCTCACGCTCATCCACCACGAAAACCTCCTCTTTCGCCGAAGCATCGTCGGGACCGATGGTCCGCCAAGGGCGGCCGTGCTGAACCGACGATTGCGATCCCGATCAATACTTTCGTCATACCCGCGGCGAGGCGGCGCAGCAAGTCAGTCTCAATGACGAAGCGACCGCGTACAACCGGGAACCGACGGAACGATCTCACGCCGTTGACGTGGGAAGCAAAGCAAAGCGGTTCCACTCGAAGAACGCTCCAGCGGCCCGACCCCGACTACCCGGAATCATCTGCCGGCATCTCTCCAGGGCATCCGAGGAAGAACCAACTCTGAGCGTGCGGAGCGTTCGGTATTAGAGAAAATCGAATGTCGTAGACAAATTATAACGCTACCAGCCCTAGACTGTTGGGTCAAATCATCTCACGAATTCGATTGTCATGGATGCTCCGATCTCGGGGCGGTAATTGACGCAACTCGGTTTTTCTCGTGAAACTTGCGTCACGGCGACTCGTCGGCGGTTTTGGAGGTCATCGGAACGAAAGCGACGATAAGCCCGTGTCAGCTCATCGTCCATCCGCCCAGAGGTTGAGCTTGCGGCGGCAGAGCCCGGCTTGTGCTAACGCGCCATCGGCAGGGTCTTCAGACTCCCGTTGGGACGCCGTCATGTTTTGCCCGTAACCAGGAGCGGGGATCATTTTCGGGGACGAGGTAATGCCGCTCGTACAATGCAGCCGCGTCGTAGATTTCCGGCGAATGGGTCGCGACGACCAATTGAGCTCGGGGTTGGATTCGCATCAGGCATGGTAGGATCAGTCGATGCCATTGAGGGTCCAGATGGAGTTCGGGCTCGTCGATGAAGATGATCCCCTTTCGATCCTCGTTCAACGCCACTTCGCTCAGGAACAGGAACAGCTCAAGCTGACCGGCGCTGAGAAAATTCACCTCGAGACGAAGGCCGTCGGGCGTGCGCAAGTAAACGTTGAATGCTCCGTCGTTTCAATCGGACTCCTCGCGGAATGGCGACCTCCACGGCGAAGGTGTGGTTCGAGTCGGGGTAGAACTCACGCCAGGCGTCGTTGATGACTTGGATCACTTCGAGAATAACGACCGAGTTTTGGGAGTGAATTCTCGAATCGTTCGAGGGTTGCCGCATTCACCAAGCGTTGCTTGACGTTGAGCAGCCGGTTCTGGTCGGTCTTGGCGGGACGCCGACCTTGCCGGCCCACAGTTGGGTTAACCGGTCCGACGAATGTCGGCACTCGCCAAGATGAGAAATACCAATGCGGTATCGGGGATCGGGAAGCTGTGGGACAGCGAAGGGTCGAGTCGTCTCGAATCTGTCTGCTTGCCGGCGCTGGTTTGAAACTCGGCCGTGATCTCGTAGCTCTTCGCTCCCTGTCTGATCGCTCGCGGACCGCGCTTGCCGGTGATCAACTTATAGCCCCCAGCCGCGATGAGAGCCGCCTCCAGAACCGCGGTCTTGCCGCAGCCATTCGGTCCCGCCAGCACGACCAGTCGGTTCGGCTGACCGTCGGGGCCGCGGAAATCGAGGTCCAGTCGCTCGATACCTCGGAAGTCGCGAATCGAAAGCGAGGTGATCGCCACGCTCGGCGGCTGGAATGCATTGGACATGATTCTGCCGGCCTCGGAATCAAGGAGCCCAAATCAAACGGGCGCAAGGGTAACCGACCAGATTCGGGTCGGATAACCCAAATCCAGTCTAACCCGCGCCGCTGGTCCGTGTCGCCTCGATTCGTCCGTACCGGCCGCCATCCAAAGCTTGCAACCGTCAAGATCGGTTACGACACCACCTTCATCGCGACCGGATCCCAGTCGATCTCCCGCTTGCTGGCGATAGCTTTCGTTGCAGAGCAAGGCAGGGGCGGCGGCGCGGTAGCCGAAGGTGGCGTCCTCATAAACCGGCTTGCCGCCGCGGACCGACTTGAAGAAGTTCACCATGTGGTCGAACCGCTCGTCATAGCCTTTCGGCACGACGTACTTTTCGGTCTGCTTCGTTCGACGCTTCTCGGACGACGTGGGATGTTCCGCGAGGAACTTCTCGGCGAACGCCTTCTGCTGGGCGTTCGAGAATGTCTTCACCGAGTTGTAGCCCTTGAGGACTTGCTCGGCCGATGCCTGTTCGATGCCCAGGCGGGTGATCTTCAGCTCGGTGAAACTCGACTTCGATGACGCCCTCGGTGCCGACGAACCGGAACGAGGTGCCGCCGCCTCCGCCGTCCTCGAAATCGGTGACGAGCGAGAGCGTGAAACTGCCGTGGGCCTCGGTTTCGGGGTAGTCGAGCAGGCCCATGATGATGTCGTAGACGTCGCGGCCGTCGTTCCAGTACCGTCGGCCACCCATCGCCGCGATCCGCGTCGGCCCGATCGTACCCATGGCGAGATGGATGCCGGTGAGCAAATGGATGAACAGGTCGCCCGCGACAGCCGTGCCATAATCCCAGTAGTTCCGCCAGCGGAAGAACCGCACCGGGTCGAACGCCCGTTTGGGTGCGTCGCCCAGGAAGCGGTCCCAGTCGATCGTCTCGGGGAGGCGTCGGTCGGGATCGAGTACTGCCAGGCACCCGACATCCGAGTTGCGATTGTAACGCGCCTCGATGGCGTGGACCTTGCCGATTGTCCCCTTCGGATCAGCTCCTTCACCTTATCGTAGATCATCGAGCTGGCGAACTGGCTGCCCACCTGGAAGACCGCCTTCGTTTTCTTCTGGGTCGCGATCACCGCGGGCCCTTCCTCAACGCCGCGAATCATCGGTTTCTCGCAATAGACCGCCTTGCCCGCCTCCATGGCGTCGATCGACATCTTGGCATGCCAGTGGTCGGGCACGCAGATGAGCACGGCGTCCACATCCTTGCGAGCCAGGATCTCGCGATAGTCGACGTAAGTCTGGACCTGGTCGCCGAAGACTTCCTTGGCGTGAGTGCGCCGCCCTTGGTACAGGTCGGCCGTGGCGACCAGCTCGACGCCGGGGACCTTCAAAGCCGTCTCGGTATCGATGAAGCCGATGATCCCCGTGCCGATCGTGGCGATCCGGATGCGGTCGTTGGGTCCCGCCGGCTTGGGCGGCTCGACCGTGGGCTTGAGCACTTGGACGTCGTCAGCCAGTACGGTGGTGGTCGTGGCGACGGTCGAGGCGGCCGAGGCGGCGGCCATCAAGCCGAGGAACGATCGACGTGTGTCCTGATCACGGATCCTGCATGGTAGCCTCCGGCGGTTCTGGGTCGACCCTGGTCTCGATCATTCCTAGCATACGGGGACGACCGGCCTGGCGAAAGATAGTGCTCCGGGGCCTTGTTGTCTTTGGCGCCAAGCACCTGCAGCGATAGCAACCGGCGTCGCCAAGGGTGCGCATGTCGCACGGCCTCGTGTGGTTCTGCGGGCGAGCCGGGAATCGGTTCGACAGTCGCGGCATGGTGGTCGGGTTGAGCAACGGGATCTGGCGCCGCGTCGTGCGAGACCGGCCTTGGTTCCATCGAAGGCCCAGATTCCGATCACACTTACTTGCCATGCGGGTACTTGCCCGTTCTGGCCGTTGATTCTCCGTCGGTTTGGATCAATGGATCAGGGTCGTGTGCCGAGGACGGACCCGTCGGGAACCGGGGATCGGTCTGTTTGCCCGTGCGACGATCACCGCACGGCGTGCTCCAGGAGAATCCGTCGAATCTCGCGAATCACGGCGGGATTGTCCTGGCACTGGTGGCCCGAGGACACGAGAAACTCGGACGTCGTTCCGTCGAGGTGCGCACTTTCGTAAGGGACCAGACCGTCGGTCCCGCCAGCCCTGGGAGGATCGCGCCGGTCCGCGATGATGGAATGAGTCTCGATCGTCGGAGCATGTCTGACCGATCCAGGCCCATGAGGAACGGCGATTGCCATTCCAGTTCGTCGATGCTCGTGGGCAGACCTTTGCGGAAGTTCGGCTTGAAGAAGTCCGGTCGATTGCGGGCGATGAGCCGGCCGTACGACGCGCGGAGCGGGTCGTCGAGGCGAACGAGCCGCGAGCCGAGGTGCTCCAGTCCGCCCTGATCGAGCCGGCTGCCCGCGGTGGGGCGTGGCGATGAAGACCACGCGACGGACCTCTGGTCGTGGCTTGAAGATCAGTGCGCGGCGGAAGAGGTCGCGATCGGCCGGATCGCCGGCGAGCTCGTCGACGGGCCGATCGCTGATGACCTGCCACAAGCGGGTGCCGCTATCCTGGACCATCATCTTGGTCAACAGCCCGCCCATGCTGTGGCCGACGATGACCATCCGGTCAAACTCCCTGTCCGCGCCATCAGGGTCGAACTTGCGGCCGCACCTCGTCCAGGTCGCGCCGCAGGAGTGAAGCCGAATAGGGGATCGGGTCGCCCGTCAAATAGCCGAAGGTCCAGAACTGAAATCGGTCGCGGAGGGCCGGATCGGCGTCCAGGCTTTCGATCATCCGGGACCACGACCGCGGGTTCGCCCAGAGCCCGTGGATGAAGACCACGGGTATCTTGCCGCGCCTGTAGGGGCGGAGGAGGGAGAGGCCCGTTGGCTCGAATCGAAATCGCCCCGCGACCTCCGGTGTCGAGCTTCGACACCGAGCGGCCGGGCACCTCACGCGATGATTCGACTCGCGCCGAATTCTGGGCCGAGGCCTTTGTGGCAGCGATGAGTACCACGATCACGGCCACGGATCTAATGACACGCATACGCTTCGTCTCCGCCGATTCTGGAGCGAGTCATCGGTCCGGACTGTGTTCTGCCGGGAGATCGTCAACGCGATATCATTATGCCGCTGCACAGGTAGACTTCTGGGAATAATCCGCTCATTTTTTGACCTTCGAGGCGGGTCGATCGGCGATCTTCCGGCGGGCACCGGTCCCAGCATCGCGGGCAGGGGCCTTCCCCGCCGGTGGAAACCTTTTAGTGCGACACGGTGGAAACTCGGTCGCCCATGCTGTGTGGAGAACCGATCTCCGGCGGCCCCCAGATGTAGTAGGGCGGGTAGGGCGGCCAGCACACCCTGGGAAGCGGCTTGCGGCAGTAGTCGTCCGGGGCAGTCGGCAGGGAAAACAATGAGGGTTCCACCAGTG
Source organism: uncultured Planctomycetota bacterium (assembly GCA_963720335.1). Classification (GTDB taxonomy): domain Bacteria; phylum Planctomycetota; class Planctomycetia; order Isosphaerales; family Isosphaeraceae; genus CAVRFS01. Next base: position 21,520 of record CAVRFS010000098.1, on the reverse strand, counting down.
CAGCAGACCGCCGCCGTACGGGTTCCAGCCCCCGACCGGGTGAAGCCGCTGAAGAAAGTGCCGGCGGGGTGGCTCATCACCCTCGCCGCCTTCACCACCAAGTCCCTGACCACAGCGAGATCAGGGTGAGCACGATTGTCCACATCGGTATCCTGGGTTCTCATGCGCGATTGCTCCTCTCCAAATCCGGCGTCATCGCTCGCCGGCCCGGGGTTCACGGAACGGGCCGAGGCGCCGGTAATGGTTCTGGTATCGGATCGGGACCGGGAGCGGCTGGCGCCTGGTTCGGCACGGCGCCTCGCGCGTGCCGTGCGATTGATCGGTACTCCGCTTCAGCTGCTTCTTTCTGGTAACGCAGCTCCCAGCCTCCGCCCAGGGCTCGATAGACGCTGACCAGGTTGAGAGCGATGTTGCCCGCGGCGACCGCCAGTTGGTCTTGCTGCTGGACCTGCGTGGTTTCCAGATTGAAAACTCTGTTGAAATCGATGGTGCCGGTGCGGTACTGCTGCACTCCGAGCTGGGTGGCCGCCGTGGCCGCCTTGACGCTGCGGTCAAGGTCCTCGGCCTGTTCCCGAGATCTCAAGAAGCCCCGCAGCGGAGTCTGGACTTCCCGGCCGGCCGTCAGGACCGTGTTCTGGTAGGTCGCGATCAGCTCCTGCGTCTTGGCCTCCTGCAGGCGCACGTTGTTCTTGATCCGGCCGTAATTCAAGATGTTCCAACTGAAGCTGGGAAAGACGGCCCCGATGAAGCTCTTGGTCTCGAAAAACTGGGAAAAGTCCGCGGCATCCCAACCGATGATGCCGTTGATGGCGAGGGTGGGGTACAGGGCGGCCTCGGCCACTCCGATCTGGGCGCGTCTGGGCCGCCACCTGCCGCTCGGCGCTGCGGACGTCGGGGCGCCGGCGAAGCAGGTCGGCCGGGATGCCCGTGGCGACCCAGGCCGGCGTGTTCGGCATCGGGTTGCTGCCCAGCTCGGGTCCCGGGCCCAGCTCCGGCTCCAGGTCGCGTGGCGGCATGCCGAGCAGCGTGCAGAGTGTGTCGTTGGCCTGCCCGAGCGTGATCTGAAGCGCCGGGATGGTCGAACGGGTCTGCTCCAGGACGGTCCTCGCCTGCTCCACGTCGAGCCTGGTCGTGGTGCCGACCCGGAATTTCTCCTCGGCGAGGGCCAGGACTCCCTCCTGGATCCGGACGTTGTCCCGTGCAATCTTGATCCGCTGCTGGGCGATCCGATATTGCACGTAGTTCGTGGCCACGTCCGCCAGCAAGGTCACCAGGGCGGCGTCATAGTCCTCCACCGAAGCATCCAGGCTGGCATTGTTCGACTCGATGTTCCGGCGGATGCGGCCCCACAGGTCGAGCTCCCAGCTCAGGTTGAAGCCGTCGAACCAGTTGGAGAACGCGAGCGAGCGTTCAGCCAGGCTGGGAGCAGCGCTGAGAAGCGGGCCGATGAGGGGCATGTTGGAGTTGAGGTTGACCCGGCTGTACGACGCGGTCGCCTGCTGGGTCTGGGGGAAGATGTTGCCCACGGCGATCGCCTGGCCGGCCCGGGCCTCGAGGACCCGTGTGCCCGCGATCCGCAGGGTCGGGTTCTGCTCGTAAGCCGTAACAATCAGGGCGTCGAGCGTGGGATCCCCGAAGACCTGCCACCAGTCTTGCAGGTGGTGGTTCTGCACGCTGGGATCATTCGCCTGGATCCATTCCGCAGCCACGGGTGCCGGCGGCCGGCCATAGTTGGGCCCGACCTTGAAGCCGTTGTGAATCCACTGCCCGGGGCTGGTCATGATGCATCCGCTATTGAGCAAGACCGCGACCACCAGGCCGGCCAGCGCGGGCCATCGCCGATGGCGAGGTCGAGGAATTCGGTGGGCATCATGCCCGTGTGGAAGTCGCCGAGTCATCCGTCATTTCCGTCGTGTGTGTGTCCGTTCACGGCTTCCCGCACGCGAACGTCGCCCTCGGCAAATCGAGAACGATCCGCACAGACGGAACTATCGGCCGGTCCAGCGCGGACGATTGAGGATGACCCTGTGAAGAGTACCGCTTGACGCAGCCAAACTGTCCAGTTCGCCCATTCTATCGGGTCTACTCCGCTCCGATGTGCTCCCCCTTCTCGGCCACCGAGCGCTTCATGAGCAGAACGAGAGGGACCAGGGCCAGCGCCAGGACGGCGAAGAGCCAGAAGTCGTCGAAGTAGGCCAGTGAAGCCGCCTGCTGCTGGCGGAGGTTCGCCAGCGCCTGCAAGGCCATCTGCTGCGACGCGGCCGGGTCACCCGTCTGCTGGAAGAAGAAGGCCTGGGCCCTGCTGGAGGAACGAGTTCACCGCGCGGGTTGAGGGGGTCGAGAAACTCGCCCACGCGCGCCGTGTGGAAATTCTCGCGTCGCCACTCGAGGGCCTGGGCCAGCGACGTGCCGACGCTGCCCCCCTCGTTGCGGAGCAAGGCGAACAGGCCGACCGCGGCCCCGCGCAGATGGGGGGGGATGTACTTGAAGGCGGCCACGTTGATCGAAACGAAGATCATCGACAGGCCGACGATCAACACCACCCGCGGCCAGATCACCAGACCCGGGCTGATGTACAGGTTCATCAGCGCCATCCAGTAGTTCCCGGCCGCCATGATCAGCAGGCCCACGGCGATCAACCAGCGGGCATCAACGCCCCGGCCGATGAGAGTGCCGACAACGATCAGCCCCATGATGGAGAAAACGCCCGATGGCGACTGCACCAGCCCCGAGACATAGGCGTCGTAGCCGAACAGGGACTGGAGCAGGCCCGGAAGGGACGTGCTGGCGCCGTAGAGGATACCGTACGCACAGAAGATGATGATGCAGCAGGCCGCGAAGTTCCGCTCGCCCAGCGGCCGGAAGTCGACCACCGGGTTGGCAATCCGCAGTCTCCCGGAAGATCAGGCAGCCCAGCCCGAGAACGAACACGACGAAGAGCGTCTGCACCCGCCAGAACGGGTCGTTGTACCAGTCCCACTCCTGCCCCTTGCTGAGCATCACTTCCCAGCTCGACATGATCAGGACGAGCAGCCCCAGGCCGATGTAATCGAAATTCAGCGGTCGGCGGCGCAGCTCGGCCCGCTCCTTCTTGAGGTAATCGGGGTCGTCGACCAGGAGGTAAGCCGCGAGGAAGCCGAGGGCGCCGACAGGGACATTGATGTAGAAGATCCAGCGCCAGTTGTAGTGAACCGTGAGATAACCGCCCAGGGTCGGGCCGACGACCGGCGCCAGCAGGGCCGCGATGCCGAACATCGTCTGGGCGGCGCCTTGTTTCTCGGGCGGGAAGCTGTCCAGGAGGATTGCCTGGCTGGAAGGCTGGAGTCCGCCGCCGCCCAGACCCTGGATCACCCGGAACAGGATCAGTTGCTCGAGGCTGGTGGCCATGCCGCACAGCCCCGAGGCGATGGTGAAGACGGCAATCGAGAGGAGAAAGTAATTGCGACGGCCGAGGTGGGCCGACAGCCAGCCAGTGATCGGCAAGATGGTGGCATTGGCCGCGAGGTAGCTGGTGAGGACCCACTCGCTGTCGACGTTCGACGCCGACAGGCCGCCGGCGATGTACCGCAGCGCGACGTTGGCGATCGTGGTATCCAGCACCTCCATGAACGTGGGCACGACCACCGCGGCCGCGACGAACCAGGGGTTGATCGCCGGGCGGCTCGAGGGCGCTCGGCGCCAGTGTCACGCTGCTCACGCGGGGCTCCTTCGGAACGAGCCAGGATGAAAGATGATTCGCGAGGCCGCCTCTGTTCTCCGCCTTCAAGGGCCGCTGTGGCCTCCGGGAAGTGGGGTCGTTGTTGGCGAGGTTTCCCGGTCGTCCGCCACCGTTGGGCCTGGCGGAAGCGGGTAAAGCGGCTGCAGGACATCCCCGGCGTGCGGCCCGGTGGGCGGTTCCTTGAAGTAGACGTAAGGGACGACCGACAGGCCGACGAACAACGGGGCCTTGTCCGGATCGTAGTCGGTCAGCTCGACGCGGACCGGCAGCCGCTGGACGATCTTCACGAAGTTGCCGGTGGCGTTCTGCGGCGGGAGCAGGGACAGCGTCTGGCCGGTCCCCATGGTGAAGCCGGTGATGCGGCCCTCGTACTCACGCCGGCTGCCGTACATGTCCACCTCGCAGCGCACCCGCTGGCCGATGCGCAGGTCCGCCAGCTGAGTCTCCTTGAAGTTGGCATCGATCCAGATCTCCGTGAGCGAGCGGACCGCCATCAGGCTCTGCCCCGCCTGGACGTTGTTGCCGGGGTTGACGTTGCGGCGGGTCACCACGCCGTCGATCTCGCTGACGACGTCGCAGTAGCGGAGGTCGAGCTTGGCCAGATCCAGGTCGCCGCGGGCCTGGAGGAGCTTGGCCTCGGCCTGTTTGACGGCCGGTGCCTTGGGAACAGAGCGGTTCGATAGATGCGTCGAGATCGCCCTCGGGGTCCTGCTTGTAGAAATCTTCGATGGCCTGCTTCGGGGTCGGCGTCCCACGACGTCGGGAGCGTAGCCGAGCTGGGCCGCGTCTGTGGATCAGACTGCCACAGCGCCTGGCGGACGGCGGAGAAGTTCTGGTCGAGGTCGGCCGGCACCTCGCTCAGGTCGTGGCCCTTGGGCAGGCTGGGCGGGAAGCCCCAGGCCGACTCGGGTCGCGTAGACGGCCTGCAGGGCTTGATCGACGGCCGCCTCATCGACCTTGACCGTCTGCCGCCGCTGGTCGAGGTCTTCCTTGCTGATGCCTCCGCTCGGCGAGAGCTCCTCGCCCCGTTTAGGTTGGCCTGCGCCAGCTCCAGGGTCGCCTTCTTGCTCTTGAGCGTCGCCATATTGGCTCGCAGGTTGGCGATCTGGGTGTGGACGTCCTCGATGGCGTGCTCGAGCTGGAACCGATTGGCCCGGGCCTGGGCCACCAGGCCTGCGCACCTGGGCTTGGGCGGCCGACCAGGTCCGCCTCGGCCGCCACCACGGCGGCCTGCTTGATCGCAACCTGATCCTGGTAGGGTTCCTTGTCGAGCTGGACCAGCAAGGCCCCCTTTTTCACGCGGTAGTTGTCGTCGACCAACACCCGGCTCACCTGGCCCGAGACCCGGGGAGCCACGAAGGTCACGTGGCCGTTGACGTAAGCGTCATCGGTGGAAACCGTGTTCAGCGCCGTTTCCACCGCGGGGTACAGGAAGTACCCTCCGACCACGAGCCCAGCGATGATCGCGAGGATGAACAGCCATCGCCGCCAGCGATGCGAGTGTCGTCCCGAGGCGTGGTAGCAGGGTGGCTGGTTGCCGGGAGCGTCGTGGGAGGGTCTGTTCCTGCTTCTGTTATCGTCTTCAGAGTCTCATCATGAGTGCTTGCCATGCGGGTACGCCCCCTTTCGGATTGCCGGACATCACGTTGCGGTTCTTGCTCTGCCGGTCTGCACTATAGCCGATCGATGCGGTGCGATCGACTGGCGACGTTATGCGGCTCGGCAGCCGTCGCCCAGCACGGTGTGTGACGCTGGACTGACTTCGGAGTTCCCGCTATGAGCAACGCAACGACGATTGTCGCCGCCATACTGAGCGTGGCGCCAGGACACGTACACCGGGGCATGCCGTGGCCGAGCCAGCCATCGTGACCAGCGCCAAGCGCGGTACCTTTCTCCGACGGCACGGCCAAAAGATCAAACTTTCACGGGAAGTGGCGAGCTTCGTCAGTGCCAAAGCAAAGTAGCTATCGGCCAACGGGGCGTGGTTCAAAGTCGGCTAACATTCGGCCCATACTAGCCCGAAGCGTAAGCGAGGCGAACTCCAACCCTCGCTTACGCTTCGGGCTAGTATTATGGGCTTGGCGAATCCAAAATGGTGTTAGCAGAGGACCTGGTTTGTTGAACCATGCCGCCAACGGGCGTCATTTGACGTTCAAATCATCTCCTCAGACGCTGCGGGAGGTCGTGTTGATCGCGTCTCACGAATGGGATCGCTTCTTGACGAGGCGAGAGCGACGCCACCGAATCCTGTGGATGCACGGATTTATCGAAAGTCGTATTCCGACGTTAACGAAACCCGTGCTCCTGGAATGCGAGGATGGCCTGCGAGTACGTGGTCAAGGGAAGTCAAGGGCGGACGAAGCGTTTTCAACGATCAGGTGATCGGCAGACTCGGCATCTCGCTGGGCGTCGCCGGTTTGCGAGGTCATCTGGTCGACGTATCACCGGAGTTTATCGAACGGAACAAGCCGGCGATGGACCATATTGCCCCGGGATTGGCTCATGGTTGTCGATTCGTTCCGGACTGCGTGGGAGCGATACAGATTACTCACGTCAATGAGCCCGTCAACCGAGATCGTTACGCCGCGGCTCGCTCTGTTTCTATGGATGGATCGTTGCGAAGTACCACCAGTTCATTTATAAGGCCGAAGGCGCCTGCATGTCGTCTATTCTTGTGACCACGGCGAGTTCTTCCCTTGCGGTCCCGATTGGACTGAGGAGTCGCTGGTTGCGGCGCCTCCGTGCTTCGCCGGACAGCTTGATCGTCAACGCGTGTGGCCTTGGCCGTGATGAGTTCGCCATGGCCCGCCCGATCTTTGACTCCATCAATCCAGGGGTCATCGCGACAGCGATCGCCGCGGTCCCTCGCCACTGGGGAGGCGTGACGGACCGAGAACGATACGCCCTCGCGTGCTACCTGCTTTCCCGCTCCGAGACCCTGCGCTTGATCTGCGCAATCCTCTTCGCGGGGCATCGGTGTCGTAGGTCTTCTGGTTTCCCTGTAGGTGCGGACGGGACAAACGACCGGATTATTGATACAATCGGTTCGCTCGAAACACGAACGGTGGACTGAGGAGGAGATTGATCATGCATCGTGTTGCGTTGTTGGCCTCCGTGAGTTCTGGGTCTTGATGGCGTGCCCGGGCGCGATCGCGGCTGTTGGGGACGATCGCTATCGCGAAGAGATCGAGCGATGGCGGCAGAAGCGAGAGGCCGATCTCAAGGCCGACGATGGTTGGCTCACGGTCAGTGGGCTGTTCTGGTTGACGGCCGGGCGAAACTCGGATCGGCAGCGACCCGAGTAACGACATTCTGTTGCCGGCTCATGCACCGGCCTCGGTCGGCACGCTCAACGCTCACCTGATCGACGGGCACGCCAAGTTCCGATCGCCGCACCCGACGTGACGGTCACTCGCAATGGAAACCGTTCGACCAAGGCGAACTCCACTCGGACGCCGACGGTCCAGCCGGATACGCTGGCTGTCGGGGACGTGAAGCTGATCTTGATCAAGCGCGGCGATCGCTTGGCCATCCGGCTCAAGGACAACCAGAGCCCGTTCCGTGCCAACTTCGCGGGGCTGCGCTGGTTTCCGGTCCGTGAGGATTGGCGAATCCAGGCCAAATTCGTCCCCTATCCGACCGCGACGAAGCTGGTCATGGATACGATTGTCGGCGGACCGAGGAACTGGAGAGCCCGGGTTACGTGACCTTCGAGCGTGACGGCAAGGTCTACACAGTTGCAGGCCGCGGCCGAGAAGAACGGCTCGCTCTGGTTCGTCTTCCGCGACGCGCACCAGCGGCCGAACAACGGCCGGCGGTGCCCGGCAGCTTTACGCCGATGCCCCCAAGGGAGATCGAGTCGTGCTCGACTTCAACAAGGCGATCAACCTACCGTGCTCTTATATTCCCTACGCGACCTGTCCGCTGGCGCCTCCGCAGAACCGTCTGAGGCTGGCGATCGAAGCCGGCGAGCTCAAATACGAGCCGCTCGACCCGGTGCGCACGGGCGGTGTGAATCCGAGCCGTTGAGTCTTCGATACGGAGTGAAACGGTACTCTCCGGCCAGGGGAGGAATTGCACTGATGAGCCAGCCATCGAACCCTCGGGTCACAGGAGCCGGGACCGGGCGATTCCACGAAATCGCCGGGGGTGATCGAGGAGGTCGAGGTTCGCGGCCATATCGTCGACTCGCTGCTGTTGCCGAAGATCCTCGATCGCATCCTCTTGATGCAGGGAACGTTCGAGATTCGCGAGTGCAAGATCGGCGTGCACCGTACCGACCCGAGCTACGCGCGGATCGCGATCCGGGCCGACAGTCACGAGACGCTCGGCGCGATCCTGGGCGACCTGATCGAGCACGGGGCCTCGCCGATTCATCCCGAGGACGCCACGATCGTGCCGGCCGATATCGCCGGCGGCGTTTCCCGAGTCGTTTTACAGCACGACCAACCATCCCACCCAGGTGCGGTTCCACGGGCGCTGGATCGACGTCGACGACCAGGAGATGGACTGCGGCATCGTGGTCGACCGGGCCGCGGGTCAGGCGCGTTGCATTCCGATGTGCCACGTGACAGTGGGCATGCCGATCGTTGTTGGCCACGCCGGGCGTGCGCGTGCTGCCGGTCGAACGGTCGCGTGAAGTCAGCATGTTCGGGTTCATGAGCTCGAACGTCTCGAGCGAAAAGCCCAAGTCGATCAGCGTGCGGGGCGTGGTCGACGCGATCCGGGCCACCCGCGCCGAGGGGAAGAAGGTCTTGCTCGTGGGTGGTCCGGCGATCGTGCACACCGGCTCGGCCGGCCATGTCGCCCGCTTGATCCAGGACGGGTGGATTCAGACGCTGTTCGCGGGCAACGCCCTGGCGACCCACGACATCGAACAAGCGCTTTACGGCACCAGTCTGGGCGTGTCGCTGACCCACGGTGAGCCGATCGAGCACGGTCATGAGCATCACCTGCGAGCGATCAATACGATCCGCCGGCTGGGTGGAATCGCGCGGGCCGTCGAGACGGGCGTGCTCACCTCCGGGATCATGTACGAGTGCGTCAAGTCGGAGCGTCGATCTGGTGCTCGCCGGCTCGATCCGCGACGACGGCCCGCTGCCCGAGGTGATCACCGACACGCTGGTCGGCCCAGGACCGAATGCGCGAGGCGATTCACGGGGTCGGCTTCGCTCTCTTGATCGCGACGGCGCTGCACTCGATCGCGACCGGTAACTTACTGCCGGCCTGGGTGAAGGTGGTCTGCGTCGACATCAACCCGGCGACCGTGACCAAGCTGAGCGACCGCGGCACGTTTCAGACGATCGGGCTGGTGACCGACGTCGAGCCATTCCTGCGCTCGCTCGCCGGCGAGCTCGCGCCTCGGCCAGGCTTGGATTCGTGACCATCGCCGTTGTTGGCCCTAACGACTGACTGACGGAGGCCGGTATCATCGCCATGGAGACCCTGTCCGCGCCTCAGATCTTGATGTGTCCGCCGGATTACTTCGGGATCGAATACGAGATCAATCCCTGGATGAACGTGCGGGCCGGCAGCGACTCCGAACGCGCGCGGCGGCAATGGACGGCACTTTACGACACCCTCCGAGAGCTGGGCGTCGCCGTGGACCTGATCGAGCCGGTACCGGGTCTTCCCGACCTGGTCTTCACGGCCAACTCCGGCCTGGTCTTCAATCGGCTCTTCATTGTTTCGCAGTTTCGTTACGGTGTCCGGCAGGGTGAATCGCCTCATTTTGAAGAACTGGGCAAATCGTCGAGGTTTCGAGGTTGTCCGGCCGCCGGAGGGATATCACTTCGAGGGCGCCGGCGATGCGCTCTTCTGTGGCGAAACGCTGTTCGCCGGCTACCGGTTTCGCAGCGACGTACGCAGCCACCAATGGATCGGCGAGAAGCTAGGCGTGGAGGTGCTGCCGCTCGAGCTCGTGGACCCCCGGTTTTATCACCTCGACACCTGCTTCTGCCCACTGGCCCCGGATCTCGCCCTGTATTATCCGGGCGCTTTCGATGAATACGGCCGATCGGTCCTGCGGGACCGAATTCCCCACTTGATCGAGGTCGTGGCCGAGGAGGCGATCTCCTTCAGTTGCAACGCCGTGGTCGTCGGTGAGACGGTGATCTTGAATGAAGGCGCCCCGAAACTGGCCGAAGCGCTCGCCGAGCGGGACTTCACGGTGCGATTGCTCGACTTCTCCGAGTTCATCAAGTCGGGAGGTAGCGCCAAGTGCCTGACGTTTCGAATCGACGGCGAGGAAGCGGCGAGCTGGAAACAGAAAGAACGCACTCAATAACTCTTGGTTTCAACGAGAAGACTTCATGAATGAGCTTTATGTTGTGCGACATGGGATCGCGGTCGATCCGGGAACGCCGGGCATCCCGGACGACGAGCGGCCTTTGACACCCAAAGGCGAGAAACGGATGCGGGAGATCGCGCGGGATTACGCAGGCTGGACTTGAAACTCGACCGAATCGTGACCAGCCCTCTGCCGCGAGCCCGTGCAACGGCCGAGATTGTCGCCGACGTCCTGGATGTCAAAGATCGTCTTGAAACCTCGAATGTCCTCCAGGCCGGCACGTCCGCCGGCGACCATCATGCGTTGGCTGGAGGAGCGGAGCGAGGAGCGTTTGATGATCGTCGGGCACAACCCCTCGGTAAGCGAGTTGATTGCGTTGTTGATCCACGGGTCGTCACAGCCGCGGATCTGCGACTTGAAGAAAGGCGGAATCGCCGCGCTCAGTCGAATGTCCGCGACGCAGGATCTCTTCGAGTTGACCTGGATCGCAACGCCACGCCTGATTCGCCGCTTGGCGGGCGAAGACTGATGATTCTCAGCGATCGATGCTTTCGGTGCCCCGAACGAAATCCCGGATGAGCTCGATCACCTGCTTCCGTTCGCGGTCCAGCGCGACGAGGTGGTCGGAGTGGGGGAGTCGCACCAAGGTCTTCTGGGTCGAGCCGAGATTTCGGTGCAGCCAGGAGGCTCTGTCGGGCTCGACGACCGTGTCGAGCTCACCTTGGATGATCAGGGTCGGAACAGTGATCGCCGGCACGAGCGGTTTCACGACTTCGATCAGCTCCAACGCGCTCAAGGCGGCGGCAATGCTGAATGTCCGAAAGTGGGCGGCGGCTGTTACCCATCGTCGCATCTCCGGGTCGCGCACCGCCGGCGGTCTACGCGGCATGTTGGGCATGACTCTGGCGAGTTGTCGGAGAGAAGTCCCAGGTTGGAGGGGGATCAAGTCACTGTAGCGGATCGCGAAGAATGGGGCCATCAACACGAGTTGCGCGACTGGCCTGCGCGACGCGAGGTACAAGGCCAGAGTGCCCCCGGTCGAGAAGCCGAGGACGACCACGGGCATCCCGTCGCTCGCCATCGCGTCGAAGGCCGATTCGGCCGCGGCCGCCCAATCGCGCCAGCACGAGGCCGGCATCACTGGACCTGGACCCTCGTGGCCGGGCATGACCGGGGCCGACACGCGGAGACCGTCGGCCTCAAGGGCCTCGATCAGCGGATTCAACTCGTAGGGACCGCCTCCCAGACCATGAAGCACCAGGCAACTTTGAGTTCGCATGGCTTGCTCACGCACCCACGCTTCCCGCGATCGCCGGGACTGGTGCGGCTGATCGGGCTGGTCTCGCACAGTTCCAGCGCCATGTTCTGAAACTCGGCCTGGGAGCGGATGCTCGGTTCGCCCGGCTTGGCGGGTGGCGACCCGCCGATAGGTCCCGTCGGCCTGGAGCTCGCGGGCCTTGACGTTGTCGGCCAGCACGACTCCCAGAATGCCGTCGACCAACCGCCGCTTGAGCTGGGGATCTTCGATGGGGAACATGATCTCGACGCGGCGGCGGAAGTTCCGCGGCATCCAGTCGGCCGACGCCAGGAACACCTCCGGATCCTCGCCGTTCTGGAAATAGGTGATCCGCGAATGCTCCAGGTACTTGTCGACGATGCTGATGACCCGGATATTGTCGGAGACACCCCGGCAGCCCCGGCCGCAAGCAGCAGATGCCGCGGATGATCAGATCGATCCGCACGCCGGCTTGCGAGGCACGGTAGAGCGTCTCGATGATCTGGGGGTCGACGAGCGAATTCATCTTGGCGATGATGCGGGCGGGGCAGCCCGCCTCGGCGTGGGCACGCTCGCGTTCGATCAGGCCGGTCAGTCGGTGGAGAGAGGTGACCTGGCGCGACGATCAGCTTGTTCCAGTGGTTCGACTGGGAGTAGCCCGTCAGGAGGTTGAAGAGCGCGCTGGCATCCTCGCCGAACTCGCGACGACAGGTGAAGAGGCTCAGGTCGGTATATTGCCGCGCGGTCGTCGGGTTGTAGTTCCCGGTGGCCAGGTGGACGTACCGCCTGATGCCGTCGTTTTCGCGGCGGACGACCAGGGCCGCCTTGCAATGGGTCTTGAGTCCGACGATCCCGTAGACGACGTGGACGCCCGCCTTTTGGAGCATGCGGGCCTTGTCGATGTTGTTCTCCTCGTCGAGTCGGGCCTGGAGCTCGACCAGGGCCGTCACCTCTTTGCCATTCTCGGCGGCACGCGCCAGGGCGGTGATGATCGGGTTGGCCTCGGCCGTGCGGTAGAGGGTCATCTTGATCGCCAGCGACTGGGGATCTTCCGAGGCCTGCTCGAGAAACTGCACGACCGAGCCGAACGACTCGTACGGGTGGTGGACCAGGATATCGTGGTCGCGGATGGCGGTGAAAATGCTCTTACGTTTGGCCAGTGGAGCGGGCATCTGTGGCTCGTAGAGGGGCTCCTTGAGGTCGCGGAACCCCTCCATCTTGCAGAGAGCCAACAGCACGGTCAGGTCGATTGGGCCGGCGATCTTGTAGACGTCGCGACCCTCGAGCTCCAGGGCCGACGCGGATAACAGTTGCGCCAGGAACACCTCGTCGGCACGCTCCGAGATCTCCAGCCGCACGGCCGCCGCCCCACTTGCGCTGGCGGAGCGTTTCCTCGATTGTCGACAGCAGACTACTCCTGACTTCGTTCTCCTGAATCGTCAAATCGCTGTTGCGCGTGCCGCGGAAGGCAACCCGCTCCGTGGTCTCGATAGCCGCCGAACAGGGCGTCGGCCCGCGCCCCGATCACGTCCTCAAGCAGGACGAACCGCCGTTGTCCGTCCCCCTCGTCGGCCAAGGGGAACCAGTCGGTTGATCACCGAGGGAACCTGGAGCACAGCGAACCGAGGGCGGTCATGCGGTTTGTTGGATTCGATCCGCAAAAGGAGGTTCAGGCTCTTGTTGTGGACGTGCGGGAATGGATGCGCCGGATCGATCGCCAACGGCGTCAAGACGGGGTAGACCTGTGTGCTGAAAAACTCATCGAGGAAGACGTTTTGGGCGTCGGTCAGCTCCCCCGAGGCGCAGACCCTGATGCCGTGCTTGAGCAGCGCCGGACGCAGTTCGTTGAGCCAGACCTCGTAGAGTCGCGAGACAAAATCGTGAGCACGGCGCGCGATTTCGATCAGTTGCGCCAGTGAGCCCATTCCATCAGGCGGCGGGTCTTGCGGCTCCAGGTTCTCGTAGACCTGGGCCTGGAGGCCCGCGACGCGGACCTCGAAAAACTCATCGAGGTTGGACGCGCAGATTGCCAGGAACCGCAGCCGCTCCAGCAGCGGATTGGATGTGTCGCGCGCTTCCTCCAGCACCCGCTCATTGAAATCCAGCCAGCTCAGCTCGCGATTGATGAACCAGCTCGGATCGACGATCGGCACCGCGGAAGACGCCACAGCCGAAACCGCCACCTGACCATTAACGTTAAGTTGAGTCGTCGACATGACCATGCATTTCGCCGCGATCTTCGTCCAACCGCCGAGGTGGGCTCGAGGTCGGCGAAAAATAGCTCGTGGAAGGTTTGATGAATAGGCGTTGATTCCGTAGGATCAACCGCGGTTGCGAGACGAACGCGCCGGTCGAACCAGATGCCGGAGGATCCTCAAGTTGCGTGCGTCGAGGTCTTCGCCATCTTCGGTTCCCTTGGGCGTCTCCAGAATCATCGGCAGATCCACGAATCGCGGATCATTGACCAGGTGTCGAAACGGTTCCAACCCCATGCGACCGGCCCCGATCCCCGCATGGCGATCGACGCGGCTGCCGCAGTCGCGACAGCTATCATTCAAGTGCCAGACGCGCAGGCGATCCAGTCCGACTGACCGGTCGAGCCGGTCGATTGTCTCATCGTACTCCTCCAAGGTGCCCAACGAATAGCCCGCAGCGAAAATATGGCATGTGTCCACGCACACACCAAGACGCTCAGGGTGGGCCACTTGGTCGAGGATCTCTCGAAGGTGTTCAAATTGGTGCCCCAGGTTCGTGCCTTGGCCGGCGGTCGTCTCCAGGTCGATGGTCACATTCAGACCCGCCGTGCGACCGTGAACTTCATCCAAACCTCGGGCGACCCGGGCGAGTCCGGCTTTCGGACCCTCACCCATGTGGGAGCCGGGGTGAACAACCAGGTCGGCGATGCCCAGCAACTCGCAACGTTCCACCTCGATGGTCATTGCGTCGATCGACTTTTGCCACAATCCGTCGTCGGGACTGGCGAGGTTGATAAGATAAGAAGTGTGGGCAATGGGACCGGTGATCCCCGTCTGTGCGAGGGCCGAGCGAAAGACCGCGACGTGCTCTGCCGATAAGACAGGGGCTTTCCACTGGTTGTTGTTCTTGGTGAAGAGTTGCACGGCCTGGAACTCGACCGCATGGGCAGCCAAGACCGCGCGGTCGCACCCGCCGGTTATCGACATGTGAGCGCCAAACTTACGGGATGGGGATTTGGGCTTCCGTCGAGTTCGCGTCACGGGAGCCATTGGTCTCACGGCCCTCGAAAAAATGGGAACGGTGGATCCAAGAAAGCCGTCCCTTGCGGTCGGCCATGATTCGATTCTACAATGAAAAGTCTGGCTTGCCAATTCAGGGAGGTGGCGAAGGAAGTGACCATGCCATTGCTGATCGGGGCCGGCATCCTGTTGGTTTGTCTGTTGGTGGCCTGGATGGTCCTTCGGCGGCCGCTTCGCCAGATCGTCGAGGACGTCCACGTCGACCACGCGCGTCTGTTATTTCACCAGCAGCGCGAGTGGCTGGAAGCCCGATTCATCTCGGCTCTCGTCCTGGCCGACCCGATCGAAGGCCAAAAGTGGGATGCGGCCCACTGGCACGACGAAGTTCTCTGGGCACGCGACCGGCAATCGCGACACTTGCTGGCATTGGTCTGCGTTCATTTCGAGCCAGGTCCCTTCGACCTCGTGCAAGAAAAACGACACGCGACAGCGCTATTTGAGTTTCGCAAGGGACATTGGTTTGTCGACGGCAAGCGCCTCGATGAGATGCGTCCCGACCAGGCTGTCGGCCGCAACCAACAATTCGAGGCGGTCGTCGTTACTCAACCGAATCCGCGCCGAGTGGGTTGAGCACGGACTGGGGAGATCCAGCACCTCGTTGAAGCCGAGGACCCGGGTCTCAACGACGATGGAAGTTCATTGTCCGCCCAAGATTTCATCTCGTCAGGACGAGAACGAGGGCATGGTTCAGAATCCGTGCTTTGCGGGTAACGTGAACTGGGGATCGGAGTAAAGTCGCCTTTCGCTCCCGCGAAAGGCGAACGAGGGAGCGAGCGAACGCGAGTTCTGCGGCGGATTCCAGCGGTGTTCTGTCGCGGAGCGAAACAACATTGATGGCGAGGCTGAGATGACGAAACCCCGGACTTGACGGCGAATGACATCCGTCGGCCACGACGACCTCTTGTCGCGCTTAGCGCAAACACTTGCGTAGGACGGGAAAACTTCATTTCGGCGTATGTCATTGGTGCGATAAAACTTACGTGTGACACAGGTATAACCGGAACCGCGCCAGAGACGTTCATTTCCTTACAGCAATTGGACTTACGTGTGACACAGGAGTAATCGATACAACCCGTTCGAGGCAGAGGTATTTGTCGTATCTCCTTACAGCAATTGGACTTACGTGTGACACAGGAATAATCGATACAACCGGTCCGAGGCGCGGGTCTTGGCAGTATCTCCCTGCAGGAATTGGACTTACGTGTGACACAGGTATAATCGATACAACCGGTCCGAAGCGGTGGTCTTTGCGCTATCTCCTTACAACAATTGGACTTACGTGTGACACAGGAATAATCGATACAACCAGTTCGAGGTAGGGCGCCTAGCAGCATCTCATTATAGCAATTGGACTTATATTTGGGACATGCCTGATCGACACGATCGGTTCGGAGCGGAAGTTCTGGCTGTATCTCATTATAGAAATTGGACTTATGTGTGTCACGTGGCTGATCGACGGGCACTATCTCAAATATGGAAGATTGGCGAGTTCTCTGACCCGACACCTGCAGGTCGGTTCCATACCAACCCGACGCGCTAGCGAGGGTGCCGCAAGTCCTTGCGGCAGAATGGGAAAACCCTCGCTTGCGCGTCGGGTTAATATGCGTTCGTGCGCTATCCAGGGCGTGTCTCAGTGTCAACCTGGGCACGGAGGATTTGGGACGATGCTGATCGACACAATCGGTTCGAGACCGGACCGGTAATCTCTCCTCACCACATAGATAGTGAACAAGGCTCTACTCGTTAAAGTCGAGGGCGACCGGTTATCTCTTTCGCGGCGTCAAGTCATTTCATCGCGGGCTTTTCGTCTTGTACTACATTGCTCCCTGGGGACGGGTCGGGCAAAGGCCGGGTGAAGGGGAATCGCAACGGCGCGAAACAAAAGCCGGAGATGCTTGGTCGTGCCGTATGCCCCGGTCAAACCCAACTTCGCATCAGCTTACGTTCGACCTGTCGGTCGCCCAAATGATCGGGGACACATGCTTCATCCGTGGCCGTGTCGGTCGGCAACGCTTCAAATTTGTCCAGCAGGGGGTTGACTGAACAAAGCCATCAGACATAATCTCGACGAAGCTGAATCGAAAGAATCGAGGCAACGTTTGGCTCGACTTTGGTGCCAGAGATTGGCTGGGTTGTCGTGCAGGACGAAGTCACGATGTCTTGTCCCGCTGCGCGGCGTGGGCTGGCGTGGCCTGATCGGCGGAAACGATGCAACTGGTGATCAACACCTTCGGCGCGAGCTTGAAGCGCAAGGGAGATCGGTTCGTGGTCCGGGCGGGCTCGAATCAAGTGGCCGTTTCGGCGCACAAGGTTCAGAGCATCCTGGTAACCACCGCCGTGCATCTCTCTTCGGATGCGATCGCGCTGGCGATCGCTCATAACATCGACGTCATCTTCATGGATAAGTTCGGCGAGCCGATCGCCCGTGTCTGGCCGCCGCGGATGGGCTCAACCGCGGCGATCCGGCGCAGGCAGCTCGAAGCAACCGACGGTGCCGAAGGCTTGGCCATCGCGCGGGAGTGGGTCGCCGCCAAGCTTCGCAATCAGGCGGATTTCCTCGACGAGCTGCTACCAGCGCAGACCGAGCCAGACGCCAGCTCTTTGCGGGCCCCATCGAAACGATTCGGTCGAGCCTGGCCCAGCTCGAGCGAGCTCGAAGGGACGCTCGACGACCAGCGCGGGCGTATGCTCGGACTGGAAGGCAGCGCCGGCCGGGCCTATTTCACCTGCCTGGGCCGGCTGGTCCCCGAGGCGTACCGCTTTCGAGGCCGCAGCCGCCAGCCCGCCGCCGACGGCTTCAACGCGATGCTCAATTACGCCTACGGCGTGCTTTATTCGATGGTCGATCGGGCCTGCATCTGTGCCGGGCTCGACCCGTTCCTCGGGTTTCTGCATACCGACAATTACAACAAACCGTCACTCGTATTGATTTGATCGAGCCGTTCCGGATCCTGGCGGAGCGGGCGACGTTGCTCCTGTTCACGGGCCGGCGGGTCGCGCTCGGAGTTTTTCGAGGAGGTGCCGGGCGGCGTCGCTCTGAGCAAGGATGGCCGGGCGGAGTTCCTGCCCTATTACAACGAGCGGCTCGACCGCCCGGTGAAGTACCCGGTGCAATCGAAGCCGGGCAAGTACCGCAAGATCAAGCGGCGCGACACGATCGCGCACGAGGCGCACGCCCTGGCCAACCGCCTGCTGGGCCGGAACGACCTGCCTCGCGTGGTCGAGACCCGCAAGCTCTGGGACGAATCGAAAGACAAGCCGGCCGCCGACGAGCTGCCAGACGAGCCGGAGGACGATGCGAGCGACTCACCGCCCGAGGAGGCCGAGCCATGCTGACCTGGGTCGTTTACGACATCTCCAAAGACCGCACCCGGACAAAAATCGCCGACGCGGTGCCTCGATTTCGGCCTCCAGCGGGTGCAGAAGAGCGTGTTCCTGGGCGACATCGCGCCCAACCGCGTCGAGGAGATCATTCAGTTCAGCACGGAGCTGCTCGACCTGAAGACCGACGCCGTCTACGTCTTCCCGATGTGCCGGCCGGACTTCGACAAGGTCCGCATCGTCGGGCAAGGGTTCGATCGAGAGCTGGTGGCGGATGAGGTGTTGACAAAGTCATCTGATAATCCCGAGCCGTTTCCGCCGGGCCGCAACCGACGGGACGGAGTGCGGCGAGCGTGGCGAAAGCCCTCGCAATCGACACCTTCTATACCTTCCAGATGTGTCGGTCGGACATCGAGTTGGTGTCGGACGAACTGCCGACCGAGACGATTTGAGTTTTTTTCTCAGCCCATTTTCCGCTTCGACCAGCAGGAGGGGTATATGTATGGTAGGAGTGCCTTACTGGTACCTGTGGCGGGCAGCGGAGTTATCAATGCAGATGCAGGCGATCGATTCCCCGGACTTGATCATCGCTGATTCGACTATGGTGCATTCTTGATCGACCTCCTAAGAATCGGCGCAAACCGATTGTGCTAAAACACTGTAACGGCTATGACCGTGCTCTCTATCGAACAAGAGGCTGGAGGATCTGGTGTGCAGGATTTCTTTTGCAAACTCCTAAGCCCGCATGGCTTGCATTTATTCATCACGTGCATGTCGATCGAACTTGCTCGCTGCCACTATGCCTCTCCAGCTTGAGCATTTCTTGCTCCTTCGTGATTCCAGCTCAACGTCTAGAGAAAACAGCTTGCTGACGGTTTACAGCTACCGCACTCTGCTCTACGGATAGACGCCACATAAAGCGCGGCTAGGCCGGCTCCGCACCAGGAAATGCTTTATCTCGAGCACGTATTGAAGGATTGTCCCTCGAATCTTCAGCCTACTTCGAGTCTCCGACGACAGGGATGAAAACGGGAAAGTGATCGCCAGACTCGGGTTGGCAGAGATAGCTGAAAAGTCGGTTCGCAACCAGATGCAGTCGGTCGAAATTGTATTTTCAGCAAATTAAAACATATGAAGTGTATTGAGTGCGACAAGCCGTGGACACGCACCCAAAGGTTTTTCCAAAAAAACAAGGATTGAAACCTGGTAACTGTTCGTCGGGTTGAGACGTCCACGAGTTGCTTTAACGGTTCGATTCGAACCAAGGAGGTTACAAATGGAAATGGGACAGACGCATGTCGATTGCCGCTGCACTCAGCTCGACTAATCGAGCTTTCTCTGAGATTTCCCCGACCACTTCATCCAGGCGAGGCGACTCACTTGCGGTTTCTTCGGCCAAGTCTTCGCCGACGAGGTTATGCTGCACCATCACGAGGCGGACGGAAGTCTGCGCGTACGCGTATCCGAAAGTGCAGTTCAAGGTGCTCGACCGGACGGCGCATCTGATCGGCCTCGCCGAAGGGGCGGTCCTGGTAACGAAGCTCTGGGCGGAGGTCGATCAGGCCGCGAATCGGCGACGAGGTTCTTCCAGTGCTCGAAGCGCGCCTTGGCCGTCGGAGCGAGCGACTGAGTGAGTCGGACACGTTATCGTACCGGTTCCGTACGCCTTGGCTTGGGCTGAATCAAGAGAATCACGCGAGATACGAAGTCCGAGCCCGACCCGGTGCGCCGGGCGTTGCTCGAGCACGCGATGGCCGGCAATTGCCTTTCGTTGGCCAAGGGATTCGGTCACTGGGTTCGGGCCGGATCAAGGCCGACTGCCGCGACCTGCGGCCCGTGCAAGTCGGGCTTAAAGGTGTCGCGATGGTCGGCTTTGTGGGAGACTTTCGGGTGAACTTCCGCATCCCCGACCATGCCGGTATCGGCAAGTCCGTCTCGCGAGGGTTCGGGACGGTCGAGCGCGTCGTCGAGGAATCAGGATGATCAGGGGGATTCCGGCATGTTGATTGATGATTTGATCCGAGTCGGCCGACCCTTGCTCGACTCCGAAGACTTCGCACCCGAGGAGTCGCTCCGCCTGATCACCGGCGTCGAGGACGAGCGGGCCAAGAACTTCTATCGACATGTCTTTGTCGTCGAAGTGCCGACCGATGAGAGCAAACCTCCTCGAGTCCTACCGATTCAGCGATTTGGCGAATTGGTCCGCGTTGACGGCAAAGAGAAATTCGAGGTGGCACTATCGCAGGCCGTAGGGGCCCCTTTCGTTTTGCCTTCCGGAGGCAACCCGCTTCATCCTCAGGGACGATACCTCCCTGTCTACCCGTGCTATGAGCGCCACATCCAAGATTTTCGCCAGTCGCCCAAGGCGTGAAGCATTTCCTCGTTGGTCGGCTGGAACGAACCGTGAGATTCTCCCTCTCGGACGGCATGGTTGACGCGATCGCCTCGGCGTTGCATCAGGCACTCAGAGTCGCCGACTTTCGGGACGAAAAGAAGGTGCTTGGCGTTCTGATCCTGGCTCGACCCGAGCCTGACGGGTACTTCACGACTCAAGCAGGGCACGTCGCCCCATTGCATCGGTAGGACCGCGGACGGACGGAGCATCGTCCCAAACTTCGCAAGGATCCTCGAAGGGTTCTGGGAGGCGAAGCTGGAAGAAGGTAAGGAGGCGGGCTCGCGCATTCGGGCGTGCAGCTTTTCGGGGATCGAGGGCGAATTAGTCTCCGCGTATTGTAAGGCTTGGCCTTGGGCCTTCCCCACCTGGACTTGTCCCCTCCCCCTGGGAGGCGACAAAGGGATGATGGTCGAGAGCGTCGCCCTGGGCCCTGAGACCTATCGCGCATTGGCGCTTGGTGCCTGCGTATTCAACCGGTTGACACGGCCTGTCGACCGGCTGCGAGTCCTTCCCGAGCTGTTCTCACCAGCGGATACGCGCGTAGGCAAGGATCAAGCCCAGCGGCGCCGAGAGCTGACGGCGATCTATGGCTCGGGTCTTCTCCTCCCTATCCAAGATAGGGATTTGAACGATCCTGACGGGCGTTACGGCTTTGTCCGGGGCATCCGCTTCATGCTCGATCGCAAGGACCGAAAAAAGGATCAGACGATGGCGGACCGCTTCATGACGGCGGTCACCGGCTTCGACATGATGCTGCCACCGGATCTGGACCAACAAGGTTACCGGCTCATGCTGGTCTACTTCTCCGGCGAGTTCAGCCGGGGCGACGTCCATCTGCGAGCATACATCCACGATGTGGTCCCCAGCACGCTCGGACGGCTTCGGGACATGGCACGAGACGAGGCCAAGCGCGCGATGGAAATGTTTCGGATTTTGGGAAAGTCCGAGAAACAGATCCCCTACTACGCAGCCGATACGAGTCGATCCCTTACCTGCTAGCCCTGCCTATGGCGGGGCTTACCTTTGGCAGCAGTTGGAACCGTCTTGCACCGTAAGCGATTGGATCCTCGCCGCGCGATCGCCAATGCGGCCCGTCGTATGCAAAGTCTCACACCGAAGTGGCCCGACAGCCGCTTCGACCTTTTCGAGGAAGTCGGGTTTTATCTGTCGTTCCTTCAAGTCCTGGGTCGAGCCAATCGCGAGTTGGCAGCAATACGTAACTTCGTTCCAGAAGATACATAACACA
>CAVRFS010000097.1:0-46251 GCA_963720335.1 uncultured Planctomycetota bacterium | reverse complement strand
TCCGATCGGACCTCACTTGAATCGAAGTCATTCGTTCGATTCAACTACTCCTTATCGGATCGACTGCGTGAGACAAACCGGAGCGTCGGAGACGACTCATCCGGGTATCCGCGCGAGATCGGGAGAATGGCGCGTATCGCCCTTTTCGCATAAACGGTGCCATCCACCCGTACGAGGGGACCACTCTGATGACGCTTCGCACGCTCGCGCGGTGGCTTCTGACCGGCCTTCTGCTCTCAAGCTCCCTCGGCGCCAGGGCCGACGATCCGCCGGCGCAGCCGGTCGACGTCGACTACACCGCGAAGATCCGCGAGTACACGACCGAGCCGTTCTTCCTCACCGAGCTCGTCGACCACCTACCCTCGTCGGACGCCGTCCCCTCGCCGAAGAAGGCGCTGGGCTATGTCGTCGGCACGCCCGAGAAGCTCACGTACACGAAGGACATCAACGCCTACTTCCGCGCGCTCGCCGCGGCGTCCCCGCGGGTGAAGGTGTGGACCATCGGCAAGAGCGAGGAGGGCCGCGAGATGATCCTTGCGGCCGTCTCCAGCGAGGAGAACCTCGGGCGGATCGACCGTTACAAACAGATCACCGCGAAGCTCGCCGACCCCCGCAAGACGACGGACGCCGAGGCGGCCGACCTGGTGCGCGAGGCCAAGCCGTTCTACTGGCTCTCCGGCTCGATCCACTCGCCGGAGACCGGCTCGCCCGAGATGCTCATGGAGCTGGCCTACCGGCTCGCCGTCGAAGAGTCGGCGCACGTCCAGGCGATCCGCAAGAACCTGATCGTCCTGATCACACCCGTCGTGGAGGTCGACGGCCGAGACCGGATGGTCGACATCTATCGCTACCGCAAGGCGAACCCGGGCAAGCAGGTGCCGGGGCTGGTGTACTGGGGCAAGTACGTCGCCCACGACAACAACCGCGACGCGATGGGCCTGGCACTGGCGCTGTCGAATGTGATGATGAAGACCTTTCTGGAATGGCACCCGCAGGTCTTCCACGACCTGCACGAGTCGGTGCCGTACCTCTACACCTCGACCGGCACCGGCCCCTATAACTCCTGGCTCGACCCCATCGTCGTCAGCGAGTGGCAGAAGCTCGCCTACCACGAGATCGAGGGGATGACCCGGCGCGGCGTGCCGGGGGTCTGGACGCACGGGTTCTACGACGGCTGGGCCCCGAACTACATGTTCTACATCGCCAACGGCCACAACGCGATCGGCCGCTTCTACGAGACGTTCGGCAACGGCGGGGCCGACACCCGCGAGCGCAAGCTCCCCGACTCTGCGACCTCGCGCACCTGGTACCGTCCCAACCCGCCGCTGCCGCGGGTCAAGTGGTCGTTGCGCAACAATGTCAACATGCAGCAGAGCGCCTTGCTGCTCGCGCTCAAGTACGTGGCGGACAACCGCGAGGAGTTCCTGAGCAATTTCGCCCTGAAGTCGAAGCGCTCCGTCGCCAAGGCGAGGACCGAGGGCCCTGCCGCCTGGATCATCCCCAACGACGGCAAGCGCCCCGCCCTGGCCGCGCAGCTCGCGCGGCTGCTGCAACGCCAGGGGGCGGAGGTCCACCGTCTCGATCGTGAGACGGAGGTCAAGGTTGCGAAGCCCGCGCCCGCTCGCGGCGCGGCCGGCCGCCCAGCCCTCGGGCGATCCGGCCCCCGAGCCGAAGGCCGAAGCGACCAAACCGCAGGCCCAAAGGTCGCGGCGGGCAGCTACGTCGTGCGGATGGATCAGCCCTACAGCCGGATGGTCGACATGATGCTCGACACCCAGTATTACTCGACCGCCGACCCACGCCCCTACGACGACACCGGCTGGACCTTCGGCCCCCTTCGAAACGTCGTCACCTTGCGAGTCGTCGATCCGTCGATCCTCGACGTCCCGATGACGCTGATCGACGGCGAGGTCCGCGCGGCCGGAGGCGTCGAAGGCAACGGCTCCGCCTGGTTCGTGCTCAACGCCAACGCCGAGCCGGCCCTCGCCTCGCTCCGCTTCCGGCTCAAGGACGTCAAGATGTTCGCGGCCGAAGAGCCGTTCGAGGTCGAGGGCATGCAAGTTCAACGCCGGCTCGTTCCTCATCCCGTCGGCGGGAAACCCCGAAGACCTCCTCTCGCAGCTCAGGTCGGCCACCGCGTCGCTCGGGCTGCGCGCGCACGCCGTCGGCAGCGAGATCAAGGTGAAGCGCCACCCGGTCTCCGTGCCGAGGATCGCCTTGCTCCACACCTGGGTCAACACGCAGAACGACGGCTGGTTCCGCCTGGCCCTCGACGAATGCGAAGTGCCCTACTCATACATCTCCGACCAGGATGTCCGCGCCACGCCCGACCTGAAGGCGAAGTACGACGTGATCATCTTTCCCCCCGTCACGTCGAGTCTCCCGACCTTGATCAACGGCGTCCGGAAGCGCCTGCTCGACGACGGCTCCGACTTCGGCGGCCCGGTCCCATTCAAGTCCACCGAGCTGACCCCGAACCTCGGGGGCGTCGACGACTCGGACGATATCCGCGGCGGCCTGGGTTTCGAAGGGCTGGCCCACCTGAAGACGTTCGTGGAGAAGGGCGGCGTCTTCGTCCCGATCACCGCGAGCGCCGGCCTGCCCGTGGGGCTGGGCATGGTCGAGCACGTCACGATCGCCGAGACGCGCCAGCTTCAGGCCAATGGGTCCGTCCTCCGCGCGGGCGTGCAGGACAAACGGAGCCCGATCGCCTACGGCTACGACGACACGGTCGCGCTCTACTTCAACCAGGCCCCGGTCTTCCGCCTCTCGCTGGCCGGGGGCGGCGGTGGCCGGGGCGGGGCCGGAGGGCCGGGCGGCGAGGGCGCCGCGCGGACGACGGGCCGCGGGTCGGCGACCGACCCGGACATCCCGCAAGGTCGCCCGCTCCGTGAGTTCGAGCGCGAGCCGACCCTGGGGCCCGCCGAGCGCGAGCTCCACATCGAGCCCGAGATGCGCGAGTTCCTCGCCGGCACGATCCTGCCCGCCGAGGATGTGGCCGCGCGTGGTCCTCCGCTGGTCCGACGAGAAAGACCTCTGGGTCAGCGGCATGCTCGCGGGGGGCTCCGAGCTCGCGGGAACGCCCGCGGTCATCGACGTGCCGCTCGGGAAGGGTCACGTCGTCCTCTTCGGCAACAACCCGATGTGGAGGCACGAGACCCACGGCAGCTTCATGCTCCTGCTCAACACGGCGCTCCATTACGACCACCTGCACTCCGGCCGGAACGAGCCCGCATCCGACGAGCGTATCGTCCGGCAATACACCATCGAGCAGTTCCTGGCGACGACGGCGGTCAGCGGCCCGTCGTTCTCGCCCGACGGCTCGCGCGTGCTCTTCACGTCCGACGCCTCGGGCATCCCCAACGCCTACACCGTCCCGTTCGAGGGCGGCACGGTGACGCCGCTGACCCGGTCGACCACCGACTCGACCTTCGCGGTCTCGTTCTTCCCCAGGGACGAGCGAATCCTTTACACACACGACCAGGGGGGCGATGAGAACAATCACCTCTACGTTCTCGGCCCGAAGGGTGATACCGACCTGACCCCGGGCGCGAAGCTCAAGGCCATCTTCTCCGGCTGGTCGCGCGACGACTCTTCGTTCAACGTCCTGACCAACGAGCGCGACCCGCGGTTCTTCGACGTCTACCGCTACGATGCCGAGAAACTCGAACGGACCTTGATCTACAAGGACACGGCGGGCTATCAGGTCGCCGACGTCTCCGGCGATGGCCGATGGGTGGCGCTCGGCAAGCCGAAGACGACCGCCGACGCCGACATCTATGTCTGGGATACCCGGGAGGGCCGGATGACCCACCTGACGCCCCACAAGTCCCCCGCCCAGTACCGCGCCGCCGAGTTCGACCCCGACTCGAAATGGCTCTACTACCTGACCAACGCCGGCGGCGAGTTCACCCGCGTGAGGCGGTACGAGCTGGCGACCGGAAAGCACGAAGACGTCGAGTCGGCCGACTGGGACATTCAGTTCACGCGGTTCTCGCGCAACGGCCGCTACCGCGTCTCCGCCGTCAACGAGGACGGGCGGACGGTCGTCCGCGTGCACGACTCGAAGACGGGACGCCTCGTCCCGATGCCCAAGCTACCCGAAGGCGACGTGACTTCGGTCGTCTTCTCCCGCGACGAGCAGCGGATGGTCGTGACCCTCAAGCGGCGACCGCTCGCCCTCGAACCTCTACGCCAGCCGGGTCGGGTCGGCCGAGGCCACGCGGTTGACCGATTCGCTCAGCAAGGAGATCGACCCCGAAGACCTCGTCGAATCGCGGGTCGTCCGCTTCAAGGCATCCGACGGCCTGTCCATCCCGTCGATCCTCTACAAGCCGCACCAGGCGTCGCCGGAGAACAAGGTGCCCGCCCTGGTCTGGGTCCACGGCGGTCCGGGGGGACAGACGCGCAAGGGCTACAGCGCATTCATCCAGTACCTGGTCAACCACGGATACGCCGTCCTGGGCATCAACAACCGCGGAAGCTCGGGCTACGGCCAGACGTTCTTCACCGCCGACGACCGCAAGCATGGCCACGAGCCGCTGCGCGATTGCGTCGAGGCCAAGGCGTACCTCGCCGGAATGCCCGACATCGACCCCGACCGGATCGGCATCATCGGCGGCAGCTACGGCGGTTACATGGTCCTGGCGGCACTCGCCTTCCAGCCCGAGGAGTTTGCCGTCGGCGTCGACATCTTCGGCGTGTCGAACTGGCTGCGCACGCTGGAGAGCATACCCCCCTACTGGGAAGCCCAGCGCCTGGCGCTCTATCAGGAGATCGGCGATCCCGTCAAGGACCGCGAGATGCTCAGGGCGATCTCGCCGGTCTTCCACGCCGACAAGATCCGCCGGCCTCTGATGGTCCTCCAGGGCCAGAACGACCCTCGTGTCATCAAGCCGGAGTCGGACGACATCGTCGCCGCCGTGAAGAAGAACGGCGTGCCGGTCGAGTACGTCGTCTTCGCCGACGAGGGCCACGGCTTCACCAAGAAGAAGAATCAGATCGAAGGCTATTCGGCCGTTCTGACCTTCCTCGACAAGCACCTCAAGGGTCCCAAACCAAGGCAGCCGGCTCGTTGACGGATGTGGACGCCTCCGGAGGCCGTATTCAGCGCAACTCTTCGAGCAAACGTTTGGCCGCGCCCGCGAGGAACAGCGTGTCGACCCCAGCCGCGATCATCGTGTAGCCGCGCTCCATGTAGGGGCGAATCGCCTTTGCCGAGACGCCGAAGTACCCGAGCGGGATGCCCGCGGCTTGGCATGCGTTCGTGACGTGGACGATCGCATCGGTCACGGCGCGGTCATCGATCCGGCCCATCTTGCCGAGGCTGGCGGCCAGGTCGTACGGGCCGATGAGGACGGCATCGATCCCCTCGACCTTTACGATCGATTCGATGTTCTCCACGGCCTGCGCATGCTCGGCCTGCACAATCACGGCCACGCTTTCGTTGGCCGCGTCCAGATACTCCTGGAACCGCAGCCCGTACCCATGGCGCGGGCGAGCCCGACCCCGCGCGAACCAGCCGGCGCGTAACGCGCGTATCGGACGACGCTGGCGGCCTGCGCGACCGTGTTCACCTGCGGGACGATGATTCCCTCGGCGCCGAGATCAAGGGCCTTTTTGATCGGAGGCTCCTCGGCGCCCGGTACCCGCACAAGGCACGGCACGCGATCCCCGACGGCCTGGAGGATCGCCAGGATCTCGCGCGTCTCCAGCGGTCCGTGCTCGCCGTCGACGAACAACCAGTCGAAGCCGAGTTCGGCGAGGATTTCTGCGATGGCCGGCACGGGGAGCGTGACCATTGTGCCGATCAGCGATTCGCGTGCCCATAGACGTTTCCGGAAACTGCCGACCATGCGATTGCGCCTATATGCCTTCGAAGTGCTGTCAAAGACTCAATCAGGGACGATCAGCACGATCGTGTTTGGCAACGGCTTGAGAGAGCCCCCACGTCCGAAGTATGGTGAGTAAGTTGAGGGGATGCAAGAGGCCGGGTCGGAGCGTGATGTGGCCCGTCCGTCGTGGCCGTTCGGGCCTCGGTGCTCACTCATAGACTTTTTCGCGTCTTGACCCTCGACTCGAACTGCTATGTCCTGTTGTAATCCCGTATCGTACCGCGATGCCCGGCGCTGGTCGCCAAGTCGCGAGGAGTCGATACACTCGCTAATCCAACCTTTTGATTCGCCGTGGACGCGTCACGAGTAATCGGTCGCAAAGAGGGCAATACGATGGTGAAGCACGCAGGTCCGAACGGGCTCATGAGCCATATTGGTCTCTGTCTACTCTTGGCCTTGATCGGGCCATCGATGGCAGCCGGGGCGCCGCCGGAGTTGCCTCCGGTAACCGCGCCGCCCAAGGAACTGGGCCTCGACCCGTTCTACACTAAGTATCTCAGCGCTCACGGCCTGCCGGTCGTTGGATCATCGAAGGTCTCGGACTACGCGTTGCGTGAGGCGGCTTACCTGGCTGACCAGATGCTGGCCCATCGGCCAGAGGTCCGAGACGCGATGATCCGGAACAAGGTTCGGCTGGCGGTCATGGCCTACTCGGAGCGGACGACTGACATTCCCGAGCACCGCGACTTGCAACCCAAACTCTACTGGAACATCCGCGCGGGGCCTGGGAGCCAGCCGCCAGCGACCGGCTGTCAGTTTCGCCGAGGAGAACTTGCTCAATTACCAGGGTGACCCGTATTCGACCGAGAATATCATGATCCACGAGTTCGCCCACGCGATTCACTCGATGGGCCTGCGAACGGTCGACCCGACGTTCCAGCCACGGTTGACGAAGGTGTACGAAGACGCGAAGACCAAAGGGCTCTGGAAGAACACCTATGCCATCAGCAACATCAGCGAGTACTGGGCCGAGGGCGTGCAGTCGTGGTTCGACACCAATCGCCAGAACGACTCCTCGCATAACCACGTCGACACACGCGCCGAATTGAAGTCCTACGACCCCGCGCTGGCGAGGCTCGTCGAGGAGGTCTTCGGCGATGGCCCGTGGCGTTATGTACGGCCTGACAAGCGAACGGACCTCGCCGAAAGTCACCTTGCGGGTTACAAACCCGGCACGGGTCCGAGGTTCCAGTGGGAGCCTGAACTTCTCGACGCCCGCCGCAAAAACAACACGAACGCCAAGCGCTCCGGCAGCAACGCGCAGCCGGCCCCGAAACCGGGACGACAACAGTGACGGTCGCTCGCGACGGCAACCGAAGTCCAAGGCCAACAAAGACTGTTTCACTCGGGAGACCGAATCGTTGGGGACATCCCCGCCAGTTCGAGCGTGTCTCCGTTCTTCGGCTTTCGACGCCGGCCGCATAACCTCTCAAGAAAAAACGATCGTCACAACTCTTCTCTTCATTGCAAGCAGTGCGTCTTGCCGAAATAGAAAATGCGCTCTCTCAAAGTTCGGCTAAAAAGGTAACAATGGGGAAATCCGAATGTCGGTGCGTATTGCAAACCCGTCCGACATGAAAAACCTGCCCGATCATGGATTATTTTGAGGGGCAATCAGCTCCAACGCAGGGCTTGGGACCGGTCTCGAGCTGACCTCGGCCGGCCGCAAACTGGTGCTCGTTGCTTTAGACAGGAATCCAGCACGGGCCGATGGAGTTGAATGGAGGATTCCGGTTCCGCGTTGCGTGACGAAAGGCCGTTTTGATGGCCGGAGGAGCGAGCGAACCATTGCGACCGGCCCTGCCCGGGCCGGCTCCGCTTGGGAGCGAGGCGGTCGGGTCGTCCGCGCCTCCGCGCCGGCATCGCGCACTTCGGCTGGCCGTTTCCCTGGTGCTCCTACTGAGTACGGCGGGTGTCGTGCTCGGCTGGTGGATTTGGAACGTGTTCCAGGTGCGGACGACCAACGCTTATGTCGTGGGAAACATCACCCCAGTTTCCTCTGAAGTCGGCGGGCAGGTTGTTGCGTTATACGCGGACGACAACATGATCGTCGCCGCGGGAGCCCCGCTGGCGCAGCTCGATCCGGTCCCGTTCCAGCTCGAGGTCGATCGGGTGCTGGCTGATCTGCGGAACGCACAGGCTGAAGTGCGCGCGGCGGCCGTGAACGTGCGGCTGGTTCGCCAGGATCGGCGCGCCCTTCTGGACGGTGCAAGCGCACGGCGGGGCGAGGCCGAGCGAGCGGTGCGTGCCGCTGAGGTCGAGGTCCAGACGCGCGGGCAGATGCACCGGAAGGAACTAGAATTGCTAGCCTCACAACGAGCGCGGGTCCCTGGACTGGCCGCGCTCGAGGAAAATGCGCGGCTGTACTTCCAGCGGTTCTCGCGGCTGGCGGCCTCGGGCGACGTGCCGGTGCAGGATCGGGACAACCGCGAGGCAACTTATCGCGAGGCGTCGGCCAAGCTCGAGTCGCTGCGCAGCGACATTGCCGCCAGCGAGCGCCAGGTACTCGCCAGCGAACTTCAGCTCGAAGAGGCCGGCGTCCGGCTCGAGCAGAGCCGGCAGGCCTTGAGCAGCACCGACGCCGCGGTGGTTCAGGCCCAGGCGGCCCAGTTGCAGCC
This sequence comes from uncultured Planctomycetota bacterium, assembly GCA_963720335.1. Classification (GTDB taxonomy): domain Bacteria; phylum Planctomycetota; class Planctomycetia; order Isosphaerales; family Isosphaeraceae; genus CAVRFS01. The sequence continues at coordinate 37,739 of CAVRFS010000097.1, read as the reverse complement.
GGACATCGCTACGGCACAACTCGAAGCGCTGAAGAGTCGCGTCAACCAGGGCGAGGCGGCGCTCCGCACCGCGCAGCTCAACCTGAGCCACTGCCTGATCCGGGCACCGCAAGGAGGGATCGTCAGCCGGCGGACGATCCAGCTCGGCGAGACGTTGGCGGCGAAACAGCCGTTCCTGAGCATCGTTCCCCTCGACTTCGACAATGTTTGGATCGTGGCCAATCTCCGCGAGGACCAGATGGAACGCGTCGAGGCAGGCAACCGTGCTCTGATCACGCTCGACGGAATCCCCAACAAAACGTTTGAAGGCTGGGTCGAGAGCACCTCGGGGGGCACCGGGTCTGTGTTTTCGCTCTTCCCGCCGGACAACGCTACGGGAAACTTCGTCAGGGTCGTGCAGCGTCTGCCGGTGCGGATACGGTTCGCGGAGGCGGAGAATTACCAGAATCGAATCCGCCCAGGGATGTCGGCGACGGTCTACATCGACGATAAGACGGTGGTTCGCCGTAGCGATCGCGTGTGGTAATTCCAAGAAGGAGGGCGGCGTGGGGATCAAGACGCAGATCGCGGTGACCGCGGTCGCCCTCTTGCTGCCGGCGGTTACTGGCAAGGAGTCCCGCGCAGGAGATTCGCCCGCGCACCGCAGCGCGATCGATTCGTCTGGGAGCGACACCCTCCCTCCCGCGTTGCCGGAGCAGACCGCTCGCGAGGAAAACGACCGGCCATCTCTGCCTCCTCCGGCACCCCCCGCGCCAGGACGGCCCATCCGACTCGCGGAGTCCCTGGCCTTGAGCCTGCGGAACGTCGAGACGGTGCAGGCGAACCTTTCGGTCCGGACAGCCACAGTGGCGCGGTTCGAGGCGCTGAAGGCGTTCATCCCACTCATGGACCTGCCCCAGCTTCAGGTTGGCTTTAGCCGGGTCACCGGCCCCGCAATCAGCAATCAGAACGTCATTTTCCCCGACATTACCAGTGGCGTGCCGCTTGCAACGCAGCCCGGGCTCACCAACGCCGAGCTCAACCGGTTCAACATCTACCTGCCGCTCGACCCATCTGGACACATCACCGCCATGCCGATCGCCGAGGAAGGAATCCGCGCCAAGGAGTTGATGGAGCAACTCGTTCGCCGCGCCAGGCCGTGCTCGCGGCGCAGCGCGTACTTCGAGGCCAAGCAGATTGGCTACGGCCAACGCGTCGCGGACGCCGGCGCCTATGTTGCGTCGGAGACCCTCGGGCTGGTGGCGCGTAAGCTCCGCGAAAAGCAGGCGCACGACGTCGAGCTCAGCCAGGCCAGGGTCGACGTGGGGAGAGCTCGGGTCCTCGTGGCCGACCTGGGCAAGGCCGAACGGAACGCGGAGCGCCGGCTCGGCGTGGCCGTGCATCAATGCCGGCTGCTGGTGCCTCAGGAGCTCGGACCGGTTCCGATCGAGCCGGAGTCCGCCTTCGCCTTCGACCTTGCCGAGCCGGACCTGATCGACCTCAGCGTGGTGCCCGATTTCCCCCGCTGCCGCGAGGACGCCGTTCAATTGGCCAAGCGGCAGCGGCTCGAGGCGCGGCTGATGATCGTCGGCCTGCGGATTGCCCGCCTTCAGCAGATTCGGGACAAGACCCGGCTGTTCGGCTTGGGGCAGCTCCCCCTGGGCATGAGCTTCAAGAACACCACCAACAACAACGGAGGGATCACGCTGGGGCTGATCTTCGGCTCGCTCTATGACCTGCCGGTCGTCAATCTCTCCCTCTGGGCCAACATCGGGCAGGCACGGCTGGACGTCATCCGCTCGCAGCTCGACCTGGAGAAGTCGCTGCTTGAGGTCACCGAGGATGCCGGTAGCTCGTGGGATCGCTGGCAGCAGGCAGTCCGCGAGTGGGAGCAACGGGAAGCCGAGTACCGCCTGCGCATCGAATACCACGATCGTCAGGCGCGGCTCTACCGCGAGCAGCAAGCAATCCGGCTCGACGTACTTGCCGCCGAGGTCGACTTGCTTCAGGGCGACGCCAACCGTTGGACCGCATGGTCCAACCTCCAGCTTGCCCGGCTCGACATCCTCCGTGCCACCGAGTTGCTGCTCGACTATATTGAGAAGGCACGAATTGCCCCGGTGCCGGCTCTGGTCGATGCTCCTCCCAAACCGGGCCATGGACATGGGTTCCTCCACCGGCTGGTCCATTTGGGCGACCTCGATTCCAGTGACCAAAAGGAGGTCCGATGACGAAGCCCGTTCGACCAGGCTCGACGCTGCTCGCACTGATGCTGTTTGGCGTCACGTGGGTGCGTCCGGCATCTGCCCAATCCGAGGCCCCGATCGCGCCCATGGGCCCCGAGCCACCCCCCGCGGCGTCAGAGACGGCTCGGCTACGGTCTGGCGAGACCGTCACGCTACGAATTCGCCAGGTCATCCCGCGCGATGGGCTGACCGCTGGCGAGAGGCTCTTGAGCGGGCGGCCCGCGATCGCTCCGGGCGACCGCGTGGTCGCCGAGGATGTGCGGCCCGGCGTGCGCCTCCCCGCGCTCATCGGCGGGACGATCGTCAGCATCGCGCCGCCCAGGCGGTTCGCAAAGCCTGGTCGGGTAACCCTCGAGCTCGGGCAGCTCGTGCAGACAGCTCCTGGCCGCACCGAACTGGCCCCGTGGGTCTTCGACCTCGAGGACCGGCGTTTCAACGTCCAGATGCGGCGGCGGCTGACGCTGGCACTGTTTGCCGCCGAGGGTGCGGGGATCGGAGCGAGCCTGGCGCGCAGGCCGGACCATCGAACCCCGCGTACCTGGGGCTTGGCGCGGGGGTCGGCTTGCTCACGGGCATTGGGTACGCCAGCCTGATGCCCGGGCGCGAGGCCAGCCTGGAACCCGGCGACACTTTCAAGATCACGGTCGGCACGCTGTCGTATCGGCCCCTCGCGCCGTCGCAGCCGCTCTCGCTTCACCCCGCGCCGGATCCGGCGAAGCGCACGAAGGAGCACGGCCGATGAGCCGCGCCTGGCCGGCCATCGCCCTGTCCGTGGCAGCCGTGACCGCGAACACCGGGTGCGAGCGGCCGGCGGTAGCCCCCGCAGGCAATCTGCCCCCCGCATACACCCGGGACAAGATCCTCGACCCGAAGCTGGCCGAGGTCGCCCGAGCGTTCACAGCCTGGGCCGGCGAGCAAAAGGTACAGGCCGGAGCCGTGTTCGGCAGAGTCGAGGTCCTCCCTCCGGCACCGACGCTCTTGCCCTACGGCATCGGCACATACCAGAAGGAGCTGCGGTTGCCGGCGATCCTGATCACCGGACCGGGCTGGCGCCCCTCTGACTGGTGATAACCGCGAGGCGCTGGCCGCGCGAGCGTTCCAGGAGCTTTCTCGGCTCCTGGAATCGAGCGATCGCGCGTCCGCCGTGCGGGCGACTGTCACGGTTCAGACGCCGCAGGGGTTGGAACTGTGCTGGATCAACAACCTCGAGCCGGGGAGGAAGCTCTTGCATGGAGAAGACGAATGAACCGCGGCACCACCCCGGCATTGTCAAGGGCGCCTTGGCCGATCTGCTGGTACTGCGTCCTGCGTTTGCCCTGGCCGCGGTCTGGCTGACGACGACGGGACACACGGCGAGCTTCCGCGAGATGGGCGCCGCCCGCGGCTGGGTGACGGCCGAAAGCTACAGCCTGCACTCGATCTACTTGCTGGCGATCACCCTGACCCTGCTCGCCGCGCCCCGACTGTCGCGTTTTTCCGGCAGCTATCCGCTGGTCGTCGCCGGGCTGACGATGCTTGGGGCCGGTTCGATCGTGAACGGCGTGCTGCTCTACGCGCCACCTGTGGTGCTCCTGCTCGGCCGCGTGCTCGCCGGCATCGGCGCAGGGCTGGTGATCCGCTCGGCGCCGCGCATCCTGCCCGCCGGCCAGGAACACCGCGTTGCCTGGGCGGGCATCGTGCTGCCGGCGGCCGGGCCGATCGTCATCGCGCTGGCCGTGGAGTGGTCTCCGTGGTGGTCCTGGCAGGGAGGCTTTCTGTTCGAGGCCGTGCTGGCCCTTCTGTCTCTCGCGCTCATATTCTCGATCGCCGACCCCCCCGACCTCGACCGGGATTGCCCTCCGGGGCCGGTCGAACCGTTGGGCTACCTTCCCGCGGCGACTGTGGCCGCACTTTCGGTCTGGTACGTGATGCACTGGGGCCAGCTCCATGGCTGGCTCGAGGGGCCGGACATCACTGCCGCGATGATTGTCGGGGCGGTCGCGCTCACCTTTCTTCTGTGGATCGTCTGGCCGGGGCTCGATCCGAGCACGCTGCGCGAGGGTCTGCCTCGACTGGGGCTTATCACCTACGGCGGATTCGTCCAGTACTTCAATTCCCTGGACATGGGCGTTTACGGCGGCTTGCTGGTGAACTTCAGTCCTTGGATGCGTACGTGGCTGATCTGGTCACTCACAATCGGGTCTACGGCCGCGCTCGCACTCGGCCGGATCGTTTGGCAGAAACGGTCGCCCGGCTATGCCGGCGCGGCGCTCGGATTGATAGTGCTGGCCGGCGGAATGAGCCTCTCCCACTACAACACCATGAACTGGCCGTTCTGGAGCCTGCTCAACACCGTCGAGTTCAACTGGTTCGCCGCTCCCCAGCACTGGCAGCTCGCCCCGCCGCGGTTCTTGATGGGCTTCGGCAGCGGGATGGTGCTCCTGGCGATGACGACTCGCACCAGCCCGGAACCGGTTCGCGAGGCACGAATCCGACCGTTGCTTCAGGTCGCGCAGTTCGCGGGCGGAACGTTGAGTGTCGGAGTCCTCGTAACGGTGCTCTTGGCCGTTCACCAGCTCCAGTACTCCTATGTCGCCGACCGAGGTTTCATCCAGGCGGTCGAACGCGGCGATCGGAACTCACGGCTTGCCGCCCACGTGGCCACGGCCGGCGCGGGCGCGGCGGCGGACAGGCCGAAGCGCTGCAATTTCGGGCCGTCAACTACGAAGCCGACAACCTCGTTTTCGCGACCATCTACGGAGGATTCCTGGTCGCCTCACTGGTGTTGGCTGCCGTCTGCGGCGTCTATTCGCTCCTGCGGTATCTCTCGTCACCGTGGTCTTCGCCTGCAGAGCGGCCCTAGCCAGTTTTTGGATCGCGGAACCGGGACGGGTCCAGAAGGCGCCTGAAACTTGGTCGTCGGCGTTTACTCTGTCACCCAAGCCATTGAGAATGGCCTGGGTGAGTTTGGACATGAATCCCACAGTCATCGGAGATGCTCGTCACCTTCGTCTTCGACCCCAGAACGACCCTAGTCGGTGTTTGGGTCGCCACTCAACTCGATTGCTTACAGGGACTTGCGACGCAGTAGAGCACTCCCAAGCTCGGAGCGATCTCTGTAATGTAGCGTGCGTTACTCGTTCATGGCTCCCGACGCGAATCTGGACGGCCTTAGGCCCTTAGAGGCCCTGCATCGACAACTTGTTGTCGATGATTGTGTTCTTATACAACTGCCCCGCCGGCGCACCACAAATAAGCCCAGGACAAAGCCCTGACACTGCTCCCAACGCCCTTGATCGAGCCCTGAAGGGGCGCGACAAGGTGATGCCTTTGTGTAGCCCTTTCAGTGCTGCGGGCATTTGCGGATCCCGAATCCCAGGGCGTCGCGCTCGACTCTCATGTTTGGCCCCTTCAGGGCGATTTTTAAAACCGCGCAACGTCAAACTGCCATCGGGCTGGTATGAGGACGGCCACCGGCGAGGGAACGACTTTCCTGACTCTGAATATTGACGCGGCGAGTCGTCGTTTCGGGGAACCGGCCAATCCGATGATATGTGGAATGTCGACCAAGGTCGTTCACAAACGTACCCACAGCTACGGTCATCGACGGAGTCATTCGCGTCGCACGTTCGATCTGGCCTCGCCATCGTTAACTTCATGCGTTACTAACTTGGAGTTTCCGCCATGCCCGACCCGCCACGTCCGTTCGTTTTCGACCCGCGCCTCAGCGACATCTTGCCAGGCGTCTTGCAGAACCGGAACGATCAGCCGGTAAGCATCACCTCGCCGGTCCTGGAATGGTCGGCCATTCAACTGGCCGCCATCACCAGTCCGAACAGCCAGCGTGCCTGGGAATCCGACATCATCAACGATATTTACCAGGGGGGAGTGGACGCGTCACACGTACGAATCGTTGAGGTGCGTCTCCTTAATGCCCCCACGACGCTCGGCAACCAGATTCGCGTTCACCCGGGCCGGACCTCGGGAAAAAGACAATCGGCCGTGCTTGTCCACGAGATGGGGCATGTCTGGCAGTATCAGACCTTGGGCACCGCTTATATCACGGACTCGGTCTTTCACAACGCCAGCGGCCAAGTCGCAACCGGCGACAGGAACGTGGCTTACATGAATTATCAGCTCCGACCCGAGTCCAACATGACGGACTTCACGGCCAGGCGACGATCATCGCCGACTATTATGAGCTGACGCGGATCTACCAGTCGGATCCCTCGCCGCCCGCCTGGGTCGGCGTTCGCAAAGCCGACCTGCCGATCTACGAGCCACCTGATCGCCCAGGTCCGAAGTTCCACGCCGCGCTCGGAGACCACGATCTACCAGGATAGCCTCATGTATCAACGACAGCCGGGCCCGGATCTCGACACCAACCCCGCCTTGCGACCGCTGCCGGTGATGCCGTTGCTCCAGATTCGCTTTTGAAGGGTCGCGACGCCGATCAGGTGGTTGCGCTTGGCGGAATCACTACGGATTCGGTGACGGCCTTGGAGCCGTTCACGAGCGGATCGCGCACCGCGCCAGGAAGTTGTAGAGGGTGGCGTCGGTCAGTGTACCCGTGGTGTGGGACCCGTTCTAGCCGTTAAATGAACTTGCACCAGTTCCGACCCTTTTCCAGCCCGAACAGACGTGCCGCCAACACACGTCCTCAAGCTCGCAAGATAGAGTGCTTGGCTTCTCGCCACGACCTGGTGGAATCTGCCCGACCGGCAACCATGATCGTGGCGGTCCCTCCTTGGATTCAGCGGGATCCACTCGGTCGGGGAGACAACCAGAGGAGGAGGGAATTCGAAGTCGCCGCCAACCAGGGTGAACAAGGCATTAGAGCGTAATTCCTTTGTGCCGTTAAACATCCGCCGATCCGGAGCCGGGTAAAGTGAACGGCGCTGGCATTCGCGTGCTAAGATAGGGAAACGGAGGTTGGCGAAGCGGTACGTCGGACGAGTCTCCAGACCGAAGCCCGGCGATCCAGACTCAACTCGGCCGGAAACGGCGGAAGCTTGGCGGCACTTCCCGCGCTTTCGTGCGTCCCAATATCGGTCCGCGCGGAGCGACATCGAGCCTCCGGTGGCCAGGCCAACCAAGGGAGAATACCCCTTGGTCCCCAGAGTTGGTCATCGATCTCGGGCCGCCGGTCCCCCAGAAACCACTCACGGCCTCCGCACTCGCCATACTCACCTCTATTACCGGCTCAATACGTTCGTGATGGCAACTGAGGAAGACGCCGTCGAGTGGGCCGCCGAGCGTTTCCTGGGTGTGGGAAAGACGCGAGCATACGCGATCCTGCTCAAGATCGACAGCGTGTGGCGACCTAAGTCCTGGTTCTGCGAGAAGGTGCTTGTGGGCATGGGCCGCGGCCGGATCGGCCGGGGCCGCCAGACCCGGCCCTCCCCGCTCGCCGATGCCTTCTTCATCGCGCTGGCGGGCGGAGTGCCCCAAGCCATGAGCTGCGTACAATGCCTCGCCGGAACGGCGCGGGCTGAACTGAAGGCAGAAACTGGCGAAGATCACGACGATGCCACCGCCAAGGTGCGCGTACATGGTCCACTCCCGCCTCCTGTGGCGGCTCCGTGAGGACGGCGGCGAGTGATCTGTTGCAACGCGCCTTTGATTGATCGCGCGAGAGCGAATACGAACCCAACGCGCAAGCGAGGAACTTCACATTCTGCCGTAAGGACTTGCGGCATTCTCACTGCACAGTCGGGTTGGTATGGGTATTCCGCCCGGTCCAAAGCCGGTGTATAGAGGATGTTCCGACCCTCACGACTCGTGCCGACGGAGCGTGGCTGCCGGCAAGTGGAAGCCACTGACATAAGGCGCAATCAGTGCGCATGCACTTTTGCGACGTCGGCTCCGAGCGAGAGGATTTGGCCACGCGGGAGCCTCCAAAAAGTTGCCAAAAGTTGCCAATTAGTGCCGCTGGTTCGCGGACCCGCGGTTCGGGCTTGCCTGCGGCCTCACGAGCGATCGTAAGTGCACTCTATCTTGCTACGCGAAAAACGCAGGTTTTGAATTATCCCCATTTCCCTGCCCCTTGAGGGCGTGCCGGCCAGCCTGGGCCCCGGGCTGAGAACCGCGAGCGGGGCCAAACGGAGAATCGGTGGACTGTCACCGCTGTGACCAGCAGCGGTCAGTTGCCATCGAGTATCAATATGAGTGCCATGTCCGAAGAGCGTCCAAGAAGTCCAAACCAACTCGTCTCGCGATCGCCAACGGCACATCCGTCGCCGCGTGGCACCGGCAACAACGTGCCTAAGCGGACGGCCTACAGGTGGTCCCGCGAACCGAAGTTCCGTGCCGCGGTTGAGTAGTGTCGCCGCCGCGCCGTCGATCGCGCCGTCGGCCGGATGGCCAAGCGTGTCACCTGGGCGACTAACGGAATCGCCAAGCTCGCCAAGAGTGCCGATTCCGAGTCAGTTAAACTGGCGGCATGCGGCCATGTTCCGACATGATTGCCGTTTCCAAATTCGCCGGGCTCGAACACCGCGTCACCGAGCTGGAGCAACTCAATGATCGAACTGGAAACACGGGTTTCCCGAGTTGAGGGCCGAAAGGGAATGTCGGTGGCCAGGGCGACCGCTCACCCTGGGATTGGTACGCCCAGTCCTGCGTGTCCAGCTTGCCGTCCAGCGCATGCCGTGCACATCCCCCTATTTGCGAAGGGTCCGATCGGGTTTCGGATTTTTTGTGGGATACGACCGCACTGCCATATCCCCGCCACACTCGTTGCGCCAACCGCGATGACCGTCACAACCGAATCAGCGGCGTGCCAGTTCATGCAATTCGCAAGATCGGAGAAACCGGAAAATGCCGATCCGTCATCACGGAAGGAATACGTCGGGCTAGAACGCCGAAGGATTTGCGGAACGTCCGGCACGCAAGTGCTCTTCGGCCAAAGTGGCCAGTCGTCCCAAGGAGTAGGGCGCAATGGCAAGGTTCTCTGTTTGCATGATCAGCCCGCTGTGGGACTTCGCACACTCGCCCTGGCCCAAGACGCTCGCCTCCCGGCACCCGTCATGCCGCCCGCGCCGGCATCAGTGTACCGGCTGACCCTGGAGGACGCCCAACGGCTTGCCTTGGCCAACAACACCGGCCTTATCCTGGGACGACTTGGCGTGCAGGAGAAGTCGATTGCGATCGATGCGGCGAGCAGGGATTATTTCCCGAAACTGCTCGGCAACTTCTACTATTTCCATTTCAACGACAACCTGGGTAAAGTCGCGACCTTCCGTACCGGAAAGCTCGGAAGACTTGCCGCCGGGGAGCCAGACAATCGCCGCCGTTGTCACGAATCAAGACAGCACTCTCACGGCGATCACGCTCGCTCAGCCCATCACAAAACTCATCGCCGTCAACGCGGCCGTCCAGCTTGCTCGCGGCCGACACGCAGATTGCCCAGGCGCCAGCTTGACAAGGGGACGAGTGATCTCCTATCCGGCGGTGGCACAAGCCTTTCACGGGATGTACGGCGCCAAACGCATCGAAGCTGCGCTCGACCTCCAGGTGCAAGTCGCAGGGCGACTCGCGCAGATCAACTCGAATCCTGAGATCCGGGTGGCCATGATCGAGGCTCAGCAGGCCCTGCTTCAGGTGCGATCGCAAATAGCGGAGCTTACCGAGCAGCTCAATAGTCTGCTCGGGCTTGCCTCCTCCACTCGCTATCGAGATCGTCGAGCCCCTCCCGCCTGCCGTTCGCTGTGCAACGATGTGGAGGAGGCTGTCCAGCTCGCGCTTGATGCAATCCCCAGGTTCAAGAGGCCATGGCCACCGTCGAAAAAGCGCGGGCAGCCCTCAAGGTCGCCAATGCGGATTTTATACCAGACGTGAACATATTTGGTTCTTACTTCAATCAGACGGCGGCCAGCTACATCCAGCCGAACTTCGGGGCGTTCGGAGTCTCGGCTTCCTATACATTCTTCGATTGGGGCAAGGCAGGGGCGTGAAGGATCAGCGCGAAACACAGATCATGGAGGCCTCGTTCAACGTGCGGGCGACCATCGAGAAGGTGCGTCTGGAAACCGTTCAAGCCTACGTTGGCTATCAACAAGCACAACAGGCGTTCGGCCTCGCCGAGCGACATGGTCCGGGCCCGCAAAGACGCGGAGAGCGGACAGAAAGACTGCCACCGGCATCGCCACAGCGAAAGCCGCGACAGCCAAATCAGAACTGGAATTGATCCAGGCGGAGATCGCTTACCGCGTCGCCCATGCTCGTCTCATTGGTGCGATCGGGCAATAGCAACATGATTTTGATGCAGGCTTCTGGTCTGTCGAATGTCTCACGTCGCGATTCCAATCATTCAAGCCCACCGCATTCCCGCCCGTCCGTCGCGGACTTCCGTCGCAACATTTCTCATCAGGAACATTCTCGGCGTGCTTGAATTGACGTCTGCCAGACAGTAGCATCCAGGGTGCCGCAAACGAGTTATCGTCAGCCGTCCGGTCCAATTCACGGATCGTCGAACCAACTGGTCGGGCGGCTTCTGGCGTGCGGGTCAAACATATCGAGGAAACCCGCTAGCGGTGTTCGGTACCACGCGCCGTTGCCCTGATCGCTAACGCAGTTCAAGCACGCCTCGCGATCATCAAGTCGCCGGCGAGAAAACGAACCATTCGCGCTTGTGAATTACCTTCATGGCGATCATTTTCTGCGAGACACATCATGAAGACAACTCGATTCCCCATGGGCTCGGTAAAACTTCGTCACGTTCCTGTTCCTGGACTGCCTCAGGCCCGTATCTGGTCAATTCGCCGTCTCAGTCCTCGCCAGCCGCGGCCAACGCTGTCGCGGAGGCGACAACACGGGGTGCGACCGCACCGGCCTCAAGCGTGAGGAGAAACCAATCCGCGACCTGGTCGATGCCTTCGCCACAGCCTATAGCAAACCAGATATCAACGCCCTGGCCGCGTGTTTCACCGACGAAGTCGATGTCGTCAATTCCGCAGGCGAGAGCACCCGCGGCAAGGCGGCCATCGTCGACATGCATGCGTCTTCCCTTCGAGGAGAACCCCGGCTCTGAAGCTCGAACCCAAAGTCGAGGGCGTCCATTCCTCACTCCCGAAGTCGCCCGCTCGAAGGTCTCACTCGGCTCAGCACTCATACCGGTGACGCCTCGAAATTCACTCGATACAGCAGCCTCGTTCGTGAAACGGACGGGAAGTGGCTCATGGCCGAGATCCGCGAGTACCCTAGCCCCTCGAGGACGTATCCAGCTACGAACGTCTTAAAGAACTCGGTGAATGGTCGGCGACTGGGTCAACGAGAGCGACAACGTCAAGTCCACTCGAGCATGCGCTGGGCCGACGATCAACAGCTTTCTCATCCGCACCTACCAGGTTGACGTCAAAGGCGAGAAGGCGAACTCGGGAACGGTGTTCATCGGTTCGGAACCTCAGACAGGCCAGATCAAGTCGTGGCTCTTCGATTCCGACGGCGGGCACGGCGAGGGGCTCTGGACGCGGACCGGCGAGAAGGAGTGGGTCGTCAAGGCCGAGGCGTCCTCCGCGACGGCCGGCCGACCTCGGCCACCCAGATCCACGTTGTCCTCAACAACGATTCGGTCAAGACCAGCTCGATCAACCGGATCATCGGCGGGCAGGTCGCCCTCGACATCGCGGATGTCGTGATGGTGCGCAAACCTCCCCAGCCCGGCGGTGCGCCGTCTCAACCAGCAACCTCACCCCCGCAGACCGGCACCCGCACATCCGCCCAACGAAGCCGGCAGGATCGTCCCCAACCCGAGCTCATCATCCATCTCCTGCCAGAAGCGCCGCCATCTCGATGCTCTCATTGCTCTCGGTCTCCGGTAGCAGTATCGACTGCATTACAGCTCGATCAACCTCCTAACATCAAACTAGCGACTCCGCGAGGTATCCCATGTTGAGGCATTCATCGACAATCGCCCTGGTGGCGACCCTGATTATTCTCGGTGACACGGAGGTAGCCCAGGCCCAGCGAGGTCGGGGCGGCGGCGGACGGATGGGTGGCGGCATGGCGGCGTCCGGCCGGGCGGCATGAGCCGTCCGGGCGGCATGACGCGTCCATCGATGCCGATGAACCGGCCGGCAATGGGCGGGATGAACCGGCCGACGGGGGGCGGAAACATGACCCGGCCGGGTATGGGCAACTTCGGCATCGCCCCGGTGGCGGCGGCATGACCGGCCCGGGGTTTCCGGGCCAAGGCGGCGGTCATCGTCCGGGAATGGGGGGCAATCTCGGCCGGTGGCGGTCTGCGTCCGGGCGGCGGCGGCAATCGGCCCGGGTCGGCGGATCGGCGGACGGCATCCGCGGTGCGGGCGGCGGCGCATGCGTCCCGGCGGCGGTGGCAATCGGCCCGGAGCGGGCGGCGGCGGCACGCAGTGGCCCGGCGGCGGCAATCGTCCCGGCTGGGCGCAATCGTCCCGGAGCGGGCGGCGGCGGCACGCAATGGCCCGGCGGCGGCAATCGACCTGGCTGGGCCAATCGTCCCGGAGCCGGCGGCGGCGGCACGCAGTGGCCCGGCGGTGGCAATCGACCCGGCTGGGCCAATCGTCCCGGAGCCGGCGGCGGCGGCACGCAGTGGCCCGGCGGCGGCAATCGTCCTGGCTGGGCCAATCGTCCCGGAGCCGGTGGCGGCGGACGCAGTGGCCCGGCGGCGGTAATCGTCCCGGCTGGGCCAATCGTCCCGGAGCCGGCGGCGGCGGCACGCAATGGGCCGGGCGGCAATCGACCCGGCTGGAACAATCGTCCCGGCTGGAACAACGGGCAGGGTAGTGGCAATCGCAACAACTGGGGCATCGGCAATGGCAACATCGGGTCCGGCAACATCGTCGGCATTATCGGAGATAACCTCGGTGTCGTCAAGCGGCGGAACTACGGGGGCAACTCGTTCGTGAACAACAACAACGTAACAGTAACAACTTCGGCGGCAACAATTACTTTCGGCGGTGGTAATTGGGGCTATGGCGGCGGCGGCTGGTGGCTTCAGTGGCTGGGGCGGTTATGGCGGGTTGGGCGGCGGCTGGGCCTCGCCCTACTACGGCAATTGGTATCGTGGCTGGGGTGGCAATCTCGGCTCGTTCTGGGGCGGCTACGGCCTTGGCGCCCTGACGTCGTTCGGGCTCGGCTCTGCGTTCGGCGCTTCGAGCTATTACTCGGCTTTGGGCACCTATGGTTACGGAGGTTACGGCTATCCGGTTTATGGCGGCTACGGCTATGGAAACGGCTACGGCGTCTATGACTACTTCCCGACCTGGGGAGTGAGCAGCATTGGCGGGTGGGGGCTGGGCTCGGTGGCGAGTACCTGGCTGAGCAGCAACTACGTCAACCCGTATTACTCGGTCGCCGTCAGCGTCCCAGCCGGCCGCCTCGACTGTCTCTACGATTACTCGCAGCCGATCAACGTCACGGCCGCGCCGCCGGATCCGAGTGCCGCGGACAGCAGCGAACAGGTGTTTTCGGCCGCCCGCGACTCATTCAAGGCGGGTGACTACCAGCGGGCGCTCGATCTCGCCGACCAGGTCATCAAAAGCACGCCGAACGCCCCGGTCGTGCACGAGTTTCGAGCCCTGTGTTTGTTCGCGTTGAAGCGGTATGACGAAGCCGCCTCGGTGGCCTATGCCGTGCTCTCGGCCGGTCCGTGCTGGGACTGGTCCACCCTGGTCGGTCTTTATCCCGACGTCGACACCTATACCAATCAGCTTCGCGGGCTGGAAGCGGCGGTCCGAAGTAATCTTAACGCGACCCCGCCGAGGTTTCTGCTCGCCTACCATTACCTGGTTCAGGGTCATACCGACGCGGCGGGAACCGAATTCGCGAAGGTCGTGAAGCTCGAGCCGAAGGACCAGCTTTCGGCATCGTTTGCCAAGGCCTTGACCAAAGCCAAGGAATCCACGGCCACCGCCGCGACAGCGACAACGCCGGCGTTGCGGGACATCGGCCTCCGCGGCCGCGGCGTCGTCCACTCCGGCTGCGGCTACTACGCCCGGCGACCGCGCCAGCCATCCGCCTCGCCAGCCTCGTCTCCGCGCTAGCCGGCCGAAGCTCCGCCACCGCCTCCCGCCGAGTTGACCGGCACGTGGAAGGCGGCTCCGTCCCCCGACACCACAATCACGCTCTCGCTCCAGCCCGATGGGGCCTTCACCTGGGATGTTTCCAATAAGGGCCAGCAAAACGAGTCCATCAGCGGACACGCGGTTTACGTCAACAACGTACTTAGCTTGACCCAGGAAGAGGGCCCGCCGCTTGCCGGACAGATCGAATCGAAGGACGCGAGCAAATTCGTATTCCGTCTCATGGGTGGAGGCAAGAACGCTCCAGCGCTCACGTTTACACGTTGAACGTGAGTCATCACGTGATCCGGCGACGCGGCACCTTGCGCCACATGAACTGCCGATCATCGAAAGACTTTCTCGGGCCGCGATCTCCCACATATTCACTATCGGAGACGACGTATGGATGTCCGATCAGCCCTCAAGTCCCAGTACCACGCTGCGCTCAAGACCCTGCACGAGGCGATCGAGAAGTGCCCCGACTCGATGTGGGACGACCCAGCCGACGGTCCCGCACCTTTCTGGCGAGTTGCATACCACACGCTGTTCTACGCCCATTTTTACTTACAGCAGAAGCAAGATGATTTCACGCCGTGGGCGCGGCATCGCGATGAAGCGCAATACATGGGCAGTGTTTCCTGGGACAACCCCCGTCCGCCCAAGCCTTGCGCGCCGTTCACGCGCGACGACCTGCTTGAATACTGGCACGTTTGTGACGATGCGATCGATGGCGGGGTTGATTCCTTAGATCTCTCGGCCGCTCAATGCGGTTTCCCCTGGTACAAGATGCCCACACTCGAACACCAGATCGTGAATATCCGACATATCCAACATCACGCCGCAGCGCTTTCAAGCCGACTACGCAGGTCGGCTGGCATTGCGGTCAAATGGGTTGGCAGCGGTCGATCATGACGTCAGCCCGGCCACGCGATTGCCGATTGCCTGATGAGATTTGCCCTCCCGCTCGGCCGACAGCCGGGCGGCCCGACGCGTGACCTGGGCGACCAATTGGATCGCCAAACTCGTCGATTGTGTCCACGGCGTACGATACGCATCGCGGGGCCCTTGGGATGATCCCCCTCCAGAAAATGTCGGATAATTGTTGGAACAATGCGCCGCGTCGGCTATGATACGCTTTGAGTGTCGGTCGCGTTACATATTGAACGGGGCGTTCCGAATGCGTGTGGTAACCTTTAGCCTCATGATTCTCATCGGGGCGAGTCACCTGTCCGGAACGGTGGCTTCGGGTGCGGATACGTTCACCAGCGTGACGTTCGAGCGCGACATTGAACCGATTCTGACGCGTGCTGGGTGCAACGCCGGAGCCTGTCACGGCAAGGCGAGTGGCCAGAACGGCTTCAAGCTGTCGCTTCTGGGATTCGACCCCGAATTCGACCATATCGCGATCACGCGGGAGGCCGGTGGACGCCGTGTCTTGCGAGCGATCCCCGAGCAGAGTCTTTTACTCCAAAAGGCGACGGCCGAGGTACCGCATGGCGGTGGACGACGAATCGACCCGGCGAGCCCATTTTACGAGACGCTTCGTCGTTGGATTGTCGCCGGTTTACCTCGTACTTCGCGCGACGCTCCGAGGTTGGAGAGGGTGACGGTCCAGCCAGGCGAACGCAAACTTCGCCAGGATGAATCGTTCGGACTGCGCGTGACCGCTCGCTTCACCGATGGATCGACTCGGGACGTCACTCACCTGGCTGCTTTCGGATCGAGTGAATCGACTTTGGTCGCGGTTGATGCGGACGGCCGCGTCAAAGCTGGGCGGTTCGCGGGCGAGGCCACGATCTCGGCACGCTACGAGGGGATGTTCGCCAACTGCGACGTCTCCATCCCTTTGGCCGGCGAATTGCCCGCCGGTGTATACGACTCGATTCCCCGATCCAACTTTATCGACGATCACGTCTGGACCAAGCTCAAGAAGCTCGGCCTCTCGCCTTCGCGCCCCGCGGGCGATGCCACGTTTCTGAGACGTGCGCATCTCGACGTCATCGGCCGTTTGCCGACGCCGGACGAGGCTCGTGCCTTCCTCGCTGACTCGTCGCGTGACAAGCGCGCCCGCCTGGTCGATCGGCTTTTGGATCGCCCTGAATACGCCGATCACTGGGCCAATAAGTGGATGGATCTGCTCCGGCCGAATCCCTATCGCGTGGGGATCAAGGCGGTCTTTAACCTCGATGCCTGGATCCGAAGCGCGTTTCGGAGAAACCTGCCGTACGACCAATTCGTGCGCGAGATCGTGACCGCTCGAGGCAGCACGTTTGAAGAGGGTCCGTCAACGATTTTCCGGGACCGTCGCGAGCCGATCGAGATTGCACCGGTCATCAGCCAATTGTTCCTCGGCATCCGGCTCGAATGCGCCAAGTGCCACCACCACCCGTTCGAGTCGTGGGGGCAGGAGCAATTTTACGAGTTTGCCGCCTATTTCGCCCGCGTGGGCCGCAAAGGAGTCGGCCTCTCGCCACCGATCTCAGGTGGCGAGGAAATTGTCTTCACCGCCAAATCCGGATCGGTGAAGCACCCGCTCACGGGCAAGGTACTCAGGCCCAAGCCGCTGTTCGGTTCAGCACCTGTGGACGACGACTCCGGAGTTGATCCACGTCAGGCACTCGCCCGCTGGATGACCGCCCCCGACAATCCGTATTTCGCCAAAGTGATGGCGAACCGCGTGTGGGCCGACCTGATGGGCCGTGGCATCGTCGATCCCGTCGACGATATCCGCGCGACCAATCCGCCGAGTAACGGTCCGCTGCTCGACGCCCTCGCCGAGGATTTCCGAGCCCATGGATACGACATCAAGCACCTGATCCGCACAATCATGACTTCATCGGTGTACGGCCTCAGCTCCGAACCCAACGACCGGAACGTCGCCGACACTCGCAACTTCTCTCGCTACTACCGTCAGCGGCTTCGGGCTGAGGTCCTTCTCGACGCGATCTCCGACGTGACCGACGTCCCCGACTCTTTCGACGCCGCCCCACCTCGCAGCCGCGCCTCGACGATCTGGACTAACCGCGTCCCCTCGCTCTTTCTCGACACCTTCGGCCGACCTGACCCGAACCAGGATCCTCCGTGTGAACGGACGAGCGACACGGCGGTCGTTCAGGCCCTTCACCTCATGAATTCCGTCGGGGTTCACAAGAAACTGTCCGCTGACGATGGGCGAGTCGCACGGCTGGCCAAGAGTGACAAGGCCCCACGCGCGATCGTCGAGGAACTCTACCTTCTCACCTACAGCCGTTTCCCAACCCAGGAAGAGAGGAGTGTCGCCGAGTCACTCTTCCTGGATCCCAAAAGCGATCGTCGGAGCGCGGTCGAAGATCTTCTCTGGGCCCTCCTGAACTCCCCTGAATTCGTGTTCAAAGACTGATCCGCAGCACCGGCCAAGCTGCCACGCCGCTCTGACAAAAAGGCAAGACCGATGGCAATCTTCAAGAACTGCGAATCGACGACCCGCCGCGACTGCCTCCGCCTCGGCCTGAGCGCCCTGATCGGTGGCGGGCTGATCGACGCCTTGCGAGTCCGTGGTCAAGCGGCGATCCCCAACGCGAGACCAACCAGTTGCATCTCTGATCTGGATGGACGGCGGCCCGAGCCACTACGAGACATTCGACCCCAAGCCCGGCGCTCCGGCCGAGATCCGCGGGCAAGTTCAAACCGATCGCGACCAAGGTCCCCGGAATCCAGTTCTCCGAGCCGATGAAGCGGCTGGCCGGGATCGCCGACAAGATCGCGATCGTCAGGTCGATCCGCCACAACCAGGGAAATCACGGGGCGGGCAATCATTACATGATGACTGGAGCACCGCCCCGGATCCCCGTCGGCTGCGGCGCTTTCGTGAGCTTCCACCCGAGCATGGGCGCGGTCACGGCCCACGAACGCGGGGCCACCGGCGGCCTGCCGCCGTATTTCTCCATTCCGAGTATGTCGCGTTCGGGCGGGCCAAACTTCCTGGGAGCGAAGTGCGCCCCGTTCGTCGTGCCTGATGATCCGAACTCGGCGAGCTTCCGCGTCCGCGACGTCGCCCCGCCGCGCGGCCTCGATGACACGCGAGTGGATCGCCGACGCGATCTCCGCGATCGACTTGACCACTTCCGCCGATACACCGATAAGTCCGCGGGCGACCCGGCCCTGGCTCTTGACGAGTACTACGATCAAGGTTATGAGCTGATGTCGTCGCGTCAGGCCCAGCGCGCCTTCGACATCACGCGTGAAGACCCGCGAGTCCGCGATCGTTACGGCCGAAACTCATTCGGTCAGCGTTGCCTGCTCGCCCGGCGTCTGGTCGAGGCAGGTGTCCCGTTCGTCACTCTCAATGCAGGGCGGCTGGGATCACCACGTTTCCCTCTTCGATAGCTTTGATAAGCGCATGCCGGCGTTCGAGTCTTCGATCGCGGCTCTCATCGACGATCTCGACCAACGCGGATTGCTCGATTCGACTTTGGTGCTCGCACTCGGCGAGTTCGGCCGGACACCGAGGATCAATAAGGACGCAGGGCGTGACCATTGGTCGAACGCCATGTCGGTCCTGGTCGCGGGTTGCGGTACTCCGGGAGGCCAGGTCGTCGGTGCGACGGACGCCCGAGGGTATGCCGCCAGCGAACGCGTCCTTTCCCCGGAAAACTTCGCGGCCACCGTCTATACGAAGCTCGGAATCGACCCCGGCAAAATCCTATACACGCCCGGCGGTCGCCCCACCTACCTGGTCACCGATCCGACCCCAATCCGGGAGTTGATGGGATGAGACAGCGATCGCGGACCATCGCGCTGTTTTCAGCCGCGCTGTTCGTCGCGGGCACCGCAATTCGCATTTGCGAAGTCGCCCACCTTGACCGGCTTCTTTCCGGCCGGGGCCGCACGCGGCCAATCCGTGACAGTGACGATGTCAGGGACGTTCGATCATTGGCCAGTGAAGATGCTGGGTCGACGGTACCGGTCTCTCGATCGAGGCCGGCGCGGAGAAGGGGAAACTGGCGATTCATGTGGCCGCCGATGCCGAGCCCGGAGTGCGCTGGGTGCGTGTTTATGACGAAGAGGGAGCGACAAGCCTTCGCCCGTTCATCGTCGGTACGCTTCCCGAAATTGCCGAGGTGGAACCGAACGATGATCCGCATCATCCGCAGGCGATCGGGCAAGCGTCGACCACCGTCAATGGCCGTCTCTCCCGGCCGGGTGATGTCGACGGATACTCCGTCAGCCTTGATCGAGGACAGACGCTCGTGGCCGACCTCGAAGCCAACCGCCACCTTGGCTCGCCGATGGACGCCGTGTTGCAGGTCGTCTCAGCAGACGGCTTTGTGCTCGCCCAGAACGATGACGCCGTTGGTCGCGACCCACGGATCATTTTCGAGGCACCAGCCCGAGGAACCTATATCGTCCGCCTCTTCGCGTTTCCCTTGACTCCCAACAGCAGCATCCGGTTCGCCGGCGGAGACGCCTTCATCTATCGTCTCACGCTCACGACCGGTGGCTTCCTCGAGCACGTCTTCCCGCTCGCCGTCTCGCAAGACAGCCCGACTCCGATGACCGCGATCGGCTCGAACATCTCCGAATCCGACCGTCGCTTTGACCATTCCTCCCGATCGAGGAGCATGACGTGTTCTCGTTCTTCCATCCGGTGCTGCCGGGGAATACCAAGGTCCGGCGCGTCACGGGCAATTCGATCGTCGAGGTCGAACCCAACGATCTGGCTCAGCCTCAAGAGCTCTCGGACCGCGACTCGATCAGTGGGAGAATCGACCCTCCAGGCGAGCGGGATGTCTTTCGGATCAATCTGAAAAAGGGCGAGAAGCACGTCTTCTCTCTGGAATCTCGGACCCTCGGCCTGCCTCTCGACGCTGTTCTCCAAGTGCTCGATGCCGATGGCAAGACCCTGGCCGAGACCGACGACGTCGGCAATTCACGCGATCCCGAACTCACTTTCACGCCCCCTGCTGACGGCAAGTATCGCGTGGTCGTCCGTGACCTCAATGGGCGAGGGGGACCACACTATGCGTATCTCCTCCGCGCAATCGCCCCGCAGCCTGACTTCACCCTATCGCTGTCGGCCGACAAGTTCAACGTGACCGCGGGCAAGAAGACGAATGCGGTTGTGAACATCGCTCGAATAGATGGATTTACCGATACGATCGACGTGATGGCCGAAGAACTCCCCGACGGCGTGCTGGCGACGACTGCCAGATCACGACAGTCCGATGCCTCGGCGAAGTCGGTGACGCTCGAGATCCGCGCCGATGGCTGTTCCCACCCCGGACCGATGCGGATCATCGGAAGAGTCGGCCGACGGAAAGCAGCGACTGCGAGTTGCCTATGCGCCGATCCCAGGGTTTGAAGCCAAAACGGATCGCCCTTGGCTTACGATTCTGCTCGCGGTAGAGCCGAAAAAACGGTAAGTTGTCACACGAACCACATGTGCCAATTCAGAAATCGTCCGTCAAGTCGTCCGGTTCGCGGCGACATTGCTTGCCGCTCTGGCCAAATTCGCTAACAGCCTTGAAACAAAGGTTACTCGTCCGTCCGGAAGTCACGATCGAATCTGGCCTGGAGCGCGCGGCTCCCTTTCTTCTGAATGAGCTCGGCAATCCGCAGCCGCAGGCGTGGGTCGTAGTTATGGATTTTGAGGGCGAACAGGGCCGAGATCGCGTCTGTTTCCGAGTCGGAGGCGACGAGCTCGAGTAGGTAGTCGATGGCGCGGGGAAGCCGGAGCATGGCGATGGCCAGCAGCACCTGCTCTCTCAGCCCAGGAAAGACGGCGCGCCGCCAGCATGACTTGAGAGCCTCGAATGCCTCGGGCAGCCGCGACTTTCCCAGGGCGAGAACGGCCGCCTCGCACTTGGCGGGGTCATCTGATGTCGAGGAAATCCGAGACGAACGGGAAATTCTCAGTGGGGTTGATTGTCAGCAGACCGGAGAGGCATTCGCTGAGGACCTCGGGCTCGCGGTCGCCGATTCGGGCCTTGAAGCGAAGAAGCAAGCCAACGGCTTCGTTCCCAAAGCACGCCAGGGCCTGGGCGGACGCGATCCGCACGTCCTTTTCCGGGTCGGTCATCAGCGTCCACCAGCAGAGGCAGGTCCTCCGAAGCTCCAATCCGCGCAGGGCGAATACAGCAGCGGCACGCAACGGGGCGGCGGAATCCTCCTCTCCGCCCCAAACCGGCTCGAACTGCACGTGGCGGGCGGCCGTTCGGAAGACCTCCGGACGGTCATGTTCAAGCTTGTCGAGCGCCTGGATGGCGGCGACCTTGGCGCGGCAGAGCTTGTCATCCTTGGGCGGACTGACGAGGAAACGGTCGAAGGCCGCTTCCAGGTCGGCGGAAAGCTCGACGAGTCCCTGTGCCGCCACGACGGTGGCCGCCGCGGCGACCACCAGGTTTGATCGGTCACGCAGGCCGCGCCTTAGCTCTGCCGTCTGCTCGGAGGAGGCCGGTTGCTTTTGGAGGCGACGAATCGCCGCCAGCTTCTCCTCGAGTGACAAGCGGTTTGCCATGATCACCGGACTTTCGCCAATTGGGCCTTGGCAGCGGCAATAACGGCTTCGACGGTGAAATGAAACTCCTTGAGTAGATCCTTGATCGGGGCCGATGCTCCGAACGTTCGCATCCCGAGCATTTCACCGGTGGGGCCGACATAACGATCCCAGCCGAACGGCGACGCCATCTCGACGCCCACCCTCGCCGTGACCTCTGGCGGGATCACGCTGTGACGATACTCAATCGACTGGCGCTCGAACATCTCCCACGAGGGCATGCTAACGACGCGGGCTTTCACGCCGTCGGCCTTGAGCTGCTCGTAGGCGCTGACGCACAATGTGACCTCGCTTCCGGTCGCCAGCAGCAGCACGTCAGGCTTGCCGTCGGGTGAGTCGGCCACGACGTACGCTCCTTGGTGCAAGCCGGCGGCCGCACCATATTTTGTGCGATCGAGGGTCGGCAGATCCTGCCGGGTCAGCACGAGTACGACCGGATCATGACGGAGTTGCATGATGTACCGCCAGGCCTCGACCACCTCGTTGGCGTCGGCCGGCCGGATGACGGTCATGCCGGGAATCGATCGCAAGTGAGGCAAGCTGCTCGATCGGCTGGTGCGTTGGACCGTCTTCGCCAACGCCGATCGAATCGTGCGTAAAGACGTAGATGACCGGAATCTGCATCAGAGACGCCAGGCGGATCGGCATCCGGCCGTATTCGCTGAAGATCAGGAAACCCGCGCCGAACGGTCGCACCTTGACCATTGACATGCCGTTCAAAATGGCACCCATCGCCGTGCTCGCGGACTCCGAAGTGGAAATTCCGGCCTGCGTAATTCTCGGCCTCGAAATCACCGGCTCCCTCGAAGGTCATGTGCGTCTTGGTCGAGGGGGACAAGTCGGCCGCGCCACCGATGAGCCAGGGTACGTCCTTGGCGACCGCGTTCAGGACCTTGCCCGAGGAGACCCGCGTAGCCATCCCCTTGGGATCAGCGGGGAAAGTCGGCAAACCTTTTTCCCAGCCATCGGGGAGCTGCCGGTGCTGCATCCGGTCGAGCTGGCCGGCCAGGTCGGGATGTTCCGCCTGGTAGCGGTCGAAGCTGGCGTGCCAGTTGTCGCGCAGCTCCTTGCCGCGGCGGCCGATGCCGTTTTGGAAGTGCTCGTAGACCCCATCGGGCACGTAGAATTTGGCATCCTCCGGCCAGCCGTAGGCGAGCTTGGTGAGCCGGACTTCTTCCACCCCCAGGGCCTCGCCGTGGGCCTCCTTCGTGTCCTGTCTGTTTGGCGATCCGAAGCCGATGTGGCTGTCGACGATGATCAGAGTCGGCCGATCAGTCGTCTTGTGAAACGTCTGGAAAGCACGCTGGAGCTGGCCGAGGTCATTGGCGTCGGTGACGTGGGTGACATTCCAGCCATATGCGAGGAACCGGGCGCCGACGTTCTCGGTGAAAGCCAGCCCGGTGCTGCCTTCAATTGTGATGCGATTGTTGTCATAGATCCAGCAGAGGTTGGACAGCTTCCAGTGACCGGCGAGCGAGGCGGCCTCGGAGGAGATCCCCTCCATCATGTCGCCGTCGCCGCAGAGGGCGTAGACGTTGAAGCCGATCAGATCGTCGAACCCGGGTTGGTTGTACCGGGCCGCCAACCATCGTTCAGCCACGGCCATGCCGACGGAGTTGCCTGCTCCCTGTCCCAACGGTCCAGTGGTGGTCTCGATCCCTGACGTGAGGTGGTACTCCGGATGGCCCGGACATCGGCTGTGGAGTTGGCGGAATCGCTTGATCTGGTCGAGCGGCACCGATGGCTCATCGAGCGGCTCGTTGTCTTTGCTGAGGGCCTTGACGTTCGTCAAGTGAAGCAAGGAATAAAGCAGCATCGAGGCGTGACCGGCCGACAGAACAAACCGGTCGCGATTCGGCCAGACCGGATCAGCCGGGTCGTAGCGGAGGATGTATTGCCAGAGGTAGTAGGCCACGGGAGCCATGCCCATGGGCGTACCCGGGTGCCCTGAGTTGGCGGCTTGCACCGCGTCCATCGAAAGGGTTCGGATGGTGTCGATGCACGTGATGTCAAACGGATGGATCTCGGACGTGATTCCCGAGTGCGGGACGGCCGCGGTTGCCATGAATTCCTCGCTCCTTCAGAGTGTTCAACCATGCATTGCCGTTTTTCTTGCAATAACATCATAACGAATCGGCCGGTTTTTCGAGAGGACTCCCTGCCTTTGGGAGCCGGAATTACCCGCTAGCGCGTCACCGGCGATCGGGTGTCGAGAGCATCGCGAATCCGCAATAGCAAGAGTTGCCCTTGGTAGGTATCGTATCAGTAAGGCCAACGAAGGCGTTTTGGCGAACCGACTTGATCTTCGAGCGTATTCGACGCAAGCCGAGTCCGAACGCCGGCGCGAGGTTTCGACCGACTGGGCGTTCTGATGAAACTGTTCGACGAGGTTCGACTGACCCGATTGATTCCCTCGCGTATACGGACGCTCATGATCGTGAACGTCCTCGTCGCCATCGCGATGGCGGCGTTTGTGACTCTCCCGGGCGTCTTCATATTGGCCGTGGTTGGGATCCTGGTCTGCTGGCCGCTTGTCGTCGTCGAGACTTACTTATACCGAAAGAAGAAGGGCGTTTATTATCAGTGGAAGGAGGCCCCGCAGCGACCTCCACGCGACCTCGTGCCGAGGCACCGTATCCGCCGATACGCGCAGACCGCGGAGGCTGAGACCGCCCAGAAGTCCCGAGCTCGAACGCGGTTGTTCGAGTCGAGTTCAGCAACCGCACCGGTCTCTCGGGCCTCTCTCTTGCTGACCGTAGGGGACGAACTGGCGGAGGCGGGGAAAAATGAGGCAGCGCAGAAGTGTTACCGGCAAATCCTCGAGCGGTTCGCCGGCACGCCCGAAGCCCAAGAGGCGTCGCGGCATTTGAAATCGCCTGCCAACGGCGGACGATTGATCTCGGGATAACCGATTGAATCTCAAGACGGCCAAGCTCCATTCCGATCGACCCACCGGATCGCGAGAAGATAAACGACTGCCCCAACGAAACCTAGACCCCCGAGCAACCAGAACACCCGGTGATACAATCCCGGGATCCAGATCCCAGCGACCAAGCAAACGCCTCCAATAGCGATCGACAACCAAACGAAAGACCACGCCGAGCCTCTGCTGGATATCCCCCAGAGTCCAACTTTCACCCACCAGGGACGTGCGATCGATGATCGATCTCCTTCCATCCGACCCTCCAATGTCCCAGCAAGCGAACCGAGCGTCCGAGCCTGTTGTTGGCGCCCCGTTGGATCGAGGCTCAACTGAGTTGGATATCGAAACGGTTGATCGATGCGGGAGCGAGCGTGCACCGGAGTTCTTGCCCGCTCAGCGTGGGCTCGGCCGTCGATCGCGGCACAAGTGCTCCGGGCTGTTCGAAGGTGTTATGGGCGTTCAACTGCTGATCGGTTAAGACCGTTCGGTGGACCTGGTTGGCGATGCCGCCACGAAGGCGTATGACGATTTCGGCCGGCTCGGTGGCGTGGGAGTGGACCAAGGTCACTGTCGCAACCTTCTGACCGGTCCGCGAGGCCGAGCCCGCCAGGCGGAAGATCCGTTGTTGGCGTCCCCCGGCTTGAAACGAAACCTCGGGCGCCTGCACTTCGATCCTCACTCCGTTTGCTCCCTGATGTGGTCGGTACATCGCGTAAACGTGGAAATTCGGAGTGGCGACGAACTTGTCGCCATCAGCCAGGAACAATGAGTGGAGGTTATTGACGAGCTGCGCGACATTGGCCATATCGACTTTGTCCGCGTGACGGTTGAAGGTATCGAGCGTGAGCGCAGCCACCAGGGCATCGCGCAGGGTGCTCATCTGCTCGAACAGGTGTCGCTTGTTGATCTCGGTTCCTTCTGGATGCCAGCTCCCCCACTCGTCGACCACCAGCTTCACTTTGTGTTTTGGGTCGAACTCACCCAGCACGCCCCATTGATCCTTGATCAGGGTCTCCATCCGGTTCGCCTTGGCGAGCTGTTCGTACCACTGGTCTCGATTGAAATTGAGCGCGTGGCCCGTTGTCCCGCAATAATAGTGCGGCGCCCAGCCTTGGATCGGTGCTCGCTGGCCGTCAGCCCATTTGGTGAAGAACCGTCGGGTCCAATCGAGGTCGTTGCCGTTGGGTCCCGCGGCGATCAAGTAAAGCGGCACACTGTATTGGGGTAGCCAGTCAGTAAAACGGCGGTACTCGCGGCAATAATCGTCAGGGGTAAACTTACCGCCGCAGCCCCAGCTCTCATTGCCGACTCCCCAATACCGGACGCCGAACGCTTCGCGATCGCCGTTGGTGGCACGGTCGTCGGCGAGCGATGTCGATCCGGCTGGAGCGTTGCAGTACTCCACCCACTGCTGGAATTCCTCGGGCGAGCCGGTCCCCACGTTGGCTGCGAGGTACGGCTCCGCGCCGCAAAGACGACAGAAGCGAATGAACTCGTGGGTGCCGAACTGATTGGTCTCGGTCTCCTCGCGCCAACGCCCGAACCGTCGAGGACGTTTGGAACGAGGGCCGATGCCGTCTCGCCAATGATACTTGTCGGCGAAGCAGCCGCCGGGCCAGCGGACGACAATCGGTCCGATCTGGCGGACGTGCTCGACCAGGGCTTTGCGGATGCCGTCGATGTTGGCGACCTTCGACTCGGGACCCACCCAGATCCCGTCGTAAATGACCCCGCCGATGTGCTCGGCGAATTGGCTGTAGAGGGCCGGTCGAATCGTGCCGATCGGCTCGTCCAAAAGGACGGTGATTGATAGTTCAGCGGCCGAGCCCGCGCTCGCCCGCCGTCCCTGGCCTCCTACGGTCGCGGTCGCGGCCACAACACCCGCGGTCGCACCGGCTTGAACCATCCGCCGCAAAACCGTGCGGCGGTCGATCGGGTCGCTTTTCATATCGATTTGCTCGAGTCGAGAATCGCAGAGGATAGAGCGTCGGATACACACTTCGCTAAAGATAACCGTCACATCCCGGCCCGGATAGCTATCAGCGTTCGTCCACCGGGTCACCGGATACGAAGGCTCGGTCGCCGGAATTCGGTTCGACTCCACCTCCTCGCATTCAGACGATCCGTAAGGAAGGGTGAACGCCCCGACCGTCGGTACGATTGCGGAGAAGAGCGCGCACAAAGTTGTGCGGGGCCAAAAACGCCGTCACGCCGTCACAGCCTTGCAGGCATTGGACTTACGTGTGACGCCTGAATATTCGGACCACCACTACTCGATATAATTCTCGACAGGACTTGAGGTAAAGTGTGACGCCTGAATATTCGGACCTGACTGCGATAACTGCGCCATAATATTGAGTCCCTCGCATCAATCGGTGACCCCCGAGGGGTCGCGAGCCGGATAATCGATCGATTTTGCGGAATCGTCCGAGTGTAGCAACGACTGGGTTGCGTTTCGCGGTTGTGCGGATTGCAGCGGAGTCCGCCTGCGGGCTTGGCCGGCGATGCGCCGGCTTGTCGATCGAGGACCCGTTCCACCCTGCCTCGCGCTGGAGTGTGATATTCTTGAGGTATAGCCCGGAATCCGATCCTCTTGCACAGTTCGTGGAGGTAACAGAATGAGCGCCGACGACAGGCAATTACGTCGAAAACGAGCGTTCCGGCTCGAGCTGCTCGAATTGCGCGAACTTCTGACCGCTGCGGGACTACCGCATCACCATGTCGCGGAGGTCAAACTCGTGGTGCCGGCGAACCGCGAGACCATCGTGGGTTCCTTGAGCGGTCTAGGCGTTGTAAATGCGATCACGATCTCGAAAGGGACGACGACCTTCCGCTCTTCGGGAACCGGGATCGGTCTAGTCCACGTTTGACGGCGGCGTGTCGTACTCGGTGAACAAGCACGATGCGATCAAGTACACCCGGGCGCGGGGATCCTCGCCAATCTCGACGGCGATCAGATCAACGTTGTCTATTCGGGTTCCGGACGGGACACGGGTGCGGCGAATTTCACTTTCTCGGTGAAAGGTCCCGTGAAAGGCGGCGCTGGCATGTTCGCCGGCGCGGCGGGTACGTTCTCCGCCAGGGGAAGCCTTAACGGAGCGACGGACGCCTTCTCGATCAACCTGACCATTAAACTGAAGCGAACCTGAGCGTTTTCGATTCCAGATTCGAGAATCCCAAACGGCGAGGATCTGGATGCAGGCGAGATTCACCTACAGAAGGCCAGTCAGATCGGCGACTTGCGCTTCTGCCGTGTCGGCGCCAAGCACGGCGAGTTGGGCGCTGGAGCCCTGAGAAAACGTTGCGATCGAGTGCCAATCGTACCGGGAAATCTTTTCTGGCTCGCCGCTGACCGCGCCCGTCCGCGCACGTGCGCCGTCTATACTATTGTCCGAAAGACGCCCGTTTTGAACCGGGCCCATATTCGGACGTCGCGTAATGAGACTCAATAATCCATCCACCGCCTCTCCGACCGATCGGCCCCAGCAACCAATTGCGAACGAAGTGATACGTTTCTTGCACTTGTCAAAAGTGGCCTCGCCGACCTGATTCGTCCTCGTAAGCGTGCACGGAATTTTATGCGTTGGCCGCGGGTTTTTCATCGGCATCATCCCAATCGACGCCAGGATGATTGACAATGCTCAACATCGACACCCTGACGCGGCGCCACAAGAGTCCTCGCGCCTATCGGCGGTTGGCCTTGTTGCGTCTCGAGCCGATGGAGCGGCGACAGATGCTGACGACCTACACGGTCACAAATACGTTCGACAACCTGACCCCGGGTTCGTTGCTTTCCGCGATCGAAGCGGTCAACAACGACACCTCTCGGGACGTGATTGATTTCAATCTTCCGGGAACTGGGCTCCAGACCATCACTTTGAATTCGGCGTTGCCGGTGATCACGAACGCGGTGACGATCGACGGCACCACCGCGCTGGGCAAGCCGCAGGTCGCGATCGATGGATCGAATTTGACGAGTTCGCAGTCGGTTCTTGATGAAGTGGCTGGCTCGTGCACGTTCGAGGGGCTGGCGATCGTCAACAGCCCGGGGAATGGCATCTTGCTGGACGACCCGGGCGGCGATTTGATTCAAGACTGTTACATCGGCACCGCTGACGGGACCGCCGCGGCGGGCAACGGCGACGGGATTGTTTGTGCGGACACGGCCAACGACACGATCAGCGGCAACGTCATCTCGGGGGACACGCTGGACGGCATCCTGATGCAGGGGGCGACCAGCATTCTTGTCGAGGGTAATACAATCGGAGCGAACCTCGCGGGCACAGGCGGTCTCGCCGGCGAGATTCCTCGATTCGACCAGAACGGGGTCGATGTCCAGGGCTGCAACGGAGTCACGATCGGCGGGCCCACGACTTCGCAGGGTAACTTGATCTCAGGCAACGATCAATTTGGCATAAATCTCGGGGCTTTCAACGGAGCGGACAACAACGCGACGCTCGTCGAAGGCAACATCATCGGCCTTAACCGAGCCGGGACGAGCAGGCTCCTCAACGGCTCGAACGGCATCCAGATCCTCCAGGACACGAACTCGACAATCGGAGGGACCATCGCGGCGGCCCGGAACCTGATCTCTGGCAACGGCCAGCAGGGTATCTATCTCGGTCAAAGCACCGGCGAACTGATCGAGGGGAACTATATCGGGACCGACGTCACGGGAACCGAGTCCATCAGCAATGCCGCGGATGGCATCCTCATTGGCAGCGCGTTCCACGATACCATCGGCGGAAGCGTCGTGGGCGCCGGCAACTTGATTTCGGGCAACGTTTCCGACGGCATCGGTGCCTTCGTGATCGGCTATGGCAGCGACGTCATTGCGGGTAACTACGTCGGTGTCGACTCTTCCGGGACGCACGCTCTTCCGAACGGCAACGTCGGAGTCTCGATTCCCGGCTTAGACAACTGCACGGTCGGCGGCACGACCGCGGCCGCGGCCAATATCATCTCGGGAAACGATTCCAACGGCATGTTACTCCAGACCTACCAGACTTTGATTGAAGGAAACTACATCGGCACCGACCCGGAAGGGGATAATCTCGGTAATAACGGCCCTGGTATCGCGGACTCAGGGCAGCAGAACACCATCGGTGGGACGACGCAGGGAGTGGGCAACGTCATCGCCTTCAACACGCAGGCGGGCATCTACGTCAGCGAAAACGAGGACTCGATCCTTTCCAACTCGATTTACGACAACGCTTGGCTGGGAATCAGCCTGGGGGACGGCCAGACTCCCACGCCGAACAATCTGAATGAAGCGTCGGTTCCTTCGGATGCCAACAACAACGGCCAGAATTATCCAGTCTTGTCGTCGGCCACGACCACGGGATCATCGACCACCATTGAAGTGTCCCTGAACGCCGCGGCCAGCACGCAGTACCTCCTTCAATTTTTTGCCAGTCCCCAGGCCGACGCGTCGGGATATGGCGAGGGGCAGCTCTACCTGGGCTCGGAGTCGGTGACCACCAGCGCGACCTTCAACGTCGACTCGACGGTCACTCTCGACACAGGAGTGCCGTTGAATTGGGTTGTCTCAGCGACGGCCACGGACCCGCTCGGCGATACGTCGGAGTTCGCCCAGGACATCCCGTCGCAGTCGATCGCCGACGTCGCCGTGACGATCGCCGGCTCGCCGGCGCCGCGAGTCTACGTCGATGAGACCTACACCTACAGCGTAACGGTCTCCCAGAATGGTCCCGCCGACGCGGACGGCATTAACTTGACCGACAACCTGCCGAAGAATATCGCCGCCGTCATGGTGACCAGCTCGGTTCACGGAGT
The DNA here is from genome assembly GCA_963720335.1 of uncultured Planctomycetota bacterium. Taxonomy (GTDB): domain Bacteria; phylum Planctomycetota; class Planctomycetia; order Isosphaerales; family Isosphaeraceae; genus CAVRFS01. The sequence goes on along the minus strand of CAVRFS010000097.1, from coordinate 7,241 downwards.
CACCCCGACGATCTCCGACGGGGTCGTCACAATGAATCTCGGGTACATGGCCGCCAACACCACGGCAATGCTTACCATCGTCTGTCAGCCCATTGCGACGGCGGTCCCCCAAGTCTTCGACTCAGCCAGCGTCACCAACCTGGACATCGATCCTGATCAAAACAACAACATCGCTTCGCTCGCGACCCCGGTCGATCCCGCCGCCGATCTCGTGATGACCCTGCAAGGGACTCCCACGGCGGTTTATTTCGACGATACGGTTACCTACACCCTCACGGCCACCAACTTTGGCCCGTCGGCCGCCACCGACGTGGTCGTGACCGACACGCTTCCACAGAACATCACCTCGCAAATCACCGCAAACACATCAGTGGCGGGCGTCACACCAGCGATTGCAGGAGGCACGGTAACCGCAGACTTCGGCACGCTGGCCTTGGGCGCCTCGGCCACGGTGACGATCACGGTTCAGCCCACCGTTGCGGCCGTCCCTCAGATCGAGGATAGTGTCACAATCTCCACCAATACCTTCAACCCACATGGCGCCAGCAATCCCGCACCGGTGACGACCGACGTCCTGTATCCCGAGTTGGAGATCGGCCTGGATTGGACCGGGTCAGCCAAATCGATCACCAGCCTGGTCTTGAGCTTCAATGATCCGCTGGTGGCAGCCAATGCGGACAACCCGGCCAATTATGCGCTGGTGAACGTGGGCCGTGACGGCATATTCGGCACACGGGATGATCGAACCGTGAGCCTGCTGAACCCGGCGTACAACGCGTCGAACTGGACAGTGACGCTGACACCAGTCAGTCCGCTGCCGGTGAACCAATTCTTCCACCTCTTTGTCAACGGCACGTCTCCGAGCGGGCTCGTCGACTTGGCAGGCGGACAGCTATCGGGCGCCGGTCCCGGTCAACCCGGGACGAGTTACACGGCCATGCTGGCCCAAGGCACCAACCTGCGGTACTACGACGCCGCGAGCGACAAGGTCACACTGACCCTGAAGAAGGGCGGGTATCTGAAAGACACGTTGTCGAGCTCGGGCGAGGGGGCGCGTTTGATTGTGGTCGGCGAGCACCCTCGACGCACGGTGCTGACTGGAAAACTGGTGAAGGCGAAGCACAGCGCCGGCCTGCCGATACTGGGCTACACGATCTATGGACTGGGCGAGTTTGGCGACGTGCAGGTGAACATGAAAGACCCGCCGTTCGTGGTGACGAGGTATCCGTTTTCGCCCGGTTCGCCAATTCCCCAACCGCCGCCCGTGGAGACTCGAGTGGCGAGGCCGGTGGTGCCGCAATTGGTCGCATTTAAGAAACCGCGGATGTCAAAGCGCGACGCTCCGCATTGACATCGATGAGCAGCGAAATGCGACCCCCATCACCCTCCCCGGTCCACTGCATTGCGTTCAGGGCACACCAGGCAGGCGGCGGATCGAACCACCGATGGATCCGCCCGCAAGATCATTCAGAGTGCCGGGCGTCGCCATGAGAGACGTGGAGCGGGTCGAGAGTGGTGGTCGGTGCAGAGTGTGCCCGGTGCTCAACGGCGGGGATGCTTTTATTCCCCCAACAATTCCTTGCGCCAGTGCTCTCCAAGATAACTGTCAAGGTCCGGATGTCCGGCGAACAGGGACTTCGCAGTTTCAATCACGTCGCCTTTACTCATTCGAATCATTTCGACCGAATTTCCGGTGAGCAATGAAAGCAGTTTCTCTATGAATGCTCTGTCCGGTAAGTGTTTAGGGCCAACGGTTCCGAAATGTCTGGAAGAGAGGAACACATGCTGGTTCGGATCCGGTATATGAACCACTGAAATCCCAACTTCAGTAAGCAACGTGCGTGGTAAGAGCAGGAAATCCACGCGATCCGGTCGACCGCCAACCATCATGAAGACTGCCGCGACCTGACGCCCTTCATCTCGGTCGCGGACTAGGAAGAAGGATAGGTACGTCTCTCCCGTTTCACGAAGTGCGAAATCCTTGGCTGCCTCATCAACGTCAGCGGCAGATTCTGCACTCCTGCCGACCCACCGATTCCTATTCCCCTTTCTCCAAAGTAGGCAACCAGATTCGCTGGCGGTTTCAGGCTTGCAAGCGTCGTCAATGGCTTCGAGGACTTCGGGATCGGACTCGGATTCTCGTCGTCGAGTAAGCAAGTCGATGGCGCGGTCGTATGGGAGGATTCGAGTGGCGGCACTTGCGGCGGCCCGGATGTCGGCGTCCGGATGCGCGAGATACGTTGCCAAAGCCCGGACAAGGTGGTCGAGATGAATCGGGGAAACATCTTGGGGGGCCTCGATCCAGCCTAGCGCTTTCAGTAAAACCTCGGCGTGATCGCGTGTACGCTCATGCTCCAACGAATTGACGATAGGCTCTACGCTCTTTGGACCGATGTCCGCCAACAGATTGGCCGCGCCATCGAGAACGTCGACGTGAGTCTCTCGCGCAAGCCTCTCGACTAACCATTTCGCTCCGGCATCGCCTTGGCTCACCCAGAAATCACGGACCGATTTTTGAGCCTCACGACTCGCGAAAGGCCCCGAGCGCCAACCAATACGTTGGTAGAAATCCTCGATCTCGCTGGCGTTTTCTCGAACGCCCGATACCTCACTGGGCGGATCAGGAACTTCACCGTAAATTGAATCGCTCGCGACGCGAACAGGCCAAATCAAGTGCGGCGCTTCGGCCTGCGAATTCCTGCATGTAGTCAATAGATCGTTGTTGAACGCCGCTAATCTATCGTTGCTCCATGTGATTAATTTATCATAACCTAGACGCGCAACTAAATAATGAATTGACTGATCGCTAATAAGCAAAGTATACGGAGCACGAGCGTTAACTATCGGTAACTCTTCATCCACTTGCGTCTGATATTCGCCCCTGAAACCTGAACCCAACGATCGGATCCGTTGCCCGTTGTCCGTAGACAACGGTGTCGTGGCATACCGCTGCTCAGTGCATCAATTGTGAATGGCATTATACTCGCCCCCGCGATTGGTTGATTGCTTCAACGACTCGGGGAAGTCTGTCTCTCCGCCTCCTCTAGGTCCTCAGAAAACGAAGCCGAGAATGTATCCTTTAACTTGAAGTGGCTCACTCCAGTGTTTGGGAATCGATACTCAAAGTTATTCGAGACCGCCACCATGGACTCGCGACCGGTCTCGGCCGAAGGGCGAATTGTTACAAGGAAGTTTCGACCTTGAAGCGAACGCCTGAGCGACAATTCGCCCGAGATCAGGCCATGATCGTCCAGACCAAATCGAGCCTTAGCCAAATTCGAGGCCAAATGGCGGCCGACGTGTACGATCTCCGTGACCCGCTCGTAATTGAAGTTGATTCCAAGAGCGTTAACGGGAGTCTGTTTCAGCAGGTGATCAAATACTTGCTCTGTAATACTTCGCAATCGCTCCAAACAGTCGACGTTAGTCGTGCTGACTTCCCAGATCGCTTGGTGGCAGGCTATGCCGATCTTGCTTGTCTGCCATCGCGCAGAGCAAACCGCTGACGACAAAGTAAGAAAAGTTGGCAGGGTCATTCGAGGGAGGCTTGTTAGCCTGCTCCATCTCATCGTCACTGATCAAGTCCACAAGCCGATACCAAGCCGGCGTGTGAATCCGGGGATTCATGTTTCCGACCACGACGATGGTGTAGAATTCGGTATTAGTAGCCATTTGTTTACATCGAATCGCGACTGCGTTCAGTGGTCGGGGATAGCCCTTAGACAGATTATTACACGAAATGCAGACTCGCGTCAAGTTGTTACGCAGTCTGAGGTTGCGTCTCTGGATCACCGAAGCGTAACTTTCGCTGCCAGCTTGCTTTCGGCTTTCGACACTTCCCTTCGGTCTGAAGTCGATTAAAACCGTGTCGAACACGTTAGTTTACGACAACGGGCAACGACCTCGATCCCGCAATTGTCGCGCGTTGCTTCGGTCAGTCGCATCGGAAGCCTCTTGCGTCCCCTCAGAGCTTTCTGGGCGTCCGGACATGGAACCCAGCGGTCACGAGGTCGGGGAATCGCCGCGACGCATTCTTCCGCCTGGACGATCGCACTCGACCCCTTTTTCTGGCCTCATAGGTTCCGGGGATACATAGGCTCCGGAGACACCATGCACAGCTCGGGTGTGCCGGCAACACCGGACCCCAGTTGGATGCCCTTGCCTGGGTAAAGGATTCTGTCAAAAGACGTTGCGAGATCGCTGACAGGGGCGATCCGATTGGACATGCATTCGGATGTCAAAGGACTCCGTATTGTATCAGGTAGCCCTCAACAGCGTTCCCGGCTCGTGCGCATGGTCGCGTCACGGGATCGCAGGATGCGGCAGGTCTCGTCCTAGGTCGCTTCCAGCTCCAGGGGCACGGCCAAGTTGTCGGCCAGCCACAACGGCAGCAATGGCAGCGGCTGACCGATGACCAGGGCGTGAGTCCACGCTCGCAAGTGGCGGGTAATCCTTAGTCTCGCTCCAGGAGTCGCCATACCTGATTCGTTGACTGACGAAAGGGATATTTTGGAGGACATCAAGGCGTCACACGAGGGTCTGGCGAGGTCAAGCGACCTTGACGGGCCAAGAATCCAATCAAGGAAGAGGCTTACCGCCGAGCAAGACAGGCGGGCAGATCGCCAGACTGAGGTGGACGAGTCCGTCCCCATCAAACTTACCATCGCCATCGCGGTCGAAGGTCCTGATCGTGGCGACATCCACTTCCCGGAAGGAGCAGCCGTAGGGCCCAGTTCGTCCAGGTCGAGCTTGCTGTCTCCGTTGGTGTCATAGTTCACGATGAAGTCTTTGGTGCCCTTGGCCACGTTCGCGGCGACACTCCGGTCTTCCTGTTGCTTCTCGAGCGATTCGTCGAACTTCCTGTGGTATTCCTGGAACTCGTGATTCGTGGGGAAGAGCGAACTGATGGCAAGAGATCTGTCACCTTTCTCGGTCTCATCTTGGAGGCGGAATCGCCGGACTTCTCGGAAGTTATGAAAGTGATAAACATAGATCTCTTTCTTCTTGAGATCAAAGACAGTGGAATACTGGGTGCGAGATCCTGTGCTTGACGCAGTCGCGGCCAGGACATCCCGCACCGATTCGACGGTTGGTTGCTGTTCGGCTGCAAGCATTCGAGTCGCGGCGTTGTACCTCACGCAAGAAACCGGGCCTGATCCGCTCTCGGCAATCCTGAAGTTAGTCAATACGAGAACATCGCGCTTTTTCGGAGGGACGACGTCTTCCCCCTCGTAAACCACTGCATCTCCCGTCTGATCACAGAGCAGGATGCTAGCCGTGCTCGTGATGACGCGATCAGGCCCGTTGGAATCTCTGAGCACCTGGAGGGCTTCTCGACTGTGCCGCAGTCTCGCAACACGCGATCAAGGAGATTGAGGCGGAAAAGTTCAAGCATGCTCTTGAATGAGTTCGCAGATGGGTGACGCTCCAGGCGATTCTGTGCCGTGGCGTCGATGAAGAGTCCGGCGTCGTTCATCCCGCCCTGAACACCACCAAGACGGAACCCAAAGAGCACTCGACCGTGAGCGCCTGGGGCCGCGGGGACGAATCGGATCCGGGAGTTGCTGTCAAACCAATCCTCGTTGTTTCCCACGAGTACCTGCCCCCCACGGCAGGTCATGAGGATCGTGCAGGCCTTTGCGGATCCCGAATACGGAAAGAATAAACCGAAGACCAACAACGCCTGGAGTGCTGGGCGCAGCATGATTCACCTCTTCGCGCGGTAGAGCTGACAGCGAAAGTGTACGTTGGTGATTCGTTGGGAGCCGAGACTTATTCCCCGAGCCTGGAGAATGCTCCCGACGAACGCTGGACCGGAATCATTCATGTTCCACGATCAAGACGGCACGGTCGTGCGGGCCACCGTCCGGCTTGCGGGCTTCGGCCAGGCCGCCGTGCCATCCAACGATCGTCGATCCAACGAAAAGGCCCCGGCGTTTTTCACCGGGGCCGATGACTTCTGACATTCGTAGCCAGAAGGCGTCTAGTGGCTGCTCTCAGGTGGCAGCGGGGAGGAACAATCCCTTGACGTTTCGGCCAACACCGTTTTCGTCCGGCGGTTCCTCCTCACTCTGGAGGTAGGCGGAATCTGTCCGATGGAAGCCAAATTCTTCATTTCGAGGGCAGTGAAGGGGCCGCGCATTTTGGCCTTCAAGGGAGTAGAACCATTGGGTAGGCATTGAAGATCTCCTACGAAGACGTGATAGGCAGGACAAACCGGAACCACGCGGAAAGAATCATTGAGGTCGTGTTGGGGACGGGGCCACCATTTTGAAACTTTGTGCCATGGCTGCCTCATTCCCGCCTTTTCCGCGAAGCATGCCGTTGGGCGTGAGTTTGCCGCTGGAAGCCATATACGTGAGTTGTTGGGGTGTATACGGCCCGACCCTTTTCCCGTCAATTCGGGTGAAGAACCATTCAAGGTGCACGAGAAACTCCTGGATCGCTGGACGGGGCGTTGATCATCGCAGAAAAACGAAATCGAGCGAGGATGCCAACTCGACCGCGTGCTCCGACCCGGCAACGTGTTCGAGCATTCGGAATTGTACCAAGAAGCGGTCTGATATACAATCCAAAAATTTTCAAATACTCATGTATTGAATCACATAGCACCGAATGACAATACGGTTCTCTGCCGCCAGACGGGGTAGGTCCCGGGGACAGGGTAGGTTCCGGGGACACCATTCACAACTCGGGTGCTCCAGAGACACCTGACCCGAGTTGGATGCGATTGCCTGGGTAAAAGATTCTGTCAAATGACGTTGCGAGTTCGCTGACTGGGGCAGTTCGTCCTGCGTTTGACCCGACCCGACCGCGCGAACCGGACCGTCTGGCGTCAGCGGCTCGACGAAGCGGACCTGAAGAACACCATGATGGAGGTCGTCCTCCCCGAGACCGCCGAACCGTCCCACATCGAGCCAAGCCTCCTCGCACCAGAGACGCTGCCCGATTTGTGGAAGGGGACGGACATCACGGTCTCCGACGCGAGGGCCTACTTCTCGGGCGGCAAGGTTATCAAGATCGCACGTCAGGGCTACGACGAGCCCGTGACGATCCCCAGGGCACCGCAGGCGGTCGTGGACGATGCGATGCGTCTATCGGGGGTCGCGGAGCACTCTGAAGAAAATGACGACTGCCGCGTCTAGAGCGGTTTTCCAATGAGTTGCACACGACCCCATACTAACCCGACGCGCGAGCGAGGGGATCGGCTGTGCGTCTGGCGCCGGCCTAGGCCAGTGTCC
>CAVRFS010000096.1:0-35232 GCA_963720335.1 uncultured Planctomycetota bacterium | reverse complement strand
CCGACCACCCAGACTAACGGGATCAAAAAGCTAAGCGCGCCCAGGACAATGGTTGCCAGATGCAGTTGCAATGGCAGGTTCCACCATCCGCTGTTGGCGATAAAGCGCGGAATCGGGCTCAGCTCAGCGATGTTCCGAGAAAAGATCGGGTTGCTCATGGTCCCGGCCAGTTCCATCGGGTAGAGCACCCCGTGAGAAAGTAGGGATTGATCAAACAAGCGGCCCCAGTAGCCAGGCTGGCGGGCGGAGCTGTCCGCGGCGAGCTTCTTTCGCTCCGGGCCGCGGAACCCCAATCTCGGCGCGGCGTCAATGAGCCCGAAGACCAGATGATCGGCCCAAACACAAACAGTCCGTGAGAGTTCACCCACGCGACTTGAACGATCGGCAACAGGAAAGCCAGCCACGGCAACCGGTCCCAACGGCTGATGATCGCCAGAAACATCGAAAGGTAGAGCAGACTCAATGTCTCCGGACGAATGTACATCCGCCCGCTGAGAACCAACAGCGCGGGGAGCCAGGCCAGGAGCATCGCCCAGAGCGGCCAATCACGTCGCCGCGACGTCAACAGCAAGAGCATTGCCACGCAAGTGATGCCGCATTTCGCCAGGTTGAGCGCGACGATTCCGCCGTGCTCGCGACCCCAACTGATCGCGACCTGGAAGAGCCAGTGCAGGTCGATCCAAGGGGTGTTCGGCGGAGCCGTGAAAGTAAAGATATCCGTGTGCGGGACCTGTCCGGTTTGCCGGATCAGATCGCCCGTCCGCAGGTGCCAGTAGTAGTCCACATCCTTGAGCGGAAAGGCTCCGAGCAGAAATGTCAGGATCAAGAACGAGACCAGCAGGCCCCCATCGGCGAGCCGGGCCCCCCACGAATGGTCCACGAACGTGGCGCGAGCGGCGGATTCCGCCCGTGTCCGCGTTTCTTTTGGCTTCTCCATCAATTCCGGCGGGCTCATCGCTGTCATCGGGGCACTCCGGCAACTTTGCTCGATCCCGGAACCATCAAGTTCCGCGCCTGGAGATGACTGGCGGTCACCGATGGTCAACGTTGATTTGAATGGATCAATTCCATTTTCGAGTCAACCGGCCGCGCCAACAAGATGGAATCGGTCGAGATTCTCCACGCGCAGGCTCTGTCGCGGCACCACGCTCGAAGCGAAACCGGTCTCGTCCGTTCATCGATCGCGTGCCGGCCGATTCCCTAAGCATAATAGCTGAAGCCATTTGCTTCATAAGGTCGATCCCCTTGAATCGGCATGGTCTGGCGCCCTTGAAAACGTTATGGTCAAACGCGCGACTTGGTCCGGGCTTCAAGCGATGTCGAGAACGCACGGGCTTGGGATTGTCCGGAGTTGTTGTGAATGTGGGGTCCACTCCAGGGAGGCTCGATACATGTCGTTTTACTGGATCTACGACCTGCCTAACTGGTTGTTTGTGCCTCGATCGTCTTGGTATTCGTAAGTCTCGCATTGATAGGACTTTTTATGAGCCGTCCGATCGTGCGGCGACTGATCGTCACACTCCTCGTGAAACACAACGACCTTGTGAGTTACTTCTTGGGGTCGCTGGGCGTCTTCTATGGACTGGCCCTCGGCCTGATCGCGGTTGCGACTTGGGAGAATTACACCGAGATCGATGGGGTCGTGTCGAGGGAGTCTGCCGCGGTTGCCAGTCTCTACCGCGATTTGGACGGCTACCCGCAGCCACTCCGCGGACGGCTCGAGACGATGATGCGCGACTATACCCGGCTCGTCATCGAAAGGGAATTCCGGCGCATAAGCGAGGAATCGCCCTCGAGGAGGGGGACCTAATCCTTGACCGGCTGGAAAACGAGGTGATGAGCTTCGAGCCGGGGAAGGAGCGAGAGAAGATCGCTCATGGTGAGGTCTTGCGGTCGCTGGATACCGTCCTCGAACAACGACGCCTTCGGCTTCAGGCCGTCTCAACGGGCCTGCCCGCCGCGCTTTGGTCGGTCGTCCTGATCGGGCTCTGCTCAACGGCCTCCTGACCTATCTATTCTGGGTCGAGAACCTTCAGCTCCACGCCCTGGTCGTCGCGATTCTGGCGATCTTCATCGCGCTGTTGATTTTCCTTACCGCGTCGATGGATCACCCGTTCCGGGGCGAATTCAGTGTGTCAGCCGACGTCTTCCGGACCATCCTGGAGAAAGTGATGGGGCCGGGGGCTCGTAGTGCCCTGGAAGAGAGTAGGGAGAGGAAGTAGGCAGTAAATCCCGCGTACTATCGACGGCGAGCTTCTCACGTCTTCCGCGAAGCGATGTTTCGAACAGATCGAGGCTTATTACGATGACAGTGGGGCTCGCCTCGCCGGATCCTACTCGCGATTCAACGCGTTCGATCCACCTCCGCTTTCTTGGCGGCCGCGTGGCCCTGCGTGACAAGCCTCCGTCCGTATGCGGTCTTGGCTGCGTCTCTGCGCGAGTGCTCAGCCTGGCGTGCTTGGTCACGTGGTGATGTTTCGACTGGCCGCCGGTCGGTGCGGTGGGTTCCGTCGAGCTTGTTAGTGCTGTTCCACTCCCACTTCCACTCTGACCGCTGCCGGTGATCGCCGTCAACGGCGTCGTGGTGGTGCTTGCCACCAGGTCGTTGATGAGCGATGATCGTTGGGCGACCCGAGGCCCGTCGAAGTGTTCGCGGTTGCGCCGCTGGACGGTTCGCTACTCCCGAGCTAAAGCCGAAATCGCTCCAGCCGGAGAATGACCATCCCTAAACCGTTGAAGCCCCCGAATCCTCCGAGGGTCGATACCCCCGAGCCCTCCGAAGCCGAATTTCCACCGCCCCGGGGAAAGAGGGGGACGACGCGGTGATCGCGTGGAAGTCAGTCGAGGCAGCCGCGTAGAGTGACGGTAAGGTCTGGGTGGGGCCATCCAGGCTCCCCTTGCCGGCGAATGCCCGCCCCTGGTCGACGATGGCGATCATCCCCGCCCAAGACGGAGAGCACACGCTGGTCCCGCCGACGGTCTGCCATGAACCCTGCCTCGCCCCGGGATCAGTTTCATATTCCTCGACGCCCGTGTTCGGATCGGCGTCGAAAGCCACGTCGGGCGTGCTTCGCAAGCCGGTCGTTTGGACTGATGACTGATAGCTCGGCTCCGCCTCGTACTGGCTATAGCCACCGCCGCTCTCGAACCAGGCGGTCTCGGACCGTAAGTTCCGAGCTGCTCAGATTGAACGAGTTCCCACCGACCGAGAGGACATTGGGCGAGGCCGACGGATACTCGACGGTCCCGCTGTCGCCGCTGGAGGCGATGAACGTGATGCCCACATGCCCGGCGGGGGTCGTGAAATACGAATCGTAGGAGGTCTCATTGGGCATCTCGGAGAAGCCCCAGCTCATCGAGATCACATTGCCCCCAGCCGTGTTCCGCGCCGTGTTCACGGCGTTCAACAGGTTCTGGAGGCTTTGCGACTTGGCCTCGACGACCAGAATATTCGCTCCGGGGGCCATCGCGTGCGCCCCTCGACATCCAACGCCTCTTCGACGGCCCAGCCGCTGTTGGTCTGGCTGCCAGCCTGGTTCATTTCGGTCAGGTTCGCCTTCGGTAGATCATACGCCTGATCGAACGTGTTCAGGTCCGACGCCAGTTTCGGTTCGTGGTACGTCTCGATCAGGGCGATCGTCTCGCCCGCGCCGTTCCCTTGAACGGTCGTGCCCGACGAGGACGTGAACGTGATCGCATTCAGACCGTAGGCGCTGGCTATTTGGGCCGGCGTATAACCCGCTGACGACACCGGCGAGTAACCGGAAAGCAAGCAACGATCATCAAGTTGATCCAAATGCGGCCGACTGCGCAGGCCGCGTCGACGATTTCGCATGAGTGACCTTCTCTCATTGTTGCGCAATCCATTGCGTGGTCAAATCCGCGAACGTACGAGATGCCGAATCGAGCGTTTCGTGTCAAGCCGCGCTTTGGGATGAGTACACATGTCGCATGTTCAACTAATGCTCGAACCAGGTACTGATGAGATTGGTGGCGGCGGGGCCGACGCGAGAACTCATCAAGTCTTTCGAAGACAATCTACCCGACGCGACTCCAATAATCCACAAGCTCCATGATTGCATTGTCGGAACATTCGGGCTGGGACGATTCGAGCGAGCGAATCGATTAGATCGACTCAACTCTCTGCTTTGAAAGCGGTTTGCACGATGAGACACTTCGCATCGCCAATGGAAGCCAAAGCCTGATCGCTGGAGAGTTTAAGAAAATTTAACGTGATGACCGGTTCGTCCGGGGTCGACGTGGATCACAGCCGCGGCCTTCTTGACGCTGGCGGAATGTGATGACGCACGGCTCAGTACACGCCCGGTCGTCAGTGGTGTTGTGACGTTGCTGCCCACCAGGTCGTCAACCAAAGCCGGGCCGTTGGGCGTCCCGAGACCGGTTGAGGTATTGGCGCCACCGGCGTTTCGATGGCGAGGCGTGATGGTGTGAAAGTCGGTCGACGACACGGCGTAAAGCGTGGGCAAGGTCTGGCTGGGACCGTCAAGGCTCCCTTTGCCGTCGAGCGCCCGCCCCTGGTCGGCGATGGCGATAATCGCCGCCCAAGCCGGAGTGCCGAGGCTGGTGCCACCGACGACCTGCCAGTAGCCTTGGCTCATGCCGGGCGGCGTCTCAAAGACTTGGACCCCGGTGTTCGGATCGGCGTCAAACGCGACGTCGGGCGTACTTCGTTTTCCGGTCCCCTGAATCGATCTCTGGTAGCTGGGCTCCGCCGCGAACCGGCTGTAGCCACCACCACTGCCGCCCCAGGCCAACTCGTATTGATAGTCACCGGCGCTGTTGACGGAAAGGGTGGTCCCGCCGACGGCGAGCACATCGGAAGAGGACGACGGCCACTCGACTCCGCCACTGGCACCGTTGTCGCCGCTGGCGGCGACGAACGTGATCCCCGTGTGCCCGGCCGGAGTTTTGAAGTACGCGTTGTAGGAATTCTCATTGCGGGTCTCGGAGAAGCCCCAACTCATCGAGACCGCCACGACACCCGGCGTGTACCTTGCGGTGTTCACGGCCGTCAAGAGGCTTTGCCGGCTCTGCGACTGGGCCTCCACCACCAGGATATTCGCGCCGGGGGCGATCGCGTGCGCCACTCGACGTCCAGCGACTCCTCGAGCGCCCAGCCGGCGTTGGCAACCTGGCCGGCTTGGTCGATCACCGTGAGCGACGGCGCGGGCAGATTGTACCGCTCGTCGAACGTCGCCAGGTCCGAGCTGAGGGTGGAGTCGTGGTACGCCTCGACCAAAGCGATCGTCTCGCCGGCGCCATTCCCAACGACTGTCCCGGCGGACGTGGGAAACGCGATGGCGTTCAGACCGTAGGCCTGAGTCACCTGGGCCGGGGTGAGGCCCGAGAGCAAGCAACGGTCGTCGAGTTGATCCAGTGTCGGCCTGAGATCGCGGCGTCGGCGAGTTCGCATCAGTGGCTTTCGAATGGATGAGCGTCGAGGTTGTCCGTTCCAGATGTTTCGGAAGCCTATGCAGGTGGATAATACAGCTTCGTACCAAGATAGTTTACACTACGTGACCCAAAATTCTGGAGACCGTTTCAAGATCGCATCCCGGCTGCCGACTGCACCAAGACCACAATAACCATACAATTTATCCATTCACCGCAAATTACCAGCCCTCGCATTCGACAAAAAACCACAAGTGACAAGAGGAAACGAAGGGAAGCCCCCCAGCCCGCGCCGCTGTCCGGCTGGCGAGAAAACACTATTGAAACCAATAAACGCTTCGCAGGTTTCTCACGTGGGGGAAAGGTGGGGAAACGGCCGGGAGAGGTTGGTTGCGTCGGGTTATTGAGACTGTTACGCTTTCGAAAACGAGGTCTCGGCTGGCCGAGACTTTGGGTGTGTACATGCCAAGGCCGAAGCGTCAGGAGGTTATCATGATTCGAATCGCTGGACAGCGGATGGCCATGTTGGGTCTGGGCGTTCTCTCGGTGTTGATTGTTGCCGGCGCGGCCGCGGCCGAGTTGAAGGTCGGCGACCCAGCGCCCCCATTTTCGCTTCCGGGGTCGGACGGCAAGACTTACTCGTTGGAAGATTTCAAGGGAAAATCGGCGGTTGTCCTCGCCTGGTTCCCCAAGAGCGTTCACCGGTGGCTGCACCAAGGAATGCAAGTCGCTTGCCGAGCACAGCAAGGCGCTCAACGAGCTCAAGGTTGCCTATTTCACCGCCAGTGTCGACAAGCCGGATGTCAACAAGAAATTCGCGGAGTCGCTCAAGCTCGATTACCCCATCCTCAGTGACCCCGATATGACCGGCGGCCACGGCTTACGGCGTCCTCCGTAAAGACGGCCCTTTCGCCATTCGCTGGACGTTCTATATCGACAAGGAGGGGATTATTCGGGCCATTGATAAAGCCGTCAAAACCGAGCAGGCCGGCCCCGACGTCGCCGCCAAGATCAAAGAACTGGGACTTGAGGCTAAGTGATGGAGTCGGTCGAGGGATGGCCTGCTTTTTCAGGGGATGCTGAACAGCAGGCCGGCTGATCGTGTCGTCTCTGACCTGGCTCAACGGCGGCGCTGGAGTTGAGAATCGGCCCAGCGCTGCTTCAGTGTCCCCAGAATTCGCCAGAAGAGGCGGCTGTGCATCAATCCGGGGACGCGCCGGCATCCTCCGGAGGCGAAGGAGTGCGACTCCGTGTACTCGAGATGGTGGGCGACCTCGTGAAGGAAGGTGTCGAACAGCTCTTCCAGAGGCCGCCGGCCCTCGGCACGATCGTGTGAGTAGATTCGGACCAGTCGCCGCGACTTGTAATAGCCCCCCAGCACTCGGGTCGTGGGGCGTGTGTTGATGTCCAGGCGGAAGTGGGTCCGGCAAATGTGGATCCGTTCGAGCCGTTGTCGGAAAAGCAGGCCAACGGCCGAAACCGGAGGCTCGTAGTTGTCGGGCGGCGCGGGTGCGATCGACCGGGGCACCATTGGTCGCGCCGGGCCGATCAGTTCAATTTCGCTTCGCGGAGCGAGAATATCGCTGTCAGGGCCGTCGGCGCGCCGGTTGTGGTTCGGTTCAGGATGCTCGTCCGTGCGTCGTGGCGGCATGATCGTCACGGCAGGCCTAAGGCTGCCTTGTCTCCTTGACAAGCGTCGGTTGGACTCTGCAAAACTCGGTCAGATCAGGATCAGGGGATCAATATGTGGCTCGGCCACCGCTGATGTCGTAACACTGGCCAGTTGTAAAACTCGCTTCCGAGCTGACCAGGTAATGAACCAGCGCCGCGACTTCGTCGATGGTTCCGGTTCGGCCGAGTGGGATCTTGGATATCATATAGGCGACCGTGGCGGGTGCGACACCGTCAAGGATCGCCGTGCGGATGACGGCCGGCGCGATTGCGTTGACCGTGATATCCCCCTTTCCGGCCAGCTCCTTGGCGAGCGACTTGGTCATGGCAATAACGGCCGCCTTGGATGCCGAGTAGGGTAAGAGCGTTGGGTTCCCCTCTTTGCCGGCGATCGAAGCGACATTGACGATCCGGCCGTAGCCTCGCGAAAGTAGCCGCGAAACCGCGGCCTTGCAGAACAAAAACGGTCCGATCACGTTGACCTCGAAGACGTCGCGCACCTCGTCGACGTCGAGGTTCCAGCTCAGATCGGTACGGCCGGTGATCCCGGCATTATTGACCAGGATGGACAGCGGCCCGAGCTTGGCCTCGGTTTGCTCGATGGCCGCCTCAACGTCGGTCTGCAAACGGACATCGCCCACGGTATCAAGACCATCAAGCTCATCGGCGACGGCTTTCGCCAGCGCGGGATCGCGGTCGAAGACAGCAACCTTAGCACCCGCGGCATGGAGCCGGCGGGCGATGCCGGCACCGATTCCCTGGCCGGCCCCTGTCACCAGCGCCACCTGTCCGTGCAGCCCGAAGAACTCCCTCATGGATCTCCCTCACAATGGGGCCGCAAATCCTCGTGTTGCGACCCAAGTCGACACACCTTAACACGTTCTTAGCTGGTTCGCCACATTGGTAAATCTTTCGAATTTTTGGAAAGTGTTCGAACGATCGACCGAGTCGATGTGTCTTGCTTCAGCCGGAAATGGAGAAACACCACACCTATTCCGGGGTTCGTGATTCCGGCTCGCCCTGGAGGGCGATGGCCTTCAGAATGCGCTGCGTTACGAGGTTGACGTAAGCCCCCAGGGCGACGAGGCCGAGGCCCAGGGTACAGTAGACGAGCAAGGCGGCCACCAAGAGCAGCCAGTGGAGACGGTCGCGATAGTCCATGAGGAGCAGGAAAGTGACCAGCAGCGTCGCCTCGACGATCGCCACGGCGATGATTGCCCACGTGAGGTAGCGGCCACCGCGGTCGACTCGCTCGAGCGCGGCGACCCGGACGTTGCCCAGGTCGGGCGCATTAGTTCGGTTCATGGGGAACTCCTTGATTGAGGTTGAGAGGAAACTGTCCCGCGGCGCTCATTGGGCCGCCGTTCCACGCGCAGCAGCTCCGGCCAGACGGACGCTCTCAAACTTGCGCCGAAGTGTGGCGAGTCCGTAAGCAAGACGCGATTTCACAGTGCCAGGCGGAACGTCGAGGATCGCGGCCACCTCCTCAAGGCTGAGTCCCTCGACATAGTGGAGGATCAGCACGGCCCGGCTGGAGAGTGAGACGGTCGGGATCAGCGCGCCGGACCCGTTCCGCTAGTTCCGCCGAGTCGATTTCCGGGATGGCGTCCGGTGCCGCCAGCTCGTTGAGTTCGGGCTCGCCCAGGGAGCGCCAGTCGCGCCTTTGTTTCCTGAGTCGACGCATTGCCTCGCGAGAGGCGATCCGGAAGACCCAAGGTCGAAACACCTCCGGCTCGCGCAGCCAGACCAGCTTGCGGCAGATCACGACAAACACGTCCTGGAGGAGGTCTTCGGCCAAATGGCGGTCGGCGACAAGTCCGACCAGATAACGGTAGAGCGGCTGCTGGATCTCGTCCAAGAGCGCCGCCAGCGCCTCGCGGTCGCCCGACTGGGCGAGCAGGACCTGATAGGCTTCTCTTCGTACGCCAGCCATCGTGCCTCCTTTAACACTACAGAGGTGAGAGCGAGGCCGGGTGTTCGAAGGAGCAGGAGAGCGAAAGGGTCCCGAGTTGCTTCATTTCAGCGCGGTTGAGGTATCGTATGCAAGGGACTCCCGTCACCGAGGGCTCGTCTCCGAGCGTCACGAAAGCGTCAACTTGAAAATCGGCGGATTCGTCCGCTATGGGACGATCTCCCCCGTTTCGACCGAGCCGAGATGACCATGCGACGCACTCCAATGATCTGGATAGCCCTCATCGCCCTGGCTTGCGTCCTGGGGATCGGCTCGCGCAGATTCCCCTCGGCCTTGCCGACGTTCATCGCGGCTTACACCGGTGATACTCTCTGGGCGCTCGTCGCCTTCCTCGGGTTCGGATTGTTCCTGCCCAGGGCATCCACCCGGCATGTCGCGCTCCTGGCGATCGTATTCTCCGTCATGATCGAAGTGAGCCAATTGTACGACGCCCCCTGGATCGTCTCGATCCGCCGGACGACCCTGGGTGGGCTCATTCTAGGCTTTGGCTTCCTCTGGAGCGATCTCGCTTGTTACGCCGTGGGCGTCGGGCTCGGGGTGCTGATCGAAGTCGCGTACAACGACTTCCTTGAGAGACGGGCTTCGCGATCAGGCAACACGCCAATCCACGACAACGAGGATTGAAACACCAGTTCCTCTAGCCACCACGCCGCGGCCGTGCGAATGTCGACGCGACCAGACGGTAAGGGAGGCGAGTTCTCCGCTGGCCACCGTGACTCGTCCTTGATACACGAGCCTCATCCATCCACAGAACTCGACGATACCATGACGACCAAACTCCCCGACGATCTACGGCAGGCCATCGAGAAGGATGGCGGTAGCCCCGTGCACCTGGTCGATACGCGCCACAAACGTGCACTACGTGCTGATGCGGGCCAAGCAGTACGAGAGTCTCAGTGCCCTGTTCGCCGCGGGGGAGGAGTTCGATGCTCGCGAGCTCTATCCGCTCATGGCCAAATCGGCCGCCTCCGCCGGTTGGGACGATCCCGACCTTGACGCCTACAACGACTACGACGCTCACAAGAAGCCATGAGGGTGCAGCGAGGCGACATCGTGCTGTTGTCCATTGCCTTCACGACGGGAGTCGGGGCGAAGTTGCACCCGGCTCTCGTGGTCCAATCGGATCACAACAACGTTTGCTTCAACGCGGATTTCCGCGGCCGGAAAGATAATTAGGCGACCGGCGGGTGGAGACTTACCCAAGGATCGGTCGGTTCCGAGCGATCGCATAGATATCGGGACTACGGAGCCTCGCCACATTAACCCGACGCGCAAGCGTCGGACGCTGGCCGAGGCCAGCGCGTGACACCGGCGGCCCGCTTTCTTGCGCGTCGGGTTGGTATGGCTACAAGCGCCGCCCTGGTCGTTTAATTTCCTGCCGGTCGCCTTACCCATCACAGGAAACGGGCGTGTCGCTCGTCAAAGCCTCGTGAAGCGTCTCGCACTCGGGACCGCGCGCCAAAAGGCGCCCGAGCAAAAGGGTATCGTCCGCATCTCGCAATGCAGCTTCGAGTTCCGCTTGGGCGCCGGAATAATCGGAAGTTCGAAGAATCGCTCTAACCCTATGCAGATCATCAACTTCCACCTGGGCGCCCGCATAGCCGGCACATTCGGACACTTTGACGTATCTCTTGAAGCACCATCATATTACGAACGGGCGCCCGCATAACCGGCAAAGTTTAACAGTCTAACGTATGGTGAGTATCCACATCGAGTTACGATTCGGCGCCTGGATAATCGGAGCGGGCGCTACAACCGCGACTTTCTCATGCCTTCGGCTTAGGTGACCGGCCGGCCGAAAGTTCCCCAAGGAGAGCGGTGTCGAGGAGACCGGCAATATTAGCCCGACGCGCGAGCGAGGGGTTTTATGGGGCAATGCAAGTGCACCGGCCAAGGCCGCCGCTCCTCGCGAACGCCTTGGGCTAGTATGGGTCGACCAGGTCCCGGGTAACCGAATTCCTGCCGTTCGCTTTAATTTTGGCTCTTCTGGGAATCGTGTGGGTAACGTTACGGCTTGGTTCAGAACCGGCGTTGTTCGGGTGACGGGACGGCTGGCATGCGAGCCCAAAACAGAGTTTCAGGTACGAATTCCACAAGAATGGCAGTGGTTGGCAGTGGTTGGCAGGTTTTTCGGGGGGTCTTTTGTGCCATCTTGCTCGGCCCGGAGGCGACCCGGAGCGGGGGCTTTTTTGGGACAGGCCGAGCTGAGATCACGAGAGCGCAAACCACTCATAAGCCGAGCCTTGTGTCGGTTGATTCCGTCTGTCACCAGCCAACTTCCGGCATTGGATCGACGGTGTCGAGTCGTCCCTTTTGACCGTGGAAACCACGCGTCAAAGGCGCAGTCCCAGCGCAGGCGAGGGGTCCAATCATCTCTTTCGCGACGTAAAGTCGATTTGCCAACGGCTTTTCGTTCCGACCACCTCGCCTCGACGGGGGAGAGGTCGGCCGCAGGCCGGGTGAGGGGGGGACCGCCGCGGGCGCAACAAAAACTCGGAGGTGCCGATCGCGCCCAACGGTGCGGTCAGGGTTAACATTGCATCAGCCCACGCGGTGCGCACCCTCAGCGCACTCCGTCGCTATCTATTACAATGCAGTGTTTTTTTAAATTTCGTACATGCACCTACGCCGTCAGGGGCATGAATTTGATCGGAACATACTGTCCAGAATGGATTTAAAATTTTCCGAAGATTCTATAAATAATACCGTTGGCGCACGGCGAGGCATGAACCAGCGTCCCTTTATGAGGCAGCTTTTTTCCGGCGGGTCAAGCGGCGGATTGGGGCGGGGCACCATCGTGATCGTCCGGACAATCGTCAATGGGTGTTCACCAGCTCTTATCCGGGGAGCTGCGGATCCGACGAAAGGCGGTCAGGAGCCGATTCGGGCTTCCGACTCCTGACCGCTTATCCTCACCGATTTTCTTGCACTTGGATCCATGCATGCGGCCGCAGGACGTAGGCGTTGATAATCCGCTGTATCATCGGTTTCGAGATTGCACGCGATCGTCGTCTGCCCGATCCCCAAGTAACGGGAAATAATCCCCGTTGGTTCCGGCTGCTCAGCGGGTCGTGGGATCCGGTAAATGCCGGTGTGGAGCGCGGAAGCGACACCACTCGTCACGCTCCGGAAGAAAAAGCGAAAATTTCTGAGCCTTGGCCTTGATTCCGAGAAGTACGCGTGGTACACTCACCGTGGACCCTGTATGCGCCGACGTATAAACTATAATGCATATGTTAGAGGCGTGCACCTTGTGAATGAAAAATCTGAGACTGTACTTGTTAATTCTACTGAATCGTTAGATTGAAAATCAGGCGCCACCGAAACAAAATAATTGCAGGATTCAATCGACAAACAGAATTTGTTTTGGAAAAACAAGATCTGCATTTCTTGGTTCTTCAGGTCCAAATCTTCGAAGGATTTACCCGAGAACATGACCGCTCATGTGCAATGCTGAGCGGTTTTATTTTTTGCCCGTGAATTAACGGGAAGTTGAAACAACTCCAATTGCGCCGGTTCTCGAACTGCGCAGTGCGATTTCATTTCTTTCATTTGTCCGAGCAGTTGCCGGGCGGGATCGGAATCCAAAATCACATTGTCAGTTTTTGTAGAGATCAGATCTCAATCCACATAGCACATCTAAACGAACAACCTACTCGTGCAAGTCGGACTTGCTAACCGAAGGCATCAAAAATTGGAGTGCACCATGAGTTTGCGTGACGTGCGCGAGAAGTGGCTAAGCCACGGTGGAGCAGTTCGGGACGTTCGGCGCACCGGTGAGGAACGGTATTCTCACTCGAGCATAAGCCCAATCAGGGTCAACAAGCGACGACATGACGCACCGAAGATCTTGGAGAAGTGCCTTCGCAAGATCAGCAAGGGCTAGATGAGCAGAAACGTATTCCTGGCGGCGGTAGTGACCTCGACCAGGGCGCCCGGCGCCGGCTTGGTCGAGGCGATCGTCCGGTGGCGAAAGAACGCCCATGCATCGCGACCGTCTTGGGGGAAGGTTCTCCTGCGGTGGGTTCTTGGCGGTGTGATCGGTGCTGGGTTCAACTTCCCTTAAACGCGAGGTGCAAGCGGATGCGGCAAATCATCGTCGAGACTTTCCGGGCTTATGGCGAGGCGTCGAAGAACGCCGTGCGCGTACGACCGCTCGTCGGCCAAGGCTTGTCGACAGACTTACGCGTATCGTTCTCGGTCCAACTCAGGAACTTCCATCCTGTGGGCACTTTGTTCAAGGTGTGGGTGGTCGAGGTAATTCGTGAAGGAACGCTGTTTCTCAGGTCCCATGTAAACTGGCCGTACGAAGTGATTACATTGAATGAGGCAGATACGTTTATCGCACACTGCCACAAGGTACTTCCTTAGCCGAGCCACGGTCTTGCCGTGACTCGGGTATCTCAAACTCCTGCAAGGTACGCCCTTAAGGCATCGCGGAGGGTTGGATCAGCCCAGAGAAAGAGGAAGCTGCGACTCATCATAGGTCTGCGTTTCTGTACGCGCTTACAGATCGGCACGCAAAGACAGCAACACCCCCGCATGCAAAGAAAGAGGCGAGTGAACGAAGCCTGGCCTTCCATCCGCGTTGCCCAAAAAACTGTTCAAGGAGCTCCCGATCGGTGTAATCTCTCCGAGCTCTCTCCACACGCCTGCGATAGCTCGATCGCGTCCTCGTCGCGTACTTCGAATGACCACTCGGACCCCGGGGTGAACTTACTCCCAGAGTGGGACATCGACCAGCCGAGCGCGTTGCCAAGCGACAGATCGTCGACCAGTTGGCGGGTGTGACTGCCAGCCAGACGCGCCGGACCCCGAAGAATAACCCGATCGATATCGAGCGGGGGCATGTGGTTGTCTCGATTCTCTGCGCTGAAGGTGGCTGATGGTCGGCGCCCCCTAACGACCAATCTCGGCGGACTTGCCCGTCGGGCACTCACCCGTCAATCTACATCATCCCCGCTTTCCAAGACCAGTAATCGCCTGTTGCAATGATGTTAATCGGAGGCATTTCTGACGTAAGGAGAAGGCAGCTACCCGCAATTTGCAGCATCTGACCCGAAGCACTCTGATAGTAAGCACCCGCTACTCCGCTGTAGCGATCGTCTGAATTAACTATGTCCATAAATAGATGTGACATATCCCATTTGGTTGCCGGATTCTTATCAGCATAGAGCGGATTTCTGATTGCTTCAGGCAGGCGATGTACATCAATTACTGTGAAAGAGTTTTTTGTTTCGCCGGCTTCGAAAACGACATTTGTTGGTATTGTCCCAGGTGGAAAACCGAGTTCAGACATACAGATATCAAAGTTGGTCGCGTAAAATTTAGCGGGTTCCCCAGAGGGGCTGAAACGACCAGCTCCCCAGGAAACCCAAGTGCGGGAATAAGTGGGCGGTGGGACATTTGCGACGTTAAAAACGCCGCTCCCGCCCGGGATCTCCGTAATGATGTCAGCGGGTTGTATCGTTGGGAGGAAATCACGAAGTTGTGTTTCGTAGTTCATGAACTTTACCGACATCAAAGACATTTGAATCGGGCGAAGACGGTGGTGAGTTTCTCGCTACCAACGAGGCGGCCTTAGCACCCTCCAAGCCGATGTTGATTCTACCGCTCTTGCAGTTGGCGCTCAAATCCTGGTTTTCTCGATTTCGTCGAGGTCAATTTGGTCTGAGGTGCGATCGTAGAGCTTGGTGGTCTCGGGCGATTCGTGGAAGGCGATGGCCTGTGCCTTTTCGATCGTGCCGCTTTCGTCAAGATACGCTGTGATGCCGGTGGCGCGGAAGGTAATTCAGACTACGACGGTCGGGAAATAGACACTGCCGGCGTCCACTCTGGCCGCATGATCTTTCTCCAGGCGATGATTGATATCACCGCAGGTGAAGATTCGTCCGCTTATTGGGACGAAGTTCGAAAGTGGTACGGTCGTTCTGCTTGAGCAAGTGTCTCGCACAAGTATTTGTATTTACATAACATAACTTAATTTATGTTACGCTAATCAGGCCACGGGTCAAGCGTCAAAGTGAATGTGTGTAAGACGGCCTATCTGGGACGACGCTTGATTCGCTGCCGAAGGGTGCCGGAAGCATCGGCATCCTCGGGACGACTGCGACCGGACGCCGCCCCAGCCCCTTGGATCATCTTTAGGGATTCCAGGCTGTGAAGCGTGTCGATCAAGCCCTTCAGATGCTCATGCTCGCCAGTCTCAAGCAATTCGAGGAGCTTCTTGGCGTAGGACCAGTTCACCTTTGTACTCCATGTGATGATTTGTTCCTCAGCCCCGGCCCGCTGCCGTCGCCGATCCATCCTGGGGTCCCAAAAGTCCTCAACTCGCCCGAGATCGAAGAAGTGCGCCAGTCGCTCCAGGCCGGGCCGTGTCCGCTTGTCTATGCGAGCGAGGCCGTTGGCCATCAGCCTAGTGTACCACCGTCCAGAGATTCTGCACTTTTCAACGACCTCATCGGGCGTCACCTTGGCTAGATGTGCGAGAGCACGAAGATTGTCGGCAAACGTCGCCGAGACCCTCGGCTGCATATCCTCATTGGATGATGGGCGACGGGGTAGACTGCGTACTCGGCCCCCACGTCCGAGCATGTCTCTGTTTGCGAGTTTCTCCCAGCGTTGCTTGTCAACAGGTTCTGGAGGTTCGTCCATCGCTCTCGCCTCGATATCGGAGGAAGTTGGTCGCCAGATGCAAAGAATACCAAAGTTTGTCGCCCGAGACCATTTTTTCGGCCATCCGGGCCTATGTTGCAGGGCTTTCCGACACGCCCCGCAGGTACTCTCATGTGGGAAGGGCTGAACGAACACTGACGTGTTATATTATTTAATTTTAGAAAGGATATCCATTATAAATAACAGAGTAATGGTTGTTAGTCGTACTAAAATTATCACGGAGGATTTTTAAAAAAAAGCCCAACATTACCAGCAAAGCGTTTTGAAATACAAAAATCTTTGAGACTGTAGCAAAGAAAGCGGGAAATCTTGACCTCCGTTGTCGATTTTGATCTGCTCTTCTCTATGCCCAGCAGGCTTCTGGAGGGCCGATCATGGAACCTGGAGAGTATGTCCCGGATCGCACCGAGGGGATCACTTGTGTCGAAGATCTGCCGGCTCCCCTGGTGGAGCGGCGTTCCCGCAACTATCGTCGACGGTCCTGCCCGCGCTGCGGGCGCGGCTGTTACCGCGACAACCGAGGGCACCGCGTCCTTCACGACATCGGTGACCTCTCGCGGGACCGTCCTCGCGAGATCCATGTCGTTTACTCGCGGCACCGTTGCAAGGTCTGTCGGCTTTACTTCAGCGCCGACCTCTCTGACCTAGCTCCGCCAGGCAGCCGCTACACGCATCGCGTCATCTCCCTGGCCGTGCGCCATGTCGTGGAGGACGATGTACCTTACCGAGCGGCCTCCTGGAGCCTCTGGCGCGACCATCGAGTCTTTGTCCCCTTCGCCACGATCCAAAACTGGGTCGAGGCGGCGGGGAAAAAAATCGGCCGCCCACGCGCGAGACCGATCTACCTGGACTGGGCCTTGGCCGACTTCTCGGGTTACCTGGTCGCCGACGAGCTGTACGACGGCCCCTTCTGCGTGTTGTCGGCCGTGGACGGCCCCAAGCAGCATCGGCTGCTCTACGAAGTGCTCGACCACGACCCCGACCACGACGACATCCGTCGCTTCCTCGATCGGCCTCAAGCAGGCCATCACAGCCCGCGGTGGCACGAGTGCGCGGCGTCACCACCGACGGCTCGCCCTTGTACCCCCAGCCGCTGGCCGAAGTCTTCTCCGACGTGCCGCATCAGGTCTGCGAATTCCACATCCTCAAAGAACTGACCAAGGCGGTTTTGCGCGTCTCAGCCCGCATCCGCAAGCAATTGGCGGCACAGGCCCCGAAGCTGCCCCGCGGTCGGCCAGCCGAAGACCGCCGAGGCCCGGCGCAAGTACGCCTGGCCCGGAGGATCAAGCAGCAAGTCTCGGAGCTGTTCGAGCATCGCCATCTTTTCGTCCAACACCGACTGACGACCGCCCAGCGGAGCCACGCTGAAACGGCTCAGCCGGGGCGAGCCACGGCTGAAGGCCCTGCGGGCCATCATGGACGAGGTCTATCGGCTGTTCGACCGCCGTTGCCGCATCGACACGGCACTGGCCAAGCTGGCCAGTCTGCGGAGTCGGCTGAAGCGGTATCGCAGCTTGGGTCGAAGTCTGGACAAGTTGTACTCGCCCAATCTGGAGAAAGCTCTCACGTTCCTGGACGACAAACTGCTGCCTTCGACGTCCAACGCCGTGGAGCGGAGTAACCGCCGTCACCGTAAGATGCAAAAGACGGTCTATCGGATACGCCGACAGGAGTCTCTGCAACGCCGAATCGCCCTTGATATGCAACGGGACAAGCAAGCCTCTCAGCGGCTGGCGACGGCCACTTCACTGCATCAAGCTCGCGGAAGAGGCTAGAAACCCCGCTTTCTTTGCTACAGTCTCTTTTTTTCTTCTTCTTGGGAGCGGGCTTGGCGGACTCGGCGGCGAGCGCGACCCGCGGCAGCACGAGCTTGGGCGCGTCAGTGGCTTCTTCCGTCAAATCGTAGAGCGGGCCCGGGTCGTCTTCGACGTCCAGCGAGCGTTGCGCGGGCTTCGCCACCGGCTTGGCCGGCTTGGTTGACTTCGCAGCGTCAGATCGCTGCTCGACGTATCCACGCGCCAGCAGCTCCTGAGCGAGTTTCTCACCCGCCGATTTCGCCGCGGCCTCACTCGGCAGCTCTTGCTCTCGCCGGTTCGTGCTGCCGTCCGGCATCAATTTGAGTACCGTCAAGCGAGAACCGTTGCTGCCAATCGTCACGACCTTTTGCTCGGACGCAGCGCCCAGCATGAACCTACGCATCACACGAATTCCTCTGGGAAATGGTACTTCTGGTTCGACCGCGCAGAGGTGTTGGGATTCCGACAAGTGAGTTGCCGATCTTATCCGGACCGGTGAGCGTCTGCCAGTCGGCGCTCTGAAGAATCTCCCTCGGCTCTCGTCTCTTGTTGCCTCACTTGCTAAGGTGGGGACCGACGCGCGGCGCGACTCGCCATGTTCGTCCGACAGAAGCAGACGCCTGGATTCGCCAGTCGTCGCTAGGGAAAGTGTAGGCCCGCGCGATCCGCGTGAAGCGCGTCCGGCCGGTACCCGGACTGGAGCCCCGTCTATGATCGTGATCCCTACCGGGACTGATGCGCCGATTTACCACTGGCCTTACGCCACGGTTGGGCTGATTGTTCTCAACGTTCTTCTTTTCTTCGCAATCCCGCCCGTCGCCAGCCGGCCCGCGTTTGATGAGAATGGCAACATCATCGAGGGGACCGACAATCGCTCGAACTTCGAGCGCTACTCATTGGCCGTCGGCGACGGTCATTTACATCCCATCCAGTGGATTACTCATAATTTCCTCCACCTCGGGTTCCTGCATCTGGCGGGAAATCTGCTTTTTCTCTGGGCGTTCGGCATCGTGGTTGAGGGGAAGCTAGGCCCAGCCAAGTACCTGGCAGCTTACCTCGCCATCGGAGCGCTGCATGGCGCCTTCGTTCAGGTCCTCTTGTTGAAATCGGGCCTGGACCAGCACGCGGCGGGTGCCTCGGCCATGATCTACGGCCTGCTCGCCGCCTGTATGATCTGGGCACCGAGGAATGAGCTGTATTGCACGGTCATTCTCACCGCCGGGATCCGCTTCTGGGTGTTCCAGTGGGAACTCTTTTATACGACCGTGGCTCTCTACTACATCGCCACCCAGGCGCTGGGATTTTTATTCTGGGGGGCTTTCGGTGGCCAGCTCTTGATCACGGAGCTGGGCCACCTTTCGGCGCTTTCTGGGGGGCCGTGGTCGCGATCGGGCTGCTGAAAGCCGGACTGGTCGACTGCGAAGGCTGGGATCTGTTTTCGCTCTGGGCCAGCGCCAGAAGTTGGCCCAAGCCTGGAAGAAGCGGGGGGCGCGTTTGGACTACCCGAAATCCCACCGTGAGCGTGCCGGCGCTCGCGACCGCAGACATTCTGCCGTTTCCGGCGCCGCCTCAGACGGAGCGGGCCAGGGCTACGAAGCCCAATCGGCTCAGGCTCTCGGCAAGATCCACGCACTGATCGAGGCCGGCGACATCCCCGGCGCGATCGACGTCTACCACACGACCGCGCGGACGCTTTTCAACTGGCCGTCACAGTTAGACCTCTATTCCATGATCAAGGCTTTGCACGCTCGCGGCTATGAAGCGGAATCCGTTCCCTTGATGCGCGACCACTGTCGATGTTACCCGGAGGACTCGACCAAGGTCGTGCTCGAGCTCGCGCAGATCTTGATCACCAAAGTGGAGCGTCCCGCCGCGGCCCTGCGTGTGCTCGAGCGGTCTCTTCCCGCATCGCTACCCTTGGATCTCGAACAAACACGACAAAGGCTGTGCTCAAGGCGAAACGGATGCGCGAAGCCGGTGCAATTGAATTGGAAGGGGATGACTGACCCAAGTTTTGACGAAAAGGGGACGGAACGAGTCGTGCGGACGACGGCTGGCGTACTGTTATACCTCGCACGGCCACGACAGCGTCATTGTAGGGTGGGTGCAACCCACCGGCCTCACACCGTTTACGGTGGGTTGCACCCACCCTACAAATGGGTCACAAGTGCCCGCGTGCGGTATAGTAGGGACAAGTACACCTCGTTCCCGCAATGGCCGCTGATCGACCGAAGCCGGCTCGGCAAAGGCACACCAGCCGTCACGGCTCCGCACCACCGAACATACGTGTCGTACCCGTACGGCAGGCCAGCGGAGTTCAAAAGGCCCGTCAACGGCGATACATCCGCGATATTCTGGCACGAGCGAACATAATGAAGAAAGTTGTATCCGGAGGGCTGCCGTGCGCAATGGCTTCCCCCAGGCCGATTTCGGCCCTTGGGATACAATCTCGTTGAACTGAGCCGCGACCGGCACGGCTTTTGCTCTAATGGGAATTGAATAGCCGGGCAAGGGGCGCGTTTTGGGCAAGGCGTTGACCGACTGCAAGCCGGTAGAGGGTCAAGCCGGAGAATCGCACAGCCGAGCGCCTTGGCTCAAGGGAGAGGTCGAGGCGCGGCGGACGACGTGAGTTTGCCGAGGCCGTCGGGGGACGAGCGAGATCGCGGTCTTTCCTACCGCGGAGCGGTTTAGTTCAACGTCCTTTATCTTTCACGGACTCTAGCCCAAAAAGAGCAGGGAGGCAATCGGAAAGAACGGAGGGAATTGTGGACGGGTGTTAACGCATGCTTCTTGGATGATGTCCTTCTGGTGATTGACCAGGTCCGTTTCCCTCAAGGTGTCGCGGCGGCGACGGACTTGGCTCCGATACCTTTAAGTTCGTCGAGGAATTCCAGAAGCTCCCGCACAGGAGACTCGACTCGCAGGGCGGTGATGTCGTCGGTGTTTAACTTCGTGATGATCGTGAATGAGGCAAGGTCGCGATCGGAGACCCCATTGAGCTTCTGTAGTGCGTCTCCAGGGCTAACGAGGCCCAAGTCGATCAAATCCGATGCTGTGTTGGCGTAGGCCCTCCGTACGGCCTCCGCCCGACGAAAGAGCAACGATTCAACAGCCGGGACCGCCACCAAGATACGTAGCGGGGCAGCCGCGGCGGACTCGCCGATCATCTCCGCAGCCTCGTCGCGGACGCGGGCTGCCATCATCGGCTCCGTCGAGTCCGCGTTGAGGACCAGCGCCACGGGTTCATTGCGGATCTCAAGCAAGGTCTTCGCTGCCGCATAGAGCGAAGATGTCGGGTGGGCGCAGCGGAATTCAACCAGCGCGGCCTGCTGCTCGGGTTTCATCAACTTCAGTAGTAGCATAGCGGCGATGTTTGAGTCGACGAGCACGTTAATCATTATAATATACCCATGTATGCTGTATTCGCAATGTGCAGGCCGGTCTCGACGCAGGCGCGATACTTGGCTTCGAGCAAGGGTACGATGCGGCTTTTCTTGACGGCCAGTTCGATCTCTTCCGGGTGCCAGAGGAGGATGGTTTGACTCCCCAGGTAACCGGCCATGATCTGAGCCGGGTTGGTGTAGCCGGACGTCGAGAAGATCAGTCCCACGGTAGCTGGCGGTCGGCGCTGGAGTTGGTTACGCATCTTCGCGACAGTAGCAATCGCCAGAGGTTTGCTCTCGTCCTTGGACTCGATCAGGCAATGTAGGGCGCCGACCACGATTGCTCCGTCGATCTGCTCTACAATCTCCCCCTCGATCTGGGTGTCGTAAGGCCATCGCACGCTGGCGCCGTCCAACTCAAAAGCGCGGACGATTAGATACTCGAGTGCCTTGCCCGCGGCCCATCCGGGGATGGCACGGGCCACGATCTCAGCATGCAGAGACTGTAGATCGAGCCACTGGTATGTTTTTATCTTGTTCTCGTAGTCGGTGTTCGCCACGAGGGATCGTCCAAGCGGCGAAGCAGGCCAGCGGGCTAAGGTCGGTGGCGTACGCCATTATACCGTCCTAGCTTGCAGGACGGCCATCGGGATCTGTGCCTTGGAGGCACCCCGCGACAAGCTGCGGTGCAAGGAAGTCTGGGTAGTCGGCGCCAATCGTTACCGGACCTGAGCGCGTTGACGCCGCTGATCTGGGAGCACGTGAACCCGTACGGCCGCTTCGAGCTGGACATGAACGCCAGGCTGCCGCTGCTATAGTCCAAATGGCCCCTGGTGACACGACTGTTGGGTCTACCCCAAATATTGAAAAAGACGCCGACGACTTCCTGAAAATACTCCTCTCTCTATTCTCTTTCGGAGCCAGCCGGGAACCCAACGCCCGCCGGGATCCGAATGCCAGTCATAGCACACGTGGCCCCCAACCGCGACGATCGCCGCGACCGTCCGGTGCTGGGTGTTCGCCCGATTGACTCGCCAGCCTAGGAAGACGGCGAAAGCCAGAACCAGCAACATCAGCCCGCGAAGTCCCAACGAAAACCGGGATCGGCGCCTCCCCGCTGCGGTATTGGTGGTCGGTTCAGACATGACTGCGTCCGATCTCGGGCGAGGCTCTTTACTGATCACGCCTCGGGTTGGTGCCAACGGGTTCCCGGCTCTTTCTCGTTAAGAAGCTCACAGGAAGTCGCGGGCATCCCTCCTTTGCCTCGACCAGATTGTAGGCTTCGGCGAACGCAACACCGCACTCTGCCCGCGCCGGCGGTGCATCCGCTCGTGTGCCCGCCAGATTTCTTCGGGCTCCTGGCTCTTGTGCTCGTCGAGCGACCGTTTCTTGACATCTCGAACGCGAGTGATGTCCAGATAAAGCTCCGGCTCGAAGCCGATCGTCTGCGCACCGGTCATGACCTCGAAGAAATACAGGTTCCAGCCCCCCTGCCGCTGGTAGCAGCGCCAGACCAAGGAGCTCACGACGTGATGATTCGGATGAGTGTCAAGGGGCCAGTGGGTAACCACGATGTCGGGTTTCACCGCGACGAGCCAGGACGATACGTCGATGAGGGTCACATCGTCGGCAACCAAGGTCTCGTGGGCGTAGGGGAAGAACTTGGGAACGGCCCCGAGCACCTTGCACGCGGCGGTCGCTTCCGCCTTGCGGACCTCGGCCTCGGGTCTTCCGAAAAAGCGCCGATCGCCACGGAAAGTGGTCCCGTAGGCGAGTATGACCTCATGACCTTGACGAGTGAGGCTGGCGACGAGACCACCAGCACCCGACTCCGGGTCATCGGGATGCCCTCCAAATACGACCACACGGAGCTTCCTGCCGGGTCCATCACCAGGCTGCTGGGAAAGAATGGCGAGCATCATCGCGGCGAACAGGACTGTCAAGAATCTCGTCATCGCTGCCTTCTCACCCCGCCAAACCCGCCTCCAATCACTTCGGACCAATCCATTGTTTCGCGTCAAGGGATCTTGGACAAGAGGGGTAGCGTGTGACCACGGCGATGCATCTCGTTCTTGATTTCGCGATCGATCTGAGCGCGTACAGGATTAAATGACTCGTTGCTCTTGTATCGGTTGATGTACTCGCTATTGGCGACGAACGCGCAGAACAGTAATTCGGCCGCTTCCTCGATATATCGCGGCCTGTCCAGGCCCTGCGGAGGCGTAGGCTCGGCCCAGCTCGTAGTAGAAGATCTCCGCGGCCGATCTGGAGATTGATCGCGATGGCCAGGTTCAGGGCCCGGCGGCCGATCATTCGGGCCTCATCACCCTTGGCGTTGCGGAGAAAGTCGCGGATGGCGTAACGGAAAGTGTCGATGCACTTGGGGTTTTTCCGGAAGTATTCGATAAGGCCCGGATGGCCCAGGAGTGCATCGAAATCTCGCCCGGCACGGTCGAACTGGTGGGAATCGTTCGCCTGGAGGGCGTGCATCCACAGTCCAAGAATATGATCGGGGTCAAGGACCAGGATTTTCTCGAATTCGGCCGACGCGAGTTCGAGTTCACCAGCGTCGCGAATCAACGAAGCCAACACGGCTCGGGCATCAAGGTCGTCGGGATCCGCTCCTTTATGCTTGCCTTCCGCCTCGAGTTCGGCGGTCCAGTCGCCTCGACTGGTTCCGACGTCAAGCGCCTTCGGCATCGTCCAGATGTTCCCGCGAGTCAGTCGTTCGGGAGAGCCATTTTCCAAGGGCGGATCGATAGACAGCCTGCTCAAGAGAGAGCGAGGTAGGCGGCCGCTCAGCAGCTCGAATTGCTGGAGATCCTTTGCCAAGCCGTCAGTTCGACCCCAGGCCACGCGAATCCAGGCGCGGCTCCGGAAAAGTTCCGCATAGTCGGGGGCTGCCTCGATCGCCCGATTGCATTCTTCCATGGCTTCGTCGTAGCGACCGAGCTTCATCAGACAGCCCGCGAGCTGACCACTCAGCACGGGGTGGCGTTCCCGCTGCTGCGATGCATCGCCGCAAATGGTCAACGGTTTCTGTCAAACGCTCCGGCGCAGATGAACTGGCCGCTGCGAGCGCATATAACCCGGCCGCTGCGCGATAATGTCCCCAGAATGAATTCGGGCGAAGCACCAGCAACTTGCGATAATGCTCGACCGCGCCGCCGGCAGCCCGACGCCTGGCCTGGATCGAGGTTTCATTAGAGCCGGATTCGCGGTCGCACTCGGCCGCGACTCCGAGCAGATATTCGTCGAGCCAAGGGGAGACCGCGAGCGTCGACTTCGGCGATTGAGTCGGAGAGCCGGCCAAGGCCAAGTTCGTGTCTTTCAGCTTGACTCGCAGACGGCGGCTCAGCGCCGCGAACGCTTGGAGAGGCGTTGAGGCGCCGACGTGGTCGAGGATCCCGAGTGCCCGCCGCCAGTCGCCGTGTGAGTTGGGCCGTTCTTCCAGTCCGCGACAGTATCGGTAGGTTTGCTCCATCAGCCAAAGCTCGAATTCGTCGCGGTCGGACTTGGGCAGGTGACTCACGTCGGGGCGCTGTCGCCAGTTTTGCGCGCGATCCACACGACCGTCCTCGCCGATCACGCCGTAATCCTGCAAGACCCGGCGGGCGGTCTCCAAGACCTCAGGGTCGCCAGGCTCAAGGAAGCGAGGGATGTCCGGCCGCTGATTACGGAGTGCCCCTGCCCCAGCGTCATCCCAATGTCGGGCCAATTTGAAAATCGCGATGGTGTCCCTGCTCCCGCCGACGTCTCGATCACCACCACGGCCGTCGTGGGCAGACCAACCAGCATCGACAAAATGATGCCGGTTAACATCACCATCCGTCGCTGCTGGCGGAGATAGCGTGGCACGGTCTGCTGCCAGAATCGCTCCGCGGCGAAAGCCAGCGGCCGGTCGGTGCGCCACCGGTTCAGGTCTTCGGCGAGTTCCCAGGCTCGTCGGTAGCGCTTGGCCGGGTCCGGATCGAGACAGCGCTCCAGGATCGTGCGCAAGTCCAGCCGGGATCAGGCGGCCACCGGCCGATTCGGATTCGCGAATTTGAGCGCCGCGGCGCTCCGCGCGCGTACGACCGAATAGGCGGTTGCGGCCTTCTTGAGGGGGTTGGAGGAAGACGCCGAGTCCAGATCGCCGGCAATGGTGATCGGCTCTGGCGGCGCGGCGGTGAGCGTTTCCAGCAAAACCATGCCCAACGCGTAAATATCAGCAAGGTGCGGCCCGCAATCCAGCAGGTCGAAAGCCTGAGTCGGACTCGTATTCGAATGGACGCCGCTGCCGGAGAACGATCGGCCGGAACGCGAACCATTCGCCAGTCGGATCGGCCGTCGCGAGTTTCCGCAGTCGCTCGGGCGCCATGTAGGCGAGCGTCCCGCCCGGGTCATTGTCCAACCAGCCCGATCCCGCCGGCGACCCATCGCGGGCCAGGTTGAAGTCGAGCAGCATCGGGTTGCCGTCGGCGGAAAGCAAGATATTGGACGGTTTGATGTCGCCGTGGGCCACGTCCCGGCTGAATGCGTGATCGAGGGCCTCAGCCAGCCGGGCAACGACCCACGCCACCGCGTGGCTGAACGATAAGCCCGCCAAGATCTCGCGCGCCGGCCGCGTCGGACAAACAGCCGGATACTCGGGAGCGGCGACGCTGTCCAGGTCCGCCAGCAGGTCGCGCCCGGAGACCGGTGGCCGCTCTCGTTGCCGCCCCGCCGCCAGCACCGCGGAGAGTGTCGCACCACCCCAGAACGGCATGCAGATCATTTGATAATCGCCGTCGTCGACCGTGGCGTGTGTGACGATCTCGACAATATTCGCGTGCCGGGCGCGGGCCAGGAGCCAGGGCTCGCGGGTCGGCCGCGTGGACAGTTTCACGACGACCAGGCGGTTCTCCAGATCGGCCTGTTCGGCCAGAAAAACCCGCGCGAAGCTACCGCGTCCCAGCTCTCGCCGCAGGACGAAGGGCCCAATCGCGTCGCCGACACCCGGCAGCTCGAGAGCCGCAGCGGCTGACTCGGCCCAGCAGCCGAGCAATGATGGCGAGCATTCGCCGTGCAGTTGCAAGAGCCGGTCCAGCGCTTCCTTGTGGTGAGGAAATCGGCTGAGGTACGCAGACGGATCCGGCTTGTTGCCGGCCGCTTCGGCCAAGCAGAATTCCCGGTAAATCAGCTCGACGGCTCCTCGGGAATCGACCACGGGCAGGCGGTCGAGATACTCCTCGACGGCAGGCGCCTCGCCGCGTTCCCAAGCGGCGATGAACTCGTCAAGGACCGTCAGCATTTCCACAGAATGACGCGAATCGGCTTCGGAAGCCGGCCCCCACGCCGACGTCCCCAAACTTGAGCTGGTCACCTCCGCGTTGTCGCACGCCTGGCCGCGGCGCCAGGTCCGGGACGCGCAAGGATCACTGGCGCACGAGGTTGACGAAACGGCCGAGTCCGAAGGTGTCAAATCGCAGCCGGTCGTGCCGGTTTGCTTGGCCCAGTCGTGTTGTTCTTTCAGCGCGGACCGGAAGTCGCGGCGCGATCATGGCATGGATCTGGCTCGCGATGGTCGCCAGCCGCGGCATCGCGGTCATTTTTGGCTCTCCATTCGTGCTCGAGCCGCCTCGATAAAGCGACGCACCGTGCGTTCGTGAAACCCGGTCCGTGCCGCGATCTCATCGATGGTCAGCCCCAGGTGGCGTAACCGGATCACCGCGACTTCGCCTGGTCCGCGGCCGGCTGTCAACTGCATCAGACGATCATGCGGCCTGGACTGTCTGGCTGGGCGATGGCTCGGGCGACACGACCTCGCGCGGCACCTCGCGGTCACCTCGGCGGATGTAGAGTCGCTCCTCACGCCGCAGATCGCATTTCT
Organism: uncultured Planctomycetota bacterium; assembly: GCA_963720335.1. Lineage (GTDB taxonomy): Bacteria > Planctomycetota > Planctomycetia > Isosphaerales > Isosphaeraceae > CAVRFS01. The sequence continues at coordinate 8,472 of CAVRFS010000096.1, read as the reverse complement.
CGGTCTTGGTCAGCCGGCGGTGTTGCTCGTGCACTTTGTTCCAGCACCATCTTTTTGAGGAAGGCACGGAGATGGTGGACATTCTCGAATTCCGGTGTTTTGGTTCGCAGATCCGAGAAAAAGCTCTGCCAGACCGCCTGAGCGAAATCCGTGGAATCGAATCGAATGCGAAGCTTCTTGGGAAGCTGAGCACGCACCATCACCTGGACTTCCCACTCAAATCGGGACAAAAATACGCGGATCGCCGCTGTGTCTCCCGACTTGGCCCGCGCCATCAGATCGATGAAGTTTTCATCATTGCTCATGGCTACTTCTCTTGTTGGTCGGATCGATTAGCCCGCCTCCACATCCTCTCGCATTTGTCGAACCAGCCTTCTCACCGTTCCTCATTCCGGGAAGCCCAACCGGCCAGGCGCGCCATCGCCCAGTCATCGATCACGGCTGATGCGCAGTGTCCCCATCCAACGCCCACTCGGAACCGGCATTTCCACTGCGTCTTGGCCGACTCTCTGACACCCGCGCGGGAAAAAGCCGACCGATATTTTAATTAAACCTTTTCAGGAAGTGCGATTCTAGCCCAATGCGGAAAATTAGGCGAGAGAAAACCTTCGCTAAGTGATTTATTTGGGTCAAAACGTCTATCTTCTCAAAGTCTTGCTAAAAATTGGCGAGCACTCGCTTGAGTGATCGCCTTCGCCTCAACTCATCGAGCACCATGGGAATTCGACCTGGCTCACTAGCGTTATTATTCCATTTCTAGCCGCCTTCCATTCATTTAACGCCTTAATTGGCTCGATCGAAAAATCCGAAATCGGTTGCCCGGTCAACGCGGAGAATTGCAACTCTGAGAAAAGCCCACGCTTTCGAAGGCGGGGACAAACGGCGGAGTCAGGATCGCGCCAGTCAACTGGTAACAGCTTCAGGACGACTCTTCAGGACGAAGTCTTCAGGAAATGACCGCTTCTCCTCGGTCACCTCCTCATGGACTGAAGTCGCACGGATTGACATAGACGTCATTGGCCGACCCCATTTCCCACCAAGTGCGAGGAAGATTCTTCGATGAGCGACACCCGGACGAAGAACAGCGAAGTGCCGAATTCCCTTCAAACCTATCTTCGAGAGATCAAGGACGAATCGCTGCTGACCGCGGCGGAAGAGTGTACTCTGGCCGAGGCGATAGCCAGAGGCGACCTCGATGCGCGAACGCGGATGATTCAAGCCAACCTGAGACTGGTCGTCAAGATCGCCCTCGACTACGTGGGACGCGGGATGGTCCTTGAGGACCTGATCGGCGAGGGAAACCTTGGCTTGATCCGCGCGGCCGAGGAGTTTCGAACCCCGGTTCGGGACACGGTTTTCCACCTACGCCAGTTACTGGATCAAGCAGTCGATCCGCCACGCTCTGATCAATACGACGTCGACGATCCGCCTGCCGGCCCACATGGTTGGGCTCTTGACCAAGTGGCGACGTGCCGAGCGAACGCTGTACCGCGAGTGGGGCCGCGTGCCGAGCTTCGAGGAGCTGTCCTCGTTTCTCGGACTGAGCGAGACCCAGAAGTCCCTGGTGGCCAAGGCGCATCAAGCCCGCCATCTCAAGCTGGAGAGCGGCATTGGCGCGGGAGTTGGGCGTCGGTCTCCCGAGGAGTTCGGGAACCGCTACGAACCGGTCGAGTCGATGATGGAAGCCGAGGAAGACCGGCAAATGTTGCTGCACCGCCTGGAACGCCTCGACCTGCGCGAGCGAACGGTCCTGGCACTCCGCTATGGCCTGGAGGGAGAAGTCCCTTTGACCCTCAAGGAAATCGGCCGCCGATTGGGCGTGACCCGCGAATGGGTGCGCAAGATCGAGATTCGCGCAGTCCACAGGCTCCATAGCAACGAACACGACGACCCTGGCCTCGGCTTTCTCGGCCGGAGCACAGGGCAATCGATCCGTCGTCCTCGGCGAGCCGTACCGCCGCACGACCCTTCGGCGGGTGCCCCTCGGGCGAGGAAGTCGTCGCGCGCCGCACAGGCCGCCAGAGCGAAGGCTCTATCGCCATCGCTTGCCTAGGAATCGGCCCGTAATCACTTCTTCGTTTTGAATCCATTGACGCCCGGCGCCCAAGCCAAGGCAGAGAGCTTCCCTTGCCTCGAGCCAGCCCCGAAGTGATTCAATAGTTATTAGCCAATAGTGATTGGTCATCGGTCAGGAGATAGTCGAATTTGGGAGCGCGCGATGAGGCGATCGAGACGGCGGCGAGGCCGGACCATCGCAGCCGTGCGTGTCAGCGTGCCTCATCCTATCCGTGTCAGCCGGAATGATATGTGGGAACGCGGATTGGTCGGCGCCGCCGCGATTCGACGGCGCCGGCTATGCCGTGCTCGCCCAGGCGTGGCAAAGCGGCCAGGGATATCGAGCCATCGATCACCCCGACCGGCCTCGGCACGCCCATTTCCCACCCGGTTATCCCTTGGTGTTGGCCTTGGCCTGGCAGGTCACCGGCAAGTCCGCGACTGCCGCACATATCCTTTCCGTACTGTTCACACTGGGGGCCTGCCTGGCGGCTTGGTCCTGGTTTCGACGTCTCATGGCCAGCCCCGCCGCCTTGGTCCTCGGACTGGCGCTTGGCGTCAACTGGCTGTGGGCGAGGACCGGTAGCGCCATCCTCTCCGAGCCGCTGTACATGCTCCTGAGCCAATTGACCATCCTTGCATTTATTGAGGCAGGCCGGCGAAACACGAGGGGAGCCGGCACAATCAGTTTCCTGAGCGCGATCTTGGCCGCCTGCCTGCTCACCCGCCACGTCGCCATCGGGCTGGCGCTTGCGGTCTTGCTCGACCTGACCCTTCGCCGGCGATGGTCGGACGCCATGGCCATCGCGGGGTTGGCGGCAATCCTGGTTTCTCCCTGGCTAGGCTGGATGGCCGTGGTGGGGGTTGGCGGCGGGACGCAGGCCAGCTTGCTTGTCCAGGGCGACTTGACCCTGGCCCAACGGATCGCGCATCAATTTGTCTTCTACGTGCAACGCATTCCCGACCAGCTCACGGGTCCGTTCGTCGAGGTAGGCACGCTCTATCATCACTCCGCCATCATCGCAAGCGCCGCCAACCTTTGGGCCGTGCTTGCGACGGCTGTGATCGTGGGAGGATGGGCCCGCGCACTGCGAACGCCGCGACGTCGGCTGGCCGGGCTCGTCCCACTCTGCACACTCGGGATTCTGGTCGTCTGGCCGTACACTGAGGCGGGGCGGTTTTTGATTCCTTTGATTCCAAACTTACTCGTCGGCGCGGTCGAGGGCCTCGCGGGACTGGCTGGTGCCTTCAGAAAACGAATGGCGTGGTTGCCACCACGGCAATCCCGGCTCCGATTGTGGGCAGCGTGTCTGGTCCTGGCCGCGTCGGTGCCGTATTCCGCCTACATGCTCGGTATGGGCCGTACACGCGCGCTCGACGGCGACCGATCGCGACTTCGACGCGGCCTGCGACTGGATCGCCGCCCACGCGGACCGGTCTGGCCCGATCCTCTGCCGCCAGCCGGGCGAAGTCTTCTGGCAGACTGGTCGTCAGTCGCTCGAAGTCGCTGGGGCAAAACGGCCGGGCGACATCGATGCCGATACCGTTGCGATTGAGCGCACGATCGAGACGTACGGGGTGTCCTACCTGCTGATCGACCAGGATCGCTACACCAAGCGCCGACCAGCCCACTGGCTCACTTTGTCGACTCGCACCCGGACCGCGTTCGCAAAGTCTGGCCCCGCGAGACCGAGCGCTCGTCGATGTTGATTTACGAGGTCCAGTCAAGTCGTTGACGGAGCATTCACCGAGCTGTCAGTGGCATCCGCCCGGCTTTCGATCAGTCAGCGCGACCTGCCTTCTGGAACTGCCGTCTTCCACCTCCCTGGCCTTCGAATCGGAGTTTGCCGTAATCTTCGTAGCGGTGGAAGCTCGGCTTGGTCAGAGGAGCGCGAGCTCATGAGCGTGGGCTCGGTCCCCTTCGGACCGTAGTCGTAGCGGCAGAGGGCGAATCGCCACTCGTCGCCTGGCTTCGGCTTGCCGCCGGTCATCGCGAACGCCGACCAAGGGATGCGACCCTCGACGGTCCAGCTTTCATCTTTATCGCCGGGATTGGTCGAGGGTTCCTTTCAATGCGACCACCGCTTTGCTTCCCAAGGGGGGAAGCTTGGTCAGATCGCCGAAGTCCGCCCCGCGTTTTGGCCATGCGACCTCGAAGACCAGCTCCCGAGGATTGCCCTGAAACTCGTAATACTCGGGTTTCTGCTCGCTCGGCTTGAAGAACAACTCGAAGACGTCGCCATCCCAGAGGCTGTCGTTCCGTCGATCACCGTGGGCGCGAAGCTCGGCGTCGCGCATCGAGGCGGCATAATAGAGGGCCGTGTCGTCCCAGACCAGGTAGGCGATCGTCCCTGGTCTCGGAGACTGGGTCTTCGTCCAGAACGCCGCGAAGTGGTCGATCGGCACCGCTTGTCGCCAGCACGGGTCGTCGAGCTTGCCGTCGAGCACGGGAGGCTGGGTCGCCCACTTGCAGGTAGCCTGTCTGGTCACCGGGTCGACCAATTCGGGCGGGAAATCCCTTCCTTTTCGCTCCCGCGCTGTCCCCGGCGGTACCTGTTGCCTCTGGCTCGGCCGAGAAGGCCACGAGCGTTGTCAGCGACAAGCCCAAGAGCACGGATAAAATTGGTCGTGACGTGATCATGGTCGATGAACCTCTTTGCCGACAAAGCCGATCCGCGATGGCAATCAGTCACGAGGATAGTCCGCGATGCGACACGCATGCAACACCCCTCCGGCGAGTCATAGTCATGTCGGCGGGGGACAAGGTCGAACCTGTGGTAGGAGGGCGGGTTTCTGATCGATCCGGGAATCGGGCGCCCCGAAGAGCCAGCGTGCCAGCGAACCCGGCTTCAACTCGGGACGGATCAGTCGGGTGGGCCGATCCAGATCAGCCAGGATCTCCTGGGCAGCCAGGTATCCGCTACGGACCGCGCCTTCCATCGTGGCCGGCCAGCCGGTATCCGTCCAGTCACCTGCTAAGAACAGGCCGTCGATCGGAGTGCGCTGAGGAGGCCGGAACGCCTCGACGCCCGGCCGGACCGCGAACGTCGCCCCGTGCTCGGTCACGACCCACCACCTTAATAGTTGCGCCGATCGGGCCGCCGGCCAGATCTCGGCCAGCTCGGTCAATACCGCGTCTCGGATCGCGATCTTGTCGAGCGCCAGCAAATCGTAGGAGGCGCTGATGACCAGTTGCAGATACTGCCCCGCGCCGGTTTGCGACGGGTCGGTAGCCACCGCCGAGGCTCGACCCTGGATCGCCGTATGGTTGAACACCCACTGGATCAGACGGCCCGGCGTGACCACATGGTCGAACGGGCAGACGGGCCTGTCGAACCAGAGATGGATCCCGGTGATCGGCGCGGCGTCAGCGAGTCGAGCTGGGCGAGAGCCGGAAGGCGTTGGCTCAGGGCGTCGGGAATCAAGCCGCGCACCCGATCGAACGGGACGGCGAGTACGACGAAGTCGGCGGCGATCGTCTCGCCCGAGCGCAGGACCACACCGAGTGCCGCGTTCTCTTCATCGTAATCGACACCGCGGACTCCGGTCGTCGAGCCGGATCGCGACCTCGTGGTCGCCCAGCCAGCGCTCCAGCCGGGTGCCGTACAGCTCACCCAGGGGCACGAGTGGCAGCTCGATTTGAAACCCGGTCCGGTTTCGCAAGAAGCCGTCGAGAAAGACCTTGCGAGCGTGGCCGACATCCATCTGATCGAGTCGCTCGTTCAAGGCCGAGACCAGCACCGTTGCCCAGAAAAGGTTGATGGCGCGGACGCTCTGGCGGTGTCGGGACAGCCAGTCGGCGAACGACTCGCTCGGCCTTTCGTCGTGTCCCCAGGCCAGGCAGGCCAGACCATAAGCCACGCGCAGCTTGTCGCTCGCTGTCAGGAAGTTGGCACGCCGGAAGCTGCCGGCCAGATGAAAAGGGGCTGGGCCGAGGCCGGCCCGGAACTGTCGAGATCCGCCCTTCGGGACTCAAGAAGACCATCGCCGGCTCACGGCGGAACATCGTATCGATTCCGACTCGCCGGCAGAAGTCAGCCAGATTGGTACAACAGGCCATACTGACATGCTGGCAGTTGTCGACTAACTCACCGGTCACCGGGTCGCTAAAGGAGCTGGCGCGCCCTCCCAGCCTCGGCCGGCTCTCCAACACGGTGATCCGCAATCCGCGATCGACCAACCCCGACGCAGCCGCCAGGCCCGCCAGGCCCCCGCCGACAATAACAATATGAGGAGGAGGAGGCTTGTGGGTCGTAGGCATGTCGAGACGGTGTCACGATCGTGGTCAGGAGAAGCGTTTCATTCTTCAAAGACGGTTCCGATTATGACGGAGAACAGCGAAGACGAAAGAGATCGTACACAAGCGCAATGGGCGAAAAACCGCCGGATTGCATTAACTCTATACGCAAATTGGGGTTCCGCATGTTAGTTGATGACCGATCACGAGCCAGGTCAAATAACTCATCGGGTCTCAAGGGGATCCGCGGTCTCTAGCACGGCCCTGCGGACCGAGAAGCTGTCGTCTCCGGAGAAGACCAGGTGCAGCGTCTTGCCATCGGCGCTCATCCACTTGGTGGGAAAACTGCTCGTTTCCCCCGGGCCCACGTCCCATGTTTCGGTGAAGTACGCCGTGCTCCAGGGCCCCCACGGCTCCGGGGCGTCATAGATCCCGAACCCGCCGCGAAATCGGGGGTCTTCGCCGGGCAGGATCTGGCACCAGAGGTATCGTTTCAAGCCCGCGTTGTAGCTGATCCCGGATCGGTAGCACCTGCCCTCGTGCGTGAAGACAGCGCCTCGCCGGGCGATGTCGCGGTCCAGGCTGGCGAGTTCGCCGCGTCACGGCCCGCGAAGAACTCGTATGCGTCCCGGTCCTTGATCCGGTCTCTTGGACACCCGGGCAAGGACCATCCGGTCGGCGGGTCGGTAGGCATTGTCGTTGTCATGGGAGTAGACGTAGACATAATCGTCCCGGGCGCCGGCGTAGTTTCTGCCGAAGTTGAGGAACGTCGGGCAGCCGAAGCTCGTCGTGAACGTCCAGTCGCTCCATTCCCACGTCCTGGCATGATCCTTCGACCAGGCCAGCCGGGCATTGCCCGCGTTGCGCGCCCACATGTAAAGGACGCCGTCGACCATGAGCATTCCGCTGGCCTTCCTGCCGGCCTTGCCATCGCCCCTTGTGCTCGCCGCTCGCCGAACGGATGTTGACGCCGGTGAAGTCGGCCGGGCCCCCTTCGACCCGGGCAAAGCCCAGGCTCAGCTTGTCCGGGACCTCCGGCTCGAAGCCGTTGCCATCGCCGTAGGCCGTGTAGAGGTGGCCGTCGTCGGCCCAGGTGATCGGCCAGTTGTCGCCTCCCTTCGCCTTGCGGACGATGCTCTCGGCCGGGGCCCATTTCACGTCCTTGATCACCGGGCTGGGCGGATAAGGCGGGCGTGCCGCCCTGCCAGGCCGATCCGTCCTCGCGGCCACTACGACCAGCCGGGCGAAGCCCTCGACGCGCTTGCCCCACGCCCCGGGTTCATCGCCCCCGGGCAACTGGGATTTCACGGACCCGACGCCCAGCCGCACGGCGACGATATCCAGACTCGGACAGACCAGGACGAAGCTATCGCCCAGGCCGAGTGCCCAGTAGGCGTCGTCCGGCATCTCGCGGAACGTAGCCTCGGCCGTTGCTGCCCCAGTAGAAGGCGTAATAGGGCACGAAGCTGGGCAGGTCGGTGGGCCGGGTCGCGGTGCGGATGAACTCCCGAGAAAGGATGCGCCGGCCGTTCCAGTCTCCCTCGCGCAGATAGAGGTAGCCGATCCGCGCAAGGGCGCGGTGCGTGATGGTGATGCCGGACGCGAACTCGCGGCTCTGCAGGCCGTTGATCGTTTTGGCACGGTAGCCATTCTCGCGCCACTTCCACTCCGCGGGCGGCACGCCGATGGGGTCCATCACCGTTCGCTTGAACACCGCGGCCAGGTCTTCGTTAAACCGCAGGGTCAACAGCTCGGCCAGCATGTTGGCGCTGTCGTTCGAATAGAAGCCGTCGGTTCCGGGGCGGTAGACCAGCTTCGGGGGCCGGCCGTCGTCGAAGCCCGCGGTCATCGTGGCCAGGTGGCGGATCGTGATCTCGGCGAGCCAGTCCCGGCGGTTGGCGGGCCGTTCGGCACCGATCGCCGGGTAATGCTTCACCGCCGGGTCGTCGAGCTTGACCAGGCCCGCGTCGACGGCCAACCCGAGCAGGGTCGCCCCCGCGACCCCCTTGGTCGCGGACTTGATGTCGGCCAGTTTCTTCGGGTCGCCCCACTCCTTGACGAGGTAGCCGTGCCGGATGACGCAGCCACTTCCGCCGCCATATTTTTCCGCATACGCCGCCGCGGCGTCGAGCGCCGCCGCGGACAAGTCCCTGGCTCTCCGGGCTAGCCGTTTCCCACTG
>CAVRFS010000095.1:0-367803 GCA_963720335.1 uncultured Planctomycetota bacterium | reverse complement strand
TCCGGCGAAGTGTGCGGCCCGATTGATCGATTTGCCGGTCGAGAACGGCAAGGAACTTGGTCCTGGCAGGAAGAACGCATTCCATGTCATAGGTGGCATGGTTACCACTGAGCTGGAGTCAAATAGCGGTTGGGCCCTGCATATCCTCAAGCCGCCAGTAGGCGATGGGTCGCGAGGCCAGGACGGCGTGGGCATAAGGGCCTTGTCGGCGCGCCACAGGACGCCGCGGTTTGCCGGCAACCTTTTCAGTACTTGAGCAAGGTTGCGACGATCTTCGGCTCGGCCTGGACCTCGAGTCCGCGGTCGGGCCGGCCAGGTCGTATAGCCTCCCAGCGTGTGCTGTTCGGGGGCGGATGTAGCCCTCCGAGCCATTGGCAAGCTCGATGTTCATCGTTGTTTCAAAGGGCTTTGCGCCTTGATCTTCAGCCCCGTGATGGCGAACACCTCATTGGGGATCGCCGCGATGCCCAGTTCGCCGATCCTTATGGCTTGGAGCTTAGCGTGCACTGGGGTTCGTCATACAGAAAGATCGCCTCCTTGGCATAAACTTCGGGCAAGCTTCGGGGGTATCTTGATCCCCATGCGAGCCGATCAATTTCCTTGGCCCACTTCGGCCGCGGCTCGTCGGGCACGCGGCGACCGAGCCTAAGCGTCGTTTCGGCCATCGTCAGCGGAACCCAGTCGTGATAGGGGATCGCCTGGTACGCCTGTTCGGCACCACTGGGCGACCTCCTCGGCGTAGGCGTCGATGCCAGGTTCTTTCTTGGGCTGACCATAGTCCATCCACATCTGGTCGCCGCTGGTCCCTTGGGACATGATCCCGACGAACGGTGGATCGACCTTTTCGCGAGATCCGTTGGCGATTGCGGTGGCAAACCGACCGAAATAATCGGCCGAGACGGCCATCGCGCCGTAGTAGTGCATCGAGTAATTGGCCAGCCCGGCGATGGGCCGGCCCGTCCGCGACTGGACTGAGAGCAAAGTCAATGCGGGGTCGACCGGGCCCGCAGGGCCGATCAGTCGGGGTTCTGGTAACCGGGTGCATGTTGGCCCGGACGGTCCGCCGCCGAAGGGATCTTCGATCATCTTGTCGGGCCGTCGGATCCAGTGCCGGCAAAACGTGTGGCCGTCATCGTCGATCACGGTCCAACCGATCCGGGCAGGCTCGAGGTTACTGGCCGCACGTTCGATCGATTCGGCGATCCGACCGGGCAGAATCGCGACGTAGCTCGCATCGGCCGGACAGCCCAGCGCCCGCATCGCCGCCGGCGCCGAGTGAGTGTGCGTCGCGGAGATCAGGATCCGATCGGTGGGGATGCCCGTCTTCCCGTTGTGCCAGGTCCTTGGCCCGGTCGAGCAACTCACGAGGCATGGTGCAGACATCGACAACCACGATCGCCAGCCGGGTTGCACCGTCATCCAAAACAATGTCATTTGGCGTGGACCGGGTCATTCAGCCGAGTGGCTTGGCTTTGCAGAAATCCGCCATTAACCAGGACGGGGAACACCGTGGGTGCGACATCGATCGCACGGGCGCCGCCCGGAATAGCTTTGGAACCGGCTTCCGCAGCCGATTCCACCGAGAGGCCGACTCGGCGAAGGGCCGAAATCCAGAGAGAGCGAGACCGGCGAGGAAGAGAAGGGTGCGTCGCATTACGGCCTCGGTCTGTCAGGTCAGTGCTCGATCAGGTCAATCCGGCTCGATGCCTAGCTCCCGCAGTCGCCGAGGCCAGTCGATCGGCCGTTGGGGTTCGGCCTCTGCGCGTTGGTGTTCGGCCTCTGCCGGTTGGTGTTCGTCGTCTGCGCTTGGCGTTCGTCGTCTGCGAGTTGGCGTTCGGCTTCGCGTTGCGCGACCACTTCCACGTACGTGGCGAACGGCTTGCCGTCAGGGCCGAGGATTTTGAGGTTGTTTGGTCCTTCGCCAGGTTGGAAGCGGGTTTTTTAGACGAGGGCTTTGGAATCCCGACATGGTGGGAATCTGTTCTAAAGTCTGGCCTACTCGCAGCCAACCAACCAGATCACCGCGATCCGGGTCGTAGATATAATACTCCTCAACACCGTGACGCTCGTAGAATTGGAACTTGGTTTCCATCTCTCCCGCCGCAATTTCCGGGGAGAGGATTTCGAAGACGACCCGGGGGGCGATCCGTCTTCCTGCCATTGATTGTACGAGCCGCGGTCTCCTTGGGGCGCCCGAAGACGACCATCACATCGGGAGCCGTGCGAATCTTTGGTTTTTCCTCGACGGGATACCACAGGAGATCGCCGGCTACGAACACTTTGGGATCGTCCCGGTAGATCGCTTCGAAACCTTCCTCGATGGTGACAATCCACCGGAACTGCAACGTGTTATCCGACATGGGTTTGCCATCGCGGTCGGGATAAATGATCGCGGGTCGAAGAGGACGGGTTAAGGTACTCATGACTCGGAAGATCCTCGCTTGCCGGCGATTTACCACCGGATCCATTCTCGCATGGAGTCGAATGGTTCTCAAGGGCGGCATGGGATTCGAAATCCGGTTCATTTTCGGAATCGTTCGGTCGTGCCGGTATTCCATTTTTGGCGAATTTGGCCCGATCTGAGATTCAACCGGCGCAATGGCGCCATAACTCGTGACTCTGCACGTCAGTGCAGAGTCACGGCCAGGACGCGGGTCCCTTTCCGTTGAGTCGAAGTCCGGTGTGCCTGATCGGAGGGTTTTTCCATGTTAGCAGCGCTGGTGTTCTCGATCTTCACGACCATCTCATTCCCGATTTCGTATTCAACTTCCACCAAACCGGATGTTGAGTTGAAGCGGGGAGCGTTTTTTGGTGTCAAGGTTGTTATGGTCCCTGACGAGGTTCGCGAGCAACTGAAGCTCGACGAGGGCGCTGGCACTTTGATCGAGGTAGTCTTCCCCGGCTCGACCGCGGAGGCGGCCGGCTTCAAAGTGGGTGACGTCTTGCTCACGCTTGATGGGGTGAAAATCGCCGGGGCGAACGACCTCGTCCAGAAGTTGGCGGGCCGGAAGGCGGGTGCCGTTGTCACGATCGAGTTTCACCGTGGCGATGCGTTCCGAAAAGAAGCCGTCACGCTCAAGCCACGTCCGTTGGAGACGAGCGACGTCTACGAGGTTGTATACGGCTCGGTCCCCAGCCGCGCCGGCCGGTTGCGGACAATCCTGACTAAGCCCAAAGGAGAAGGAGCAGGCAAACACCCCGCGTTGTTCTTCATTCAAGGAATTGGTCTGGCCTCGATCGACAATCCTGTCAGTCCGCTCGGCTCGTACAAGATCATCGTCGATGACTTCGCACCCGTGGTTTTGTGACCTTACGCGTCGACAAACCTGGATGTGGGGACAGCGAAGGCGCTCCCGCCCGCGACGTCGATTTCGACACCGAGCTCGACGGCTATCGCCAGGCCCTCAAGATGCTCAAAGCCCGCGGTGACGTCAACGCCGACCGCATCTTCATATTCGGTCACAGCATGGGCGGGGTCATGGCTCCGCTCCTGGCCGCCGAGATCAATGTCCGGGGTGTGATCGTCTATGGCACCATCTCGCGGACACTGACCGAATACCTGCTCGAGAACACGCGCCGGCAGATGGAGCTCGCCGACGCCGACCCATCGGCCATCGATCGCGACTTGCGGATCGACGCGGCCCTCTTGACTCACCTCTTCACCGAGAAAATGGCACCCAAGGACATCGTTGCGCATTATCCGCAACTTCGCGAGCGACTCAAACAGTCGATCACCGAGGACAATTACTTCTACGATCGCAGCCTGACCTTCTTCCGCCAGCTCGCCGACAAGAACCTGGGCGCAGCCTGGGAGTCGTTCGGGGGCGACGTACTGGCAATTTGGGGCAAGGCTGACTTCGTCTCCAACGAGGACGACCACGCCTTGATCGCCCGAATCGTCAATCGGGATCATCCCGGCCAAGGCACGTTCCTCGCCATGGACGGCATCGATCACGGGCTCAATCGCGACTACCACTCGTCGCGAGAGCTTCGAGCGCGGGCAATCACGACAGCCAGTCCAGTTTAACCCGGCGATCCTCGACGTCTGCCGCGCCTGGGTCGACAAGACTGCCGCCAGGTCCGCCGATCCAGCCAAACCCGCGGGATAGTCAAGTCGCTCGGCGTCGTCAAGGTCTCCCCGACTACGCCATGATCGCGGTTGACCACAGAACAGGACTCTCCTCTTTCTCAGATCCGTGTTCATCCGTGTTGATCCGCGGCAACGATTCGCCGAAAATGCCGATGGACGTTCCTCAAAAGATGAACCAAGTTCTCAGGGAGAGTTCCATGCGGTATTTTTCTGGGGTCGTCGCGGTGATGTCGGGATTGTTGTTGTGGACGGCGGGTCGGGCCGGCGATGACACCGTGGCCAGTGCCCTGGATCGCGATTCTCAGGGCTGGACCGACCTTTTGGCCCATGCCGGACCCAAGCTCGAGGGCTGGGTCCGTGGGCCCATTCCGCCGACGGCCAAGCTGAATCCCCGCTCGCAATGGTCTCTCGATCCGGCGACCGGCACACTTGTCTGTCAGGGCGATGGCGGTCACGAGTGGCTCCGCTGGGATCAGGAGCTGGGCGACTTCATCTACCACGTCGAGTGGCGGTTCACCCCCGTTCCCGGCAAGAAGGGTTACAACTCGGGTATCTACGCGCGTAACTCGGTGGATGCTGAGATCTGGCACCAGGCCCAGACCGGCGACGGCTCGGGCGGGTTCATCTTCGGCGACACCTTGGTTGATGGGACGCTCAAGCGGATCAACTTGTCCAAGCAGCAGCCGGCCTCGCGCGTCAAGCCGGCCGGCCAATGGAATACTTTTGAAATCACATGCCAAGGTAAGGATATGACCCTGTGGGTCAACGGAGCCGTCGCCAACCAATGGCACGATTGCCAGGTTCCCCGCGGTTATCTCGGTGTCGAAGCCGAGGGGTATCGTATCGAGTTCCGCCAGGTGAAGCTGAAACCGCTCGACAGCTCGATCCCCAGCAAATCCCAGAACAAACCGTGAAGACGGCCGGCGGGCTGGGACTTGGTAAGGCTCGGCCTCTCTGGCATGATGGTCGTCAGGCTCCGAATCTTGTAGTCGAGGATCAATTGGCTTGAGTTTGGCATTGAGGGTCGACTGATGACGTGCAACTCGCTCTCACGGCGATCGGGCTGGTTGAGCCTGGTCGCCCTTGGGCTGACTCTGGTGGTCGGGCCGTATCCTTTGGTGCGGGCCGATGTGAAGGTGCCGGCCATTTTCAGGCTCTCACATGGTCCTGCCAGCGCGATCAAAAGGACCGCGTTTGGGGTTGGGCCGATCCGGGCGAGGAAGTCACTGTCAAATTGGCCGGCCAGGCGAAGACCGCCAAGGCCGGCCCCGAAGGTTCGTGGCAGGTCGTGCTGGACCCGATACCGGCCGGCGGCCCGCATACTCTGACGATCCAGGGCAAGAACACCATCAGGCTTGACGACGTCTTGGTCGGCGAGGTCTGGATCTGCTCGGGGCAGTCTAATATGAAAATGTCCCTCGCGTCTATCAAGGATGCCGACCTGGAAATCGTGACGGCCAGGTACCCAAAGGTGCGGTTGATCACGGTGCCCAACCTCGGCACCCAGGAGCCTCAGAAAGACTTCCGGGGCAAGTGGCAGCCCTGCCGGCCGGATACGGCCGCGGGGTTCTCGGCAGTCGGTTACCTCTTCGGGCGTTTGTTGCATCAGACGCTCGATGTGCCGGTCGGCCTGATCAACGACGCCTGGGGCGGCTCAGCGTGCGAAGCCTGGATCCGCCGCGATCTGCTGGCCGCCGACGAAAAGTATGCCCCCATGCTCAAGCGTTGGGAGCAAATCGAGAGAGACTTGCCTCGGGCCAAGGCTGAATATGAACCGAAGCGGGTCGCCTGGCAAGCCGTGGCCGATAAAGCCAAGGCCGAGGGGAAGCAACCTCCACGACCCCCGTCGAATCCCGAAGACCAGATGCGGGGAAATGCTCGGCCCGGCAATATCTACAACGGAGTGCTCAAGCCGACGATCGGTTACGGCATCCGGGGCGTCATCTGGTATCAAGGGGAGTCGAACGCCAGCAAGGCGTATCAGTATCGCGACCTGTTCCCCCTCATGATCAAAAGCTGGCGCGATGAGTGGGGCCAGGGCGATTTCCCGTTCTACTGGGTCCAGCTCGCCGACTACCAGCCCGAGACATCCGAACCGAAAGAAAGTGCCTGGGCTGAGCTGCGTGAGGCGCAAACCATGACCCTGAGCAAGTTGCCCAAGACGGGCGAGGCCGTTATCATCGACGCCGGCGAGGGCCCGGACATCCATCCCAGAAACAAACAAGACGTCGCCAATCGCCTGGCGCGATGGGCCCTGGCGCGTGATTACGGCGTGCCCATCGCCTATCAGAGCCCGACATACAAGGCGATGGAGAAGCAGGGCAAGAAGGTCGTGCTTACGTTCGACCATGTGGGCGGAGGACTCAAGCCATTCGACGTTGTCGAGCCACGCGGCTTCGCCATCGCCGGCGGCGACCACAAGTTCGTCTGGGCCAAGGCACGGATCGTCGGCCCCGCCACCGTCGAGGTCTGGTCTGATCAGGTCGCCGATCCCGTCGCCGTCCGCTACGCCTGGGCCGACAACCCAGTTTGCAATCTCTACAGCCACGAGGGCCTCCCAGTCACGCCCTTCCGCACCGATGACTGGCCCGGAGTCACCATCCATAACAACCAGTAGCGGCCATTGATTTGATGAGGAACTACCGGCCGCCCTCGGTCGTTCAATACCTCACCGCCAAGGGCTGGCCCATTCTCTCGATCACAGAGTACTGGGAATCGCGCTGGCCGTTGCGCATAATGGACGCGTGTTAAACTTTCATTGAAGACTCCAGATCGATGGATGGGTGGAGCAGACTATCCTTTGAGGAGGAGGCCAGAGCGATGTCGAGATCACACCTGAGTCGTCGCCAGTTCATGAATCGTTCTCTGGCTGCCGCCGGAGTGGGGGCGGGCTTCGCCATCGGCGGGACCAAGTCCTCGGGCCGGATTATCGGGGCCAACGACACGGTCCGCGTCGCGGTCGCCGGCCTCAACGGCCGAGGCGGCGAACACGTCGGTCAATTCGTCAAGATGCCGGGCGTCGCGATCACGTATTTAGTCGATCCCGACACGCGGACTTACCAGAAGCGTCTCGACCAGATCGCCAAGGCCAAGAAGGAAGGCCACGCACCGGCCACCGTGCAGGACATCCGCCGCGCCTGGACGACAAAACGGTCGACGCCGTGTCGGTCGCTACCCCCAACCACTGGCACGCCTTGATCACGATCTGGGCCTGCCAGGCGGGCAAGGACGTCTATGTGGAAAAGCCGTGCAGCCACAATGTCCATGAAGGCCGGATCGCCGTCGAGGCCGCCCGTCACTACAAACGGATCGTCCAGCATGGCACGCAGAGCCGCTCCAGCCACGACTGGGCCCTGGCCGCCGCGGCGATCCAGTCGGGCAAGCTCGGCAAGCTCATTGTCTCGCGCGCCTTCTGCTACAAGCCCCGCGGCAGCATCGGCGTGAAGCCGAACACGGACCCGCCCGAGCAAGTCGATTTCGACCTCTGGCTCGGCCCGGCCCCCAAGCAGCCCTATCACGCCAACCTGGTCCATTACAACTGGCACTGGTTCTGGGATTTCGGTAACGGCGATATCGGTAACCAAGGCGTTCATCAGATGGACATCGCCCGCTGGCTGATCCCCGCCGCCAGCTCCAATGGCCATAGCGCCAGCGCGACGTTTCCCAAAACCGTCCTCAGCCTGGGCGGCCGGTTCGGCTATCGCGACCAAGGGGAGACGGCCAACACCCAGATCACCGTCATGGACTACGGCGACACCCAGCTCATCTTTGAGGTCCGCGGCCTGAATACCGGTCCGTTCAAGGGTCAGAAGGTCGGCAATATCGCCCATCTCGACGAAGGAATGATCGCCGAGGGCAAGTTCTATCCCAACGGAAAAACCAGTCCGGTACCACTGGCGAGCCTGGTGAAAGTCGAAGTCGAGCGCGGGCCGGGCCACGGTCACTTCGAGAACTTCATCGCCGCGGTCCGCAGCCGCAAAGTTGACGACCTCAACGCCGATATCCTCGAGGGACACTACTCGGCCGCACTCTGCCACCTGGCCAATATCTCGTACCGCCTGGGACACGAGGTCCCTTAACAAGCCGACCAAGGCCTTCGGTGACGACAAGGAAGCCTACGAGACCCTGGCCCGCATGGAAGAACACCTCAAGGATAACAAGGTCGCGCTCGATGGCCTGAATTACCGGCTGGGCCGCAAGCTCGCTTTCGACGCCGCGACCGAGTCATTCATCGGCGACTCCGAAGCGAACCAGTTCCTGACCCGGGCCTACCGCACTCCGTTCGTCGTCCCCGACCGGATAGCTTGAGGCGAAGGTCGGTATTTGGGAGTTTTTTGAGGAGGCGAGGCTGGGCACTCTGTTCGGCGCGGGTCTCTGACCCCGCCGGAGTGCCCGACCGAACGTCTCCAGCGCTGATCATACGCTCCGTCCTCGAAGGCAATTGTGCTCTCATCGCACACTCCGAAGGAAGGAGACCTCCGGTCAGGCACTCCGGCGGGGTCAGAGACCCGCCCCGACAAGAAGGGAGAAGGCGAGCATCGGCGAAACCGGCGACGTGCAAAACAAAACATGGCCTCATCCGTCCCAAGACGCCGCGCCTCTCCGCCCGGGTCGTCCTTTTGTCGGGTTCGACCGAGAACGCGCCGCCTATGAGCGGCTTAAGCCAAGCCCGCTCGCGGAACCCGAGGAGAAGTACGTGGTGATCGTAGAAGCCCCTGAAACGCGGATTATTTCAGCACCGCCCGGGAACCGCTGGGCTCTTGCCCGAGTGATTTGAGCATGGCGTTCGAGTCCACCAGAGGTTGGTCGGCCACATTGCGGAAAACCTCATTGCCAGAGGAATCAAACGCGATCGTGGCGTGTTTGGTCTCACCGTCAGGGACGCCGTATTTCCGGAAGATCTCGAGTTTCGGATCGGCCACCAGAGTGAAGGGGACCGGTGGGAAATCTCGCAGGTCCGCCTCGTTCGAGGCACTGATCACCGAAACCGAGAGATTTCGGCTCGAGAGTTTGGTGGCCATCTCGGTGAGCTGGGTCATACAGTGCTGACAGTAGGCTCCTCTGACGAACAGCAAGACGGAAGGCTTGCCTTTTGACTCAGGAACGAACGCACTCGTACGGTTCCTCTCCACCCCGGCGCCCGTGGCGGCGGCGTTGGCCGTGGCTGTCGGATCATCGACCGTCACCTGTTCCATCATTCCCAGGTCTTCGTGCTGGAGAATGTGACAATGCTCGACGAACGAGCCGGCGAAATCCTCGTACTTGGTCAACAGCTCATAGGTGTATCCGTGCTTCATCGAGAGGGTGTCGCGCCATGTCGGGCCGCCAATTTCCTCCTTGGTCACATCAACCACCTTTCCGTCGTCCTGGATCTCCGTCACTTTCGTGACCAAGAACGGATTGATATGAATGTGGAACGGATGGGGTAAGATATAAGGCTTGCCGCCTTTCGGGTCTGCCCCGTTCCGGGTGCCGACGAGCCAGCGTCCGTCTTGCCCAGGGGGAGGTGGCGCACTCTACTCGGATTCGGTGAGAAGGTACTTCCATTTTGGAGATCGACCGCTTTCAACGTCGCAGAGAGATCGTCCCAAGAGATCAAGAAATTCAGAGGGCCGTCAGGCTTATCGGTATGGAAATCAATTCCGTAAAACGCATATCGGGTTCCGGACACGTCCCCCGGGGGGATATCCTTGAGCCGCTGGCTGATCAATTTGTCCGTGCCCGGCAGGGCCATCCTCACCGGCGGTCCTCCCGTAACCACGATTTTCGCGATCCAGCGAACCGGTTCCGGCGATCCGTCGTCACCCTTGTCGTTCTCGGACAGGTTCGCATCGACAAGATAATACTCTCCCGAGGCATCCACGGACGCCTGCATAAGCGCATCGGATCGATAGCCTGGGTAAAGCGTGATCTCGTCCGTACCCTCGCCTAGCTTACCCGTCGGCAGGCCATCCAGCGCGATCTCGTGAAAAGTCAGCTTGTCTCTCGTATCTGCCGAACTCGAGGAGCCTTCGATCTTGAGCGCAATCTCCTCGTGCTGACCCGCGTGAATGAAGCGGAATCGACGCACCTCTCCCGGTGCCAGGGTGATCGTGGGAATCCGGTCGCCATTCACGAGTGTATAACGCTTGAGCGTCGCCCACTGACCAGGGCCGAACATGTTGTTGCTGTCGGTGCGCGATGTGGGTTCGATCCCGCCGAGCGTCCCGAAGGCTGTTTTTTCTTTGGAATGTGTATGGTATCTGTTGCAGCACAACGATTTCTTGTGCGACCGCTTGATTTCAGGGATCGAGTCCAGGTTGGTGACATTGTCCTCACGATCGATGATGAGGGCACCGGCCAGCCCGCTTGAAACCTGTGCGGCCGTCGAACCGTGTCTGTGAGCGTGATACCAGAAGGTTCCCGCGACGTGGTCCGGCGGGATGTGCACCGCGTACTTCTGGATAGAGATCTTCGGGTCGAAGGGACTCGACGGAGGCAATTCTAGCAGGACATTATCGCTTTCGGGCTCACCCTTTTTGAGCGCTTGCGGCCGGACGTGAAGGCCGTGGAAATGCAAGTTTGTGGTATTCCACTCACGATAATCGTTCATTTCATGGGACTGGGGGCCATCGGTATTGGGGGGAAGGTTGTTGACGAGTGTGATGTACAGTGTGTCACCCGCCTTGAGCCGCAATACCGGGCCCACGAGGCGATTGTTGTAGGTTCGAAGCCGCACCTGGTCTTTGCCGATTGTGAACACGCCGTAATTCACGTTCAGGGTCAGATCCAATCGACCGTTCGCGGACGAATGGGTTAGCGGATTCAGGCTAGACCTGGGCTGAAAATTCGTGCGATACGAACCAACGTTTGCCGCGCCGGCGCCGAGGCCGCGGCTCAGAGATTTCTCCTTGAATACTGAATTTCGCTCGGGCCCGGCAGTACGATGCCTTCTCATCTTCTCGCGCAGCCGGTCGATCACGTCTTGTCTCGCGTACATTTCGCGGAGTCGTCGGACTGCCTCAGACTTATCGTCGGCGACTTTGCCGCTCGGCGCGGCCACGTATCCCGTCGCGGACTGCGTGTTGCGACCGAGTACGGTCCGTTGGTTCGATCTTGCTTCAACCAATCCAGCCGGCGAGTCTTGTTTGACCGCGATCCACTGAGCGACAACTCCCGCAGGCGCGATTCCGCCTTTCCCATCGGAGTGAGGCTTGGCTCGAACGATGGTACCGACGATCGCCGGTCGCTGGTTGTCGCCGTTCTGCCACACTGGAACGAGGTAGCCCAGATAGTCGTAGATCCATTCCTCGCCGCCGATGATTCCCTTGCCCTGGAAGTGGACCGTGGCGGGGTTTCCGCCGGAAACGCCTCCCTTGAGATTCAGTTGCCAGCCGTCTCCATCGAGCGTTCCGATCAGATGGTCGGGAGTCGGAACGGATAACGCCAGCGTGCCACGACCGAACGAGAGCTTATCCGGGGAGGTGGAGAGGTTCGGGTCGCTGATGAAGCTGCGATACGACCATGAACCGACAAAGGGACTTTGCGTCTGAGCCGCCGGTGATTGCGGTCCCTCTGCAGCCGACCTGGCTGGCGTGAATGTGGATTGGGCCATGAGCCAGAAAGGAGAGAAGCTCATGATACCCGCGATCAGGGCAGCTCCCTTAAGCTTTTCAAAGCGGCGAGAAGTTCTCACGAAATCGGGCTCCCGGAACAGTCGTGTCTTGAACCAGATCATCATCCGAGGATTCGAGGAATTGCATTCTATCAACGGCTTTCCGAGTTCTCAATCGGGCGTCGGGAGGACGCGGTAGACGCTCGAGGGGCTGAGGGCGACGACGTCGGCATCGAGCATCCTGAAAGCGAGTCGCCTGTAGCCCTCCGTGGGATGAACCCCGGCCAGTCTCGGAATTTGAGAAAAAAGCGAAGAAAACTCGCTCGTCATGCCGCCCGGGCTATGGTAGGTTGCCGGGTATGCTGAGCACCAACATGCGCCACTTTCTGGATGACGACGGCTCCTTGCCTGACCTACCGGAGCCCGCGCTCGATCTCGCGTTTCACCTCGGCGCAGATCGTCGGATGGGTCTCCCGCTCCCCTTCGAGGGATCTCCAATTCACCAATGTTCCGTGCCGACGGCGGCCGAGTCGGCGCCGTTGCCTTGGAGAAATCCAGGCACGCCTCGATCCGAATACCGGCACGATCGAGTGGACTTGCCCCGTTTGTGCCGACAGCGGGACGATTTCAGGCTGGCAAGGTACGCTTTGGGACAAGACGTTTCCGCCATAGTCCCGCGGTCGCGGGGATAGTCCCGCGGTCGCGGGGCTCAGCGCTTTGGTTTCGTCGAAGTCTTCCGAGATGGATTCGTGCGTGTTCCGAGGCAGAAGGCGCACTCACGAAGGTCCGAATATCGGAAGCCTCGTCGCTCAGGGAAGGGCTCGGGTGGTTCGGCAACTTCACCGAAGATGTCGTCACTGAGTGCCAGGCCGTTCCAGAACTGCGTCGGGTCGGTCGCGATCTGAATTCAGCGAACATACGCTTCGACGAATTCCAGATAACTCTTCTCGCCCAGCTTCAGTTCAGAGTGCAACTGGACCGACTCGTCCACTTTGCGTAGGGCGGCAATCCAGATGTCGTCCGAAACGTCTTCGCGATAGTCGCGGAAGTCCGCCAGCACACCGCAGAGGACGGCCACCCGCGGATCGTGATCCTCGGTGGGTTCCGTCCCTTTTACACTGTAATGGAGTGCTTGATCGATTATGCGATCATCGATCGTGGGATCTTCCCGAGCGATACTGACGAGCGCGAATTCGATGTTTTGCAGAATGTCGAGATGGTCGCGCACCAGATGTTTCATCCGGCTTCTGGTGGAGCGATCGTGCTGGTAGGAATGGACGACGTCCTTGTTCTTGAAGAGTCGTCGAGGCGGCTTCTTCATGACTGATCTTGCTGCGCTTGCGCTGAATAAATCCATCAGTGGGTTGACGGCTGGCGACAGGCTCGCCAACCCACCGTTCATCGTCGCCGCCGGATTGCTGTTAGTTAATTCACGAGGTCACGCCAGGCGAAGTAGGCTTCGATCCACTCGTGACCTTTGGGCCGCGGCTCAATCCATTCGAGCGTGCTGATGTCGACGACATGCGTCTTCCCTTTCGATTTGCAAACGGCGTTGAGACCATAGCCGTTCTTGGGCCAATCAAACCGGACGCATTCGACTGGCTCACCCGCGATGCGGGCGGAGAAGGGACAGACAACTTCCTCGCGGATCATGCTCAGCAAGCCCGCATGTTCATCGCTTTCGTCAACGCTGTCGCTGGTTGCCTGGTCGATCAAGGCGCGGAGCTTTTTGGATCCGTTCTTGATCGGTGTCGTATCCAGGGTCGCGGACTGTCCTTGATGACGGTTCCAGTACATGGTGCACTCACCTTTGCTTCTCTCAAACCTCAGCGGGGATGTTTTGTCCTTGGGACAGCGGGAGTCGACGAACTGTGCTGGCCCAGCGTTGGTACTCTCGGTTTGTTGTAATATACTCGATAGAATGCGGAGGTCGGCTTTTTTTAGCAAGAGCCCAGAAAATGCGGGCGCATGCATGAGAGCTTATTCTGCCAGGGCTTCATTGCGGAGGGTGAGGATGTCCTTGCGGTCCGCAGTGGAGAGGCTTGATCAGCCGGTACTCGTCAGTGCCGACGATTCAACGGGCGATCTTGCGGTCACTTGGTTTCGATGATCTCGGCGATCTTTTCCTTGAGCGTTCCGACTCAGATGAACTTGTGAACTTGAGCGTTCGATTTCTGGGCGATTCGGAAGGCACGGTCGGTTGCCTGGTTCTCGACGGCGGGGTTCCACCACCGGTCGAAATGGAAGACATGGTTGGCTGCAGTCAGGTTCAGCCCTGTCCCACCGGCCTTGAGAGAGAGGACGAAGAGACGAGGGCGATCGCCGCCAGGCGACTGAAAGCGATCCACCATGCGGTCGCGCTGGGCTTTGAGAACCTGTCCGCGCAACCATAATACATCACGGCCGAACGATTCTTCAAGATGGCGGCGGAGGAGAATACCGATTTCGGCGAACTGGGTGAAAATCAAGGCCCGGTCGCCGGCCTCGATCACTTCCTCGAGCATTTCGCTCAGTCGCGCCACTTTGCCCGATCGCCCGCCGATGGTTGAATTGTCGTGCAAGAGCTGTGCGGGGTGGTTGTAGACTTGCTCGATATTGGGGAGTAAGGCCAGGACAATGCCTTTCCAGCCTTCCGTCTTAACCAATCAAACCGGGCTTCGCCGGAATTCCGCGGCGACGACCGAGTGCTGGCCGAGATCCGCCGGCTGAGTCAGCCACGCAACGTCCGCATTCACCTGGCACCCGCCGCTTGATTTCGCCGCTTGGCCTTGGTCCCGGTATGATCATCCGGGGAGGACCGATGGACTCAAGAATCCGAACAATGGAGATCGTCGACGACCGGGTGGCCGAGATCCTCCGGTCCAAATCCCCTGCCGAACGGCTCGCGATTGCGGATGGGATGTGGCGGTTCGCCCGCAGGATGATTCGCGAGATCATCGCCCGGGAACATCCGGATTGGTCCCAAGCCGAGATCAATCGCCAGGTCGCCCGGAGGATGTCGCATGGAGCCTTCTGAGATCCTCCGCTGGTTGGCCGAGGCGTTGGAGCGTTTGCAGATCCCGTATCTCGTTACGGGCTCGATGGCCACAATCGCCTATGGAGAGCCGAGGTTCACAAACGACATCGACGTCGTGGTTGCTCTGCGGTTAGACCAGGTTGACGCATTCTGCACGTCGTTCCCGGAGCCGGATTTTCATTGCTATCGAGAGTCAGTCGTCCAGGCAGTCCAGCAGCGGTTTCAGTTCAACATCATCCATTTTGAGTCAGGACTGAAGATCGATGTGATCGTCCCCGACGATAGCGAGTTCAATCGCTCCCGGATGGCCAGAGCCGTCCGGCTCCCTGGCAGTCCCGATTTCGATGTCTGGTTCGCGTCGCTCGAAGACGTCATCGTGAAGAAGCTGGAATACTATCGTGAAGGGGGATCAGAAAAGCACCTCCGCGACATCGCCGGGGTTCTGAAGGTGCGCGCAGGAGCACGTGGACCGGCAGTATATCACCGAGTGGACCAACCGCCTGGGACTCGCCGAAGTCTGGCGGGAGTTGCTTCAGCGGATTGAAAAAGAGTGATCGTTTGGGATTCACGCCGATCGAAATCATCGGCATCGTCCAAGACCCGGTCGCTCCAGAGCCGTCTCGCGATACTCCCCAATAAACTGACCAAACTTGTGGCCGGCCGCCGCTGCCATCGTTCAACCCTCCACCAAGAGATGCCCCTCATGGAGAGGTACACGATGCTTCCGATTCTTCCACTTCATGTTCCTGTCCCTCGTCTTCTGGAACGTGAAGTCTCTGAAGCCCGATGCGATGGCGAGTTCACCCATCCACTTATCGACGGGGACGTAGATTCCGTAAGGGGCCGAATCGCCGATGACGAAGCAAAGGCTTGCACCATCGGTCGTTACCTCTCGGAGTCGCCTCCACATTCGGGCCATGTCCAGGAAGTAGGCGACGATCATCGTATGGTAGTTTTTCTTCCCGCCATGAAGGTGCCGCTCCTTTTCCAGACTTCCACACACCATATCAATCTCAGCCCTGATCGGGTCCAGAAGCTTGTCGGCGAGCAGGCTCGAAGTCTCGGAGACGAGCGGTGAGACGTGTTGAGTGCAGGATCGCACCAGATGTTCGCGGACGGTTTTCTGAAGGTCTCCCCATCCCGCGACGTCTCCGAAGAAAGTCATCTCAAGCCGAGTGGCGTCGGCATAGTCGAAATTGTTGGGATATGGCGGTGACGTGATGACGAGAGTAGCCCATTTGTCGGGTACGCCGGGCATTTCCCTCGCGTCGCCTTGGATAAGCCTGGCAACCGCCTCGCTTCGGTGCCTGCCGCGCAGGTCCACGTACATCTGGCGAACTTTATCGTTAAACGCGGTAAAGGGCTCGACGACCTTGGCCTTTGTCTTGTTCGGTAGGATGTACTGCCAGTTTGCCGTACCGACTGGGGAGCACTGCCTCAGGATGGCCGCCAAGGCAAGCCACCCGAGTTCCGAGAGCGGATGATGGTGGGTTTCTACCCAGGCCTTTCGCAATCTGTCGAGCCCTTCAATGATATCATCGGGATAGCATTTGCGAATCAGATCGGGGTAACCGCCCACGTCTGGCGTGACCTTCTCGCGCTCGCTTGAGGATCCCGGCGGCGAAACTACGGAATGCCTCGGCCTCGATCCCGCTCGTGATCTTGGCCTGAGCGACCCTTGAGACAAAGGGATGCGACTCCACTCCGTACGAGGGAACATTTTCTTCTTCCGCTTCGAGGAGGACTGTACCGCTCCCGGCGAAGGGGTCGAGCACTCGTACTTTGTCATTCTGCTTCGACTTGGCTGACCGGATGCAATCCCTCACCCACGAAGCTGAGAATCCCGCTGAGTAACGGAACCATCGGTGGACCGGCAGGGACATATTGCTTGTGAATGTGGATGAATCGACTGCGGCTGGCGCGAAGACTGGGCCACCTGTGGATTCGACGGTGAGGTTTTCCTCGAGAAATCTCAAATTGCTCCTGCTTGCCGCTTCCCATTCGCATCCGCGCGACTCCGGTACGTCCGTACAAAAAGATGGCCTGATTGACTCGCAGTAATGCTACCACATCTCCATTCACGGAGAACTTCCACCAGGCACCATCATTCGGTGCCGCCCAGTCGGCCGATCCCCAAGATTCGACATCGATGGATGCCCTGGCACTCGCCGCATACGACGATCAGGCTCGGGCCGTCGCCTCACGCATCCGTGGACGCCGCCCAGCCGCCTGATCGAGCAGGGTCCGTACTGGCAATGAAAATACAGGATGAGAGATTGGCATCAGCCGATCTGAGTGTCGCTGAACCGCTGCCCTCACACTCACGGACCTTTCAAGAAGAGCGGAACCAACCGTTGCTCGACTTCTTCAAGATATTGACGGAGACCAGTCTGTTCACCACGGTCTCTCAACAGCCGAAGAAGGGTTTGCTTCCAGCAGGCAGCTTCGCGATCCCTGTCGCCTTGAACCAGGTGGTTCAGAACACGCTTGGCGCTGCGCTTGTCGTGGTCATGGATCGCGGTCAATTGCTCCGGCTGTGTACAGGGATCAAAACCGAGTTCTTGCTTGATCTCCTTGAGGAGAGCCAGTTCTCGATCGTCGCAAGCCTCGAAACCCGCCAGAACCCAGCACTCGCGCTTGGTGTGAGCGAGTCCAATGACGATTCGCTGATTTAGAAGGCGAGGCCGCGCGAGCCTGCTCCAGACCACGACGACGATCTTTCTGACCATCATCATCACGGATCAACAGAATACCATCCACTTCCGGCCACTTCGATTCGACAAACAGGAGTGCTCTGCGAGTTTGCTGTGCATCGAGGTCGCCGGGCCGCCCGTCGATCAGTCCTCTGGGGAGGAGTTGCGACTCCTTGGCAAGAGCTTTCACGCGTCGCCATGTCAGGAATGGCTCGTCTCCCGGGAGTCCTATATAGCGTCGAAGAGCATCGAGTAGTTCCGGCTCGATCCAGTCCACGGAGTCGCAGTAGACACGATCGGCCAGTTCCGTCGCCGTAAGATAATCGCCGCGCGCCTCGCAAACGACCACGAACGAGAGCGCCATCACGGACTCTCCCGCCCTTGGGCGTCACCGACCCATTGCTCTCCAACAACGCTCCAGAACTCGCCCGGCCACATCTCGTCTTTCCAACGCTCGAAATCGGGATGACTATCCAGACGCGCGCATCGAGTCGCCCCATCTTCTCCCGCCGAGGTAACGCGAACCTCCTCGGGCTCAAGTTCATTCGCGATATAGGGCGAGTGAGCCGTCGCAATGATCTGAAGTTCGTGGTCCTCTTCCATGATCTTCCGCAGCAACTGGACTAGATTGCGCTGGGCCTTGGGGTGCAAACCATGGTCGAGATCGTCAAGCAGCACCAACTTCGGCCGGTCTGGGCCGAGCAGGACTGCGAGGAGGCCGAGAACCAGAACCGTACCTTCGCTGGCGAGGTGCGCCGGGATATCGGCCGCTCCTTGAAAATCAAACACGATTTCTTCGCCGATATACTCTTTCTTGAGGCGCCTGGTCAAACTATCGTTGTCGATCTTCACGGTCTCGGTCTCGATTCGACTCACTGGCACGCGGTTGAATCGGATTCTTCTTACCGCGGGGATGACTGACCGGAGACGTTCCTGGAGTGAAAGAAACCGATCTGGTTGGTTCAAGGCCATTAAGGCGAGTGCGCTTGCCAAGCCCTGTCCATTTCCATTAGATTCCTCGCCAGTGCCCTCGCGATCACCATATGAAGGTTCGGCAAGGATCCTCGCGTCCAGGCGTAACAGCTTGACTGATCGGAACACTGAGGCGATCGGATCTCTTTCCAGCGTTCCGAAGGGATGTCTCCAATGGAAGACACCTCCCTCGCATTGTCCATACTCAACATCAGGCCTCCATCGTGTGTCAGGTTCGGATGACATCGCCGAGAGATCGTGTTGTAAGACATCGGTCGAAGTTTTCTGCGGCGGAAATACCTTCAGACGCAGAGCCTCACTACCGCTAGAGCACTCAAGCCGCACCTCTTCGTCTGTTACCCCTCGACTGCGGAGTGATTCGAAGTCCCGCTGGCTTTTCAAGAACTCGTGGAGCGTTACGGAAGCAAGACGAGCGAGATAATAAAGCCCCTCAAGAATACTGGTCTTCCCCGACGCATTGGGACCGACGATCACGGTCAACCGCTCGAGATCGATGTCGACACGTTACGAAGTGATTTGAAGTTGCGGAACGACGCGCTTTTTGATCATGGTTCTCCTCCCGCGTGAATTCGATCCAGTTTAACTCAATCAAACGAATCCACCGCCTCTGGCGGTGTGACTCCTTAAGGCTCTGCCGTTTCCGGCGTGAATTTGCGACGGTCCTCCTTGAGGAAGGCCCCCATGGGGCAGGAGGACCGCCATGAAAGATTGGCAGAGCCAAGCCCACGTGAAGTGGGATTGCAAGTATCACGTCGTGATCATCCCGAAGTACCGTCGCAAGGTGTTGTACGGGAGGATGCGACGAGGGATCGGCCAGATCCTGCGGGACCTGTGCCGTCAGAAGGATATCGAGTTGGTTGAGGGTAAGGCAATGCCTGACCACATCCACATGCTGCTGAGTGTGCCCCCGAAGTACAGCATCGCCATGGTGATCGGGTATCTGAAGGGGAAGAGTGCGACCCGGATTCACCGGGAGTTGTTGCACACGAAAGGAACGCTGTTCGGCCGGAGTTTCTGGGCCCGGGGGTTCTGCTTGAGCACCGTCGGGCTGGACGAGGAGAAAATCCGGCGTTACATCCGCGACCAGGAGAAGCTCCAACGTGATCAAGACCAAGGTGAGTTGAACCTCGATTAACCCAACGGCCCCTTTAAGGGGCCTTCCTCATACCACCGGCTCTGCCGGTGGTGGCTGATTGAATTCACCTCCTGGATAGAATCACCTTGACCCCATGCGCGGGCCGCAGGGTCATCGTGGGGAGAAGAGCGATCGTGGCATCCGGGGCCAATCTTCAGGCTGTACGTCCGCGCGATGGTCGCCAGGATCAGCGAGGCCTCCATCAGCGCGAAGTTGTTGCCGATGCAGATTCTCGGTCCGCCGCCGAACGGGAAGTAGGCGTAGCGGTGGATCCGCTGTATCAAGCCATCCTCCCACCGCTCGGGCCGGAAAACTTCGGGATCGTCGAACCAGCGGCTGTCGCGGTGGATGACCCACTGGGGCATGAACACCGTCGTCCCCACCGGGATGCGATATCCGCCCAGCTCGACCGGCTCGATCGCCTCGCGGCCGACCATCCATACGGTGGGGTAGACTCGGAGCGTTTCGTTGATCACACTCTCGGTGTATTTCAGCTTGGGCAGGTCGGCGACCGTTGGCGAGCGGCCGTCGAGCACTTGATCGAGCTCGGCGTGCAGCCGGGCTTCCACCTCGGGGTGCTGGGACAAGAGGAACCAGGTCCAGGCCAGGGTGTTCGCGGTCGTCTCATGGCCCGCCATGAACAGGGTCATCACCTCGTCGCGGAGCTGCTGGTCGGTCATGCTCCGGCCGCTCTCCTCGTCCTGGGCGCGCAGGAGCATCGACAGCAAGTCCCCCCGGTCCTCGCCGGTCTTGCGCCGGTCGGCGATGATCGTCAGGAGGATCGTTTCCAGTTGCTGGACCGCTCCAAGCACGCGGAGATTTAACGGGGTGGGGAACCAGATGGGCGGGGAGATCAGGCTGCCGGTTCGGATGATGAAGGCACGCATCAGCGTCTCCATGGCCGCGCTGGCCTCGGCCGACTGGCCCTCGATCTCGGCGTCAAACAGTGTCTTGGCGACGATCTCCAAGGTCAGTTGCATCATGTCTTCCTGGACGTCGCGGACCTGGCCGTCGGCCCAGGTCCCGAGCCTTCGCTCGGTGGCTTCGACCATGAACCGGGCGTAGGCGGCGATGCGGTCGCGGTGGAACGCTGGCTGGGAAAGCTTGCGCTGGCTCCTCCAGAACTCCCCCTCGCTGGTCAAGAGCCCCTGGCCCAGTGTCCGGCTCGTTTCCCTCAGCCGATAGTGCTTGATGAACTTGCGATTCTGGTTGACGAGCACCTCTTCCACCAGGTCGGGATGGTTGACGAACACGATCGATCGACGACCGAACCGGGCCGACACGATATCGCCGTACTCGCGGGCCCAGCCGGTCATCGAGCCTAACTGGTCGCGGCCGAATTCTCTCAAGTTGCCGAACAGCCAGCTCCGCGGGGGGCCGGGAATATGATCCTGAGTCCGAGGTATCGCGAGCGCTGGCATGACCGTCGTCCTTCCTTGAGGGCGCATGCTTGGTCAAGAGAGCAGGTATCTCTTGGGGATCTCCGCCCCGGCCACGGGGCGTAGATTTCGAATCCGGCACATCTGGTAAACATTGATGCGAAAGTCGGGACAGGTGCTCACCAGGCAATAGGCGTCAACCGGGGAAAAGCCGTGCTCGGCAATCAACCAATCCATCAAGTGGGTCGTGGCGGTCTCGACGGCGTGGTCCAATGGTCTGTCGGCGTGGATGGCGATCAGGCTCTCCGGTTTTTCGATTCGCATACCGGGGATGCGCTTCCCCTTCTTCAGCTCGAGTCGGAGGCGCACGGTGGCCTTGGTCTCGGCGGCGGTGCCAGTGAACTCGGTGTCACCCTGACTGGCGTGGACATCGCCCAGGTAGAAGCGAGCCCCTTCGTGGAAGATGGGCAAGTAGATCCTGTTGCCGGGTGCGACGTCGCGAATGTCGAGGTTGCCGCCCCATTCCCCTTGACCGTCGATGCTGGTGGTCACCTCGCGGTCCGGAGCCACACCGAGCGTTCCTATAAACGGTGTGATCGGCCATGACCGCCGCTCATCGAAGTGCAAGGTCCCATCACGGGTCGTCCCGCTGGGACCAGGCGTGTGTCGGAAGACCTTGGTGGTGTAGTCGCTCGATAATTCCGGCCAGCGGGTCGACTCACCCAGTGGCCCTCGCCGCGGCCCGATCGCGATCCACGAGTAATCGTCGACCACGATCTCTTCAATCACGACGACCAGAGCATCGCCTCGCTCCGCTCCCGTCCACCCAGATCGGACCGGCGATCGGATTGGCCAAGGGCGGCATCCGGTCGAAACCCGGCCGACGCGCCGGGATCGCCTTGTCCTGCTCGGTCCGGATATAGCCGTTGCTCGCGTCGAATGTCTCCACTTCAAACGGCTCGCCAGCCTCGACTCGGAGCAAGAGTCTCGTCTCGCCAGTCAAACGCAAACTTGCGGGCCAGATCACGTGTTACACGCTGCATTGGTCTACACCACAAGAGGGAGAAATTAAGGGACAAAGACTCAAATTGACACAGAAGGAAACGAAGGGAACGAAGGAAAACCCAGAGAAAGATACGATCTAATGTGAATGTATTAATGCTCTTATTAATAGAATAATATTACGTAATACTATAGACTATTTCCTACTTAGCTCATAGTCGATTTTTCTGCTGTCTTTCCTTCGTTTCCTTCGTTTCCTTCTGTGAATCTTTTCCCCAGGTAAGCCAGTAAATCCCGGAACTCTTGTAGGGTCATCAAGCGGGCGAGGTTGTCGGGCATGATCGAGGTTGTTTGCGGTTTGCGTTCGGCGATTTCTTCGGCTTTGACGGCGATCAGCCGGCCTTGTGAGTCGGCGAAGATGAGCGCGCCTTCGGGCGACTGGTCGAGCAGGATGCCGGTGAAGACGGTTCCATCGGTCTTGGCCACGCTCCAGGCAACGAACTGGGGGGCGATCTCCTTGCTCGGGTTCAGGATCGAGTCCACCAGGCGCGAGCGGTCGACTCCCGCGGACAGGGTCGAGAGTTCGGGCCCGGCGCGGCCGCCTCGACCGTCAACCTGGTGGCAGCGATAGCAGCCCGGCCCCTTGGAGTGGAAGAACAATCGCTCGCCGGCAGCCGGGTCGGCCGGCCCTTGGAGGCGAGCGAGCCAGGCATCGAGACTGAGACTCGCCGGGCAAATCGAGCGATAAGTCGTCGGCGGGCTGGTTCTTCCCAGCAACGATTGCTCGTGTTCCGCGAGTGGGATTCCACGCAAGCCGCGAATCGCTTCGCGACGCAATACCGAGTGCTCGCTCTGGGCCAGTGCCAGGAGCCGGTCGCGCTGATGGCGCGCATCCTCGGCCAGGCCCACGATCGCCTCGGCGCGGAGCGACACTGGTGCGTTCTTGTCCTCGGCCAACCGCGCCAGTATCGCAAACCGGCCCGGGAGCGGGCTCTGGCAGAGGCTTCGGACGGCCTCGATCCGGATGGTCTCCTCGGGTGCCTCGAGGAACCGCTTCAAGCGAGCGAGCGTGAGCGCCGGATGGTCGGGCCGAAGCATCCTCAAGCCGCGATGGAGCACGGTGGCGGGCGTTTGCGGATCGGTCAAGAGGGCGACGATGTAGTCCTCGCCGGCAAGTTCTTCCTTGGGCCCGCGTGCCTTGCCATCAAGCCGCTCGAGCGCGGCCAGCGTGGCCTCGAACAGGCTCCGTGTCGACGCGGTCGCGGTCAGTCCCGCCAGCAGTTGCGGGCGGTATTCCGCCAGCTTTTGCTCGCCCACCCACTGAATCGCCGCGAAATGGATCGATGGGTCGGGGTCGGACAGAAAAGCCGGCAAGAGCGCGCGGGCTTCCGGCCGTTGCGAATCGCGCAGGACCAAGAGCAGGCCGAGCCGCCGAGCAGGCGCCAGGTCCTTCGAACGGGCGATCTCGATCAGCTTGCTGATGTCGAGCGATCGCCGTAATCCCTGCCGCGCCGCCTGCTGCATAAATGGATCATCGGACTCCAGCGCCTTCAAAAGCATCTCTGTCGCTGATGGATCAGCCAGGCGGCGCAGCGTCTCGCGCGAAGCAACGGCGAGTTGTCTCCGATTCTTTGCGACTGGCGACGGTGACCGGCCACCAGCATGGGGTTGGGCGGCCCGCAGCCGCCAGATCCGCCCTTTGCCGTGTAATGTGTACGACTTGTCGACCCAATCACTGACATAAATTGCGCCGTCGGGCGCGACCGCGATCCCGACGGGCCGGAAGTCGTCGCCGCCGGCAACCACCGGCTTCATGACCGCCCGAAACGAGGCGCCATGCGGCTCGAGGCGGTATTGTTCGATCCGATGGTCGCCCCACGAGGTGACCAGCAGCGTGCCGTGGTAGTCTTCGGGGAGGTTGTTCGCCTCGTACGCAACGACGCCGGAGGGTGCCTCGCCGGTGCCGGCGACCATGCCCAGCGTGCCGGGCAGCTCTCCGTTCCAGGCGGTGAACGGGTGCAGTCCCTTTCGGCCGTTGCGGAATCGGTAACCGTAGTCGCCGCCATCGACGATGTGAAGCAAGCGGCAAGGGGGACGCGAATCGGGGTCGTTGTCCACCGCGAAGAGCTGGCCGAACTTGTCGAACGCCATGTGGAACGGGTTCCAGAAGCCGGTGGCGATCCGCTCGAGCTTCGAGCCATCGGCACGGCATCGGTAGATGCTACCCCCTTCGCCGCCGCCGGTAAACGTGATCCCATCGCTGCCGATCAGCCGATAATCGGCTCCCAGATTCTCGCCGAGCCCAAAGTAGACGTGATCCGCGGAGTCAAACGCGAAGCCGGACAGGCCGTTGTGGGGATAGTCGCCCCTCGTGTCCAGCCGGACGATCGGTGTGGGAAGCTTCTCCCCGGCGTCCCGCTCGTGCCGTCGGCCCGGCCATCGCCGTCGCGGTCTTCCAAGCGGTACAGCTGCGCTTCGCGTCGCGACGAAAACCGAGCCGTCGCGGGCGACTGCCAGGTTCATCGTCATCCGGGTCCCTTCGAAGAAGGTGCCCACGCATTCCGGTTTGCCATCGCGGTTGCGATCCTCGAACACGCGAATCCGGTCCGCGGCCGGTCCTTTGTAACCCTCGGGCCGAAAGTGGGTATGGCTCTCGATGACCAGGATGCGGCCGCGATGGTCGATCGCCAGCCCCGTGGGCGTGACGATCTCGGGCTCAGCCGCGATCAGCTCGAAGATCAACCGCGAATCGAGCGGGCGAGGCGGCGCGGGCATTGGCACACTTCCCGCGGCCACGGCGACGGAAATGGCCATCCAGAGACCAAGAGCCGAGCCGAGCATGGTGTTTTGTTCTCCAACGGAATTCATTCCGATTTGTTCTATGCATCAACGAGTAGAACCCAATTCAGTCCGTCTCTCGCTCCACGGAGTTCGTTTCGCGCTCGAACGGAGTGGAGAAACGGAATGAATTCCGTCTCCTTTTTCATCAGTCCAGGTTGGCGGTCTTTTTCTCCTGGTTGTCCACGGTCTTCTCGGGGTTGACCAGGCGCCAGAAAATCATGCCGAATAAGGCGATCGCCACGTAGAGATAAAAAGACGGGTCCCACTGAGCGCGGCCGGTATAGCCCAGGCTCTTCCGCCAGTCGGCAAAGCCGCCGACGAATAGCTGCGAGACAATCCTGCCAAGGCCGCCCATCATATTCATGAGTCCAAAAATGCCCCGAGGTGCCGGCCGCTGACCTGGGTGGCACAGGCCCACCAGGATGGAAGCTGGAGCTGTACTCCGAAGTAAACCAGCGCGATGAAAGCCGCGGCAACGTACGTCGAGTCCGTCCAGATACTGGCCAAGATGCCGAAGGCGGACAGTCCCGCACCGACGACTGCCTGAGCCGTGCGGCCCCACCGCCGATTTCCTGTCTTCCGCACGAGCCAGTCGGTCAACAACCCACCAAAAAAGGCGGCGATCGCACCGGGGAGGAGCACCAAGCTGGTCAGGCGGCCCGACAGGTCCGGAGATGCGCCCCGAGCTGCCTGCAAATAGGTCGGATACCAGGCGTTCACCAATTCCGACACCGCCGACATCGTGATCATGATCACGCCCAGATACCAGATATTCGGCGCAACCAGCCACTCGATCCCAGGGGATTGGACCGTGGACGTCGTGCTTGGCGACCGCGAGGTCAGCCACGCCGATCTCCTCCGAGGCTTCCACCGATCGATGAGGCGCTGGCCCCGCCGTGATCAACCGGCGCTCCGCATCGTTGGTCTCCGCATGCTCGGCCGGATCATCCCGGAACCAGAGGTAAAAGGCGAGAGCCCAACCGACGCCGAGCAAAGCGAAGATCGCGAACGACCACCGCCATTCGACCCTGTCAATCAGCCACTGCGAAGTCGTGTAGGAGGCCGCGCCGCCCAGCAACATCGCCGTTGTGACGATTCCTTGCGCACGCCCTCGCGACGACTCAGGAAACCATGACCGCAAGACTCTCGCCGAGTTTGGCAAGGCCCCCGCCTCACCGGCCCCGAACAAGAATCGAATCACGATGAGCGACCCGAATCCCCAGGCCGCGCCCGTGAGCGCCGTGAAGAACGACCACCAGAGGACGATCCGGGTCAGGATGCGACGCGAGCCGTACCGGTCGCCCCACCGTCCTGCTGGAATCTCGAAGATCGCGTAGGCCAGTGCGAACGCATTAAAAATGATGGCCTTCTGGGTTTCGCTGATCCCCATCTCCCTCTGGATGATCGGAGCGGCCTGATTGATACACGAGCGGTCAAGGTAAAGGATGAACGTCATCGCCGCCAGGAATGCCAGCACCCGGTAGCGCACCCAGGTGGGTCGCTCGTTCGGATCGAGGGACGGTGTCGCCTCGGGATACGTCAAGGCGCTGGGGGACGGGCTAGGCAAGTCGCTCATCGGAGTCAGGATTCCTGGTCGTGTGGTTGGTCAGTCGAAGCGAAGCGGATTGTGGCGGGAAAGCAGCCTCTACTTGGCGGGCGGCTGCCTTGGCCTTAGCCATGACGCTCTCAAGCGTCACCGGCTTACCACCTTGGCGCTTGCTCTCATCGGCGGCTTCCATGAAGGCGTAGATCTCGAGCGTTTCCTCGGCGCTGACGGGCGGCTTGCCGGTCTTGAAGAATTTGACGATCTCGATCACCAAGGGCTCATAGCCGCCGTAATCGCCGACGGTCGCATTCCCTTTGCTGCCGAAAACGGTCCCGCCATACTTGTACGGTGCCTTGCGCAGGCCGCGGAACGTCCCCACTCGGCCCCCGCTCCAGATGCCGCCGGCCAGCTCGGTGTTCTCGGTCTGAATGCGAGACACCGACTGGCAGCCGGTGCCCAGGATCGTGAAAAGGGTCTCAACGCCGTGAATACCGTACCAGAACAGGTCGGGATGATGTTCCTCGAGAGCACATGGGCCATAGATATCACAACCGATGATATTGCCCACCGTGGTGTTGTGCCGCATCGCCTCAACACCGGGACCGAACCGAAGGGAAGAGCTCGAGAAACACGGCGTCTTCGTCTCCCTGCGCCAGGTCGAAGATCGCGATCGCGTCGGCGAGCGACCCAGCGATTGGCTTGTCGATGAACACCGGCTTGCGTGCTCGAAAGACGGGCCGAGCCTGTTCGAGGTGCGGGCGGCCGTCCACGCTCTCCAGCAAGACGACGTCGACGCTCGCGAGCAGCTCGTCGATCGAGCCGACGATCGTCACACCAAACTTGTCGCGCAGGTCCTTGGTGTAGCCGGCCACCCGGTCCCGGCTCGAAGGAATGTCAGGGCTCCCGCCGGGATAAGCCGCCACCACGCGAACGCCAGCCAGCTCGGGCTTTGGGCTCTGGGCGTTCAGGAGCTGCGTGAACGCGACCACGTGCGAGGTATCCAGGCCGATAATGCCCGCTCGCAACGGCTTTGCGGGTTGATCGTCCGCCGCCGCGCAGCTCTGTTGACAGGGCCAATGCGGTCAGCACAACCACGACGCCGATCTCAACCATCCGGTACGACACGGCAAAACCCTCTAATGCTGAATCAGACAACTTCGGGCAATAATGGACTCTCTTAAGACCGACCATCATCGGACTTGCGATGCGCCGGATGCAACACACATGCGCTTCGAGAATGCCTTTAAGAAGGTCTTCTTCTTCCATCTGTGTTCATCTGTGGTTCACTGTCCCCATTTTTGGATTAGGGCTCCTGCTATGCCGATTCGAACCTACCAGCCGGGCGACGAACACGCTCAGGCTCGGATCTACAACACAGCCGCGGGTTCCCTGCCGGGGTTCAAACCGGCGACGGCCGAAGAGGTTGGCCGGCGCGACCCGAGGAGGTGACACTGATCCCGAATCGCGATATTACGCCGTCGAGAACGGCGAGGTCGTGGGATATGCCGTCTTCGGCTCCAATGGACGGATCAGCTACCCGTGGTGTCTGCCCGGAGCGGAGACGTTGCGCCAATCGCTACTCGAAACCATGCTCCTCGAGATGAGAAAGCGAGGGATTCCCGAGGCCTGGACGGCTTACCGAGCCAACTGGTCGTCGGTGCACGAATTCTTGCACCAGCACGAATTTACCGAGAAGCGACAGATGATCAACTACGTGGCTGAGTTCGAGCAGCTTCCCGCCGAGGATCGTCTTCCCGCCAACCGGGTCGTCGAGCATCTGACGTGCGGCGGATCTGCCTCGAGACTGATCGCGATCGCGAATGGTCTCCTGGCCGGCAGCGATCCCCGGACGCTCGAAGAATTCTACTGGGACCATCCGCTCTACAATTTCCGGGAGAGCCTGTTCGTGGTCAAAAACAGTGACAACGGCGAGATCCTGGGAGTCTCCGTGCTCGTGGTCAATGACCAGTTCGCCGACCCCACCAAGGTCGATGCCGCCATGCCCTGTTTCCGCCTGGGTGCTTTCGGTACCGAGCGAGAGCGGCACAAGCGAGTCAACGGATTGTTCTCGTGCGTCTTCGTTGATGAAACCGAAGGTGAACGGTTATTGTCAGCCGCGCTGAGAACGCAAACCAACCACTCAGGGCCGACTGTGATCGCGGCCCAGGTCCCCTCGGATGCCCCCGCGCTCCGTGCCTGGTACGACCGCTTTTTTCAGCGACAAGGCTCGTTCCCGATCTGGTCACGGCCGTTATGAGATTCTGCCGGGAATGGAGGTGTGATGCCGGCAAGATAAGAAGAGAGAGGTGGATTGGCGGAAGATGGTGGCCAAACTGGCAACTTGCGGCGAACTTTCAAGAACGGGCTTGACTCGGAAACCGACGCAAGACGACCCACCGAAAGAACGGGGCCTTTCGGGGATAACGCGGATCGATCAGCACCCAAACGAGAGAAGCACCCGCGGAGGCACGAAATCGAGAGCCGCTTCCCCCCATCAAGGGAGAGCGGGAGAGGGAAGCAGTTCAGCTCGTCTATCTCTGCTGAGCGGTTGACGGATTGGCGAATCGTTGATTCAAGGCGACGATTGCCCGGACTTGGTTGGTTGGTTGGTTGACCTGACCCCCAATCCCGTAGGTTGGAGGTCAGAGTCAATCGATTAGCCTTGATCAAGCGGTTGCGGGCCGCTTGAACAACCGGCGGTAGGTGAAAAAGCCCGCCATGCCGATGCCCAACAGGGCCATCGAGGTCGGTTCGGGCACTGTCGTGGGGGTGAAATTGAGATGAAATCCCGCCGGTATGCCCGTGAAGCTTGTGACCTGGCGTACCTTCATAGAAGCCCGTCGTCATCACGGTGAAGGAAAGCGAGCCCGACGAGGCTCCGGGAGCAGGCAAATCGAAAAGAACGTCGTTGCCGCTAGCCGAGAACGTCCCCACAGGGCTGCTACTTGTGCCGGTCGGTGACGAAACAGCGGACGAGAACGCAAATTCCAACTCCAGCACTTTTGCTGGCGAAATATCGTAAGTGCCGGAAACGGTAATGAGGCCGGCGTGAGTCGGGCCCGCCAAGGCCATACTGGCGAGCAACCCCGCGGCCAAGAAAAGAAAAGCTCTTCGCATTCCATGTCTCCTTGAGAAGCTCAGTCACTACTAAAGGGTTTGGTCAAAACAACCAATCCTTGGACATCCCACCGAGAAAGCAGGAATCTCAGCGAGGATGCCGGCCCAATGGTCGGCCATCAACCGCCGCTCCCACAAGCCAATCCCGATTGATTGAGAGTGCGGTCAGGAAATGAACGCGACACTCGAACATCGGTTTGATCCGGATGAAGCCAACGATTGGTCTCGCAAACCAAAAAAACCATTCCTTCTGTTCCTTCCACGCTTGGACCACGCGAGTGCTATGAACACCGAGTGGACTGTTGGGAGGAAATCCATTAGACAACGAGACGCTTGGGCAGACGTCTAAATCCGACCGGTGCACACCATACCGACGCCCAATTTCGGTGGAGGTTCTTGAAAGAGCATCTACTTGGGGAGGTTTGGCGGTGCTCAACACCTTGGGTTGGAATGTCGTAGGTTGATTAATGGTGGCGGAGCCCCATCCGATGGATACGGGTCGCCTGTCGCTCTTTTCAAATAAACCCACAACTTTCCTGTTTTTCCGTCACCAGGACGATTGGTGCTGACTGATGTCGAAACAAAACCTTGCCTGGCGTTGAACAGCTAACATTCGTATAAAGTTGAATTTGAGCGAGCCCAATCTTTCATCGCTTCTCAAGGTGTCTTCCTTGATTGCTCGGCAAGAACCGGCTTGCTTTCAACCGCCTGTTCCGACAAAAAGCCGTCGGAACCCTTCGCGCTTCCGAAACAATATCCAGTCAGAGCAGGGACCCTTATAATCGATCGCAATCGGGATTTCAAACCCTAACTGGATTCTTTTTCTCAAAAGTCGACAAACCCCGGCCATGAGGACCGATAGCGTTGGGAAAAAACAACGAAACCCAGGATTTCAAGAGCGAGCGTTTCAGCACAGCAAATCGTGTGCCGAGTCTCTCGGGGTTGCACAAGATCCTTGCCCTGTATGGACGGCGCAGATTGATTCTCAAAAAGCCAACGGCTTCGTGATCGGGCAAACCGGCATGAGCGGAGCAAGTCGAATCTTTTGTTACAGGGATATTCAAGACCGCCATCGACAATTTCGCTCTTTTTAAGACCCAAGTGGAAATTCGCAAAGGGGTTTAGTTATGGCCAATTCAAACGATCAAGCTGTCTGAGGGTACCACTCACCTGTTGTTCCCCACACCTACTCTTTGGGCACGACCTTCTCGGGGCTCTCAGCCAGGATTCTTGGAATGGTTCCCAAGATGCTCTGAGCATCGCCCAAATTGGCGCAACAAAACTAATCCACCCACGCTCTCGGCCGACGTCCCTCTTATCGCAATGGGAGTTGATCCACGTCTGCCGTCGAGAGCGAGAGTCATCGAAACAGCTCTTCGCCGAACAGTCTCTCGCCGATTACCGTACCTCGATTTGAGACTCAGCTCTCGAATAACTTCGAGTGGGTTTATTAACTTTCCACGACTCTGGTCGGACTTATAGCCAGACAGACCATTCAGAAGTCGCGAAATACGATCTCTTACCGACACGCGAAGGTGGTTTACACACGAATTGCGCAAGCCAGCAATGATGTCAATCGATACCAACCGCAAGTGCAAGCCAGGATTCCGCTTGCGACCATTCATTTGCGCTTTGGGTTGGACCGGCTCGTCGGCCACTCATATGAGATCCGCTCACCATTCCCACTTCTTGACCATAGACCGACGGAAGCTCTTGTACAGCAATAATGAATCTATTCGACTTTCGGTGGAATAGCACGGACCTGTATGCATCCATTCACATTACATCCAGCCATTCCTATGTGCATGCTTCGTCGATTGTCGTTTCGCCAGTGTCGATGCGATCAACCTTGAGAGCTTGTGAGGAACGCGTCATTCGCTACGGCAGGGCGGCGGATTGACGTCACCGAGTTTTTTGCCTAATGTTAATGAACGACTCGGGGGGATCATCTCAAACGATGCTGTTGAAGCACGTTTGAGCGGGATAGTTCAGATCAAGTGTACGGGTGTCGACCTAGGGTCACAAGGCTCTATCTAACCAAGACTTAACGTTTCCGAAGTCCGGGCGCTTTGGGGTCAACTCGTATCAAGTTGGAAATCGGCATTTTGGGACGATCCCAACTCTGGCAGGTACTGTTTAAATAGTATGAAAACGTTTGTTTAGTGTTTCGCGCCCCTGAGAGGCCTGATTTCACCAGTTTCTTGTCTCGGCAACCTGCGCGACCGAAGCCGGCCGAAACCGTCTTTTCACGAGATCGGATCCTAGCAGAGTTCGCCCTTGAGGAGATCTCTGAGCCGGTCCTTCACCCAGAGCAAACCATGCCTCTTCTTTCCGCGATCCGAATTGGGCTCACCTCAGGTCATGTTGAGCGTGCTCAAATCTTGCGCATTCCCTGTTAGTTGAGAATGCAGGGGGATCTCGCGGAATTTGGGCAAAATACACCTGATCGTTTTGTGCAAGCGAAGGAACTGAGCCGACATTTGAGGACAGGCTCATGGCCAAATCAAATGCATCTCAGGACGCGTAACGTGATAGAATCGATCCAATCCTTGCAACCCAAATCATCCGCAAATCCGCTATCGCATTCTGGTTGTGCGTTCAGTTGTTGGCGTGAAACACTGTCGAAATCCGATGTTTCGATTGTCGAAGTCACTCCAAAAACGAGTTTTTTTCTTCTGTAGAAGTGGGATTTTGGAGGGCTCGGTAACCGAGACTGCATCATGATGACAGAGCCGAATGATTCCGAGGTCAGACGTGCGTTTCGTTGGCTAATTGGGTCAAGAGAGACGCCTGTTGGTCGCCAGCAGCGGAAACGACCCCGGTTGGAGCCGCTTGAGTCGCGCTGCCTGCTCACGACCATCTCGGATTTTTCCGTCCCGACGTCGAAATCCTTTCCTGCTGAAATCACAACTGGACCGAATGGCAACCTTTGGTTTACTGAGAACGTTTCCGGCACGATTGGCGGCAAGATCGGGGAGATAACCCCCACCGGCACATTCACCGAATTCACCATCCCGGACACCAATTCCACATCGGCGCCTTATGGGATCGTGACCGGATCGAACGGCGACCTCTGGTTTACCGACAGCGGGACCAACAGCGTCGGCATGATCAACCCCACGACGAGCCCCCCCGCGATCACTGAATTCCCCATTACGACAACCCCCAATTCCCTTCCCTATGCAATCACGAATGGGCCGGACGGCGAAATCTGGTTTACTGAGCAGAGGCGCGGAAAAATCGGCATGATCAACCCCGCGACGACCCCCCCGCAGATCACTGAATTCCCCATTCCAAGCGCCACTTCCCAGCCATCTGGAATCACGGTCTTAGGCGGCAACCTTTGGTTCACCGAGCAAGGAACCGGCGAGATCGGGGAGATGACCCCCGCCGGCCATCTCATCGGGGAATTCCCCATCACGGTGACTCCCCCGGCGAAATCCGCGCCCGACCAAATCATGGCTGGGTCGGATGGCAACCTCTGGTTTACCGATAGCGGGACCAACAGCATCGGCGTGATCAACCCCACGACCCACGCGATCACTGAATACACCGTTCCAACCGGCAGTTCCTTTCCCAATGGAATCACGGACGGGCCGGACGGCAACATTTACTTTACGGAATACAATGTTTCTCAGATTGGGATGATCAATCCGACAACCACTCACGTCACTGAGTATTCAATCCCGACCTCCGGCTCCCAACCTTACGGCCTCACAGCCGGGCCGAACGGCACGGTCTGGTTCACCGAGTATGGTGCCTCGAAAATCGGAGTCGCCACTCTCACGCACATCGCCGTGACTAGCCAACCTACCGGCCCCGTCACCGCCGGAGTTGGGTTCGGGCTGACGATCTCAGACGTGTATGATTCGGGCGTCGTCGACCCGACCTACAGCCGGCAGCGTGACCATCAATCTGGCAACCGGCCCCGGGGGTACCACGCTCGGCGGCACTCTCATGGCCAACTTCGTCAATGGGGCTGCCACCTTTTCAGGACTGACACTGACCAAGGCCGCTAACGGCTACTCGGTCTCGGCGACCAGCAGCACCGGCCTGGCCTCGGTCACGAGCAGCAGTTTCAACGTGGCGGCCGCCGCGGCGTCGCAACTGGCGATCATCAGCCAACCCCCCGGTACCCTCACCGACGGCCAGCAATTCGGCTTGCAGGTCGGGGCCTACGACAGCTTTGGAAACGCCGCGACCAGCTTCTCTGGCAGCGTGAACATCGCTCTGGCGAACAACCCCGGGGGCAGCACGCTTGGAGGCTCGGCCATGGGAACGGCCAGCCTGGGGGTGGTCACCTTCAGCGGCTTGTCGCTGAATAACGCTGGCAACGGCTACACCATCACGGTCTCGAGCGCTGGACTGCCCGCCATCACGACCAATGCCTTCCAGGTCACGGCTCCTCCTCCGCCTCCTCCGCCAACGATCGTCAGCGAGCAGGTGGTCCTGAAACGCAAGACCAACAAGAAAGGTAAGCCAATCGGGAAGGCGACGCTGGTCGGATTCCAGCTCAACTTCAACACCGCGATGAATCCCGGGACG
This sequence comes from uncultured Planctomycetota bacterium, assembly GCA_963720335.1. Lineage (GTDB taxonomy): Bacteria > Planctomycetota > Planctomycetia > Isosphaerales > Isosphaeraceae > CAVRFS01. The sequence continues at coordinate 333,852 of CAVRFS010000095.1, read as the reverse complement.
GCGGGAATCGCCGCCAACTACCAGCTCAACATGATCACCACGAAAAAGGTCAAGAAAAAGATCCAGCAAGTGCTGAAACCGGTCGAGTTCCAGGTGTCCTACAACGCAGGTAACAATTCCGTCCAGCTCACTCTGATCGGCAAACAAACGTTCCCGAAGGGGGGCAGGGTCACGGTCCTCGCCTCTCCGACAGGTGGAGTCAGTAGCGCCCTGGGTGCCTTCCTGGATGGAAACAATGAAGGCGTTGCCGGTGACAATGGTGTCTTCAGCATTCTGGTGAACGCCAAAGGCATTGTCCGCGCGTGAGCGGGGCTCGGATCGGCGGATTTCGTCTCGGGCGATTCACGAAGGCGTTCATGGAAGTGCGCCTTCGTGATTGCCGCTTAACTTCCGAGCTGCCCGCTGCATTGTGAGAGGATCTGGACGGCCACCTGGTTGGGGCCATAGCCGCCGGGAAGCCGCGCCAGGGGCTTGCCATGGCGGTCGCAGAGCCGCTTCACGTCTCCAAACGTGTGGCTCGACCACCGAATGGCCAGGAGGACCAAAGCCACGTCCGGTCGGACGATCAGGGGTTCGAATCCCGCGACCGCCTGGTGTTCCTTGGTCTCGATCCAGATGAGATCCAACAGCCCCAGAGCGCTCCGCAGAGACTGCTGGGCTTCCCGGCGACGGTTGCCGCCGATCAAGACGACGCTTCGGCCAGCCAGCAGCCGGGCAACTTCTTTCACCTCGGCCGTTGGCTCGTGCGAGACCGGCGACCTCACCGGCAACGATCGGATCGCCAAAAACCGGTCGATCTCCCTGAGCACCCGCCGAAAACCAGGCGGTAGGTCGTCGCGATCGGGCATGTCGTCGATCAGAGGCAACAACAGCTCCCGGATTTCCCGGTTGCTGGGCGGGATACCCTCCTCAACCAGTTTATCGACGGCGCCCATGATTGCCGCCCAGTCGTGCCCGGTTCCTCCGTCGTTTCCGGCCAACTTCAAGTGATCCCGGACCCGTGCAATCTGGGCACTTTGCTGACGCGACTGCTGGCCGCTCGCTGTCAACGACTCGATGCGAGCCAGCAGCTCGGACCAGTGAGTCGGGTCCGCAACGTCGTCGGCCCGCATGAAACGCTTGAGGTAGATGTGTCGCCTCGCGGCCGTTGCCTTGAGCCACTCGAACACCGCCATTTGGTCCGGATCGTCGGGAGCGCCGAGCCGTTGGAATGCGGCCCGGAGCATCGATTGGGCTTCGGCGATCCAGGGAAGCACCCGTTCCAGGACTTTCGGGTTCGCCCGAGCGTTGTGCCACCAGACCCACAACCATCGATAACGCCTCGGCCGTCGTCTCGAAGCACCCGCCCAGATCGTCGAGCAAGGAGATGTCCGGTCGGTTGCGAGTCGTTGGCGGCTGTCATCCAGTAGAAGGAATCCGTCAGCTTGTCGGCCCACTCGACCAGTTCCTGGTCCATCGCCGGGTTTTCGAGCGGGAACGCGTTCCCCTCACCGAGCCGTCGCAGGCGTTCGGCGGCCCACCGAGCCGCCTCGCTTTTCCCCCGGCAGCGAGCTCCGATCGCGTGCAGGTCGTCGAGAGCCGGTTCAAGCCGCTTCATCGTCGCCGGATCGGATCGAGGGTCGTTCTGCGAGAGAGGAGACCGCCCCAGCGTCAATTCCTTGAGCCGTTCCGACCCTCGGTTGGAATCGACCTCAGCGGCTTCGGATGTCGACGGTCCCTGGACCACGCTTTCCTCGACAGGCGAAGCGGAAGCGAGAGCGGCCACGGCGGAGTCGGCGCCGGGCTCGCTGGCAGCCGTCGCCGCCAGGATCTCTTGAGCCAAAACCCTCAAGTCCTGGCGAAGCTCGGCATCCTCGACGGCCAGCTCGAGCAGGCTCTTGGCCTCGGCTTTGATCGTTCTCATCAGCCAATCTGACATACCCCACCCGGTTGACCAGGGGAACCGGAACGGCGACTCGACCTCCGCGCCCTACGCGCATCTTCTCGTCACACAACATCCAAGACAATTTTAACCACAGATAAACTCAGATCAACACGCATGAAGCGCTCATGAAGACGAACGTGGGTTCGATCAATGGGCTGATCGAGAAGACCGTCTTTGATCTGTGTTCATCTGTGGTTCGATCGTCTCCCTATGGTCACTCAGCCTCCGAATAACTGGCGAGCAACTTGGCGTTATGCGCCGAATCCTCCTCGGATTCATCCTGCCACGTCGGCAGCAGGTTTGCGCCGATGGGCCATTTGACCTCGCAGTCGGTGCACGCTCCCCAGTGGCGATATCCCACGTTGAGCCACTGGCCCTTTTCGCCGCACCAGGGGCAGGTCGTGAACTGCGGTGCCACTTCCGGGGCCGGGACTGTCACCGTGGTGTCACCGATCATCGCCCCAATCTTGTAGGCCGTCTCATCGGCAGTCTCGGCCAGTCGCTCCGTCTCTTGGATGATCATGTCGAGCAGCTCGGGGAGCTTTTCGACGGCCCTCAGCTTGGTCTCTCGGCCGCAAGACGGCAAAGGGGTCTGCTGTCTGCTGACCAACCCCTGAAAACCGCCCTCATCATCCACGATCCTCGTCTCGTCCACGACGTGGATGCGAAAGGCGGCACCGACGCGGCCAAATGCCAGGGTCTGGTAAACCGTTCGCGAGTTGCCATCTTCATCCTTGCCGGCCGGCCAGGAGTTGAACTCGGACGTCTCGGCCGAGATTCCGATGTGCAACTCATCCACCAAAAACGTTTCGACCATGCGCACCAGCTTGGAACTCTGGTCCGTCGCACTGTTGAGCCGAGGCGCGATCGCGCGAGCCTGGCCATGCGAATCTTCAACTCGTCCGTCATCGAATTGTCCTCTGAGCCGATTAGGCTCACTTGAAAATGCCCGCTAGGGCAAAACCGATCGCGATACTCTCGCGACCTCGGCATTATTACTGACATCCGGCGCTGAAGTCAAGAACCTACACCGATCCGAATTTCTAAAAACGCCTCGTCCTTCGCTTTGGGCGTTTGTAGAATCGACGACCAAGACTTCTCTCACCAAAGCAGGGACTATCATCCGAAGATGTTCCAGCTCCGCCCAGGAGGTCGAGTGCCGGGAATGCTCGACTAAACGCGGCCGGACCGCGGATCGACCGCGAGGGTATGGCAATCCGCCACATCCCATTGCCAAGGGGGGTAACGTAACGATGGGCGAACCTGCAGTGGCCCGCCGTCGGGTCGAGATCGTCAACGCTTACGGTCTCCACATGCGACCTGCCGACAAGTTTGTCAGACTGGCCAAATCGTTCCAGGCCGAGGTGTCGGTGTGTCACGGTGAGACGAGAGTCAACGGCAAGAGCATCCTGGATATGGCGAGCTTGGCCGCCGAGTGTGGCGCGATCCTTGACCTCGAGGCCCGTGGACCCGACGGCGAGGAGGCACTTGCCGCCTTGGCCGAGCTCGTGGCGGCCGGGTTCCAGATGACCGACGAGGACTACCGCCAACCCGGCGAGCGCCCGTAGCCAAGGCGCGAGCGGTTGTCTCGACTCATGCGCCAGAGCCGCAATCCTCACTCCAGCCTGGCTGTCGCATGGATCTGAGGCACAAAGCCCGCCCGGATCGCCGCCAACGTCGATCGCGGCGTGAGGACCGATACGACCTTTCCCTTCATGCGGGGTAAGCCGCTCTCCATAGCCCGCTGGCGACCACGCGAGCAAGGAGTCGCCTTGGATCAGGAAAGCAAGATCCGCCCGTTCCTCCAATGTGACGAACACACCATCCGGCAACTCATCCAGGTCCGTCATGAACGTGCGTTTGGCGCGGGTGCTCGTGAGCCGATCGGTGTGAAGTCGCTCGTCGATTTCGACGGCCGTCGGTCGTCGTGAAGTTCCGGTCTGTGGGTTTCCGATCGCCCAGGCGGCACGGAACTCGTTGAACCGTTTGCGCTGGCACTCGGCGCACGGTCGGTGGCCTGCCGCCAAACCGGTGCACTCGTCGAGGAAGAACAACTCCGTATAGCGGTCCGGCGCCATGACGGTGCGTTTTATCCCCTTGAATTCCAGTACACACAGAATCCACCGCGTGAGCCGCCAATCCCGCCTGATTCGCTCATCCCGATCATGGAGGACCCCCCGGTTGCCCATGAGCGTCCCTCGCTCCGGTGTGGCGATGATCGCGCCGAAGGGTGTGACACGATTCTGTCTCGCCATGAGCGTCCCCCTCATCAATTCGGCGGCCACCTCAGTGACGGATTCCCGGCTTGTCCCTCGTCCGAGTCGCAATCAGGGTTAGGAAGAAGCTTCGAGAAAAACAATTCCCCGGTCTCGCCACACGCGGGATCGAGCCGGGGCACCATGCGTCAGGATACATCCGCATAGAATCGGTTATCGGCTTTGAACGGGAACCCCGCCTTCGGTAGTTTGGGTTCCGAGCGAAGGAGTACTGATGTCGATACTCTGGTCCACGGTGGACACCAAGTTGCTGAAGCCGGTACCGAAGTTGGTGTTGAAATCGGCTGGGGCTTGTCCGAAGCCGATAAACCCGGTGTTAGTGCCGGTGGCGAACCCGTTGTTGAACCCACTGTTGAAACTGCTGCCGCTGAACTGGGATCCGAAGAGATTCGTAAGTCCGCTGGTGGGCAGGCTGACGTTCGACTGACTCGCCATCTGAAAGAACGGACTCAGCGAGCTCGACCAAGTTCTGATACCCGGTGTTGAACGCGTTCGCGACCGACGTATCGAATGTCGTGTTACCGTACGGCAGGTTTTGCAGGACCGAAGCGAGACTCGTGCTGCTGGATCCGGTGCTGAAAAGCATGGGCGGAATCTGCGTGGCGACGCTCGGATACCCGTTGAACAGCGCCAGATCATTGCCAAGCGTGAACGCAACGGTTTGCAGCGCGCTATTCGTCTGACTCGAGAACGCGCGCTCATAGCACTCTGTGTCGGGGTTGCCGTCGTACCATTAGGGAAGAGCGCCGAGTTTGCTACATTGGAAAAGCTCTGTGCCAAGGTCCCCAGGGTGTTCCCTAGCTGGCTGGCGATCTGCCCGCCTATGTATTGCTGGATCGGGATGTGCTGGCCGCTACTGTTCACCGAGAGTTGGTTCACAGAGGTTGTGTTGAAGAAATGATTGAGCTCGGCGACGTTCTGCCGGCTCGCGGTATTGATCTGCCGTGACAGCACGGACTGGAGATTCGCCAGCGTCCCGTTGTCCTGGCTCGACTGGGTGATGGTGCTCAAGCGACTCACCAAGCTGTTCGGGCCGGAACCCAGCAGCGTGTTTTGAATCGCTGGAACGAGGCGAGTGGCTGAGTTGGGAAGAAGCGACGCCTGACTGGAAAGGCTCAAGGCCGTCGCGTTGATGGCGCCTGCCATCGTCGCATCGAAGTCGGCCAGTTGTTGCGACGTCGCGGTTGAGCCGTTCGCACGGAGCTGTTGGACCTCAGCCTTCATTTCTCTGCGTAGTGCCGTCGTGGCGGATCGGACTTGCTGGTCGTAAGCGTGCCGCAGTTCCGCGACTGTCAGTCGGTGTCCCCCTCGGTCGAATGGCACTCGTGAAAAAAACGGCGCTGGTGCGGGTGGCGGAGTGACGACCGCCGTGGTGCCACTGGACAGGACAAGGCGTTCCTCAAGCCGCGCTTCGTTCACGTTCGGACTGAACGTGATCCTTTTTTTCATGCGGTTGTTCATGATGCCGAACTCTCCTGAGATGCTGTTATGGGGACGGTGCGCGGACGACGACCCTCAGGTCGCGAACCGCTGGACCCTACCGTGCTTTTGTAGTAGAAACGTTCTTCAGTTGTCGAAAAGGGAGGACCATCCATAGCCCTCATTCCCCAGTAAGTTGTGCACGATTCGTGCCGATGGCGCGGGTTTTTCGTACTTCTTGGGGTTAATCTGCCATTCCAGGCAGCAACTTGGATATGCAAATCGAGCTGGCGGACCGCTTATTCAATAGGACGCTCGCATTGAGGCGCATCAAGTCGCTCAGCACAAGGCGGCAAGCCTCACATCCACGGCACCCGATTTGCAGACCTTCCCATTCGACAAGAGAGAATTCGTTTTAACCACGGAACGCAAAGCCTGGCCACGGCATGTCAGCCACGAAATCCTCTGGGCCGCTTCAGCCGACGCCGGTAAAATGATTGCCTGATCGATCGAGTTAATGGCACGGAGTGCGACCCCATGACCCCTGGACGACGGACGCTCAGTTACGGAAGTTTCGACGAGATCATGCTGGACGTGGAGCGGCTGCTGGAAGGCCACACGACGGTCGGCAACTGGTCGCTGGCCCAGATCTGCCGCCACCTGGCAACGGTCATGCGCCGGTTGGTCGATCTGCCCGCCTCAACACCCCACGACCCTTCCCAGTGGGTCGGGGAGGAGCAGAAGCGGCAGGTCTTAGATTCGGGCATGCTCCCCGAGGGCATACAAGGTCCTCAGGAAGTCATGCCGATGGAAGTGCTCGGGGAGCGTGAGGAGGTGGAGGGCCTGCGGCAGGCCATCGCCCATTACCAGGCCTCGCCCGGTCCCGTGATCCCACACCGCCGGTTCGGCCCGCTGACCAAAGCGGAATGGGATCGCTTCCAGCTCATCCACAGCGCCCACCATCTCAGCTTCGCGATCCCCCGTTGAAAGACGCGTCAACGGGCGATCAGCCCGGGCTCCGCGTTGACATCATTGGCGCGGGAAAGAATGACAAGTTGCTCCACGGCAGCGCTCGCGACTCGCGTAAGGAGTGACCCGGACCACTGAGAAACGATAACAAAAAGACCCCTAGCCCCGCTGTGCGAGGCATTGGTCTCTACACAAACCTCTATGGCCGAAAAGCGTCCCCCCCCCTTGCGAAGGGGGTGTTCGGGGGGGTGACGACGCACGCTTCGGACACCGCGAACGCTTTCCCGCAAATGGAAGGTACGAGGCGACGCGAGGCCGGTCAAAATCCCCTTCAGAAGCCCTGTACTCGGTTTCGCCCTGACCACCCCCCTGACCCCCCCTTCGCAAGGGGGGGAAACTTGAGTCGCGGATGCATGTGTAGAGACCAATGGTGCGAGGAGAGGGTGGCCGAAGGCCGATTGAGGGGCGACGCTGGCTTTCAGGTTCATTTTGTTACTGCCCCTTGGCTTAGTAGGCGTCGGCCGAGATCACCTCGCCGCCGGCCCTGGTCCCCAGTCCCTGGTATATGGGCATGGCGATCGATTGCTTGAGAAATCGCACCGAGCCGTCGACCATCGCGAAGTTCGCACCGCCCGGGTGCAGGCTGCCGAATGAGCAGACCCGCGGCACCTCGTAGTTCGCGGTGAAGCCCGGTCTGGGTCAAACCTGTGGCACCTGGGCTGCCGTAGCTGATGGGGACCTCGTAGTTGATCGGCGAATACGTGCTCTCCGCCACGTCCGACAGGCCGTAACCGCCGCTCGACGACGCCCACCAGCCCCACATCCCCATGGTCTGGGAGAAGAACGTCCATCCTGGCGGCGCGAAGCTGTCGTAGTTCGGGTCGAAGTGATTCCGCTCACCGAAAAAGAGCGTGTTGGAGAGCCCGTCCGTGATCCCGGAAATCCGCACCTGGTTGAAGGTGGGAGCCGCCGGGCCCGTGTAAAAAAAGATCCCGTCAGACGTGACCGCCGAGAACGGGTGCGACTGCGTCCCGGCATTGCCGCCGTAGCTGGTGATCGCGTACCACTCATTCGAGGTGGTGCCGTTCTGGATCGGGTTCGCCGGGATGATGTCAGCCGGGCACAACAGCCCGCTCAGAATCGTGGCCGATCGAGCCGTGGACCCATAGAGGTTGTCGAAGCCGTTGCTGAAGTTCCACCCGTTGAACAAAGGCTGTTGCTCGATGAAAGGGAGGATATTCACAAAGACCGTGAATCCGGATGGGGGCTTGGTCGTCAGCTTCATCTGACCCGGTGGAAATATCCCATACGTCGATTCATAGTTCATCGTGGCCAGCGCGAGCTGCTTGAGGTTATTGACGCATTGGATGCGCCGCGCCGCCGCTCGGGCCGACTGAACGGCCGGAAGCAAAAGTGCGATCAACACCGCGATGATCGCGATGACAACCAAGAGCTCAATCAATGTGAAACCCAGGGAGCCGCGGGATCGAACCTTCATCGAAGCAATACTCCTTGATTCTCAGGAACCTACTTCCCCTCTTCTACGATCTTGATCTGCTTGGGATCTTCGACCCGGATTCGAACCTGGTCGTTCTCACGGATCACCTTCCCCGTCACTCGGAGCTTCTTCTCCTTGTAGTACTCGGCCGGATCGTCGATCCCGGCTTTCTTGAAAAGGTCGGCGTGGTCGTAGGAAATGACGACCGCGAAATTCTTCTCGTCGCGAAAGTCTTCCTCCGAATCGAGGTAGTACTCGCGGCGAGGAGCGGCGTTCTTGCTCGACCGGACGGTCATCTCGACCGTACATTCCGCGTCGATATGGTTTTTCGCATCGGGCGCCGCCACCACCGCGGGGGGCTTGCCATCGTCGGCGGATGCCCCGGCCATAAGAACACAGGCCAAGAACAGGAACGCGAGCGAGAACGCGTAAGAAGACCGGGTCGATTGATCGATTCTTCGCATGACGAGTCTCCGCGATGGTCGGTTTGCTTGCAGGTTGGTCCAGTCGAGGCTTGCTGATTGTCTCAGGGATTCTGGCCGGTCGTTGACACGATCATGGCAATGATCGCTATGATCATATCAAGCCCGCCCGGTGCTCGCAACCGGCTGGTTTGATTGAGTGGCGAGTGAGAGGTGTAAACGCCGATCGATTCCACGACACCGCGGGACTTCCATTCTGAATAAACAGACCGAGACGATCGTCTCACTTTCTGAAGACCTCTTTTCCTGATCAGCGCGGTGGAAGGATGCCATCCGCCGCGCTCGGTGTCTGTCACCGGCTGGGTGCTATTCCGGTGCTCGAGCGTCTCGCAGTGCCACGTCGCCTGAGCCACTCAGGCTCGTGGGCCGCGGAATCTTGAACGTTGCGTCGATGGCTGATTGGTCCCGATCCCGGCTCGATCGCGGTGCGCGCGCATCAAGGGGAAAAGAACAAAGTCCGCGAGCGAAGGGCTTCCCTCGCTCGCCAAGCAGAGGATTGCCACAATGCGAAGCAAACGGGTTTCCAGGCGAACGTTTGGTATCCGCGGCAAAGCCTGGCTCGGCGCCTGTTGCGTGCTGTCTGGCCATGTGTTCGGTCATTCTCGCGGCGGACCGTCGCCCTCGATCGAACACATTGGTCCCGCGTGATTTCTTCGAAGGCAAGGAGCTGTTCGAGAAGTCCTGGGAGCCGGGCAAGCCGAGCCCAACCGGTGGAGATGGACTCGGCCCGCTCTATAACGAGACCTCCTGCGTGGGATGCCACAACCAAGGCGGGACAGGCGGAGGTGGCGAGAACGATCGCAACGTTCTGATGCTGACCGCCGTCGCCGGTTCAGCCCAATCGCTTGAAGGGAGCCAAACTGTTTCAGGGCGAAATGGAAGACCTGCATCCAGGGTTCCGGAACCGTGCCAGCATCGTGCTCCACCGGCACGCGACCACCAGCGAGCTTGACGGAGTGGCTGAACATGGTCGAGTTCTTCACGGTGGTGCAGACTCGTGAGGAGATCAAGGTGCTGAGAAAGGAGAGCCGGAACACCCCGGCTCTGTTCGGCGCGGCGTTCATCGATGCGATCCCCGACACGGTCTTGCGCGAGGCTGAGAAGCGCTCGTTCGCCAGACTTCCCCGAAATCAAAGGGCGGGTGAGTAGCCTGCCTGACGGCCGGCTTGGCCGGTTCGGCTGGAAGGGTCAAATCGCCAGTCTCGACGATTTCGTCCGGGCTGCCTGTTCGAATGAGCTCGGCCTGGAGGTACCTGGCCAGCACCAGGCGAGCATGGCAACAGCCAAGGAGTTCGACCCGTCCACGCTAAAGCTCGACATGGATGAGGAGCAATTCGAGCTGCTGACCAGGTTCGTAGTCGACTGGCCTCGCCGGTGCGACGGGCGCCGGATGGCGCGCACCGTGCCCCCGTGGGGATACATGGTGTTTCAGTCGATCGGCTGCGCGACCTGCCACACGCCGACGCTGGGCACGGCGAGGGGGCTGTATAGCGATCTGTTGCTTCACGACATGGGTGAATCCTCCAGCGATTCCGCCACCTACTACGGCGCTCCGGTCGCGCCCCTCCAAGCATCGGTAACCTGGCCGAGGCCAAGGAGCAGGCGCGGCGATCGGGTATGGCGGCCCCGACCGAGTGGCGGACGCCTCCGTTGTGGGGCGTCGCCGATTCGGCTCCTTACCTTCACGACGGCCGGGCCGACACCCTCGACGACGCGATCCGGCGCCATGACGGCGAAGCCGCCAAGACCAAGACCCGGTACACCAAGCTCGCCTCCAGCGATCGCAAGGCTCTGCTCTCTTTCCTGAGCTCGCTGACGGTCTCAGCCGAGCGGAAAAAGCCGGTTGCCAGCCCGCGCCAGCGGGTCAGGGGCAGGATCATGTAGTCTTGTAGTAGGGTGGTGCCGAACGATCCTCGGGATCGAGAGGCCCACCGAGAGCCTCGGCCGGTTCACCGGGCTTTCGCCGCGATTGCTCGCGGCGACCGGGAGGTAACATGCCCTATTCGAAAAACCGCCCCACGCGTACGCGGAAGCCCTCCAGGATACTGGGAAGCACCAGTTCGTCCTCGGATCCCAGTTTGCATGGCGGGTCGGTTGGGCTGAAGAGATGGGCGGCTTGTGACTTGGGATCAAGAACAACGACCATCAATACGCCGGCGCGCAAGTACTCCGCGACTTTCTTGAGGATCTCACGCCAATCATCATTCGCCGAGCGAACCTCAACGATGAGTTCGGGGACTTCGGGTCCATAACCCGTGGGCAGCGGGCCCTTGGGAAGTCGGGCGTAGCTGTAATAGGCTACGTCGGCTCCTCGCACCGTATCGGGATCGCGTTCGGTGATCACGCCGGAATCGTTGCTCATCACGCGGCCGAGGTCGTGCTCATCGACGAAGTTGCCGAACATTCGACCGGCCTTGAGGCAAACGTAGCCATGTCTCCGATCAGGTGGTGGCATGCCAACAATCCTTCCTTGCACGAGTTCCTCGGGATAGCCAGGATCGGGCCGCTGGCCAAACTCTTGGGCGGTCATCAAGGCTTCGGCTGTCGCCATCGAATCATCCCCCTTCGGTCGCAACAAATCTTTGTACCGATTATCGCCGATCTCCGGGCTTCACTCAATCCCGGCGGAACGGGTGAATCGGCACAACGCCGCTTGCAAGCGATGAGACAATGCGTCCCTCACTTCACCGGTTGTGCCTCCGGGAACTTCCAGGTCCCGTCGAGGACTTCCTTCCGTGGACGGTAGAGGCGCACGATGTAGTTCCAGCCCGGCATGATCGGCAGGCAGTTCGGAGTCTTGCCGTCGTAGCCGCCGAACTGGACGGTGACCGAGCCGTCGTCGCCTTTCTTCGCCGTGAGGTTGTTCAGCGTGTACGCGTTCTCCTTGTTCGGCTCGAAGTAGCCCTTCGCGTTGTAGACGCTGATCGACCAGAAGCCGTCCACGGGCACGTCCTTGACCGTGAACCGGTGGACGGTGGTGCCGTCGTTCTTGCCCGGCGTGACGTTGAGGTAGATCGCGTCTTTCTCGGGATTCCCGCCCCAGGCCATTGCACTTCCGATCAGATGCCGCACCGGATCGACCTGATCCTTGGTGCCAAACATGCGCTTGGAATCGGGAAGGGTCGAGCCCAGCACCAGTAGCGAGTCACGCACCTTTTTCTGGCTGGCTCGGTCCCAATTCGGCATTTCGAACTTCCGGAACCATTCTGCTCCGCCTTGATCGCGTCCTGTAACTTGTGAACCTCTTCGACATCCTTCCGGTTCGCGGGCTCGACAAGAGTGCGAATTGCGATCATGACGTATTGCGTGCCGATCTGCTGTTTTGAATACGTATACTTGCCCGCGCCGTAGACGACGGCTGGCACGTAATGGTCCTCGTTGATCACCTGCATCGACATGAATCGCTTGCCCGCGTCAGGCAGGGTGATCGCCACCTGGCCTGCGTCGAGGTCGAACACCGCCGCGGAATAAAGTGTGTCGCGGTTCAAGCGAATGATCGTCTGATTGTCGATCGCCGCAGGCTCGCGGCGATGGAGGAACTTACCGAAGCCGCCGTCCTTGACGACGTTGCCGAAATAGAGGTCGCTCTCGGCGCGGATGAAGTTCTCGACCGTGACCGGGACTGTTGCCGGCGAGGCAACGGGCTGCGAGTGCGCAGCATTTGCCACGGCCAGCGCGGCAAGGAGCGTCAAACCGGTGAGCGTACGTTTCGTCTTCACGTTATGTCTCCCTTTCGTGGCTATTTCACGCGGTCCAACGTCGGAGCCTTCCATTTTCCATTCAACGCCTCGTCCTTGGGCCAGTACAGCCGCAGGACGGCAAGGAAGGTGCCTTTCGGCGCAGGAAGCCAGTTCGACTCCTTGTTCTTGCCCGGTGACTCGTTCTGGATGTAGAGAGTCAGTCCGCCGTCGCCGTCGCGTTTCAGGTCCGGCAGCATTGGGGAATTGATCAAGTAACGGTTGAGCGGATTCGCGACGAGTAAACTCGCCGGCATTTCGTACATCGTGAGCGACCAGAAGGCGTTCACTGGTGGTAACTGATCCGGCGCGAAGTGGAGCGTATAGCGGTTCTTGGATGCGTCGAGTTTCTCGCCATCGGCATCAACGAAGTACAAGGGGTAGATCGCCTCCTCCTTCGAGTTGCCGTAAATTCCGAGCACGGCCGAGGCCATGCGGGCGAGGTAGTCGTTCTTCAAGAACTCGCGCGTGCCGAAGCCGTCGGCGCTGGTGCGCTTCCCTGTATCGATCTGGGTCTTCTTGTACTCAGCAAACTCCTTCCAAGCGTCGGCCATGCCCTCTTCGACCGCCTTCTTGATCTCCCCAGACAGTTTGGCCGTATCGAAAGTGCCGGTCGCACCTATGCCGAGTTTGAGGAATCGCGCCATCAACTCTTTCTCGGAGGGGTGGGTCGGGCAGAATCGCAGCACGAAGCTCAGGACGTTGAAGAATTCGGGCGACGTCCGCTGCTGCTCGGGAGTAAGCGGTTTCAGAAACTCGACCGTCGGAGCGGCAGCCGGGGCAGGTTTGCCGAGAAAACCAGAGAGAGTCTGGACCTTGTAACCCGCCTGAATCTTCTTGACGTTGTCGATGTCGTCCGGCTTGAAGAGCTGCGTTCGGTAAAGCACGAACGCGAATTCCGTTTCAGACCGGATCACTGCCATGACGCCTTCGGGCTTCTCGCCCTTCCAGTTGGGACCGGCGAGCAGGAAGCTCCCGACCTCGTTTCCGGTGGAGCGAGTGCCGACGTAGGCGAAGTTGAAGGTGTACGAATCGATGAATTGGAGCGAGTAGTAGCGGCCGTTCCCGACCGCTGGCACGGTGAGGATAAGCGGTTCAGCTCGCAGATCCGCGCCGACGAACGAATAGGGCGTGTCGGAATTTGGCGTCTGGACCGCCTTGTCCTCCGGCGTATAGACCCGCGCGTTGTTGTATATCTGGTTCCAAGGCGCCTTGTACTCCAGCCCGCCGCGGTCCACGAAGTACGAGTACTGGATGCGGTAGTTATCGACAAGCGGGAAGCCATAAATGTATGCCTCTTTCGCAATGGTGCGGGCTTGGGCCGGTGTGAGGGCGGCCGTCGCCGGCTGGACCTGCGCGGCCGCGTGAACCGGCCAGCCGAGCAGGACGCCAGCCAGGAACAGGGCCGAGGTGCTTAGAATCGGTTGCGATCGCATGGGTGTCCCCTCTGAAGGAAGTCCAAACCGAAAACCCTTCCAAAATGTGCCGGCTCCCATCCTATCCCGAGAACGAGACGACGGCAGCGCGTTCGCGACTGGCGGCCGAGGAGAAGCAATTTCCGAGGTCACACTGTTGGACATACGGTCGGGGCGGTCCTCGGCCCGACGACGAGCTGGTGGCCTTGCTGGAGGGCCTCTGATTATGCCGCTCTACCAGCGAAGAAACTGCGCGATTCGCCGAAGCTCGTGTCAACCCGCGAACGTCGTCGGCATGATCCGGAAGGCGGCATTATGAAACTTATGCCGGCAGCGGCATAAGTATCAAGGTTGCGCGGGTGCTGGCGACCAGCCCGACAGGCAACGTCGTGGGCACGACGTAAGTCGTCTCCGTCCGAGGATCGGCCCCGCTGATCTGCCGAGCGACTTCGGCGGCGAGCAGGATGGCCGTGATCGAGTACTTGTACGGGCAACCCGGCGCAACCGGGAGCGGGGTCCGGACAGCCCTGCGCGGAAGGGTTGAGCGAGCCGGTAGGAGTGCCATCGTCCGCCGGCACTGGGCTGACCGAATCGCCTGCCTCACGCTCGAATTCATCATGCGACGCGTGATGAATCTCGCGGGCAAGGAGGTTGGGGTAGGCAAGATAGAACAACCGCATGTAACGCAGGTTCGTAGGAGTGTATCCCCGGCCGAAATCGGCCCGGAGCCGGACGGCCAAATGGTCGATCAACTCGTCCCCGTAGCTGGCACGGGCGCATGCCATTCTGCTCCTCCTCGACGACCTCTCGGCCGACGAGCCAGTAGGCGCGTACCATCTCCGTATTAACCGAGCGCGCACGACCTTGGCACGGGCCTGCTCGAGGATCTCACGAATCTGGCGGTAGACGGCATCGAGCCGGGTATCGGTCGTCTCCCGCGTCGCCGCGGTCGCGTGTTTCCCGGGGGTCGGTCCCCTCGGTATTCGGATCGATTTGCGGTTCTTGGCCATGTCGAGTGTATAATATAGCTAGCGCTTCGATGGCAAATGTCCGCTGCGCCGAACGCAACGACAGATACCTGCGGAGAACAGGAGCGGCGTCAAAGTGGCGATGCCCGTGCGGAAACGTTTGCGGCAATCCCACGGAACTCGGTGCGCCTTCAAGCGACAGCCTCGGCCACGTGATCCGAGACGGGGTTGCGTGGGTGCTGATGGCCAGCCCGGCCAGGCAACGTCGTGACCATGACGCAGATTGTCTCCGTCCTGGGATCGGCCCAGGCGAGGGTCGCGGTCGACGCGCTGTGGCCGAACATCGACTCCGAGCAGCCCGGGCTGCCGGCCCTGGCGCCGATCGCAAATCCGAGCCCGCGCGGCGGCAACCCGTCGTGATTGTGGTTGCGGAGCATCAGGCGCGCGCGATCTCCGGCCGGACAGCTTTGCCTTCCCGATGAAGGAACTCGGCGAAGGACCGTGCGAGGTCGAAGGCTGAGGCGTGCACGCCGCCCCAAGGCGGCACCAAGCCGTCGCCAGTAGGGACCGTTCCAATCCCACTCACAGGCGGTTGGGTCCCCTGCGCCGGATTCGGGCAATGCGTTCTCGGGCTAGCGGCGAGCTGGCACATCGGAAAAATGGTTTTTTGGATGGTGTGGGAAGAAATCTGGCCGGTTGATCCTCTCTCAGCCCTATTAGTATGTGGAGCGTAAACAATGGAGGGGATACCGGCACATGGCCATCGAGACACTGGGCGCCGTCCTGCGCCAGATCAATCGCCTCTTCTCCGATGGGGCGGTCACGGGGCTTTCCGATGCTCAACTGCTCGATCGATTCCTGGCCGAGCGCGACGGCGCGGCGTTCGAGGTGCTGATGGCGCGGTACGGCCCGATGGTGCTCAGCGTCTGCCGGAGCGTCCTGCGCAACCCGGCCGACGCCGAGGATGCGTTCCAGGCGACATTCTTGGTCCTGGTCAGCAAGGCTCGCGGCTTGCGAGGCCGTGCCAATCTGGGGGGATGGCTGCACCTGGTCGCCTACCGTGTCGCGATCCAGGCCAACGCCGCCGCGGCCCGGCGACGAGTGCAGGAGAGAGAGGCGGGAGAAATGGCTGCGGCGACCTCGACGTCCGTGCCAGCGGCCCGGGACGAGCAGTTGCGGGCACTCCACGAGGAGATCGCCGGGCTGCCCGAGAAGTTCCGCGTGGCGGTTGTCCTCTGCGACGTGCAAGGCGTTCCTCAAGATCGAGCCGCCGGGGAGTTGCAACTGAGCGAGCGCACCTTGCGGCGCCGCTTGAGCGAGGGGCGAGAGCGGCTCAAGGCTCGACTGAATCGCCGCGGCCTGTCACCCGAAGGCGGGATTTTGAGGGCGGTGATCCTCCGTGGAGCCGAATCAGCCGTTCCCCCAGCTTGGGCCGAGGCGACCGTTCGGGCGGCGCTGGCCACCGTGAATAAGACGATCGCCATCGGGGTGGTCTCGACGGCCGCCACGACACTCAGCCATGAGGTGCTCAAGATGATGATGTTCCAGAAACTCAGACTCCTGTCGGCCGCGCTTCTGGGTGTGGGCCTGATGGCCTGGGGGGCATCGGCCGCCTTGATATCGTTCAATGCGGATCCACCTCGGGAAACGGCTCTAGCTCCGACTTCTCCTGAGCAACCAGCGACTCAGTCCGCCGTTCCCGAGCTCGAATCCGATCCGCTGGACCCGGTTGGCAAATTCCCGGTGCGAGGACGCGTGCTGAACCCGGACGGCAAGCCGGCTGCGAATGCCGAGATCTACGTCCATCACTATCACTTCGACACCATGGCCCGGGCGACGAGTAACATCGTACCGGCTTCCAATTCAGGACACGTGGCCACGGCCGGTCCCGACGGCCGATTCCAGTTTGAGCTCGACAAGTCAGCGAGTGATTTTCCCTTCAGGGACTTCCCGGCCTGGCACGGTGCCGAGATCGCAGCCGTCGCGCCGGGTTACGGACCCGCGTGGCTGTCGGTCGAGTCTTTACTCAAGGGGGATGAGGCCACGTTGCGGCTTGTGCCAGACGACGTTCCAATTCGCGGCCGGATCCTCGACTCGCAGGGGCGGCCCCAAGCCGGTGTGACCGTGAGCATCAGCGAGATTCGCTCAATGGACAAAGGGAAAGACGCCGACGCCTTGCTTGCGTCCGGCGAGCTCGCCTACGGGAGCTCGTCCTCACAATTTTCCGGTCCGACGTGGCTGGGCCGGAATGGAACATGGACGACCAACGCCGAAGGCCGCTTCGAAATCAAAGGAGTCGGGCGCGATCAGATCGTCGGACTTGAGTTCCAGAGTCCCCCTCTGGAGAAGGCATTCCTCTATGCCATGGCCCGTCCGTCCCGAACACCGGCCAAGCCTCGACCGCGACCGAGCCGGCCCGACGGCAGGATGCAAATCGGCCAACCGCCGCCACCTCCGCTGGTCGGCGCGGAGTTTGAGCGGTTGCTTGGGCCAACCAAACCCATCACTGGGATCGTTCGCGTGAAAGGGACCGGGAAGCCTATTCCCGGCATGCAGGTCCTTGGTTCCGAACCCGCGTCCTGGACCCAGGTCTCGGCCGTCACCGACGAGCAAGGCCGATTCCGCCTCGTTGGCCTTCCCAAAGCCGGTTCATACGAGGTCAGCGCCGCTCCCCAGCCTGGCATCGATCCTTTCCTCGGGACCCGAAAGACCGTCACCGATACCGAGGGCCTCAAGGCGGTCGAGACGGACCTTGAATTACCCAAAGGAGTGATCGTTACCGGCCGGCTGATCGACAGGGTCACAGGCAAGGCTCTCCGCGCCAAGCACGTGAGGCACACCAATTTGCCGACCAATCGGAATGAAGGGGGCGTCGCGACCAGCACCAGCGGATTGGTCGACCCGACGTTCCGGCTGACGGTCCCGCCCGGCGAAGGTATGATCTACGCCAACATCCGCGGTACGAATCCCCTCTATGCCCGCGCCCGGCTGCGGCCTGCCGATAAAGGAAAAGGAGTCGGCGGCATCGGTGACCGCGAAACGAAAACCATCCCGCTGAGTGGCTATCACGCTTATCGGATGGTCGATATTCCCGCCGATGCCGAGTCGTTTACCGTGGAGCTCGAGCTGACGCGCGGGTTCGTTCGCACCGGGAGGCTGGTGGGTCCAACCGGCAAGCCGGTCGTCGGTGCCCAATGCTATGGTTTGAAACCGGTATGGGGCCAGGTCGCGACGCTCGCCGCGGACAGTTTCGAGGTCACCGGACTGGAACCCGGCCATCCCCGCCGCTTGGTCTTTGGACACCAGGACCTCCGGCTGGTGGGCTCGGTCATCCTCAAAGACGACGGACCTCAAGACCAGACAAGCCGTTGGTGGTGCGCCTCGATCGGGCCGGTTCGATCAAGGGCCGGCTGATCGATGAAGACGGCTTGCCCTTGGCCGGCGCCAAGCTCAATACGGTCACGCGTTCGAGCTCGACGGCAACAATCTGCCCAGGGGCTCAGGCGGCCTCTGGCCCGACAACGAAACCTTCTTGACAGATGCCGACGGTCGATTTCAGGTGATTGGGCTGAAGTCGGACGTCAAGACCTCCATCGATATCAGTACCGCAGCGCACCCGAGGGGCCTGAGCCAGCGCAGGTCGAGGCTTTCCGGAACGTGACCGTCCCGCCGGGCGAGATTCGTGACCTGGGTGAAATTCGCGTCAAGACGGATTCCGAATAGCCGGCACTGCCAGGATGGGAGATCGTCAATGCGGCCTCATTCGACCCACCGGTTCGCGAGCGATCCCTGGGCGCCGTATCGACCCGATGCCAGCGCCCCCTGGAACTGGCGGCGGGTTGTGCACCTGCACCGGCGGGCGGCGTTCGCCGCGACCTGGGATGAGATTGAGCGCGACCTCAAGGATGGACACGAGACCAGCGTCGGGCGTCTGCTAGAGGGCAAGGCCCGCACGCAGGGCGTTCCTGCGGACCTCGCCTTGGTTGCCGACCGCCTGGCCGACCAGGCGCTGGCCGCGCCCGAGCCGAACCGGCTCAAGGGCTGGTGGGTTTATCGTATGCTCTGCGGCCCCGACCCGCTCACGGAGCGGCTCACGTTGATGTGGCACAACCACTTTGCCACCAGCAACCTCAAGGTCAACGACCTCGCCTTGATGCGACGACAGAATGAAACGCTTCGCTCGCACTCTCGTGGTCCGTTCGGCCGGCTGCTCCGTGCCATGCTTCATGACCCTGCCCTGCTCATCTGGCTGGACGCACCGGACAACACCAAAGGACATCCTAACGAAAACCTGAGCCGGGAGCTGTTGGAACTCTTCACGGTTGGCGTCGGTCCTTACTCCGAGGATGACGTCAAGCAGTGCGCCCGCGCCCTGACGGGCTGGAGGCTGGTGGACGATCAGCCCCGGTTCATCGCGTCGCGTCACGATGGCGGCACAAAGACCATCCTTGGCCGGTCCGGGTCGTTCGACGTGGACGGACTCGCCGATTTGCTCCTGGAGCATCCCGGCACGCCGCGACGGCTGGCCTGGCGGCTCTGCCAGGAGTTCCTCGGGGAAGCGACGATTGACGCGGACGCGATCGAGTCTCTGGCCGCCGGCTTGCGGGCGCATGATCTGGACATCGGCTGGGGGGTGTCGACGGTGCTCCGTTCGTGCGCATTTTTCGACGAAGAAAACCTGGGCCAGCGCGTACTCAGCCCGGTCGAGTATGTAGTCGGGTCGGTCCGTGCCCTGGAGTTGCTCGACCCACCCCCCAGCACGCCGGTCCTCGCCGATACCTGCGGCCGGTTGGGACAAGACCCGTTCTACCCTCCCAACGTGGGCGGCTGGCCTGGAGGACGTTCCTGGATCACGACCCGCTCCATAATAGGTCGGGCCAATTTCGCCACGGAATTGGTTGAAGGAGCGGATGTCGGATTGTCGGCCCCGCTCGACCTGCGCGCGCTGGCCGCTCGGCACGGCCAAGCACGGAATCCGGCCTTCTTTCCGCGATTACTTCTCGGTGCTGACACCCAAACAGTTCCTGACGGCGATGGCGCGTCAGTCCGGCGACACGTCGCGCGGCTACTGGCCTCACCGGCGCGGCACAGCGGATTGTGATCTTTGGTGCGTAGGACAAACGGAATGATCCGTTCTCTACTTGAGGTGAACCATGATGACGAGGCGCCGATTCTTCGCCCTTGGCCTCCGCGACTCGACCCTGATTGCTCTATCGCCGACACTGCCCGGATTCCTTGCGAAGACGGCTCGAGCCGTCGAAGCTTGGAAGGACGATCGCATCCTGGTCGTCATTCAGCTCGACGGAGGAAACGACGGCATCAACACGGTTGTGCCATTCAAGGATGACGGCTACACCAAGTATCGTAAGGCGATCCACCTGCCCGAAAAGCGATTGATCAAGATCACTCCTGAGATCGGTCTGCATCCGGCGATGAGGGATGCCGGGAAGCTCCTGGAATCGGGACGGCTGACGATCGTCCAAGGGGTCGGTTATCCCAACCCGAATCGTTCGCATTTCCGCAGTCGGGAGATCTGGCAATCGGCGCGATTCGATCCACTCGAGCACAACCGACTCGGCTGGATCGGTCGTGCCCTTGATGGCGGATCGCGTCCCTCCGACGGCGCTCCCGCCGCGCTGTTGATCGGCCCTGACTCACCTGCCGTCGGCCATCCGCGGGAGACGCTCGGTGAGCGCCGCGATCGATCGCCTTGATGACTTCGCCCTGGTCGACAAAGACAGACTCGCTTTATCAGCAAGCAGTGAGGCCGACGATGAGCTTGGTCTGTTCTTGCGACGCAGTCTCCTTGACGCCTATGCCACGGCCGACCGGCTGGACGCCGTGGCCGAGCACGGATATCCCCAAGCATCTTATCCCGAGTCAGAGTTGGCCCAACGGCTACGGATGACGTCGCGTTTGATCAAAGCCGGGATGGGCACCCGGGTTTACTTCATGGAACACGCTGATTACGACACGCACGGTCATCAGCTTGCACGTCAGGCGCCATTGCTGGAAGACCTCTCCACGTCGCTCCGATCGTTTCTCGACGACCTGGGGGCATCGCAACTGGCTGATCGGGTGATGGTCATGGTCTACAGCGAGTTCGGCCGTCGGGTTGCGGAGAATGGTTCCCTGGGTACCGATCACGGCACGGCCGGCCCTGTCTTTCTGGCAGGGCCCGCCGTGAAACCGGGGTTGGCGGGATCGTACCCGAGCCTAACGGACTTGCAAGACGGAGATCTGAAGATAACCGTCGATTTTCGTTGTGTGTATGCCACCGTCCTCGCAAGCTGGCTCGGACTGCCGTCGAACGAGGCCCTGGGCGGCACCTTCGAGCCGATGCCTTTGTTCCGCACGTGAACCAATCTCAGGGACCTTGTGTGAGTCGTTGCATCGCGGCTTCGAGCTCACGGATTCGCGCCTCGGCTTGGGTGCGGGCCTGAATCTCAGCGGTGGCCCGCCGCTCCGCCGCTCCGCCGCCTCCGCGCTTCCGCCTCGGCGGCGGCCCGCGCTTCCGCCGCCTCCCTCGCTTCCCGCTCCACGGCGAATGCTTCCTTTTTCTCGGCCAACTCCCGGCTCAATGTCGTGTAACCCCCCACCACTTCATCTGTCTCGGGGTCGTAACACGCCAGGCGGTCGCAACCGAACACCGGATCACTCTTCACGCCCAGCCACAATCCGACCGGCTCCAGCCAGATGTAGCCACGCCGCATCCACTGGCATTTTCTGGTAACCCGCGGGCGTACGGCGATACCCCGTCACGATCACTTGACGATTGTCGTTTTCCTCGCGGACCACATCGGCGATCACATAAATCGGCACTCTCGCCTGATAGGAGAAACCCGGTGTCAGCCGTCATGCCGCCATCCTGGCGGCACCCGAACCCATGAAAATGAACAAAGCCGTATGTTGCCGAACCAATTGCTCCTATTTTCTGAGCAGTTCATTTTTCCCTGAAGGGCCGGCCTTGGGGACGGGGGTTTAACTCGATGTTCAATCGCTCGGCCATCGGTTCGGTCCATTCCGGAGCCCCGAACGGTCGGCCGCACCGTAGCGAGCTGCGTACGGTCATCAGCTCGGCTTTGCTTGGCACGGCGAACACTTTGGCTCGCCACCTCCTCCGACGTTCTCCATCGGTCTTTCCCAGTTCCTCCCACTCAGGGAAGGGGCTCAGTAAGGGGTCATCTTGCCCCGAGCCGTGGTAGACGAAGGTCGACCATCGATACTCGGCGGGGTCAGTAACCATCTTGGCTCGAAGTGGGTTGGCCTCGATGGACCGCAGAAGCACCAGCCGATGCGCGCGTCATCCCGAATCACGGGGCTCTTAAACCGACCCTGCCAGACATGATCAAAGGTATGATACCGCTTGTGTTAACGCCAGGTGCGGGCTACCGTGAGGGATTGGAGGATTCGACTGATCGATTGCCCAAGCTCGGGCCGGAGCAGGAGATGAAAGTGATTGGTCATGAGACAATAGCCGAGGAGGCGAAACGGATAGCGTTCCTTGGTCTTGGCTCCAAACTTCGGGCAAGAAGAGCTCGCTGTCGAGCAGACAATGGAAGGGGCCGTCGGCCAGCGCCAAGTGGACGGTGACGATGCAGTTATCATTCTTGCCGGTGGCCCCGCAGTATTGATGCTGGACCCCGGGTGTCTTGTCCCCCTTCTTGGGGCAGGAGGTCTCATCGAAGACCCCTATGGTTTGAGGGCTCCCATGGCCGGAGGCGACCCGTCGCTGGAGCCGATCCCGCATCTGGAGGTGGTCCCACTTGGCCAGGGTCAAGAATTGCTGCAAAGTCTTGGGAGGGATGTCAGCGGCCAAGGCGATCGGCTCAATGCTCTTTCGAAGCAGGTTGGAGAGTTGTCCATGGATATAGACGCGCAGATGATCGCGCAGTGTTGTCCTTGAGGAAGCAAGCGTCGAAGTGCCGGAGAAACTGCCGGATTCTAGGCCGAAGTGCCAGGATTTCGTCGGCGGTCATAGTGGTTGGCTCCCTCAGGTGGCGATCAGTACAAGTATGCCAGCCATTTAAACCAAGGTCAATATTTCGCTAGCGTTGTAGTATTAGGACTCCGGCCGATTTGGCCTTCCAAGCTTCGGGACGAGGCGGAGGCTCGATGGCAAACCGTTCCTGAAGATATTGGAAACGAGGAAGAGGAGGAACTCTTCGCATTTGAAGAGACTCATGACCTCGCACGGGGCGTCCAGGGGCTATTCGCACCCTCGGTCTGGTTGGTTCGCGAGGGGGGGCTGATGACTATCGGTTCTCGCCGAACGACAAGCAGGAGGCCGCGCGAAGAGACGATCAACACACTCGAACGATTCGCCGAAGCGATTCGAGCCAGGATAGCCAATCTGGATGATGAACGCTCGAAATTGGCTGTCCGAGGTTGGAACGATCGCTTACGTTTGGATCTATGGTCGCTAGCCGAAATCGCGACGCACTGGCCCCAGGACCAGTTAAGATCGGCGGCGGAGACCGATGATCCGCGTCAGGCGTTTGAAATCGAAGGTGACAACTTTTACATGACGGAGCTTCTTGAGATTGCAGGTCTCACCAGAGGGTTCCTCGGTGTTGAACAGTTGATGGCCGTATTCAGTCTATTGAAGTCATTGGGGCACATCGATACGCCGGAACTGGACGGCCTGTCGGCTGAGGCATGTCATCTGCTTGGAGACGATGCGGATGGCAAGCCTTACAACCAAGGATACCGATTGGCGAACTGGCTTCGAGATAAGCCGGGCGTTGCGAAGGCCGACGGACGCGTCGATGTCGATGGTCTTGTCTCGGGACTCGGAGTTTATGTTGAAGAGGTTGAACTAGCCAACAATCTGCTGGATGCGGTCGGGTGCTGGGGACCGCGCCACGGACCCGCCGTCTGGATCAATAGAAACGAGAAACACATCAAGGTCGAAGGAGCACGGCGGTCGACCCTTGCACATGAACTCTGCCACCTCCTGGTCGACAGGGAGGGAGGCTTGCCTCTAGCGGACGTCATCAACGGCAATGCACCAAAGTGGGTCGAACAGCGAGCCGATGCGTTCGCGGCTGAGTTGCTCTTTCCGCGACGCCTTGCGACGGCTGAACTTTCGCTCAACACCAACATTGATGCATGCGTAGGGCGGCTTACCAAACAGTACGGCGTAAGTCGTGAACTGACCGCTTGGCAGATTCGCAATTCAGGAATTCATCTTTCGGCAGCGGATTATGCGGCACTCAGAGCTATGGTGTCCAACCCCGAGAGGTTCTGAGGTCGCTCAGCTCATCACAACGCTGTCACGGGAGGGCAAAGGCTGTGATCGCCGCCTTTGACGGTGCCGAGCCAAGCCGCATTGATGGCTGACACCGTCGGGGACAGCGATCAGCGACCCGGGGACGCCTGGCCCACTAATGGACGCCGGTTCGGCGTGTGTCCCTTGCGGACGGACTTCTCGCGTGAAGCCGCGGCTCTGATGGCCTTGATGGGCAAGTCACCCTTGATGAGCCGTCGGTCGTCGGTCATGGCTGCCCTGTTTGCTCGGCCCGCGGCGGGATGCCGTCGTCGAAGTCGATGAACCTGAAATCGGTCACATCCTTGATTCGGTTCAACCTCGGCAGTCGTTCCAGGACTCCCTTGAAGCAGACGACTCGGCTGGCAAGGTGCGCGTGTCCAGCGATGGAGTATTGCATTTCGTCCAGATCCGCCTTCGCGCGGATCTCCTCCCCCTGATCGAACAGGGTTAGGCGGACCTCGCCGGAAGGCACGCCGATGTCTGGAAGGGGTTGGCCACGAAGCTCGTCCACGTTGCCGAAGAAACGGTCGACCCGCAGTTCGGGCACCGATCGCAATTTCGAGGCGAGGACCTCCGCGACGTCGAACAGCTCCTGCCCCAACGGGACCTCACGCTTCGGTTCACGACTGTCGGGCGGGAAAGCACGCGACCACGAGACGGTGATGTTGAGAGTGGATCGTGCTCCGGCGGGTCGGAGCAGCAGCAGGATTCGCAGAGGTTGGCGCTGATTCCGGGGTCGCGTGAGATGTCGGCGAGGCCGTCGATCGGCATTCGGTCAGCACAGCCTGGGAGAGTTCCCCCCCGATTGCATGAGCAGCGACGTCACCCGGCGTGAAAACGGTTCGCCCTTGGGACCGAGCAGGTCCGCTTTCAGGTCGAGCGGGCAGTGGTGTCCGTTTCTTGCGACTGGAAAAATGGACGGACACCGGTTTTCTTGCTGGCTGGGCACATTGAATAGGGGGCCGGCGGGTCAACTGATGCTGAGTATCGTACGGGAACATTGGCTACGAGCCGATCGAACTCCTCCGCAGCCATGAGGCCTTTCCCGTCCAGCATCATCCGCACGTAGACCAGATGATGGGGGCGAGCAACGAGTTGTTCCTGTACGAAGGGAGCACGATCAATAAGTCGGACTCGTCATGCTGAAATCCGATGTAAGGTTTGGTGACAGGAGCTTCCTTGAATCCCAGTTCTAACAACATGTTGGCGCAGGCTGGCGAACTTGAATCGCGAATCAGACATCGGAGAGGCTCCTCCCTTGCAGATGCGCTTGGGTGGCGTTCTTACGTTGAATGATCCTTTGAACTGCGCGGCGATTGAGACGATTGGTCACCGGGATGTGAACGTTGATCGTCTCTCCGGCGAGGAACTAATCGGCAGCCGGATTGTCAGCGAAATTGGCCTGCACATGCAGCCACAGAGCCCTGTCTCGTCGGCCGTCATAGACGACCAAGACGACCGGGAAAGCCTCACCTACACACAAGCGGAGATCACGTCGGCTGACCACCCAAGAGACGGTTTTTCCCGTCGGCAAGCAGGTTTCTGACCTCAAAGGTGGAAAGTACCGTGACGAGAGGACGCTGGCCAGAGGGGTAGCCCTCGGCCCCACATCCCGACCAAGCCCAATTGAGGACTATTGCTTTGAGTGATACAATGATTGTGAAGATTACGGCCTGGCGCGGCGCCGTGGAAGGGAACATTTCTTGAGCGGTCAGATCCGAGGTGAATCGTGGTATCTTCCAGGCTAATTGTCGGAAATCCTGAGCCAGGCTTCGTAGTTGACGTTCAGGGGCCATCGAGTCGCTCCGCGCACTTTCCCCGAACTGGGATGGCTACGGCGCGCCGGTAATCGACGCTGGTGTGATCGAGGCGGCGAAAGCCTTCATCGCGAAACTGGCGGAGAATGTCACGTTTCGGCCCGTCGTTGTGCCCATGTCCAATGGGACACTCCAACTGGAATGGCACGACGGGTCAAAATCATTGGAGCTGGAATTCGAGTCGCCAAATTCGATCCGCTACCTTCAGTGGCATCCCGATCGAGGAGTCGAAAAGGAAGATAGTTTCTCAAGGGCCGACGTCGACACTGCCGTTGATCTAATCCGGTGGATGGTCGGGGCCTGCGAATGATGACGACCACGCCGCCGACCGACGACGGCCCGCGCGGAGCTCAGGTTGGCGACGATGAACAACTCTATCGCTGCATCGCTTACACGAATTGGTGGAACGAAGAAGAGCAGCCGATCACGTCCGCCGCATTCAAGTTTCCCTGCTTTTCGGTCGATGTGGTCTCACTTGCCGGATCGCCCGAATCGACCCTTTCACGATTCTTGCCAGGGACCGGATTGGTCGTTATCTCGTGTCGCGCCGCGAAGGAGCTTGGTTGCGACGTGCGTTTGGAACCCGATCCACCCTGCCCGGAAAATCAAGCACACGCTCATGTTTACATGCCGGTCGAAAAGAGAAAGGCCATCGCGAGAAAAACTCGTTGAAGCCAGCACCGTGGTACGAAAACCGGGCTTCGGCGAGTCTTCTTTCCCAGGTTGACCGCGCGTTTCGGCGACCTTAGTGTAGCTGAGTTCGGCCTCGATGTTCTGATCCGTCACTATGGACGACCTCGTGCTCGTGACTCCAATCGGAAATTCGTATGCATCGTAGAAATTCGGGATGCGGTAGCAGTTCCCTCGCTGATTGTGAGCCGCCGCTTCGATCGCGTTTGCGGGGATAATGAACCGATACCCAGTTTCTTGCGACTGGAAGAATGAACGGACACCGGGTTTCTTTGTCAGCGATAGGCGGGAATCCCAAGTTTCTTGCGACGAACCTGGACTGCCACCTGGGTTCGACCCAGAAGTCGTGCGACGTTCTGGTCGGTGTCGGTCCCGAGCAGGGCGATTTCCGAACGTGTCCACCGGACGATAAAGGCGGGGATACCGAGTTGCTCGCGTTTGGACTGGACGCATGACGCGGTCCTTCCGAGCTTGCGGGCGACTTCGGGGTCACTGGCGGTGCCGATCAAGGCGATCTCCTCGTTCGTCCATCGTTTGAGGAACGTGGGAATTCCGAGTTGCTCGCGCTTTCTCGCGATGGCCGACGAAGATTTTCCCAGCTTGCGTGCGAGCTCGCTGTCGGGTGCCGTGCCGAGCAGGACGATCTCGTGCTCCTTCCAGCGCTGAGACAGGCAAGAGATGCCCAGGCGCTTGCGCTTGTTCCGGACAATATTCATGGGCAAGCCCAAGATATTGGCGATCGCCCTGTCGGTGTCGGTGCCGAGCAAGGCGATCTCTTCGTCGCTCCAATCGCGGCGGGGAGGCAGACCGTATGCCTCGGCATTCTCCCACATTTTTCGCGACCGCTCAGACTGGCCTCGCTTCCATTCCTCGGACTTTGGCCGTTTCGCCAGCTCGCGGAAGGCAGCGGTCGTGTTCGGGTGCTGTCGTCGTCCCTTTCGGAGCGAACTGAGCTTCGCCCGGACCTCCTCGGAGTGCATCGCCTCCCTGGCCTTGGCTCGCACCTCGGGCGTCAGTGTCTCGGCGGCGTATTCGATGCGTAGCCGGCGGCTTCCGTTGGTCATCGCCGGAACGCCGAGCGCCCGTCGCCATTTCCAGACTGTCGTTGCACGAACGCCCCAATGATAAGCCACGGACATCTCGGATTCGGTCTGCACAGCGCGGATCAGGTCGCCGCACAGGATTGGAGACGCGTTTCTGTTCCTGCGTGCACATGGCCATTGGATGGGTGCGTCAGTCATCCCCTTGACCGTGACCTCTCGGCCCCGGTACTCGCAGGGGAGCTTGTCACCCAGCCTGCACTGCGGTGGCACGTAAGGGCCGTACAGCAGCTTGAATCGCTCGGAGTCAATCATGGTTGGGCTCGCAAAGCGGTCCGTGAGCGGACATAACTTTATTGACAGATTGCCTCGAACAATTGATTCCTATTATGTCAACCCATCGTGCCGGACAAAAGCCAGGAGTGCCTTTCGGTGATCGTCGGGCCAGCATATCAGCGACGGCGGGTCGGAGCAGGAAAAGGGATTCGCAGAGGTTCGCGCTGATTCCGGGATGGCGTGAGAGTCTCGAGTCGTCGATTTGCATCCGGTCAGCAGCCTGGGAGAGGTCCCCAAGCGGTTGCATGAGCAGCGGCGCCAAGCGTGTAGCGTCCTCGCGGGGTAGCCATTCCCTTCACGAGGACGTTGATGGTCTATTATCGCAACAGCCGAACGTCTCCTCAGACCACATCCCGTCTTGCAATGGGCCTACGCGGCGGTAGCGTGCAATGTCATGAGCATTGAAGAACTACAGCATGTCGTCTCCCTTCTCCCGCCGCAAGAACTTGATCGCTTTTCGAAATGGTTCGAGGAGTTCTTGGCTGATCAGTGGGATCGTCGCATCGAAGCGGACATCCTGGCTGGTCGGCTGGATGAGGTGGGTCGGCGAGCCGATGAGGATTTCGAATCCGGTCGCTGCACTCCACTGCATTGAACCACTTCGCGACTCCAGAGTTGTCGCCCTCGAAATAACTCCGCGTCAGCCGCTTGGCGTGGGCTTCGAAGATGTGCCGCTGAGTCTCGGCGATGACTTTATGGTCGCCAGGATACTCGCAGCGATGCTCCACGAACTTGCCGGCATTGGGTCTCCCGAACGATTTCGTCTTCTCGTCGCCCGCACCGTCTGGCACGAATCGAGAGGCCGGCACCAAGGCTCCATAGACGGCGGCGCGGAAAGCGACCAAGCCGAATTGAGGATTATTGCTTTGAATGATCGAAATCATTGAACACCGCAGCCTCGCGCGGAGCAGTGTGCGGAGAATCTCTGACTTTGAAAAGCATCAGGCCTTGACCCTGCCACGATTCCTGGTCATGTTGGGCGGGAAATCTCGAAAGCATTCGCCGGACTGAACCTCAACGGAATGTATCAGAGAAACTCCGAACCCAAAATCGCTAAATCCTCGATGAATGATCAAACAATCGCCACGTCCGAATCCGCGCCGGAGCCAGAATGGAGCCTCGCACAGCGGATCCTGTTCCGGTTTGCACTCGTCTACTTTGTTCTCTACATCTTCCCATTTCCGATCACGGCGGTCCCACAAGGTGAAATCGTCGGCAAGCCCTACGAGGATTGGTGGAACGCCGCCGTGCCTTGGGTTGGCAAGCAAGTGTTTCAAGTCGAGATCACGGTTCGCCCCAATGGCAGCGGCGACACAACCTATAATTACGTGCAAGTCTTCTGCTTCCTGGTGATCGCGGCCGTCGCGGCGGCGTTGTGGTCGCTGTGCGACCGGGAGCGAAAATCGTACACGAGGCTCTTTGAGTGGCTGAGAGTGTACGTCCGCTTCTCGCTCGCGGCGACGATGATCATGTATGGAGCGGTCAAGGTGATCAAGTCCCAATTTCCCGCGCCCGGTCTCGATCGCCTGGTGCAGCCCTTCGGCGACGCTTCTCCTATGGGACTTCTGTGGACGCTGATGGGCGCTTCCGAAGGCTACAACCTGTTCACGGGCGCGGCGAATTGGCCGGCGGCCTGCTCCTGACCGCTCGCCACACCACCTTGTTGGGAGCACTCGTAAGCATCGGCGTTCTCAGCCACGTGCTCGCGCTCAACCTCAGCTATGACGTTCCCGTCAAACTCTTTTCGGGTCACCTCCTGGCCATGGCGTTCTTCCTGATGCTCCCGGACCTCGATCGGCTCACCAGGTTGTTCGTCTTGAATCGCGGAGTGGAACCCGCCGAGTACCGCCCACTCTTCGGCAGAGGGTGGCTGGACCGGGTCGGGATCGTGCTTCGAACTTTGCTGGTCGTTCTTTACCTCGGCATGGCACTGATGGGCGCTTCCGAAAGCCGCAAAACTTACGGCGAGCTCGCGCCGAAATCGCCCCTGTATGGCATCTGGAACGTTGATGAATTCGAGGTCGACGGCAAGCCGCGACCGCCCCTGATCACCGACCCCGATCGATGGAGACGGGTGATCTTCGACCACCCCAAAGTCATCTCCATCCATCTCATGAGCGACTCGCGGCTTCGCTACGCGCTCAATCTCGACACGAGCCAGAAGACGCTGGCACTGACAAAACGCGATGATCCCGCCTGGAAAACCACGATTTCGTACCAGCGTCCCGAGCCGGGACTCCTCACGCTCGAAGGCACGATGGACGGCAAACAGATCCGGGCCAAACTTCGGCTCGGTGAGAAAGCCGATTTCCGGCTCCTCAACCGAGGATTCCACTGGATTAACGAATACCCCTTCAATCGCTAGGTCTCGAATCCATCGATGGAT
Source organism: uncultured Planctomycetota bacterium (assembly GCA_963720335.1). Taxonomy (GTDB): domain Bacteria; phylum Planctomycetota; class Planctomycetia; order Isosphaerales; family Isosphaeraceae; genus CAVRFS01. The sequence continues at coordinate 303,624 of CAVRFS010000095.1, read as the reverse complement.
CTGGTCCGGACGCGCGACTCAGAGACTGCCTCGGAAGCGGCGGTGGCCATATCGTAGGGTGCTCTGTGAGCACCGAGTTCGGCAAAGCACCCCTGATCGGTGCTCCCAAAGCACCCTACAAAGACCTTCCGGAACAGCTTCTTAGCGCAACATAAGAACATACATCAGGAGCAAGCAACATGCCAGGGGACATTACCAAATGTCGATGTGGTCTGTGCAACTTAGCGAGGTCGACCATCCGCACATCGCGTATCTTACCCCATCAATTAGCAATGTCCCCCTTCCTGCCTTCGGTCTCGAGTACTTGACCGATACGCAGAGCGTCATTTGCGGCGGTGCGGAGCTCGGGGATGCCGTTGCCGTATTCGTTGATCCTGATAGCCACCGCGTGACTCGAACGGAAGGCATCCACGATGACTGGCCTCACTGTTTAGCGGACCCCGCGGAGCTCACTGTCTCGGAGCAATTATCTTTGCCGCGGACGGTACATCGGAACGATCTGACTCGTGAACGTGTCGGGCTTGAGCCACCAATGCGCCGTCCGGCAGGTCAGGGAAGGTACGACGATACGGTTCCTGACCGAAGAACTGCTGCCACTCCGGATAACTCAGGTTTCGGCCAGCAATGTGCTCGGCCTTTTTGATGAGAGTGTCCAAATCGATGTGCCACACCTTCACCGAGCCATCGCTTCCGCCCGTGACGAGCCGCCCGTCTTTTGTGAAAGCCAAAGAATGAATCGCTCCCTGATGTCCCGGCAGGACGATCGGGCTGCTCGGTGGGATGTTGCAGGTCCCACACCCGCGCCGAGCCATCCTGACTGCCCACGGCAACCCGCCCGTCGGGCGCGACGGCCAAGGCGTGAGTCATGCCCTTATTTCCCGCAAGGACGAGTGGCGGGTTGGTGAGATGCTCGAGATCCCATACTCGCGCCGTTGCCATCCCACCCCGCAGAGACAATACGTCCGTCAGGGCCGACGGCGAGGGCCTGAAAAATAGGTCCCCTGATTTGGGAGGACGAGGGGATGGTCCGCGGGGCGGTTAAGGTCCCACACCCTCGGTGCGCCATCGTCGCTGCCCGTCACGAGCCGATCGTGGGCCACGAAGGCCAGGGCACGGATAATGTTGGGCGATCCCAGTGGGTGGACCGGCGGTTGCGCTCGCAAGATGACAGGTTCATCCGTGGGCTGGTTAAGATTCCACACCCGCGCCGAGCCATCGAGACTGCCCGCGGCAACCCGGCCGTCCGGCGCCACGGCCACGGAGAAAACCGGGCTTTTCTGACCGGGTAAGAGGAGGGGTTGACTTGCGCGGTGCCTGAGGTCCCATACCCGCACATTTCCTTCGTAGCTGCCCGTCACGAGCCGGTCGTCGGCGCAAAGGCCACGGCTTCAATTCGCTCATTTAAGCCCCGTGGCAAGAGTACCTGAGCGGTGCGGCGTCCAGGTCCCATACCCGCGCGATGCCGCTCGAGGTGCTCGTAAAAAGTCGACCGTCGGGGGCGACGGCAAGGGCAAAGATCGCGCCCGCAGGCCCCGGAAGCACGAGAGGCTGGTCGTCGGGCCCATTCAAGTCCCACACCCGCACCGTGCCATCGGCACTACCGGTGAAGCAACGCCCATCGGCCGCCACGGCCAAGGTTCGTATCATGTCATCGTGTCCCCGGAGGATGAGGGGCTTGGCGCCGGGATGGGTCAGGTCCCAAAGTCGTGCCGTACGATCGAAACCGGCTGTGACCAGGCGACGGTCTGGCGCGAACGCCAGAGCGAACACGCGGCCGTCGTGCCCCGGGTCGTCATCTCCCACGAGGACTACGGGGTGGGCGGTGGGAGCCTTCAAGTCCCACACCCTGGGAGTGCCATCGGCGGTGCCCATGGCGAGACGACCATCGGGCGCGAAGGCCAATGCTTCAATTGCGCCGCCATGCCCTATGAGGACCAGAGGCTTCGCGGTCAGGTCATTCAGGTCCCACACCCGCGCGATGCCGCCGTTGCCCGCCGGTGGCGAGCCGGCCGTCGGGCGCGAAGGCTCAGGGCGAGAGCCGTTTCATGTTTCGGAAGGATCAGGGGCTTGGAGAGGCGGTTCAGGTCCCACACCCGCACCAACTCGTCCGCGCTACTCGCGGCGAGATGACCATCGGCGTCGATAGCCAACTTTAGAATCGTGCTCCCATGTCCCGGGAGAATGATGGGCTCGGCGTTGGCGTGCTGCAAGTTCCACACCCGCGGTGCGCCATCATAGCCGCCCGTGGCGAGACGCCCATCGGGCGCGAACGCCAGCGCATTGATCGGTCGACCTTTACCTGGAAGGACGAGCGGCTTGGCACCGTGGCGCTTCAGGTCCCACACTTCCACCGTCCCAGTCGCATCGCCGGTGGCGAGACGTCCGTCGGGCGCAATGGCCAGAGCCGTGATATACGACTTGTGCTCTTGCTCGAAAATGGGACCGCCCTGGATCGATGCCACCGCATCCTGGAGCGACTGCCTCGCGGCCGCCACCGGACGTTCTGCGCGGTCTCGCGTGGCCCGGATCGCCTCCACGGCGAGGATCAAGCATAGCTGAGGCCTTTCCGGGAACGCGTCACGAGAGCAGGCCGCCAGGCGCCCGGCATTGGCTATCCGCAGGTTCTCCTCGGCGAGGCGAGTTTGGCTTTGCGCCTCTTTAGCCGCCGCGATCGCTTTCTCAGTTGCTTGATTCTCGCGAACCGGTTTCCTCTTTGGCGATCTTCGTTTCCTTGCTGGCTTCGTCCCGTTGCTTGCTGGCTTCGTCTCGCTCCTTACCGGCTTCGCGCCATTGCTGGGTCGCGAGGCCGGCCACGCCGACAGTTACCGCGAGCGACGCGAGCAGCGCAACGGCACGTTTGCGCAGCCGCTTGTTGGACTCCTCTTGCTCCTTCAATCGTTGTTCGGTTTCCCGCTGCTTGTCGGCCTCGGCCTGCCGCTGTCGTTCCTCGGCCTCGTTGAGCTGGCGAGTCCGCCGCAGTTCCTCGACCGTTCGTTGTTCTTCGGCGCGGCGACTGGTTTCGACCAACCGGGTCTCATCGGCGGTCCAGACCCGCATTCCTTTTGCGCCCTCCTCGACGGTGGCGAGGTCCGTTCCATCCAGAACGGGGCCGGTCTTGCCATCGCGCCACTCCGGTGCACGGTTCTCCAGCACACGGCGCGCGCGCTCGCCGGGGGCGACCGAGAGACGGAACCGTTGCTGCACCAAAGGCGCGAGGAGGTCGTGGGCCAGTCGCGTCGAGCCGGTCGGCGAGCCGGCCTGGGGCTCGGCTTCGATGAGCAGGTAATGGTCCTTGCACTGGTCCACCAAGCCACGCAGAACATCGGGCCGGTGGGCGTAACGACCGTCGAGTTCGGCGCGGGTGCGCTGGCCGGCGGTGCCGAGGTCGGTCGTGTGGAAAGCCAGGACGTCCAGGGCCAGGCCAGAGGACTCGACTTCGGGGTTCCAGTGACCGATCGCCTGCAAGCCCTCGCCGAGCACGTCTTCCAACAAGTAGCCATCCGCCTTCAGTGACTCGTAGAGGGCGCGATCAAATCGGGGCTGGTCGGCGTTGGCCTGGCGGGCTCGCTCCCACATCTTCGTGAGCAGGACCTGAAGCGTGGGGGCAAGCGCCGAACCGGCGTCTGCCAGCAGGTTGTCAGCAATGATCTCGGGCAAGCCGTCCTCGACGATCAGCCGATAGTGCCGTTGGAGCCGACCCGGCCGAGCCGGGCCGCGGATTGCTTCGATGATGCCGCGGCGGTCGAGCTGTTTGAGAAACACCGGCGTGCGGGGCAGCTTCGCCTCCGCGAGCCGCCGGTCAAGCTCCGCCAGCCACTCTTTGCGGAAGCCAAGAACGAGCTTGCCCCGAGGCCGAACATCGCGGTTGCCCAGCGCGGTCGCTAGCACCGCCACGAACTCGTCCAGCTCCCGAGGCTGGGTTGGGTTGGGACGCGTGAAGACCTCCTCGACCTGGTCGAGGAAGATGACCAAAGGTTTGCCGAGCCGCGCTTCATCGGCCCGCCAGCCCTCGACCAGCGTCGTTTGCTCCCCGCCCCGTTGCAAGGCGAGCCGAAGCGATCCCGCTAGGCCCTTTTGCTGATCGCGACGGCAATACCGGACCGCGTTGCCGCCGGCCTCCAGCCGCGGCACCAACCCCGCGTCTAGCAGCGACGACTTGCCCACTCCCGATGCCCCATACAAAAGCACGATCGGCGTCACCGGTTGGGTCGGTGATTTGCTCGTAAAGCTCGCGGACCTGGTAACCGCGCCCGAAAAAGACTTCGGCGTGCTCGGCCGTGAACCAGCTCAGGTGCCGGAACGGGCGCTCGGGCAGGTCGCGCTCGCAGAGGCGGGGAAGCCCGAACTCGGGGTTGCCCGCGGCGTCGGGCAAGCTCCAGCGCTCGACCAGCTCAGACCCAGGCCGGAACTCCCAGGGAAAGCCGTGGTCGTCGCCCGGATCGGGGCTGGCGGAGTTCCGACGCTGTGCCTAGGTCACGATGGCCGTAGTATGCCTCGGGAACGGTGTCGTGGGCTGCCAGGACACGCCCCCGCGCCGCTTCGTAAGCCGCGCGGAGCGGTGCGCCCGAAGCCAGCTCCGTGTAGAAAGCAATGGCGAATGCGCGTGCCATCGCATCATCGATGGCCCGCGCCGTGGCGATCACCGCGGCGACGCCGGCTTCAAGCAGGCGGGCAATCTGCGCGCGTGTCGAACAGCCATTGAGGAAGACTAACTGAAGCCCCTGTCGCTGGCCCAGGAATGTCGCTAACCCGGCCGCGTGTGCGGCGGCTCCCCCCGCCGCGCTCGATTCCAACAGGAGCCGGCCGCTATCCGCATGGCCGGCGTAATGAAGGATTGTGACCCGGTCGCGGTTGCGCGTGAATACATCGAAGATTTGGTCGAGAGTCGCGTTGGACAGCACTTCGAGTCGGCACAGGCCGTTGCGCTCAGCGTCTTTGAGAATATCCTGGAGCCGCCGGAGCTCCTCGGGCAGATCGCGCAGATCGCGCCGCCCCTCCTGCTCGTTGGCGAACGCCAAGACAATGATCGGCAACTCGGCCATGAATGCGGGTCTCAAGGTTGTGGGATCTACGATGCTCGAGTCGACTTTCATTGTTATCAGCGAAAGTAGTGTTTGGCGAAGTCTTTTTACAAAATGTCAAAGGAGGAGAGCACAAGTGATCCGAACGCTCATGTCAATGAGACTCTGTTTCGGCTGAGTTTCTCACTCGAATCCTCAAACCCTTCATCAGGTTCCGTTAGTCCGCCCTGATCCATCTCAGGGTCGTTCTCCTCACGGATCTGTTTTCGCCGCTGGGGCTCCAGCTCGCCGGTCTGGCGAGCCGCAACCTCGCGCCGCCCGAGTTCGCGTAACAGGCACTTCCGCAGTCCCGGCGGCACCGCCGATCCATCCCACTGGCGGAGCCGGTCCTTGGCCTTCTTGATCTCCAGGCCGAGCCCGACCAGGCTACGAGCCGTGAGGGAGCCGAGCCTAGGCTTCTGATCGGCGCCGATGGTAACGCCAATTTCGAGGAATTCCAGCCCAGTTCGAAGGCCGCGTAGAGCGTGGGTCCGCTTGCCGTGGTAGAATCAATCGCGTGAGTCGCTGACATGGCTAAGCTCCTCGGACTGTTTATTGAAAACCACATATGGAGCTTACCTTCAGCGACTCACTCTCTACCACCCTCCCTCATGGTATCTGACCCCGCCTCCCCTACGGTCCCGGCCCAGACCAGGCATCCAAGACTGTCAAAGAGGGACTGCTGACCTCGGGTTGATGGTCTCATGGCGCTCTCCGGACGGCTCAGTCGGAATTGCTCACCGAGATTACCCAATCCGCTGGGGCAATTAGGAATGTCCTCTTCCCGCCTGTCCCTGCCCCTTTCCCGCCCATGCGACAGCCTGTCCAGCGAATGGCACGGATGTGCCGTCGGTATCAGACACGCTCACAACTTCTTCTTCAGAATGCGCGAACACGCGTACAAAGCTGGGTAGATGGAGCTTGAGCATGTCCGGGTCGAGCTCTCCGAGGATCTCATACGACCGCTTACCCTTGTCATAGGCGTTTGAGCACTTTTTCGTCGCGTTTATGAGGCTCGTTTGAACGTCGTGGCGCGTCCGTGATTCGATATGAATTAATGGCGGGAGGACCGGAGTCTTCAATTGCTTGCCATAGTGCCGGGAGAGAGCTGTCCGGTCAACGATGATCCAGGTTTCCATGCAAGTCGTCATCAGCAATACTTGCTCGTCGCTGACATCACCCGGCTTATCCCAGCGGTCACGAGCTTTCAGATGCACCCACGCCGCCTCGATGTCGGTCATAGGGTCCTCGCTATCGATGAGCATCGCCACATATTCCTTGGCGCTCCTCTGGGCGGTCACAAAGTGGTCGAACGCAGCGTCCCGACCTCCGCATGCGACAAGCTTGGGCATCCGCCCAGCAAAGCCACACTTCGCCAGGAGCTTCCGAAAGCCTTCGCGGCAGCGGATCTTGAGCTGCGTGGCGTCTCCGCCCCCTTCCAGATAGATCGTGCTCACCAGCGCGTTCCCCCAAGCTGGCCGTTCATCCAAAGTTGGCCAAGGCGGTATTTTTCCAACCACGCTCTCAACGCTGCCGGGTCGAGCCGTCGCATTCCCGTTTGCCCTTCGTGCTTTTCGCACACGACGACCGCGCCGGCCGCTCGGTGAGTGCATCCACAAGGATTTCGGAGTGCGTCGTCACGATCAGTTGAGTTCGCTCCGAAGCGGCGATCAGCAGGTCGGCGATTTTGGGCAGAATGTCTGGATGGAGTCCAAGTTCCGGTTCCTCGATCCCGATCAGCGGCGGCGGCTCTGGGTCGCAGAGGATCGCCAGCAGACACAGGTACCGTACGGTGCCGTCCGACAGCCGCGTTGCTGGAATCGAAAAGTCGCCCTCAGTGAAGTACACCTGGACCGTGCCGCCTTCAATGCTCACGTCGAAATCGTTAATTCCCTCGTAAAGGTCAGCAAGGCCGGCGAGCAGCGTGGCTTTCGTCTTTGGCTGTCGTCGCAGTCGGTTGAGGAACATGCCGAGGTTTGAGAAATCCTCTTCCAAGCGGTCCGTACGCAAGTCGGACTTCTGGGGCTCGCGAAAGACTGTGTTCCGGCCGAACGCCCACTCACGATACAGCCGAATGCGATCGTAGACATCCGCAAGGTGGGTGATTTCCGGAAAGCTTTCCGGGTCGCGCCGCTGTGCCAAAATTGATGCGTCCGGCGCGACGTCGTCCCTGTTCAACTTGCGCTTTTTATTACTGACGGTATTGATTTTATTACTGACGGTATTGATAACGGGTCGACCGTGGCCGTAGTGGTAAAAGAGGTATGGATGACTCTTACCCTGGGATGGCCGTTCGTTTTCGATCCGTTCGTCCTCGAGCCGGAACGACTGCTGCTCCTTCCGCAAGGCTAGCATATGTCGCAATGGCCAGCCTCGGGGGCGAGCCACAAGCGCTTCCACGGAGGCCGGTTCGTTCGGGCGGCCTTTCCAAATCCACTCGCCCACGCCTCCGCCGCGGGCAATCACCGGGCGGAATCCATCGCGATTTGGGCATGTGCGGAGGAGCGCAATCGCTTCCAGCAAATTCGATTTCCCGGAACCGTTCGGCCCAATCAGCACGTTGAGGCTGCTCAACTCCAGCGGCTCGTTATCCGGCCCGAACGAAAGGAGGTTGCGAGCCGTAACCGTGTTTAGCAGACGTGGCCCAAGTTGGTCTAATGGTTCCATCAACTTCTCCGCGCCACTGCCTGTCGAACACGAAAACCTTGAGGATTTTTCCGCGCCGACCGCTAGTGGCGAGTGCGACTCGGGACTCGGAGCTTCGGTCGGTATTCATCGATGATAGTAGTCCGGCGTCAGCCCATTCTATTCTGGGTTGAAGCCATTGCCAATTCCCGTAGCAAAGGCTCTATGAGTTCCGCGGGCAGCACCAGTTCGTCCGTCGGTCTGATCGACGGACGCATTCCGCAGACTCGTTCGGCTGGGAGGAGGACTCGCATGCAACCCACTGCAAACGCCATGAACGCCCGTAGGCGCCCTGCGCCTCCTGAACTCCTGCAGAGCCTGAGCAACAGATTCCAGGAGCGGTGCAGCACCAGCCAGTCTGTCAGGGACAGGCACGGCCGGGACGACTCTCCCTACGACACAACACCGCCGGACTGCGTCGTCTTCCCTGCGACCAGCGAGGAGGTGGCCGAAGTGGTCCGGATGTGCGCCGAGCATCGGGTCCCCGTCATCGCATACGGCGCCGGGACTTCAATCGAAGGGCACATCATGGCCATTGAGGGCGGTGTCACCATCGATCTGTGTCGAATGAACAAGGTCATCGCGGTGAATGTGGAAGACTTGACCGTGACCGTCGAGGCCGCGGTGACCCGCAAGCAGTTGAACGCGAAGATCAAGGACACCGGGCTTTTCTTCCCCGTCGACCCAGGCGCGGATGCCACGCTCGGCGGTATGGCTGCCACCCGCGCATCGGGCTCCAATGCCGTTCGCTACGGCACGATGCGCGAGAATGTCGTCGGCCTGAAGGTCGTAACAGCCGACGGAGAAATCATCCGCACGGCCCGCCGCGCGAAGAAATCCTCGGCTGGATACGACCTCACTCGAATCTTCGTGGGGAGCGAAGGAACGCTTGGCATCATCACCGAAGTCACGGTACGGCTTTACCCGCAGCCTGAAGACATGTCTGCCGCGGTCTGCCCCTTCCCAGACGTCGCGGGCGTGGTCAACACAGTCATCCAGACCATACAGCGAGGTGTTCCGATCGCGCGTGCCGAACTGCTCGACGCCCTGACCGTCACCGCGGTCAACCGATATAGTAACACGAGACTGAAAGAGCAGCCGACGCTGTTCCTCGAGTTTCATGGCACTTCATCAAGCGTCAAGGAACAGGCCGAGACGGTCCAGAAGATCGCGAGAGAACATGGCGGGCACGAACTTCGAGTGGGCGGCCAATCCCGAGGATCGGACACGCCTCTGGGACGCCCGACACGCGGCGTTTCTGGCCTGCCTCCAGTTGCGGCCGGGTTCGCGAGCATTCACGACGGATGCCTGCGTGCCCATCTCCCGACTTGCCGAGTGCATCGCCGCGACGATCGAGGACACAAGCGCATCCGAGCTCCCCTGCCCCATACTCGGCCACGTTGGGGACGGCAACTTCCACTGTGTGATTGTCGTCGACCCGACCAACCCGGCCGAAATGGAGGAGGCCGAGCGGCTCGAATCAGCGGATTATGCGACGCGCGCTCGCGATGGACGGGACATGCACCGGCGAGCATGGCGTCGGGATGCACAAAATGTCGCTGCTCGCCGAGGAGTTCGGAGATTCCCGCTGTCGATCTCATGCGCCGGCTCAAGACGGCGTGGGACCCGCTGAACATCTTGAATCCGGGTAAGATCGTCACCATAGCCTGAGGAATCGAGGGCCGACTGGATGGCGCAGCCGCGCTACCGCATGCCAGGAACCCTGGGTATTTGTGTCGTGGACAGCACCGGATCGTGCCTCGATTACGGCCATGTAGCGCTCCCGTCGATGTCACGAACGGCACTCGCTTTAGTCCGCACTCTGAGCACTCGATCAACGTATCGCAAAATTATAAACTATGATCAATTATTGACTCAGTTCCGAAGTCGTGACGCTGTAAGTCCGGCAGACCAGGGCACGAATCGTCTCCAGCGCGATCCCACGCATCATTCGCGACTCGCGACTGCGCTGTCGCGCAGCACCGTCGCGAACCATTCGGCTGATTCGCGCCGCGAACGCGGCTCCGCCCAACGCCCAGCCATGGTGGGCCGCCGACCATGGCGATGGCGGGGGATCGGACAGCCCCGCCGTCACGTACCGCCGGGTCCGAGCCGCCGAACTCGCCCGCCCATCTCTCCAGCAATCCGTCGTACGCTAGCCACTCCACGCGGAGGCGGCGATCGGCATACTGCACTTTCCCAGAAGTCGGGTACCTCGTTAGGCGTGCTGTACACCGCTGAGCTCTTCCAATGAGGCGGCTCTCCCCGCATGCTGTGGTTGGATATGGCCACAGTTTCATGCGAAGGAGAGCCGTGTATGGAGACGCAATGGCTGCCGGTCTCACTCGTCGTCTGGATCACCGCCTTGGCCGGGACGCTCGACGCCCGCCAGCAAGCGCGGTTCGTCCAACTCTGCACTGGGCTGCTGTTCGCCGCGGCCGACGCACTGTCACCAGTTGGCTCGCGGCTGCGGCGTGGGGCGCGACTACAAGCGTTATTACTACCTGCTCGGCAGCGTCGGTCGCAAGAGCCTGCCGATCGCCGCGGCCTTGCTCCGCATCCTTCTCCGCAAGATCCCGGGCGATGCCCCGGGCGCGCCACTGGTCTTCGCGATCGACGACTCGCCCACCAAGCGGTACGGGCCCCATGTCGAGGGCGCCGGCAAGCATCACAACCTCACCCCGGGCCCGGCCGGGTCTCCGTTCCTCTACGGCCACGTCTGGGTCTGTCTAGCTCGGTTGGCCCGACACTCGCTCTGGGGGACCATCGCCCTACCGATCCTGTCGCACTTGTACATCCGGGCCAAGGATGTCGGCTGGATGGCGGCCTACTACGGTTGGCAGTTCGAGACGAAGTTGGAACTGGCCGCCGCCCAGATCGAGTGGCTGGTCCAGCAGTTGGGGCCCGATCACCCTCCGATCTGGGTGGTGACCGACGGGGCTTACGCCAAGCGGCCGTTCTTGAAACGGGCGATGGCGGCGGGCGCGACAGTGATCAGCCGGCTGCGGTGCGCCGCCGCCTTGTGGTCGTTGCCGCCGGTGATCGATCCCGGTCAGCGGGGTCGCGGCCGGCCGCCGAAGTACGGCAAGGACCGCCTCAGTCTGGCCAAGCGCGCGCGCAGACCCGCGGCTGGCAGAAGGGGATGTTCTCCCTGTATGGCCGCCCGGTGGTCAAGAAGTACAAGACGTTCCTGGCGACCTACAAGCCGGTGGGTGGTGTGATCCGTGTGGTGTTGGTGCGCGAGCCCGATCGCTGGGTGGCGTACTTTTCGACCGACCCGGATCTGAGCGTGGCGTCGATCCTGGAGACGGTGGCTGACCGCTCGGCGTTGGAACAGGTCTTCCACGACGTCAAGGAGGTGCATGGAGCGGGTCAGCAACAATTGCGTCATGTGTGGGCCAACGTGGGGGCGTGGAACCTGATCGGTTGGTGGCACACGCTGGTGGAGCTGTGGGCCTGGGACCGGTCGAAGTCCCAGTCGTGCAACCGGAGCGATTCGCCGTGGGACAAGGCGAAGCGTCGTCCGTCGCACGCCAACCGCTGTCGGGAGTTACGTCGCAAGGCGATGCAGGAAGAATATTCGTCGCTCCCGTCCGGGGCGGGCTTGCGGCCAAAAATCCGCCGGTTCATTCAGCGCCTGATGCGCCGGGCCGCATGAGGCTGACAGTTCTGGGAAAGTGCAGGGCATACAAACAAGGGTTTTATTGGCAGAAGCCTTCAGCTCACTTCAAAGGCAGGATACTCCTTGACATGCCGCGACCGTCAAGGGAATTAGTCTTCCTTTGGAAGCCTGACCTCGGGCATATCCCTCCGGATTCGCCTTGCCAGATCCTCAAAACGAGATTCTCCATGTTTAGATATAAACTCATCCTTTGTTAGTAAAACAACATCATGCTTGTGCGATTTCCCTTCAGTGCCGGGAATATGCCTCCATTCAGCATACTTCTTCCGCACCTTATCGATGAAAACCAGCGAGAATTCGTCTCCTGCCGGAACCTTAACGGAATAGTCGCCCTCGTCATCCGATCGCTTGGGTTCTTTAAAAATCGGCCCTTCGCGATAGGCTTGGATGTAGACTTTCGGGACCGGAGAAGAATCGGAGTCCTTCACCTTTCCGGACACCGTCACATCAGCGGTCGCGATGCCGCATGTCAAACCGACGATCAACGATGCGGCCAATCGGATCGTCATGAGGCGCTTCACTGCCAACATGGCTCGCTCCCTCACCAGTTAACGTCAAAGCAGTCTGTTAAATCTTTAGGCTTTGAAATACACATACGTAATTTGTCATAAGCATCATGATTCAACGGGAATAAGAGAAGTAGTACGCAGATCTTACCGGTCACCCCGGTGGGCGGCCGGGGAAGCACGAGCATCTGCTCGACGGATTCGGTCCGATCTAGTGCAACCTCAGTCCATTGGTCGCTGAATGGGGTCTCTTGATACATCACAAAGACTTTCAGTGCTGCCCGAGGCTTCACTATGACAGATTTGGGGAACATCCCGGCGCACATCGGTCGCGTCGCGACGGCGACATGGTCCAGAACGGATGTACCCTCTGTATTAGCGAAACCGGCGGCCTGTCGCGGCGCTCGTGACTTGCTTCCGGATCCGGTCAATGGCATCAACGTCGGCTTCATTGTTGGTGATAGCCCACGACACTGGCCGGAGCTCGGGTGGCAGCTTTTCGTCGTATCTAACCCAACGCCATTGGGCTTTGTCGTCGCCAGTAAACGCCGAAATCTGGGCCTTAAGAGGTATCGCGATGAGGAAAAGCAGCCCGGCCAATGCCAGAAGGATGAGATACTTGATCGGCAGGATGCCCAGGATAGAGACCAGCACGGACGCAGGCGTTCGTGTCGACTCGCGACCAGACTTGACATACTGGCCGTGGACGAGTAACGGCGCCGAGAACTTCTCGGCGAAACCCGGCTTGAAATAATCGCCGTGCCCTCCGGCGTGCGGACGATCATCGACAAGCGCTGTCCCGAATCCGTGCGTTCCAGCGCCTCCATAGCCCCAGGTCACCGCCTGAGCCAATGCAGGAAGTATATCGCGGGGGCTGTAGTCGTTGACGATATTGTGGGGGACCTTATCGATCGCGTCGTAAACCTGGGCCCAGGGGTAATCTCTCGACAGCACCGCGCCGCATAGGATAAGGCGATGGAGATGAAGTACAGTTGATCGGAGCAGGATACGGCCGACAATATAGGTGCCGTAACTGTGTGCGATGACCGATAGTTTGGTTCCAGGATACCGCTCGTGGACGTTGGCGAATTCGTCTTCGATCCGCTGAATTGGGCGACCTCGGGTCAGAAAGGGGCACCAGAAACGAAAGAGGTCGAAATAGTCGTATTTCAGCCCGACGACCACAAGCGTCGGATCAGACTTCTCAAGCGCCTTCTTTACCGCACCCTGCCAATAGGCCTGCGTCCGGATGCCATGGATCAGGGCCACGACATGGCTCGCAGGCGGACCGGTCATTTCGTCGCCTAAAGCCATAACGGGTTAGCTCTCCGAGCAGTCAAGAAGGCCAGCGACCGGCGTCAACCTCTATCCTCAGATATAGCAACATCGCGTAATTGAGTTTAACCGGCAAGAGCAGCGGTGGTCAAGGGATCAGGGTGACGAATCCCAGACTCTTAGCGACGGTTTCGCCCGCCAGCGACGGAGTGATGGTTCATGAGCGCGAGCCGAAAGGCTCGCCCCTTGCCGTATGCGAATGATGCCTCGGCGGTCCTGGAATTAGTGACGAACTGCTTGGCGATGGTGGCGAAGGGAATTCGGGTCATGGGTTCTGGGAATGCTCGCTAGGTCTCAAATTCATCGATCGGACCTGGTCCGGACACGCCCTCAGAGACTGCCTCGGAAGCGACGGTGGCTTTATCGTAGGGTGCTCTGTAAGCACCGAGTTCAGCAAAGCACCCCTGGTCGGTGCTCACAGAGCACCCACCCCTTCCGACATGCCAGGGCACAATGTTAACTGTCGACGTGGTCTCGGGCGCCTCAGCGAGGTTGACCCTCCCCAGATCGCGAATCGTACCTCATCAATTAGCAACGTTCCCCTTCCTGTGCCCAATGCTGTGTCGCAACTCAATCAGATTCAAGGCTTTGGATTATCCTCGTGCCATTCGGGTCGGGATCTGTTGGTAGGCCCCGACCCTTTTCCAAATTTAAGATCGATCCGATAGAATGTGCATGCACATGAGCGATCCAGATAGGAGGAAGAATGTCCACCGAGCCGGTGTCTCTGGCGTTGGCTGATGATTGCAGGTCTTTGTCACCCGCAGAGATTGACCGTGTTGTCGATTACGTCTTTTCCCATAGCATGGAGTCGATCAAAGGATTTCTGAAGGACACCGAACTTAAGGTCTCGGGGAAAAAGGAAGTCCTCCGAGCCCGTGTGCAGGACGCCATTGATAATGGAAAGACCGATATATCCGCTCTGGTGAATCTCCTCGACACAATTGAAGGTTGGGGCAACCAGCACGTTTACCTGTATCAGTCGCCCGATGGCGAAACGAAGACGTGGCGATCGGAGGCGCTTGCCAGAAAGCGAATGGCGAAGATCGGCCAGGATCAACTTTTTAATCGGCGGCGGCCCTTGGTGCTGCCGGATGAGCCGACGTTGTCGGCCGTTGAATGGTCCGCCGATCGCGTTCGCTTTATTTGGGTCGAGAAGCGAGAGTGGGAGCTACGACGCGAGGACTTGGATCAAGAAGGGCCCACCGATGCAATTCGACTCAAGGCGTACGAAGAAAAACTCGCTCGTGGAATCACTTCCTTTGACTGGAACCTGGCCGCTGGCGAAGCGGCGCTGATGATTCAACAACTACCGAGCGGTGAGCGTTACGATGAAATCCGCCAGCGTTACGAGCAGTCAATTGAAGACGCCGTCCATGTTAGCAACTTTACCCGCCGCGATGTGCGAAAAGCGATTCACGGGATCGAAGCCTCACAGGAGGCGACGAAGCGACAATTCTCCCTCGAAACGCAACGTGGCGGCCGCATTTCGTTCACCAGCAGGAGCAGGAATTGGAAATGTTTACGATGACCCTGATTTGAGGAAATCACGTAAGGCACTTGTGCAGACATCATCAGTTCTCGGAAACTTTTACTGGATTGAAGCTCCGCCCCACCTGGAGCGCTGCCTGCACGTCAAGTTGTACGCAACCGATCAGCGAGTTGGCATCTTCGGTGAATGTTCTGAAGCAGAGGTGCAATATGTTCTATCGCGAATCCGCTATTATTGTCAGTAACAAGAAATTCATCGAAGAAGATGTTGCAGCGGTGGACCGTTACCTTTATACGAATCAGGGGCATCCCGTCCGAATGGGCCGTCTCGCGGACTTCACCCATGTGAAACAATCCGTCGGTGGGGGCATCTTGCTAAGTTTTCTCGCGGCCGGAGTCGTCAGTGAATGTTCAATTGCGGTCTGCCCGAATTCGAATTGTGACGAACTGGTCGAGGCCGACCCAGCAAGTGGCAAGTTGGAATGCGACGTCTGCGATACGGTTCTGGACCCAGAAAAGGCGACTTACGAAACGGTCTACATCCCGCCGCAGAAAACGGATTTTGAATGCGGCGATGTAATCCCGATTGCCAGTGGGGGACGGCCGGACGTGGACGGAGTTGAGAAAATCATCGGGTGTTCAGACGAGGACCAAGTTGCGGATGTCGTCTTTGTCCATGGTTTGGATGGAGACGCGATGTCGACATGGCACCCCAAGGATGCACCAGCCAAATTCTGGCCTAAGTGGCTCGGAGGTGATTTTCCGACGGTTGGCATTTGGTCATTGGGATACAAGGCCAGCTCCATCGGATGGAAAGGAACCTCGATGCCTCTGTCGGACCGCGCGATCAACGTGCTAGCGATGCTGGAGGCGAGCGGAGTTGGCGAACGCCCAGTCATATTCGTCACCCACAGCCTCGGCGGCTTGCTCGTCAAACAGATGCTCCGTCATGCGCGGGATTTCGGAAACGAGGATTGGGCGCGTTCTCGCAGGCAACACAAAGGGAATTGTGTTTCTTGCAACGCCCCATTCAGGTTCGGACTTGTCAAATTACATCAAGCATCTTGGCTTTCTTCTTCGAACGACTGTCACGGTTGATGAACTCCAGTCGCACGCCCCATCGCTACGCGAACTCAACCTCTGGTTCCGAAACAACTGCCTGCAGATGGGCATCGCTGTCGAGGTCCTTTACGAAACGCAGCCAACATCCGGTATTATCGTAGTCGATCCGACTAGTTCTGACCCGGGTATTGTCGGCGTGATTCCAATTCCGATCGATGCAGATCATGTCACTATTTGCAAACCCGATTCCCAATCGCATCCGGTTTATACTCGCGTAAGGCTGTTCATCAATAAGTTCATTGCCGGCTTGAGTCGAAGGTGACGCTCAAGGCGAGGTAATCGGCGCCTAAATCGGTGTAGTGGACCCGAGGAGCCCAATCCAAGACACCCACCTTCTTCGGGAGCCCAATCCAAAACACCCGCCTTCTTGCGGTCTTGCCGTGGGATCGGGAATGGCGGCATCGTCGATCCATCCCGCCGACTGGTCCGCCGTAGTGAAACGGTGATCGCCTATCGGCTGGGTGCGGGTGACAGTTCCATCCACGCCAACCTTCGGCGCGGCGGATGCCGCGCCACGCGGTGTTGTTGGCGTGCGACGAGCCCGTCGGTTTGAGGGCTGTGTCTCGGTGGCGTCGACAAATCTGCGTTCGTTGGCGAGCGAGTGATTACCGGAAGGCCAGCGCCGCTCCGCTCTGGCTTTGGAGCCAGGCCTTACCACGCCGCTCCGCCAGTTCTCTCAGCGATCGGCCTCGACCCACCGCCGTCTTGAACCAGTTGCCGAACCGACGCACCGTCTCCACCCAGCCCTCGCTGTTGATGCCAAGATGCTCTAGGATCGGAGCAAGCAGCGCCGGAATCGTCTCTTGGCTCACCGCTCGAAGCTGACGACCGGTTCAATCCAGTGAGGATCATGGGGTCAAGTGAGGATCATGGGGTCAAGGATCATGGGGTCAAGCCTTGTTTTCTGTTTTTCGAGTTCATGTGGTTAAGCTTTGTTTTTGGTGGTCATGGGCCGCGTAGACCTGGATGGGTGCCCACCCAGGTCTACCCGGCCCGCGCACCTCACACGTCGCGATGCTCGCAACCCCTTTGACCGGCACAAAGCCCCGAGCAATCCAACGGGATTTTCGTGACTTCTTGCCTTCGTGGCGCATGATATAGGTGGGTCATTCTGCCGCCAGCCGCTTCTGCGCTGCCGGCCGCGTCATCGAGATGCGTCGCCCGCCGGCTTTTCGATTTCTCGCATACGAAGCCACACGATTATACGGGTCATGCGAGATGGATCGATCATGTCAAACTTACGGCACAAATCATGTTTGGTTAAGCATATTGAAAGGAATCCGTCCTCGAAATCGGTTCTTGTTCCCATTCGTGAATTCAACTCTCTGTTCTTCCCTTCGTTTCCTTCGTTCCCTCCTGTAAAACTGATGGTGCGGAGGTTCTCGCTCCAGCGTGGCGTTCTTCGTGCCTTCTCTGTAGATTGTTAAGCGAGTGTTAAACACCTTCGAAGGATTAGAAGTTCGGATCGGGAAGGAGGGGTTTCCATGATGCGGATGACTTGGAGCGGCAAAAACGGCGCGGCCGTCATGATCGGCGTTTTGGCCCTGGTCGCGGGTGCGCAGCCACGGGAGAAGCCAGAGGCAACGGCAGGAGAGCCACTGGTCTTGCATGCCCGGGTCCGGGAACCGGTTGCGAACGCGGCCGGCTCGTTCGTCGTCAAGGAGAAGATCCTGAGTTGGGAACCGTCGCAGACGGCGATCGTCATCTGCGACATGTGGAACCAGCACTGGTGTCAGGGGGCGACTCGTCGGGTCGGCGAGGTGGCACCCGCCATGAACCGGACGATCGCGGCGGCGCGGGCCAAGGGGGTCTTGATCATCCACGCCCCCAGCAGTTGCATGGACGCCTACAAAGATCACCCCGCGCGGAAACGGGCGCAAGATGCTCCCAAGGCCGTCAACCTCCCGCAACATATCGGCGAATGGTGTGACAAGATCCCCGCCGAGGAGAAAGGGATCTACCCGATCGACCAGTCCGACGGCGGCTGCGACGACGGGCCGCAATGTCCTCAAGGTTCACCCTGGAAATCCCAGGTCGCCGCTATCGAGATCAAAGACCAGGACGCGATCAGCGACTCGGGCGCCGAGATCTGGAACCTGCTCGAGAGCCGTGGGATCAAGAACGTCTTGCTCATGGGCGTTCATACCAATATGTGCGTGCTCGGGCGGCCGTTCGGCTTGCGGAACCTGGCCCGCTCCGGCAAGAACGTCGCCTTGGTCCGTGACCTGACCGACACGATGTACAACTCGCGGAAGTGGCCTTATGTCAGCCATTTCGAGGGAACGGACCGGATCGTTGAGCACATCGAGAAGTACGTCGCACCAACGATCACCTCGGCCGACTTGACCGGCCAGCCGGCGTTCCAGTTCAAGCGTGACAATCGGCCCCGTGCCGTCTTCTTGATCGGTGAGGATGAGTACAAGACCGAGGTGACCTTGCCGGCATTTGCCGCCAAGGAGCTCGAGCCGCTGGGTGTGCGCTGCACGTTCGTGATCGCCGATCCCAAGTCGCCTCATGATTTCCCGGGGACCGAGGCACTCAACGACGCGGACTTACTGGTCTTGAGCGTCCGCCGCCGTGCTCCCACGGCCGAGCAGATGGCGATCATTCGCAAGTACATGGAATCGGGCAAGCCGCTGGTGGGCATTCGCACGGCCTGCCATGCCTTCGACACGCGCGGCAAGGCCCCCGCGGGCCACGCCGAGTGGAAGTCGTTCGATCCCGACGTCTTGGGAGGCCATTACACGGGGCACCACGGTAACGGTGTCGAGCCCGAGATCACCGGCCCGCCGAGCGAGAAGACGCATGTGATCCTCCGTGATGTCGAAACTCCGTTCGTCAGCAAAGGCTCGCTCTACAAGACGAGTCCGCTGGCCGCCGGAACGCAGCCTCTGCTCATGGGGACGATCCCCGGGCAACCGCCCGAGCCGGTTGCGTGGGTCAGGATGATTGGCCCTTCGCGAATCTTCTACACGTCGCTGGGCCACCCCGGCGATTTCGAGAATCCCTCATTTCGGCGGCTGCTCACGAACGCCGTGTTCTGGGCACTCAACCGGCCGCTTGCGCAGACGGCCGGTGACCCCAAGGCCGCCAGCACCTCCCCTACCCTGGAGAACCGCGCCCCTTTTGAACGTGGCCAGGGCCCGCTCCCACCCGGCGCGGCCCTGGCCACATTCAAGGTTCCCGACGACCTTCGGCTCGAGCTGGTGCTGGCCGAGCCGATCGTCCGCCAGCCGGTCTCGATCAGTTTCGACGAGCGAGGGCGGCTGTGGGTGGTGCAGTACCTGCAATATCCAAATCCAGCCGGTTTGAAGATGGTCAGCCACGACGGGGTCTGGCGCCTGTCTATGATAAGGTCCCCCCTGCTCCGCCCCGTCACTTTCGCGGCAAGGACAAGATCACGATCCACGAGGATAGCGATGGCGACGGCGTTTTCGACCGGCACAAGACGTTCGTGGATGGTCTGAACATCGCCACTTCGGTGGCGCGAGGGAGAGGGGGCGTGTGGGTGCTCAACCCGCCGTACCTGCTCTTTTACCCGGACCGCAACAACGACGACGTCCCGGACGGCGACCCCGAGGTCCATCTTCAAGGGTTCGGGCTGGAGGACACCCATTCGGTGGTCAACAGCCTGCGGTGGGGCCCGGACGGCTGGCTGTACGCCGCGCAGGGGTCGACGGTCACCGGCCACGTGACTCGTCCCGGCCTTGATGCCGGCAAGGAGCCGATCCACTCGATGGGACAACTGATCTGGCGGTATCACCCGGAGACGCGCCGGTATGAGGTCTTCGCCGAGGGAGGCGGCAACGCCTTCGGCGTCGAGATCGACGCCAAGGGGCGGATTTACTCGGGGCACAACGGGGGCGACACCCGCGGGTTTCACTACGTCCAAGGAGCTTACTACCAGAAAGGCTTCAACAAGCACGGGCCGCTGTCGAACCCTTACGCGTTCGGCTACTTTCCCGCGATGAAACATAACCGAGTGCCGCGGTTCACACATACGTTCTTGATCTACGAGGCCGATGCGTCTGCCCGAGCGATACCGTGGCCTGCTCTTCGGGGTCGCCCCTCTGTTGAACCACGTGGTGATGAGCCAGGTCCGTCCCGATGGCTCTTCGTTTCAGACCAAGGACATCGGTTATGCCGTGGAGTCGAGCGACCCTTGGTTCCGGCCGGTGGACATCAAGCTCGGTCCCGACGGAGCGATCTACATCGCCGACTGGTACGACCGCCAGGTCAACCACTACCGCAACCACGAGGGACAAATCGACCCGGAGCACGGGCGGATTTACCGGCTCGAGGCCCGGGCCGAGGGTCTTGCCACGAAGCCTGTGGATCTCACTCGCCTGAGCACGCTCGAGCTGGTCAAGACGCTGGGCGATCCGAACACATGGACGCGGCAGACGGCCCTGCGGCTGATCGGCGACCGCAAGGACCCGTCGATCGCGCCGGACTTGAAGCGACTGCTCGATGGTGAAACCGGGCAGCTTGCCCTCGAGTCGCTCTGGGCTCTCAACCTGGTCGGTGGGCTGGACGAGGCGACCGCCTTGACGGCGCTCGTGCATGCCGACCCTTACGTGCGGCTCTGGACGGCGCGGCTCTTGTGCGACCCATCTCGGGTTTCGCCTCTGGTGGCAGCGGCGCTGGCGCGTCGGGCCGCGATCGAGCCCAATATCGAGGTCCGCAGCCAGCTTGCCTGCTCCGCGAAGCGACTGCCCGCGCGCGATGCCCTGCCGATCGTCCGGGCGTTGCTGGCACGGAGCGAGGATGCCGGCGACATCCACTTGCCGCTCTTGATCTGGTGGGCCCTCGAAGCGAAGGTCACAACCGATCCCGAGGCCGTGCTGGCGCTCTTCCAGGACCGTGCGATGTGGGAGTTGCCGATCGCGCGAGCCACGGTCGTCGAACGGCTGATGCGGCGGTTCGCCGCGGCCGGAACGAGACAGGACCTGACGCGTTGCGCGCGGCTGCTGGCCTTGGCGCCGGGCCCGGATCACATCAAGCGACTGATGGCGGGGTTCGAGGCGGCCTATGCGGGCCGTTCGCTGGTTGGACTGCCGCGTGAGTTGACCGACGCCCTGGCGCAATACAGCGGTCAGTCGGTCACGCTCGGCCTGCGGCAGGGCAAACCCGATGCTCTGAAAGAAGCCGTGGGCTTGCTGGCGGACGATCGGGGCGATCGGGCCAAGCAGATCCAGCTCCTGCAGGTCCTCGGCGAGGTGCGCCGACCGGCGTGCGTTCCGGTCGTGCTCCGCCTGGCTTGCCAGTCGTCTGACAACGCCTTGCGGACGGCCGCCTTGAATTGCCCTGGCCGGCTACGACGACCCTGCCATCGCACCCTACGGTCCTGGCGGCTTATTCCAACATGTCCGACGACGTGCTGGCCGCCGCCCAGAGCTTGCTCGCGACTCGACGCTCCTGGGCGGCCCGGTTTCTCGAGGCGATCGAGGCTCATGCGATCGATCCTCACACGGTTCCACGCGAGGTCGTCGAGAAGCTGCTGCTGTTAGGCGACTCACGGATCGCCGGCCTGGCGACCAAGCTCTTCGGCCCGATCAAGCCCGCCACCTCGGCCGAGCTCCACGCGCGGATCGACCAGTTGGCCTCGGTGGTTCGAGCAGGCTCCGGAGTCCCCAAGCCGGGCAAGCAGATCTTCGACCATGCCGTGCGCCCGTTGTCATACCCTTTTCGGCAAAGGGGGCAAGGTGGGGCCCGACCTCACCACCTACCGCCGCGACGATCTGGAGACCATGCTCCTGAACATCGTCAACCCCAGCGCAGAGATCCGCGAGGGATACACCACGCTCGTCGTCGCCACGACCGACGGCCGCATCTTGACCGGCGTACTGGTCGAGGAGGACAAGAACGTCGTGGTCATGCGCTGTGGCGACGGCAAGGAAATGACCCTGGCCCGCACCGAGATCGACGCCATAAAACCCAGCCGCAGCCTCGATCATGCCCGAAGGCCTGCTCAAGGAATATAGCGACCAGCAGATACGCGACCTGTTCGCCTATCTCAGAAGCACACAACCACTGATTGATTAATCATCTACGGGTAACATCATCCATGAGAAGAACGCAGACCTCGAACGAGCGAGACGACGGCGGCGACCCGCTGGGGATCGGTCTGGTTCCAGGACGTCTCGGAGCCGTGCACCGTGCGGCTCACGGCCGATCCCAGGTGGACTTCGCGGTGCTCGACTTTGCCGAATGATCGTCTCGAGGTTGTCGAAATCGAGACGTCCCCCGGCCATGACGGCGATCTGTTCGCCGGCGCGGTCAACGAGTTCGGCCAGAGTTTCGACCCCTTCCATGGCCGTCGGCCGGCCGCCCGATGTCGAGCACGCGGTCGACTCCCAGCGCGATCAGCGTGTCGAGGGCTTCCAGGAGATCGCGGGTCTGGTCAAATGCCTTGTGAAACGTGACGCGGAGTGGCCGGGCCAGCGCGATCAGCCTCGCGGTCTGGTCGCGGTCGATCGTGGCCTCGTTGGTCAGAACACCCAGGACGATTCCCGCGGCCCCGAGCGCCTTGGCGACCTCGATGTCGTGCCGGATGACCGCCAACTCGCTCTCCGAATGGACGAAGTCACCCGCGCGGGTCGAATCAGGACATGAACGGGAATGCTCAGTCGCCGGCATGTTTCGGCGATCGTGCCGGCGCTGGGAGTCGTCCCGCCGACGGCCAGGTTGTCGCAGAGCTCGACGCGATCGGCCCCGCCGGCCTCCGCCGCGATGGCCGACTCGACGTCACCCACACAGATCTCGACTGTCACACGCTCGTTTATCTTCATCGTTCCGTGTCTCCGATTGCGTTGCCGTGCTTCTACCCCAGTTTTGACGCATGCGACCGAAACGCATCGCATCTTGCGCTGGAACGAGTTACAATGATACGCCGTTGAAGTGAGTCAATCCGCTCGATATCCACCAGTATTGTTCCTTCCATCCGGAGTTCCCGCCATGACAGACCGACCCCAACCGGCGAGTCCCGACCGCCACGTCCGCGTGCACAGCCTCGCGTCGCGATTTTCTCAAGGGCTCGACGGCCGCGATGGCAGCGACCGGCTTGACCGTCCCCTTGGTCCATGCCGCCGGCAGCAGCACGATCAAGCTCGGCCTGGTGGGCTGCGGCGGTCGAGGCAGCGGCGCGGCCGAGCAGGCCCTCACCGCCGACTCCAATGCCAAGCTCGTCGCCATGGCCGACGCCTTCCCGGATCGGCTCGAGGATCACCTCTCCACACTCAAGCAGTCGGCGGTCGGCTCTCGGATCGACGTGCCCAAGGATCGCCAGTATACCGGATTTGACGCATATAAACACGTGATCGATCAAGTTGATCTCGTGCTTCTGACCACGCCCCCGGGCTTCCGGCCCATTCACCTGGCCTATGCCGTCGAGAAGGGTGTGCACGCCTTCGTCGAGAAGCCGATGGCGGTCGACGGGCCCGGCCTCCGCAAGTACCTTCAGGCTTGCAAGGACGCCAAGGCCAAGAACCTCTCGCTGGTCAATGGCTTCTGCTGGCGCTACGATCGGCCCTCGCCGCGAGACCATGAAGCAGGTCTTCGACGGCAAGATCGGCGACATCGTCGCCATCGAGACGACTTATAACTCGCAAGGGGTCTGGGATCCCCGCAAGACCCGCGAGCAATGCGGCTCCGACATGGAGTACCAGATGCGCAACTGGTACTACTACAGTTGGCTTTCGGGCGACCACATCGTCGAGCAGGCCGTGCACGGCATCGACACCATGGGCTGGGTCATGGGCGACAAGCTGCCGGTCAAGTGCTGGGGCGTCGGCGGCCGTCAGTCCCGCACCGATCCCAAATATGGCAATATCTGGGATCACTTCTCGGTCGTTTACGAGTACCCCGACAACGTTCGCGGCTACCACCATTGCCGCCATTGGGTCAATACGGCCAACCAGGTCAAGGACTACATCCTGGGGAGCAAGGGCATGGCCGACGTCTTCGGTAGTTCCATCACTGGCGAGAACAAATGGCGCTATCGTAATGCGAGGGCGAAGAAAGCCGACATGTACCAGATCGAGCACGACGAGATGTTCGCCGCGATTCGCGCCGGCAAGCCCATCAACAACGGCGAAGCGGCGGCCCAGAGCACGTTGCTCGCCCTGATGGGCCGCACGGCCGCCTACACCGGTGAGGTCATCACGCCGGACATGATTCTCAACTCAAAGGAAGACCTGAGCCCCCCGAGTTACGAGTTCGGTCCGCTCGCGGTGCGTCCGGTTCCGGTGCCCGGTACCAGCAAGTTCGCCTGAGGCGCCCGCGGCCCCATCGATTTGGTCTGAGTGGAGGAACCAATCCCGCATTGCTTGCCATGGATTGGTCCTCCGGCACACCGGTGCCGGTCCAGACTCGTGCCGTCGGAGGCTGACCAGGTGCAGTTAGAATCGGGTCACCGCGTCTTTCCGCCGAAGCTGGAGGACCTTGGCATCGGGATCGACGACGATCCGTTCCGGCTCGAACGGGCATTCAATCACGACATCACGCGAACTGCCCTTGCTCAGAATGACTGTTTTCCGCGCTTCCTTGTAGTCCGGTGAAGCCGAGCCGTCCTTGGCGAACCGCTCTCCCCGCGAGGCGGCGATTTCGACGGGCATCGTGCCAGCTCCGATATTCTCGACATGAACAATCGCTTCCCAGCCTTGACCGCGCGCGGTTTTCTTCGGCTCGCGCAGCCGATACTCCGGCACAACGACCTCGAAGAACCACTGGTGGGTGAAGGCGTCAAACGCGGCCGGGTCGGCGGCGAAGGGCCGCATCGCGGCCAGGAAGTCCTGGAGCACCGGGTGATCGGGGTTGCCCTGGTAGGTCTTGATGAACGACTGCATGCCGGCTAAGGCCCGGTCGCGGCCCATCTGGTTCAAGAGCATCCAGAAGACCCAGCCCCCTTTGTCGTACGTCACGGTCGTGTCGCCGGGTTTTTCGCCAGTGATCTTGACCATCGGGCGCTCCGAGTCGACCTGCCGGTCCTTGCCGTAGTTGGCCTCGAGTCGCTTGCAAAAGTCGATCCGGGCGTTGAGTCCCTTGCTTTGTTCGACGAGCAGGATCGTGGAGAAGTGGGCGGTTCCCTCGGAGAGGATGTTGCCGCCGGGCCCCTTGCCTGGCGTCAGGATGTTGCCCCACCATTGGTGCGCTGCCTCGTGCGCGGTGATCTCGAAGGCGAGGTGGTTCTCTGGGCTGCTCTTGGTCAAGAAGCCGATCCCCTCGGAAAACGTGATGTCGGTCGGGAACCCTTGCGCATAGCTGGCCATGTTGGCGAACTCGCTCAGTTTCAGCTCCTGCCAGGGGAAGGGGTAGAACCACTCCGAGTAGTAGCGTCGCGCGGCGTCGAGCGACTCGCGGATCTCGGCGATGTTGTAACGATGGGCCGAGTGATAATACACCGCCGTGCCTTGCCCGCGCTCGACCTGCCATCGGCCCGCGACGACATTGAAAAAGCTAACCGGATGGTCGCTCTCCCAGACGACGGTGCGGCGTCCTCCGGCGGTCGTCTCCGCGGTCTTGGTCCCCACCGAGTTGAGAGTGAACTCGGCCGGACCGGTGATCGTGATCTTGGTTGTATAGGGCGTGCGGGCACCGAGGAACGAGTCGGTTTGTCCCTCGTAGAAATCGTCGCGGTACTCCTTGGCATCGTGGCGATTATCGTCGTCGATACCGACCTCCTCCACGTAGCCCAGCACGGGCACTATGCTTGGCCGAAAGCTCGTCAACACCACGGACGAGGGGAGGATGAATTCCATCGTGCCTCCTCCCTTCTTGCTGATTCCGTGGGGAAAGGTCCCCTCGTGCTCGAACCCGATTTGCACGGTCTGACCGGGAGCGAGCGAGCCGTTCGGCGGCGTGAACACAAAGAGCCCGCGCTATTCTTGGGATTGCACTTCTGGCCTTCCATGGTCCAGCTCAGCTTCTCCCAGTAGGGTCCAGCCGGTCAGCAGGATCTCGTTGAGCGGCAGCTTGTCGAGGTTAACCAAATCGTATGTTCCCTTGACGTGATAACGACTCCGCTCGGGAAATAAATCCAGGTCGAGCCGCGACGTGCTTCAGGTCGGGAACCTTGGCATCGAGGTATGTCGACAGATTCTTACGCCAGTAATCCTTTTCGAGTTTCTTGGCCGCTTCGCCCTCGGCCCCCCAGCCCACTTCCAGGCCGAGCCAGATGCCGGCGAAGAGGGGGATCACCGCCCAGGGGATCAGTCGCCAGGAAGCGCGGAACAAAGGCCGCGGGCTCAGGACGATGGACAACACGGATTGCGTCCCAATCGCGACGACGGAAAAAAGCCAGGGTCAGCACGACCAGGAAGACCGCCAGGCTGGTCGCGAACAGACGGCTGAGGATCAGGGCCGTGCGGTCCAGCTCGAGTACGCTGATATCGCTCCAGCGAACCGCGCTCCAGAGCGGCCAGTTGCCGACCCAGTTGATCTGATTGGTCAATAGACGATAGCCTGTAAACCAGAGCACGGCCAAACCGACCGCATACGTGGTATAGCGGCTCTGAGTGATGGCGTGGAGCGCCATCACCAGCCCGATCCAGACCAGGACCGTGGGCATCAGCAAGAGGCCCCAGACCAGGAGGAACGGTCGTAGCTCCACGCCGACCTTTTGCTGGATCAAGAGAACGATGACCCCGCCCAGCGCGGTGGCCGCGGCGATCGTCAGGGCCACCGTCGCCAGCGGCGACACTTTTGCCGAGTAGGAGCGAGCCGGTACGGATCGGCGTGGCATACGCGATCGCCGCCAGCCGGGTCGATCGTTCCCGCTCGAGCGACTCGACCGCGTAAAACAGGAGGAGCAAGCAGACGCACGTCGCCAGGGTTCCCATCGAGCCGATAACGAAGGTACCCGGCGTGAGCAATAGCGGTGTGTCGAGGTACACCCACCGCCACCAGCGACGTGCCGATCGTCTGGATCAGGATCAGCGGGATGAATATGTAGAGTCCAGGGCTGGATCGCAGCTCGGCGAGCTCCACCCGCGCGACTTGCCAGGCACCCGCGATCAGACCGGGCCGGCTGGTGGTCATGCCCAGCGAGGCCAGGGGTGCCGGCCGGGTTTGAATCGAGGCGAACACTTCTGGCGATCGGGCGGCTTCGTCGGCTTGACGCCGAGTGCGTCCGGAGGTGGCGCCTCGCAACGTCGCCGCGAGATGACGACCGCTCAGGGCCACGGCCCCCAATCCCAGGGCGACCAGGACGAGCCGGCTGATCAGGAAGCCTCGATCGAGCGGGACCGTGGCGGTGTTGTAGAACATTCGACCCCCGGTCGACCTTGAGCCAGGTTTCATTCAACCAGCGCCAGCCCGACGGGTCCACCCACATCAAGAGGTCATTGATCCGGGGGTCGAGCCAGCCCGGCGACCATTCCCAGAGGAAGAAGCCGTCGCCCAGGAAGACCGCCACCGGCAGCAGGAACACCAGGACGGGCCGGCGGGTCCACTCGCCGACCGCGAACGAGACACTCGCCAGGAAGACGATCATCGGTACCGCGAACAGCAGTGCGGGCTTGAGATAATTGAGCGCCAGCAGCGGTCCGCGTATCTCCTGGGCCTTGGCGTTGGGCATCACATGGTTGAAGAACACCATCGCCGCCAGATGGATGCCCAAGATGATCAGGCAGCCGGCCAGCACGGCCGCGAACTTGGCCCAGATGTACTCACGCGGACGGAGCGGCGTGGCGTGAAGCAGCTCCTCCAGCCGCCATTGGCCGTCCTGGATCACCGTCATCCCCGCGGACACCGCGATAAAGAAGCCGTAGAAAAGAAGCGTCAAGATCGCGAACTGCTGGGACACCGCGAACTCGGAAGTGAGATAGGCTTTGGTTCCCCCGACCGTCGAATCGCCGGATTGGATCTGCAACCCCCCGCTCGACAGTCCCCAGGCACTGGCAACCAGGAGCAACGGCCCAGACGATGAACAGCGGCCGGCGCGGCGTGATAGGCAAGATCGCCGGCCATCACGGTTCGGAACCGCCGCAGCCCCGGCTATGATCGACTCACTCACGACAAACCTCCGTGGACCCGAGCCGGCTTGGAGTCAAGACCATGACCATCGGTCGACAACGGTAGTCGCGGCCCACAGGGAGGCCGCTCCGAGATCGAGCCCATTGAGGCGCCCTGTTTTGATCGCCACCAGATAGGCGTCTTCCAGCGTCGCCGGGACGGCGTCGAATCCTTGGGGTGGGTCTCCTTCCGGCTGATAAACGCGTACGTGGTTGCGGTTTTCGACCAGATAAGCCTGCGTGATCGTTCGCTCGCGCTGGGGATCGGCCAGCAGCCGCTCGTAGTATTCCGCCGAGATCGTCCCCTCGTAGATCGTCCCTTCGATGGCCTTGCGCGCCTCGCCGGGCGTCGTGTTGGCGATCAGACGGCCGTTCCGGATGATCGCGAACCGAGGACAGAGCACCGCCACGTCTTCGACGATGTGGGTCGACAAGACGACGATCCGATTCTCGGCCAGCTCTGAGAGCAGGCGGTAGAAACGCAGTCGTTCCTCGGGGTCGAGCCCTGCGGTCGGCTCGTCGACGATGATCAGCCGAGGGTCGCCGGCAATCGCCTGGGCGATTCCCAGGCGCTGCCGCATTCCTCCCGAATAGGTCTTGACCTTGCGCCGGGCCGCGAACGTGAGATGGACCCGCTCCAGCAGCTCGCCGGAAAGCGCGCGAACGCCTCCCGGTGCGCTCACCCCCTTGAGACGCAGGCATGTACTCGAGCATTTTCTCGCCGGTCAGGTGGGGAAAGAACCCGAAGTCCTGCGGCAGGTATCCCAGCCGCCCCCAGATCCGCTCCGGGCGATCCAGGATCGACTCGCCGTCGAGCTCCGCCGTGCCCGAGCTCGGCTCGAGCAGGCCGGCCAGAATGCGCATCAGCGTCGTCTTGCCCGCCCCGTTGGGTCCCAGGAGACCGAACATCCCGTTGGGCACGTCCAGGTCGACCCCCGCCAACGCGGTCACCGGGCCCGGATAAATCTTGACCAAATCGCGTATGACCAGCATCGTTTTCCTCTCGCGCCAACGCTCACGCGGACCGGACGTCCGTCTCATCGGCGATCGTGTCGCGCCCTCGGCGGTCCCTCAAACTCAGGACAACTACTCGACAATTCGTCGCCATTTGACAAAGATTTCAGTCGCGGCGTCGAAAATATTACCACAGGCAGGATCCAGAAGAAGTGAACAGACGCTCTGGCCAGCCGGTCAGGGCCGATGTCCCTGAGTGTGGAGTCCCGACTGGTGAACTGACGCGGCACCGCGTCAACCGTCGAGCGATCCGGTCCTCCTCCTGTATTTCGAGCTGAGAAGAACATCCGATGGCGACCAACGACCCTGAATTCTACCAATCTCCCAAGTTCACTGCCGAACCTCCCGGGCGGCGCCCCGTCAGCGGGGATGTTTCTTTTACGGCTGTATCATCGCCAGCGTGCTGGCGTTGCTCATGGCGATCCTGGTGGCGATCGGCGTCTTCGTCGGTTATCGCTTCCTCAACCAATTGGTCGACGAGTACACGGCCACCGCGCCCGAGAGCTTCCCAAGGTCGAGATGCCGGCCGAGAAACGTCAGGCGCTCAAGGACCGAGTCGAGGCGTTCCGAAGGCCGTTGATGCAGGGAACCGCCGACTGAGCCCCTCGAATTGACCAGCGACGACCTCAACGCCCTGATCGAGGAAAACCCGAGCTGATTGAAGGGAAAGATTTACGTCAAGATCGAGGGGGATGAGATCAAGGGGCAGGTCAGCATCCCACTCGATAAGATTCGGCTTGCGCATGGTCAAAGGCCGCTACTTGAACGGCGAAGCCGATCTCAAGGCGTCGCTCAGGGACGGCGTGCTGATCGTCACTCTCGATTCGATCGAGGTCAACGGCAAGAGCCACCCGAGCAAATGATGAACGAGATACGGCAGCAGAACCTCGCCAAGGACGCTTACAAGGATCCCAAGAACGCCGAGATGCTCCGCAAGATCGAGAGCCTTGAGATCAAGGACGGAAAGATCATCCTCAAGGTTCGAGCCAAGCAGCGAGGCCTCGGCCGAGTGGGCCGCAGCACGACAAGGCCGTGCCCTCGAAGCAGACATCCCGAAGGCCGAGCCGGCGAAAACCGAAACACCCAAGGCCAAGGCCGAACCTGCTCCGGCCGAGGCGCCGGCTCCGAAGTCTTGAATCGAGTCACGTGATTCCGGGAGGGTCGAGGCCACGCCTCCGCGGATGGCTTGCCTTTCCGACGGGCATGCTCGCAGATGAACTCGCTCGTTATGTTTGACGACCAACACGAGGGAACCATATGAATCGACAATTCCGCATGATCTCTTCCGTTTTGTTCTCGATCGCGGCGCTGGGCCTCATCTTCGGCGCCGCCATAGCCCAGGCTGCACTCCGCGACCCAAGAAGGTCACTTCGGTCGAGGGGATCACCGAGTACCGGCTGGACAACGGCCTGCGCGTGCTCCTGTTCCCCGATCCGACACGGCCCAAGGTCACCGTCAACCTGACGGTGCTGGTCGGATCACGGCACGAGGGCTACGGCGAGACGGGCATGGCCCACCTCCTGGAGCACATGCTCTTCAAGGGGACGCCGACCCACCCCGACATCCCCGGCGCGATGAAGGAGCGCGGGGCCCAGTTCAATGGCTCGACCTGGCTCGATCGGACCAACTACTTCGAGACATTGCCCGCCTCCGATCAGAACCTCGAGTTCGCCATCCGGCTCGAGGCCGACCGCATGATCAACAGCCCGATCAAGGCCGAGGACCTGGCGACCGAGTTCTCGGTGGTCCGCAACGAGTTCGAGATCCGGCGAAAACTCGCCCGAGGCCGTGCTGTCGCAACGGATGATGGCCGTCGCCTACGAGTGGCACAACTACGGCAAGTCGACGATCGGCAACCGCTCCGACATCGAGCGCGTGCCGGTCGACAACCTGCGGGCCTTCTACAAGAAATTCTACCAGCCCGACAACGCCGTTGCTCGTCGTCGCCGGTCAAGTTCGACGAAAAGAAAGCACTTGAGTACATCACGAAATACTTTGGCTCTTTGCCCAAGCCCGACCGCAAGCTCCCGGAGACTTACACCGAGGAGCCCCCGCAAGACGGCGAGCGAATGGTCACTCTGCGACGGGTCGGCGACGTCGGGCTGGTCGGGCTGCTCTACCACGTCCCGGCCGCCTCGCATGCCGAGTTCCCGGCGGTGGAGATCCTGGGCGACATCCTCGATTCCGAGCCCTCGGGGCGGCTCTACAAAGCCCTGGTCGAGTCCAAGAAGGCCACCAGCGTTTCGGTCAGACCGACCGCCGGTCACGATCCGGGGGCGATCGAGATCATCGCCGAGGTCAACACCAAGGACCTGGCGACCCTGGAAAAGGTGCGCGACGTCATGATCTCGGTCGTCGAAGAGGTCGGCCGATCGGGCGTCACCCAAGAGGAAGTGGATCGGGCTCGTCAGAAGATCCTCAAGAACCGCGAGCTGGCCGCCGCCGATCCCAACCGCATCGCCGATCGAGCTGAGCGAATGGGCTGCCCAAGGCGACTGGCGACTCTATTTCCTCAACCGCGATCGCATCGAACAGGTCACGCCCGAACAGGTCAAGGAAGTCGCCGAGAAGTATTTCACCACCAGCAACCGGACCGTCGGCTTCTTTGTTCCGACCGCCAAACGTCGAGCGGACGCCGGTCCCGGCGGTTCCCGACATCGCCAAGCTGGTCGATGGCTATACCGGCCGGCAGGTCAAGGCGGTTCGAGCGAGACCTCCGACGTCTCGCCGCTGGCCATCGAGGCCCGGCGTGCAACGGCCCGAACCGATCGGGGGCGTGAAGCTCGCCTTCCTGCCCAAGAAGACGCGCGGTGAGTCCGTCCAGCTGCGGCTGACCCTCCATTACGGCAACGCCGAGAACCTCAAGGGCCTGAGCGAGGCCAGCCGGATTCCTGCCCGAGCTGATGCTCCGAGGCACCAAGAACCTGACTCGCCAGCAGATCCAGGACGCTCTCGACAAGAACGTCGCCCGCCTGGGCACCGGTATGAACATGCGGATGCTCCGAGGATTCGGCGGCCTGGGGCTGGGCGCTGTCACGTTCACGATCGAGACCAAGCGCAGCCAACCTCCCCGCCGTCCTGGATATCCTTCGCCAGATCCTCCGCGAGCCCACCCTGCCCGGCAGCGAGTTCGAGGTGATGAAGAACGAGCAAATCGCCGGCATCGAACAGGGCCGAGTCCGATCCCATTCGCCAGGGCCTTAACCACATTCAGCGCCTGCTGTCGCAAGTACCCCAGCGACGACGTCCGCTACGTGCCGACTCTCGATGAACAAATCGAGCGGCTCAAGAAAGCTCGCCTCGACCAGGTCGCGCTCGCTGTATCGCGACTACCTCGGAGCCGAGCACGGTGAGGTCGTGATCGTCGGCGATTTCGAGCCTTCGGAGATCCTGCCGATCCTCGCGAAGACGTTCGAGGGCTGGAAGTCCGAGCAAACCTTATGCCCGGATCGAACGACCCTTTCAGCCCGATATCGAGCCGAGGCGCGAGACCGTCGCGACGCCCGACAAAGAAAACGCGTCTATCCTGGCCGGCCTCAGCATGCCCGATCAAGGACGACGACCCCGACTACCCGGCCTTGCTGGTGGGCAACTTCATTCTGGGAGGCGGCGGGCTCTCGTCCCGCATCGCCGATCGCCTCCGCCAGAAGGGGGGCTCTCCTACACCGCGATGTCCATGTTTCAAGCCAGCCCGCTCGATCCCCGGGCCGATCTTCATGGTCATGGCGATCTATAACCCGACCAACGTCGACAAAGGTCGTGACGGGCGTCGACGAGGAGTTCGCCCGCCTGCTCAAGCGACGGTGTGAAGACCGCCGAGCTCGAACAGGCCAAGACCGGGTACCTCCAGCAGCAGTCCAAGTGCAGCGCACCAGCGACGCAATGCCCTGGCATCGACGCTGGCGGAAAATCTCTTCTCGGCCGGACCATGCAGTTCCAGGCCGATCTGGAGCAAAAGATCAAGGCATTGACGCCCGAGATCGTCGAACGCCGCGCTCCGCAAGCACCTCGACCCCAAACGGCTCTCGATCGTCACCGCGGGCGATTTCGAAGAAGAAATAGTTCAGTAGGCATTGGACGACAGTAAGCGGACAATAGGCAGAGCAAGACATGGCGTAGCCTGATACCGGCGACTGCGAGCTCGCGTTGCCGTTTTCGCGCTACTCGCAGCTTCCACTGCACGAACTTCGCGACATTCAGACGGGAGACGCTCCGATGCTACGACGCGACTTTTTGAAGCAGACCGGCGCGGCGGCATTGACCACGACGCTGCCGGCGACCGCTGTCGGCCCTTCGTGCACGCCAGCGACAAGGCGGATAGCAAGAATCCGGTGATCGGTCAGGGCGAACATCGCTACGAGTGCTTCCATGGCTGGGGCGAAGTGCCCAGCTCGATCCACTGGTTTGAGACGCACGGCGTGGCGATCGACAAGGCCGGCTTCATCTACATCAAGCATCGGGCCGGTGGCCAGAAGCCGAAATCACCCGACCAAGCCCAGGACACAATCGTTGTTTTCGACCCGGACGGCAAGTTCGTCCGCTCCTTCGGCAAGGAGTATCACGGCGGCGGACATGGCATCGACATCCGCGAGGAGAACGGGCAGGAGTTCCTGTATCTCTCTTGCATGATGCCGGTCAATCTGGTGGTCAAGACCGACATGAAAGGCGAGGTTGTCTGGATCAAGGAGGCACCCGACGGAGCCGCACGTTTACGACAAGCCCGGAACGCCGTTCGCGCCGACCAACGTGGCCTTCGCCCCCGACGGCGGCTTCTACGTCGGCGATGGCTACGGCTCGAACTATATCCACCAATACGACAAGGACGCCAAGTGGGTCCGGACCTTCGGCGGCACGGGCGACGGCTCCCGGCAAGTTCAAGACCCCGCACGGGCTCTGGCTCGACAACCGCCCCGGCCGCGAGCCGCTGCTCGTCGTTGCCGATCGCGCCAATGCCCGGCTCCAGTACCTGTCCTTCGACGGCACAGCCCAAGAGCATCGATCACGATGTCAGCTTCCCGGCCCACTTCGACATCCGCGGCGACGTGCTGCTCGTGCCGGACCTGCACGCCCGTGTCACTCTGTTCGACAAAGACAACAACGTGATCGTCCACCTGGGCTATGATCCCGAGTGGACCAAGCAGGTTCTCGACGGGTTCAAGATCCGCATCCCAGCCCAACCGCTGGCCGGCCGGCAAGTTCATCCATCCGCACGATGCCTGCTTCGACAAGGATGGCAATATCTTCGTCGCCGAGTGGGTCCAGACCGGCCGGGTTTCGCTGCTCAAACGCGTGGGGTGATTCCAGGTCGGGCAAAACATTCTTCGCTGATGTCTCGACAATCCTGACGTTGCTTGGTTACATGAGTGTTATGGTGTCGCGCGACGTTTTGTTTGAGAAAGTCGCCGAGAGGTTCGCCTTTCCAGTCCGTTTGCTCGCGTTTACCGAATATGGATTCGCTTCAGGGCCACTTGCTGATTGCATCGACGGACCTGCACGACCCCAACTTCGCGCAGACGGTCGTCCTGATCGCGGTCCATGGCGAGGACGGTGCGTTGGGGTTGATCCTGAACCGCGAGATGAACGTGTCGCTTTCTCAAGTCTGGGGCCAGGTCAGCCAGGAGCCGTGCCTTCGTGAGGAAAACGTGCGGCACGGTGGACCGGTCGGCGGGACTTTGATCGTTCTCCATGACCAAAGGCCATTCGCCAACCTGGTCGTGGCCGAAGACCTGTACGTCGCCACCGAGCTTAATTCCATGGAGGCGCTGGCCGCCTCCGAGGAAGGCCAAGCTCTGTTCTACGTTGGCCATTCCGGCTGGGGACCCGGCCAGCTCGAGACCGAGCTGGCCGAGGGGTCATGGCTGGTTCTGCCG
Organism: uncultured Planctomycetota bacterium; assembly: GCA_963720335.1. GTDB lineage: Bacteria > Planctomycetota > Planctomycetia > Isosphaerales > Isosphaeraceae > CAVRFS01. The sequence goes on along the minus strand of CAVRFS010000095.1, from coordinate 268,848 downwards.
GCCACCGCCCAACACGTCTTCGGCGACCACGACACCTTCGCTCTCTGGAAAAAAACCATGACCGAGTCGGCCGGCGACAGATCCAGTCCGTGGTCCCGATCAAACACGTCCCCGATAATCCCAGAGCCAATTAGGAGACATTTTAGCCACGGATGAAACACAGATGAACACGGATAAGAAATAATACTTAAAATCACTGGATTATCTGAATCTACGAGTTTATTGATTTTTATTTCTAGATTTCATCGGTGTTTCATCGGTGTTTCATCGGTGTTTCATCGGTGTCATCGGTGTTTCTCGGTGTTGAAATTTTTTCTGTTTCTCCGTGGCATTCTGGAAGGAGCGGCCGGGGTGCTGCCGACGGAATTGAGGTGGTTTCGGATCCGGGCCATGACCGGTGAGAGGTCGTCCCTGGCCGTGAGAGCCTCGATGAGGTAGGCACCAACCGCGGCCTCGGCCCGTTGGAGTGCCTGGCCAAGCTCGGCGGCGGTTGTGACCCGCTCGGCCTCGGCGCCGAGGGCTCGGGCGAAGGCCGGATAGTCCCAGTTCCGGCGTTCGTAGTAGGGCGCGGGCCGTCGATCGCTTCAAGCATGCCGTAACCACCGTTATTCAAGAGCAGGACGATCGGTCGCAGCCCTTGATCGACGAGCGTGGACAGCTCGGTTCCCGTCATCTGGAACGCGCCGTCGCCCACGATGGCCAGCGGCCGCCGCGTTGGCTCGGCGATCCCGAGCCCGAGCGCGGCCGGCACGGCAAAGCCCATCGACGCGTAATAGCCGGCCGCCAGGAAGACATCGGTTCGCAGCTCCAGGCTGATGAACCAACTATCGCCGACATCCGCCACGAAGCTGTATTGGGTTTGATCCAGGCGCTGGAGGGCGGCGATCACGTCGGCGATCCGGATCACCGAGTTGCTGGCTTTTCCGGCGCGATCCACCTGCGCGACGATCGGGTACTCAGCCGTGACCACGCTGTCGAAACGGCGTACGGGCCGCTCGCTGGGCGGGAGCCGGTCCAGCAGAGCTGCGACGACATGGGTGATCGGTAGTCCGTCGTAACTGTGGTACTTCACGTGAACGCGGTCCGGGTCGATCATGACCCGCGCTTTCGGGTCGATCCGTTGGGTCCAGAAGCCGGTGCCCAGGTCGGTCAGCATCACGCCGATCCCGAGTACGCAGTCGGATTCGTCGAGCAAGGCGCGGACGGTCGGGTCACCCAGAGCACCCATGTAAATGCCGGCAAACTGAGGGTGGCTCTCGGGAAACGACGCCTTGCCCAGGACGTCGGTGACGACCGGGATCCGCAGCCGCTCGGCCAGGCGGACGACCGCGTCGGCCAGACCGTGGCGGCGGACCAGGGCGCCGACGATAGAGCGCCGGCCGACGGGCTGTCTCCAGCATCGCGGCGATCTCGGCGGTCACTTCGTCCAGGGCGCCGGCAAGGATCGAGGATGTCTCCGTGCTTGGATCGAGCTCGAGCCGGCCGGTCGGGGAGGCGACCGGCACACGAACCCGGTCGCGGGGGATCTCCAGGTAGCCGGGCCGCTTCCACTTCACGACATTGCGGAGCACACGATCGATGGTCTCCGGGGCCGACTCGGCGTCGTCGAGGATCGCCGCGTCGACGGTCACCTCGCGGTAGATCTGCAACTGGCTCTCGAACGTCTTGACCACATGGTGCAGATGCAGCTCCGGACGGCGGAGTGCGACCTCGGGCCCACCGCTGACAACCAAGAGCGGCGACTGCTCCGCATAGGCGCAGGCAACCGGGTTGAGCGTGTTGAGTGCACCCGGACCGTAGGTCACGAGTGCCACGCCCAACCCTTTGAGCCGTGCATATGCATCGGCGGCAAACCCCACTCCCGGCTCGTGGGCACAGACGATCGTCGGCATCCCCACCTCTTCTTGCACGGCGTAGACCGGCAGCACAAAGTCGCCGGGAAGGCCGAACGTGTGGCCAACCCCTAGCTCGCGAAGTCTGTGAAACAGATACTCGGTCAGGTTCATAGGCCGGTCCGGACTCGGGTTTGACGAGTCTGTTCAAGTGGGCTGAGCGGCGATGATCCGCCACACCGATGATACCTGGCCTGGACCGACGCCGAAAATCGCAGTTACCGAGTTGCTTGCGAAAGTATGCGCCGACACCGGTTCCTTGACGATCCGTTCGCGGAAACCGTGTAGACTGGGACACTGTTTCCGCGTGGAGCATTCTAGACCATGGAGATAACATCATGAACACGCAACGAAGCATTGCCTCACACTGGATGATCCGGATCGGGCAAGCGATGATCGCCCTGGCGATCGCGATCGGTCTTTCAGGCATGACGCGGGCCGCCGATCAAAGTCCCGAGCCGGTCGCGCCGGCATCGAGCCTCTTGCCTGGATCGGAAGAGGGGTTCGTCGATTCGGGTGAGGTCAAGATCCACTATGTCAGCCTGGGCCGGAGCCAGGATCCGCTCGTCGTCTTGATTCATGGGTTTCCCGATTTCTGGTACTCCTGGCGTGCCCAGATGCCCGCGCTGGCGAAACGTTTCCACGTCGTGGCGATCGATCAAAGAGGCTACAACCTGAGCGGGCAGCCCGAAGGGGTCGAGAATTACAAGATCGAGAAGCTCGTCGGCGACCTGGTCGCGGTGGTCAAGCATTTTGGTCCGGGCAAGGCGGTGATCGTGGGACACGACTGGGGCGGAATGGTCGCCTGGTCCTTCGCCATGAGCCACCCCGAACTGACCGACCGGCTGGTCGTGCTCAACCTGCCGCACCCCAAAGGACTGTTGCGCGAGCTGGCCACAAATCCCCAACAACAGAAGAACAGCCAGTATGCCCGCAACTTTCAGAAGCCCGACGCGGCAAAACAGATCTCGACGGACATGCTCTCAGGATGGGTCAAGGACCCCGAGGCCCGTAAGATCTACCAGGCGGCCCTCAAACGGTCGTCGCTGGAAGGAATGCTCAACTATTACAAGGCAAACTATCCGCGCGACCCCGCCGAGGCCACCAAGGCCGATCGAGGCTGTTCCACCCGTCAAGTGCCCCGTTCTCCTGATCCACGGGCTGAAGGACCAGGCGCTGCTCCCTGGTGCGCTCAACGATACCTGGAACTGGATCGACAACGACCTGACGCTGGTGACCATCCCCGGCGCCGGCCATTTCGTCCAGCAGGATGCCGCCGATCTGGTCACCCGGACGATCGTCGCCTGGCTGACGCGGTAGATAAACTGTCCCGTGTTCATCCGTGGTTAATTCGACTGAAGTACGACGACGTCGTGTCCTGCGAGCAACTGGCGAATCGCCGTGGGATGCGAGATGCAGGTATAGCCTCGGTTAGTGTAGTAAAGGATGCCCTCATGACAGTCAATCGCGGCGACCGCGTCGGCGTCGCTGATCCAGGCTTCGCCGTGATAGGGGGTGAGCCGTCCCCAGTCGGAGTGGATTATTCGGGCGGCTCGTGACCCGCCGGACGATTCGCCAGGGGATCCGCGTCAAGAACTTGTATGGCTTCGACCGGAGAAGAGGAAGGAATGCCTTGATGAGCTTCTGTCGAGCGTCGAGCGCGGAGTAGGGCTGCACCGGGATCAGCTCGGTGACATATTTCTCACAATGCCAGGCCGGCTTCAGTACCAGATAGCCCCCTGGCCTGAGCACGCGATCGATCTCGGCGAAGGCCAGCTCAACGTCGGGGACGTGCTCCAAGGTGTTGAAGCTGAATACGCACTCGATGCTGCCATCCGCGAACGGCAGTCGGCGCGCATCGCCGCAAACGCGTGTCTCTGACTCGAAACCGGTGGCAAACAGCGAGCTGAGCGAGTATTCCAGGCCAATGTAGCCCGGCACCGTCTCGGCGAAGCAGCCCGTTCCGCAACCCACTTCCAAACAGGGACCGGTCAAGCCCCGCTCGCTTGCGAACCTCGACATGAATTTGCGTTCATGTTTCAGATAATCGCTTGTGAGATCTCCGTACCGGCTTCGGCCCTCGTACATGGCCTCAAACCAGGTCTCGGTTGGCTCGGCGCGTTCGGACTTGAGTACCGGGATGCCGCGGACGACCGGATAGCGATCCCGGCATTCCGTGCAAACCAGAACGTCTTCGTCTTCCTTTCTGAGGCGCCTAGACATCGCCCGCGAGCCGGGGATTCGCTCACACAACGAAGTAAATCAGACTGGATGGTTTGGAGCATGTCGAGCTGCCTTCCATGGTTCACAAAACGCCTGCAACCGTGCAACCGGATCGGGAATTTCTAACAAATCTGAGCAAGCAAGGCAACCCGCAAGCATCTGGCGCGGGATCACAACGTGTCCGGAATATCGTTCGCTCACAGATTTCCGCGGCGGTAGGCGGCCCTGAGCCGTTCGACCTCTTGGCGTAGGGTTTCGACCTGGGCTTTCAACTCGGCATTCTCCCGCTGGAGTTGTTCGATTAATGCGGCATGCGGGCCGGTCTTTGCGGGTTGCCGCGAATCAGGCCCGGTCTTCGTTGTGTCCGCGATTGCCTCGCGGTAGGCCGCGCTCGGCCAGAACCACCGCGTGGATTGCCTCCTGACGAGCCCGGAGTACTTCCTGACGAGCCTGGATCATCTGCTGACGTTCTCGTGAGACCCACGCGACCGGCACCAGTAAAATCGCCGTCAATGCCGTCACGATCAAGATCGACCGCAACGAGAATTGAAACCGCCTTCGGCCGGTCGCTGCCACGGTCATCTCATCGCTCCGCCGTTGCTGGTTGAGAACGCGTCGCTGCCAGACAACGGACCGCTTCACCGCCGAGGAGAGCGACGACGATACTGAAGACTCCGTGGCCGGCCCGAAAGTAGAGAGCGGGGCTTTGCACGGTCACATAGCCCATCCGCCAGACTCGATCGTCGTGAAAAGTCTGGCAGATTCCAGACTTGCCAGGGAGTCGGCGGAGTCGGAGGCGCTCGGTGGGTTGAACTGCCCGATGTAAGTTCGGAGCAGATAGTCCTGCTGGACGATATAAGGTGCCATCAGGTCGAGGATCGTCGTGGTCACGAGCTGGAAGCCTGTCTCCAACTGGAACCAAGGGCCCATCGATGCGACGAAGTAGACCCATCCGCACGTGGCGAACCCCACCCAGAACGCCCGCTGCTGGCCTTGGCTGTAGACGGCTGCCGGTATGGCAAAAGTCACCGAGGCCAACGCGAAAGAGAACCAGACGTTGGCCCAGAGCGGTGTCGGGAAGTGAAGCGCCGCGAAGGCGAGGCCCACTACCACGATCAAGCCCATTATCACGCGGATCGAGAACTGGAAACGATGCATGCTTCAACCCCTTTCTCTTGGGGGGAACGCGATCGCGGAACGGGCATGGTTTCATTCTAATTCCTTCTGCCTGAGAGGGCGAGACATTGTCGAACCGCTTGATCCCAACCCGGCCAACCAAGTACGCTTGCTAATACCAATTGTTGACCGATAAAGGAGCGAAACAAATGCCGATCAGCTTCGTGATCGACATGGACGGCGTGATCTATCATGGCAACCGACTCATTCCTGGTGCGCTCGATTTTGTCGAGCGCCTCCGCGCGGGAGAGCACAAGTTTCTCTTTTTGACCAACAACAGCCAGTGGACTCCGCGCGACTTGAAACACAAGATCGACCAGATGGGGATCGCGGTCGACGAATCAGCCTTTCACACCTCGGCGCTGGCGACCGCGGATTTTCTCAAGCAACAAAAGCCGGGCGGGACGGCCTACGTCATCGGCGGAGCCGGCTTGACCCATGCACTTTACAGCGTTGGCTATACGCTGACCGAGCACAATCCCGACTATGTGGTGGTTGGTGATACGCGAAGTTACGATTTCGAGAAGATCGAGCGGGCCATCCGGCTGATCCTCAATGGGGCTCGATTCGTCGCCACTAACCTGGACCTGACCGGCCCGTCAGAGCACGGGATTCAACCCGCCTGCGGGGCCTTGGTGGCACCCATCGAGCTGGCCACCGGGCGAAAGCCTTACTTCGTTGGCAAGCCCAACGCCCTCATGATGCGGACCGCCCTGCGTAAGCTGGGGGCTCACTCATCCGAGGCATACATGGTCGGCGACCGCATGGACACCGACATCGTCGCCGGTTACGAAGCCGGCATGAGGACCATCCTCGTCTTGTCCGGCGTCACGACCCGCGAAATGATTGACCACTACCCTTACTTGCCGACACTCGTCTACGAGGATGTCGGTGAAATTCCGGTCGATCAGCTCTAGTCAAGCAAAGAGGGGTTTCGATCACGGAAATCGCGCCTCCGCGAAAATCGACGCTCATTACAAAATCCCGAATCACGGCGGAAGCAAGAGTCAACCCCAAGTACTCAGTGAGGCCAGGCTTGTCGCGCTCCGAGTATTTCAGTTTGACACTCGGAACAGCCGACGATGCGGTGCCCTTGGCCGCGCTGCACACTGAGGTCGCCGAAGACTTGACCCGCCGTCACGGCCGCGGAATGTGGTCGACCAAGACTTCGGAGAAGGGCGTTCTCCATGCGATGCGTACGTCCCGCGTCTTTGCGGCACGCGAGGGAGCCGAGATTGTGGCCACGCTACGACTTGCGACCAAAAAGCCGTGGGCCATCGACACAAGCTATTTTTCGCCTTGCTCCAGGCCGCTGTATCTTGTGGGGATGGCGGTAATTCCCGCAAGACAACGCGAAGGACTTGGTAGAAGGTGCCTGGAAGAGGCCGTGCGAATTGCGCGGGACTGGCCGGCGGACGCGGTTCGCCTGGATGCGTTCGATGCCGATGCCGGGGCCGGCGGCTTCTACGCGCGGTGCGGTTGGTCCGAAGTGGGACGAACTTCCTATCGAAACACACCCCTGATCTACTACGAGTTCCTGCTGAAATAGCAGCCTGATACAGCACGCGATGACGCGTCGTTACCCCCGAACTCTTCGATGCGCTGCCGAAAGGCATGGCGTCCTGCCACGTCTCCGGCAGGGCAGCGAGCCCGGGGATCATCCGATGAGTCGAGTCATGGAAGAGACGGAACTCGTGAATTTAGTGATCTATCCTTGCTTTGGAGCGAACGCTCGATGTGTTCAAGGTCAGTGCGACATCGGCATACTGGACAAAGATCCGGAGGCGGAAAATAGGGTAAAATGGGTAGACTAGGATGTTTATAGTTTTGCATTTGACCCTATCTCTGCCCGTCTGACGCCGTCCACCCCCCACCCTGTACCGCCAGACGAGGAGGTCGGAGTCACTCAAATGAGAATCGGGATCGTCAATGACGTCACGATTGGCACGCGAGGCATTGCGACGGGTTTTGGTGTCGTCGCCTAACCATGAAGTCGCCTGGACGGCGAATGACGGCGAAGAGGCGATAGCGCAGGCGCGCGAGGATCGGCCCGACTTGATCCTGATGGATCTGTTCATGCCTGGAATTGACGGCGTCGAGGCGACGCGTCAAATCATGTGCGAATCGCCTTGCGCGATCTTGCTGGTAACAGCGACGGTCAGCGGGCATTTGGACAAGGTGTATGAGGCGATGGGCCATGGCGCGCTGGACGCGATCGACACGCCCACACTCGGCGCCACGCGGCGAGGTCGCCGGCACCCCGCTTCTGTTGAACAAGATCGAATCGATAGGCAAGCTCATTGGCGAGCCGACCGAGCCGTCGCCGGATCGGTGCGACGCGGCGACATCCCCGCCATGTCGGCGGGCACCAGCCTCCCTTTGCCCGCGCTCCATGCTCTCATCGTCTTGGGGGCCTCGACTGGGGGCCCTCACGCTTTGGTTGAGGTGCTTTCGGGTCTACCCGCGAGCCTCGACGCCGGGATCATCATCGTCCAGCACCTCGACTCGTCGTTCTCACAGGGTTTGGGGCAGTGGCTCTTCGAACAAACAGGCCGGCGCGTGACGCTGATCACCGAGGGGAACGTGCCCCGTCCCGGCGAGGTCCTGCTCGCCGGAACCAACGACCACGTGGTTCTGAGCGAATACCGCCGGCTGAATTACTCGATCGAGCCCCGAATGAACCGCTACCGCCCGTCCGTCGACGTCTTTTTCGAGAGCCTGGCGCGGAACTGGCCCATGCCAGGAGTTGCCGTGCTGTTGACCGGGATCGGGCAGCGATGGCGCCAGGGGACTGCTGCAGCTTCGCAATCAGGGCTGGTGGACGATCGCTCAGGAGGCGTCTTCGAGTGTGGTCGGCGACATGCCCAAGTCCGCCGCCGAGATTGGTGCGGCCCAAGAGATCTTGCCTCTCTCACGGATCGCCGATGCGATCACCGGCCGACTAAGGACGTCTTAAAGAATATTCCCGCAGCAACCTAGGCGGTACCCTGACTCGTACCCCGCCACGTGCCCAGTTGCTCCTGCCGAACCGGAGTCGTTCGCGTGACCCGCCTGTTCGCCGGAACCCCCTGGGATCGTCCTCCGACGTGCGACCGCTGCGGCCGGCTTGAGTCCGAGTGCTCCTGTCCTCCGCTGGTCTCGGAGGTGAAACGGATTCCGCCAGAGCAGCGGACTGCGCGGCTGATGACCGAGTGGCGGGCGAAGGGAAAGCTGGTCATGGAGATCGCCGGCCTTGACCCGGAGGCCAACGACCTGAGCGAGCTGGCCACCCGGCTCAAGAACGCCTGTGGTGCGGGCGGTACGGTGAAGGATGGGCAGATCGAGCTTCAGGGTGATCACCTCCAGGCGGCCGAGCGGACCCTCCAGGCGGTCGGCTACAAGACCAAGCCCCGCGGCGGGTGATTCCGCGCGGAAAGGCAAGCGGTCAGGCGTATAAGTATAAATCCCTCATTCTTCTAATTTCGCCGATGCATCCCTTCAAACCGTTTCGGATCCGACGTGTCATCGACCCAACTCGACGACGGAAGGCGGGGCCACTGAGCAGACCAGGCGGCTTATGATTACAGCAGGCCGAAAAGAAGCTAAACGAAGCAATCTCTCCGGGGTAAACTCAGCAGGAACGGAGCCGACAGCCTTGAGGGCAGGAGTAGTTTCTGGCTTCTTTTTCAGCCTGTTGTATAATTACCCATCTGACTCGGGGTCCCTCCGACCGACAACATCAGGCGCCTTGGATTGTTTATAGTGTGAACATTTTCCGATTTACGCTATCCGGAAGGTGATCGATGGCTTCGCGGACCGCGTTTAGGAGGTTATCGCGAGCAATTCGGCACTCCTGCGGGGACGGAGCGGGATCGTCATAATCCGAAATCGGATGGAGAATCCGGTTGCGAATTGTCATCGCATAATTCAATTCTCGCTCATTCACCGATCGAATCGCTACCCTTCTACCGTGGTAAGCTTCTTTGATGAGCCCCCGTTTTTCGCTCTTTATATTCGGGAATATTAATCTCAAAACATACTCAAGTAATGAGCTAAGAAATGGTATCTGAACGACGGGATCGTCGTACCGTTCCAACTCGGCTAGGGACATCACGCCCAGCGGAAGTCGATCGTCCGAGGCTGCTCCAGTCGAAGCCGCTGACCGTCTGTCATGCCACGTCGGGTCGGGGCCGACGCGAGCGCGGGAATTGGAGAAGAGTTCCTTGATCCGCTCAACTTCTTTCGGTGCGAGCACAAGGGATCCGTGGATCCTGCGGAGTGGTATCTGTTCGGGACGGCGCGTCCGATCTGAGTTTTTGATCTCGTCGTCAACAATCTGGATCAGTCTTCGGTCATCTACGCCCAGTTCTTGCGCGAGTTCGTGCGGTAATCGCGAGTCTCGCACGTGATCGAGTAGCGAGCTGAACGAGCTCGGATCCATCTCCAGAAAACTGGGTGCGGCCTTGTATCCAGCTTTCGCCTCGATCCCGCCTTCAACGCCTGCCCAAAAAGGTTGCTCGAATAGTCGCGATCGCTCCATCAGTCGTAGCCGCTCTAAGAGTCGCCGGGCTTCATCTCGCTGTATTTTGCTAGTTCGTTGAACATAAGCGCACCGCAAACCATCGGGGTTAGAAGCGCAGCCTCGGCGATGGTAAAAAGAGAATTGCTAGTTCTCGGGGCAACCTCTAGTTTGGGCCGGGAACCAGATGCTGTAAAATGATGCCCAGGCCACGGCACTGAGTGTTTTCGCGTGCTCGCTTGATGCTTTCGAGTGCTAGCTTTACGGAAGGACTGCTATCGTGTTCTTTCAGATAACGCAATAGGAACTCCACCTCCGATTCGCCAAGATCGAGCGGACGGAAAGGAAGCTCTTTCTGCATATGAACATCCAGAGCCATAATCAGTGCTTCTACCGAGACGTTGACGCAGCGGGGCGAATCGTTGACGGCTCGGCCCACTCCGAGAGGTCGACCACATCGCCCCACAAAGTATCTAGTCGGCTCGCCGCTTCAGCGGTTAGAAGTGTATGACACTCCCACGCTTGATCACGAAAAATGGCTCTTACTCGTTCGAGACCCTCGGCGGTAGAAACACCGCGAATTCTGGCGAAATTCGCCACCGAAACGTTGACGTAATTGGGCGATATGTTGATTAACTCGGACCTCTCGGAAAGGTGGTCCACGTTGCCCCACAAAGTATCTAGTCGGCTCGCCGTTTCGGGGTTAGTAGCGTATGGTAGTGCCACGCTTGATCTCGAAAAATGGCTCTCGCTCGTTTGAGTCCCTCTGGCTATCGAAACACCACGAATTGTGGCGAATTCCGCCAAAGAAAGGATGGAGCGAATGTACGGGTTCCGGGTCGCTCTGACAGGAAATGCAATCGCCATCGGCCCCCTTGAGAACCACTGCACTTGGGTCTGCTACTTTGATCCTCCGTAGTATCTCCCGCTCTGGAAGCTTGAGTGTCGAAGCAAGCGATCGGAGAGACACTTGATAGCTCCCCATAGGCTCAACTCTCTTCCTTCAAGGAGGCGAGAAGAGGCGGGCGAGAAGGACACATTGCTAATTGATGAACTAAGATATACAATCTAGTAAAGGATGATTTCGCTAAATCGTCCAACTTATGGCAATGTTTAGAAGATTCCCATTCGACCCCCATTGTCCCGCCCGCCCTTGAGTAAACGTCTGGCTTTCGACTTCATTAGCGACAGCATGTGACCGTCCCGCTCGTAGCTGTCGATTTCAACCTGCATCTCGGCAGCGAGCGTCCCTTTCTTGGCCTTGGCCAGTAGAACACGCATCCGGTCCTTGTCGGTCTGCTTGAAGTCGATGTTGAGGATTGCCCGCTCCGCCGCAACTTCAAGGGTTGCCTGTTCGGGTTCTAGGAGCCTGTCCGAGAATTAAAGCGATTGGCAAGAACAGGTTACGTCGTTTCTTAATATGGCAAAACGTCGTTTTCCCCGGAAATTCGAAATCGACTCGTCGACCTATCGACGTAAGTCTTTATCTGGCATCACTTGATTCTCGGACAGGCACCTAGCACCCGACCGAAAATCGCAACTTCGCTGGTGCTTTCATGTGCGATTTGCATGACTTCTTCTTTCCTTACAATAGTTGCCTAGACGTGAGTATAGGACCACAATCGTTTACTGTGCAATAAGTAACGTCGTGGCGGCAGAAACGAATGACATGCCTCACAAGAGCGACGTCACGCCTTGAGCAGTCCCCGGAAGACCTGTCCTTCATTGACAGTCGGTCGCTCCGGGCGCCCTTGGTGCCGGTAGATCAGCTTGGCGTGGTCGACGCCCAACGCGTGCAGGATCGTGGCGTGGATGTCGTGGACGTGGAGCCGGTCTTCGATCGCATGGAGGCCGAGGTCGTCGGTCCTGCCGACGACCAGGCCTCCTTTCACGCCGCCGCCGGCCATCCACATGGTGAATCCATAGGGGTTATGGTCGCGGCCGTTGCCTTTCTCAGACATGGGTGTGCGGCCGAACTCGCCCCCCCAGACGACCAGGGTCTGATCCAGCAGGCCCCTGCGCTTGAGGTCCTTGAGCAGGCCGGCGACGGGCAAATCCATGTCGCGGCAGGTCTTGGCGTGGTTGGTCTCGATGGCGGTGTGAGCGTCCCATTTGCTGCCCGCGCCGCAGTAGAGCTGAACGAACCGGACACCGCGCTCGACCAGGCGGCGAGCCAGCAGGCAGAGGCGTCCCACGGTTTCGGTCGCCGGGTCGTCCAGGCCGTAGAGGGCTAGGGTCTCGGCCGTCTCGCTGGCCAGGTCGACCGCTTCGGGGGCCTCGGCCTGCATGCGGAAGGCCAGCTCATAACTCTTGATTCGGGCGTCGAGCTCGGACTGATCGAGCCGAGCTTGGAGATGGCGGCGGTTGAGCTGGCCGAGGAACTCGAGCTTGCCGTGCTGCCGCGCCAGGCCGACATCCACGGGCGTTCGGAGGTTGGCGATCGGCTCGGGTCCATTGTCCAGCCGCGTCCCCTGGTAGACCGCCGGGATGAAGCCCGTGCCCCAGTTCCGCGGGCCTCCCGCCACCGTGGCGCGCGGGATGTCCTGCATGACGACGAAGCCGGGCAGGTTCGCGTTCTCGCTCCCCAGGCCGTAAGTCACCCAGCTTCCCAGCGAGGGGCGGCCGGCCAGGGTCGAGCCGGTGTTCATCTGGCAGACGCCGCCAACATGGTTGAGCCCGTTGGACCAGCACGAGCGAATGACCGCCAGGTCGTCGGCGCAGGTGGCGATGTGCGGCAGCCAGTCGGAGACCCAGATCCCACTCTGACCATGCTGTTTCCATTTTCGCCGCGAGGCCAGGAGCGGCGAACGGCCCTCGCCCATGGGGGTGATCACCGGCTTGAAGCTGGACGGCAACGGCTGACCCGCCAGCCGGTTCAGCTCGGGCTTGGGGTCGAAAGTATCGAGATGGCTCGGCCCTCCCTCCATGAACAGGAAGATGACGCTACGGGCCGTCGCGGGGCGTCGCCACGGGGCGGAGCCTGGTGAGGGAGAGCTCGGCTCGGGCGCTGGCGCTGCGTCTCGTGCCAGCAAATCCAAGAGAGCCAACGAGCCAAATCCGGCCCCGGCCTGGAGCAGCCAGTCGCGACGAGTCAGCGGCATTTCTGCCCCCTAGTCAACATACAAGAACTCATTGGAATTCAAGAGAGCATGACAGAAATCGACCAGGGCCGCGTGGTCGGCGCCGACGTTCACGCGTGGCACCGGCGGCTGGGCGAGCTGGGTCTGGCGATTCAGGAACGCGGCGGCCTGCTCGATCTCATCAGGCTCGGCTTCGCGGCCGCATGTCAAGCGGTAGGCCAGCGCGATCCGTCCTCGGTCATTGGTCGATACCGGCTCGAGTCGCTCGACCCGGAGGGCGAGGGTCTGGGCTCGGGCCAATGACCAGTCGCCGTTGATCAAGAGGAGGGCCTGAGTGGCCGTGGTGGTGTTGTTGCGTCGGGCCGTGGGGAAAGTCCCGTCGGGCGCATCGAAGGCGTCCAGGAGTGGATCGCGTGTGTTGCGGATCACTCGGGTGTCAATTGTCCGCCGGGGCTTTGTGGTGGGCCCGCTCGGGCCACCCATCGCCGGCTCGAGCTCACCGCTGGCGGCCAGCATGGCGTCGCGGAGCTCCTCGGCGTCGAGTCGCTGGACGGTCCGTTTCCAGAGCAGGCGATTGTCGGGATCGACCCGCCCGGCCGCGACGATGTCGCGCTGGCTGCGCTGGGATGACTGGCGATAGGCCGCCGAGGTCAGGATCAAGCGGTGCAGCGGCTTGAACTGCCAGCCTCGCGCGACAAACTCGCTTGCCAGCCAGTCGAGCAGCTCGGGGTGGGTGGGAGCCTCGCCCAGCCGGCCGAAATCGCTGGCGGTGCCGACCAGGCCGCGACCGAAGTGATACTGCCAGACCCGGTTGACGATCACTCGAGTCGAAAGGGAATTGTCAGGCCGACTCAGCCATCGGGCCAAAGCCAACCGCCGCCCGGTCGATTGGGGAGCGACCGGGCTTGGCTCGACCACCGCCGCCGCCGGGTCGAGCACCGATGGAAATCCCGGCTCGATCGGCTCCGGTTTGCGGTCACCGGCAATCCAGGTCGGCGGCGATACCGGCCCGACGTCGGTCACCGTGAGCACCGGTTCCGGCGGGATCGGTCGCACGGCGTCGAACCGCTTGAGCACCTTGTGCAACTCTTGCCAACGGGTCTTCACCGCTCCCTTGAGCAACACGGGCACCTGGTCGTGCTCGTAGCTGATCTGGCGATAGGCCAACGCACCGAGCTGCCGCTCGAGCGGAGTGCGCGCCTGCTCGGGCTTCCGCAGGATCGCCTGAATCTCATCGGGAAACTTGGCGACCGCGCCGGCTCCCCCTTTGTCACGATACGGGCGTTCGATCTCATCGATCTGACGGAGGATGTCGGCCGCCGCTTTCTCCCAGGCCGCGCGCCGCGATTGATACTCAGCCCACTTCCGGGACTTGGCGAGTGTCAAATCGTCGCGCGGCAAGAGCGGAGTGAAGAATGCCTGGAGCCGGTAATAGTCCTTCTGAAGGATCGGGTCGAACTTGTGGTCGTGGCAGCGGGCACAGCCGATGCTCAGCCCCAGGAAGACTTCGCCGGTGACGTCGGTGATCTCGTTGAGGATGTCGGCCCACTGGCCCGCGCACGTTGCGCTGGTTGTACTCGTACGTCCCCATCCGGAGAAAGCCGGTGGCGATTTTTAGCTCAGGCTCATCCGGATCGAGCTCGTCGCCGGCAAGCTGCTCGGTCAAGAAACGGTCGTAGGGTTTATCGGTATTGAACGAGCGGACGACGTAGTCGCGGTAACGCCAGGCGTGAGGGCGAAGGGCATCCTGGCGATAGCCGTCCGACTCGGCATAGCGGACCAGGTCGAGCCAGTGCCGCGCCCATCGCTGGCCATATCGAGGCGAGGCCAGCAGGCGGTCGATCAGGCGCTCATAGGCATCGGGAGCATCGTCGGCGTTGAAGGCGTCGACTTCCTCGAGAGTCGGGGGCAGCCCGGTCAGGTCGAAGGTCGCGCGACGGATCAAGGTCGGCTTGTCGGCCTCGGGGGCGGGTGTCAGGCCGTTCTTGAGGAGAGCCTGGAGGATGAATCGGTCGATGGGGTTACGCTCCCAGTCGGCCCAATCGGTTGCTCCCGACGTTGGGAGCTCGGGAACAGCCGGTTTGCGAACCGGTTGGAGCGACCAGAAAGCGCGGTCGGCGTCGGTGAGCTTCGATCGAGTGAGATCGGCTACGGTGGCGCCGGCCGGGGCATGGGCCGCGCGATCTCGACTGGGCCAGGGTGCACCCAGGGAGACCCAGCGCGTGAGGATGGCGACCTTGGCTGGTTCGAGCTTACCATTTGGGGGCATCTCGACCCCCTCGTAGTTGATCGCCTCGACTAAAAGGCTATCCTCGGGCTTGGCGGGCACAACCGCCGGTCCGGACTCGCCCCCCTTGAGAATCGCCTGGAGCGAGTCGAGCCGCAGGCCCCCTTTTTGCTTCTTGTCGCCGTGGCACGAGTAACAATTCTCAGCCAGCAGCGGCCGGACGCTCTGTTCGAAGAACTTGTCGCGGGCCGCCTGGGCCTGGGAGGCGGGCTCGCCTCCGCGGGCGGGCAAAGAGGAACCCCGACCGATCGCCATCGCCACGGCGAAAACCGAAACACACATACTCATCGACCGTGTCCGTTGCCTCATGCTCATCAGAGGAACCCCGCGGTAGATGACCCTCAGTTACGATCGTCGGATCTTCATAGTTGCTTCAACAATCGATCGTACTCAGAATGCGACCGATTCAGAACCAGAATATATCGTTTCCATCTCGGATTCCGACCACGCGATAGTCGATTCCGACGCGAGCAGAGAAAATCGGGCGGGTTGGATGAACTCGGCGAAACCGCAGGCTAGGGTGGTGGGGATCTTGCTGGAATAGAGCATAGGCTTGCCTCGCCTGTTCTCGAACATGTTCCGGCAATGCCCGGTAATGCGTCAGGAACTGCTCAGTCAAGAAGGAGTTCACAGGTCGTTCAGATCAATTTTTCGAGCCCGGCCGGCTCGGGCTTCCGCCAGCTGCTTCATCAGCCATCTGGGAGAGAAGGTCGACCGATCTCTGTTGAGCGAATAAAGCATTCCATCGAGCTTCCGACTCGATTTCGCGGCAAGATTATCGAAGCAATGGCGTTCTGTTCTTCATCGGGAAGGCCCGATGCTCTCTCGAACGCTTGCTCCATCAGTTGCGTCATCGCCCACGCCTCCGATAAGGCAAAAGCTATCCGCTTGGACTCCGGACGCAGAGGTCTTCAGAATAGCGTATCGGATGCCGAAGCGGAATGTTCAACAAGGCTGTATCATAAATCGTATCGGGTAAGGATGCAACCGTTTGAGCGGCCCGTGGCGAGCAAGGGATCTCCGGCAAGAATCCCATCCGAATCGAAGCCCACGGCTTCTTGGTGTAAGCTTGAACCCTCTTCTTGAACCACCATCCTGGTTCAACGCCCAGATAACCCCTGATAAGAGGCGGTGGGCTGTTCCCACTGGTGATGCCGCGGTAGATTTACGGCAGGAGGTCCACATGATCTACAAGGTCGCACTTCATCAATCGGAGGAGGGCTACAGCGTCACGGTTCCCGGCTTGCCAGGGTGTTGTTCTCAAGGGGCCACCGAGGCGGAGGCGTTGGAGAACATCGCCGATGCCATTCGCGAGTACCTCGAAGTCGCGGCGGAATTCGCCGCGGAGGCCGAGGCTCGCGAAGTCGAGGTCACCGTCTAGTCATGCCCAAACTTTCCGGCGTCAATCACCTCGACGCGGTTCGCGCCTTGGAGAAGGTGGGCTTTTAGATCCGTCGCCAGGGCAAGCCCATCGTGATGACCGACGGCACACGCATCGTCACAATCGGCGGCATAACCCGGCCAATGCGATCACTATGGGCTCTATCGTGCGGGGCGCGGGCCTCACGATCGATGAGTTCTGTTTATTGTTGCAAGAGGGGTTGTCTCCTAACCCGGCGGTTTCAGCGGACCCGCTCCGCGGGCCGCCGAACCTTGTTGTTACGCGGCTGGGCTCGGCCATCGATCGGAGGGAGGCATGGCGAAGGCGAAAAGTTTGACGATGGGAGTTGACTGTCCGGTAAAGTCGCCACAGGAGGAAAAGGAGCGCATCGCGGTCTTGCGTGCCACCGTCGAGAAATACTTGCCGGCGTTCGCGAAGAGCGTGGCGCTGTGGCCGTCCGACCCAAGGACGACGATGGGGACACCGTGGTGCTGCACCAGGACGCCTTCGCCGCAGGGTATGACGACGACGAATATACCTTGCTCGGCATGGCCATAAAGTACGCGGGATTGCACGGAGTTGTGATTACAGTGCACGGCAAGAACCACGAAACGTTCTGAAGCACTCTTGGCGAGTGACTGGGGCACGATCCCGGTGCCTCGCCCGCCCTCGGAGTGACGAACGCCCACCCAAGCGCTGCGGCGGACCCGGGACGCCGCGGCGGTTGCTGGTCAGTCGAATGGGACGATGATCATGACTCTACCCTACTTCCTGACGCGGAATACATGGGTGAGGTCCGCCCGACGGGACATCGCATCGATCTGTATCTCACTGTGCTCCTCTACAATGAAGGGCTACACGTCCGAGATGCTGCACAATGAGTATCCCACTTTGTCCCTGGACTTGATCCACAAGGTGCTCGCTCTTTACTTCGAGAACAAGGCCGAGGTGGACGCCTACGTGGCGGAAGCGGAGTCGACGATCGAGCAAGATTTGCACCGATTATCAACCTAGGCCGGGGGATTCTCCGAATGCACAAACTGATGGAGGAACCCAGGCCGCTGGGAGAACGCGACTCCCACCATGGTCCAATTCCAGCGTTTGACCCGCCGCGAGGTTGAGGATGGCCGCTCGCATCTCTTTTCGGAATTGAAGCCCCGCTCGAACTAGTGTAAACTTGATCCCTGTTTGTGAACAACTAACCTTCCGAGGGAAGCATGCCCCTCGTATTCCATGACGTGATTGTCGTGGCCAGGAAGGATTTCCATGTCAACCATCACACCGATCGAATCTGTGGTGCAGGCGCCGGACCTGGGATGGATACCGTCGCCGGAATCACTTTATCGCCTGAGCATCGAGCAATACGAGGCAATGGTCGCCTCGGGGGTCTTCACCAAACGAGATCGGTTTCACCTGATCAATGGATTCCTGGTGGCCAAAATGACTGAATATCCTCCACATGCAGCCGCTTGTGATGCGACGCGGCTGATCGTTGAATCCTTGCTCCCGAGTGGCTGGTATGTCCGTCCTGACAAGCCATTGCGAATCCCCAACTATGCCAGCGTTCCGGAGCCCGATCTGGTCATCGCCCGAGGGACCTGCTTGGGATTACCAGGACCGGCATCCGGAGCCGGCGAATGTCGCGTTGGTCGCCGAGGTCGCCAATTCGAGCCTCTTGAAGATCGCGCGCATGGCCGGAATCTATGGCAAGGGGGGTGTTCCGGTTTACTGGATCATCAACCTGATCGATCGTCAGGTCGAGGTTTACACGATCCGGGCCCGGGCGGCTACGGGGCTTGCCAGATTTTCAAAATCGGCCAGGAAGTCCCGGTCATCATTGATGGAGTCGACGCGGCCGGATCGCCGTAGCCGACATCATGCCGCGGAAGCCATAGATTGGGACAATCATCGTGACCCTACCTAACTTGCTGACGCGAGGGCCCAAGGGTGAGATACGCCTGGGGGGAATCGCATCGACCTGTATCTCATTGTGCTCCTCTAAAACGAAGGACACACGCCCGAGATGCTGCGCGATGAATATCCCACGTTGCCCCTGGACTTGATCCACTAAGGTGCTCGCTTTTTACTTCGAGAAACAGGTCGAGGTGGACGTTTACGTGGCAGAAGTGGAGTCGAAGATCGAGCAACATCGCGCCAATTATCAGCCTGGGCTCGGGATTCTGCGAATGCGCAAACTGATGGAGGAGCGAGCCCAAGCCGGACAGTGCTTCTGACGACACTGCTACGACGAAACCCGGCGACGATTATTTCTCTGCATCGGGTACCGAAATGAGCAAATCGACCTTCGCGAGATGCCTGGATTCGCCTCACGGATTACTTTGTCTCTGTTCGCCATCATCCTCGCGAACGTGATGGTTGCAACCGCAGGCGGTGGCCGACGGGCCCGCACGGGCCGATGTTGGGTCGCGGCCCAACATCGTGTTTCTCTGCACCGACGACCAGGCCCAGTGGGCCTTGGGCGCATATGGCAACCGCGAGATCAAGACGCCCCACCTCGACCGCCTGGCGCGGCGGGGAGCGATCTTTCGTAATGCGTTCACGGTCACACCGGTTTGTTCTCCGTCGAGAGCCGCGTTGATGACCAGCCGCTACCCCAGTGAGCTGGGCATCGCCGACTGGATCGATCCCAACAAAGAGCCGGACCTTGGCCTGGCGCCGTCGGCAATCATCTGGCCGGAGCTGCTCAAGGGCTTTGGTTATTCGACCATGCTGGCGGGCAAGTGGCACCTCGGAACGCAGCGACCATTTCCACCCGACGCGCCAGGGGTTCGACGTTTTCTTCGGCTTCCGAGACGGCAGCAACCGGCCGATCGACCCCCGGCTCGAAGTCGAGGGTCAGGTCCGCCAGCTCAAGGGCTCGCTCCCCGACTTGCTGGTGGATGAAGGCTTGAAGTTCGTCGAGGCTCATCGCGATCGGCCGTTCTTGCTGTCGATCCACTTCCGCGCGCCTCATACTCCCTATGGACCAGTACCCGAGGCGGACTCGGCACCGTACCGAGCTCTCGACCCGACGATTCCCAACTTCCCGGGGCTTCCCACCGACCGGGTCAAGTCGCTCTATCGACAGTATTACGCCAGCGTCAGCTCGGTGGACCGCAACGTCGGGCGGCTGGTTGCGAAGCTCGACGAATGGGGGCTCAGTCCCCGCACGGTCGTGATCTTCACGAGCGACCACGGTTACATGATCGGCCAGCATGGGCTCTGGCACAAAGGCAACGCCGTATGGCTGGTCGAGGGGAAGACCGGCTAGCCGGCCCAACATGTTCGACGACGCGACCCGGGTGCCGCTCCTGGTTTGCTGGCCCGGGGTGGTCGCGCCGGGGACGACCATCGAGCACGTCGTCTCGAACCTCGACCTGTTCCCAACGATCCTGGAAATGGTCGGGCTGGGGGTGCCGGCGAACCTCGAAATCCGGGGACGGAGCCTCGTTCCGCTGCTTGCGGGGCCAGTCCGTCCGTCCTGGGACGACACGCTGTTTGGTCAATATGACATGCACCACGGTCAAGTCGCACGGATGCGGATGATCCGCACGCCCGAATGGAAGCTGGTGCGGCACTTCGAGCCGGAGGGCCAGGACGAGTTGTACCACCTGGCCGAGGATGCCGGCGAGACCCGCAACCTGGCGGGTTCGGCCGAGCCAGGTCATCGTGCCCAGCGCGACGGACTGGCTCGGCGGCTGGAGGGTTGGATGGCACGGATCGGCGACAGAGCGGCCTCGCGCCGGCTGAGCGGTGATCCGCCCGGCGTTCATCGGTCCTGTTCCTGACGAGCTGGTCGTCTTGTTATACTGCATCTGGAGCGTGACCCAGGAGGAAACCGAAGCGTCCGCCCTGACACGTTTTGTGGAACCCAACCAGATGATTCTGTCGCCCGAAGCAGCCGAGGCGATTTTGGCCATTGGCTTTAGCCAGACTGATAAAGACCGGATGCAGGAGTTGGCGGCGAGGACGCGTGCCGGTATCCTGACCCCGGAGGAGCAGGACGAGGTCGAAGCTTATGGCCGCGTCGGCAGCCTGATCTCAATCCTCAAATCCACGGCTCGCCAGTCGGTGAAAAATGGTCTTGGGCCTGATGGCAATGCCGGCTAAACGCGAATGGAACGTTCATGGCCAAGCGGCCTAGCTACCAAAGGCCACCACAGGATCATAAGCGGGCGGTCCTTGCTCCTTGGCCTGACGATAAACCGCCGAGTCAGGAGGTGGCGAATAGGGTTCGGTACGTCGGCAGCTCCGAGCACAAGACGTACCCCTCGCCGGCAGGTCAGCCCCAGGTGGCGGACCAGGTCCGATAAAGCTCGATGTGATCGGTTCGCCGAGGCGCACTGGCCCCTGTTTCGATAGGGTTCTCCGCAATGCGATCCGGACTCCTTGCGTTGATAAAGAGTTCCGTGGAGACTTTCCGGCAAGGGTTTGGGCCTTCATTAATGGTATCCTCCATGAAGCTAGACTGACTAATCAGATGAACGGCGAGTATCATGGATTTCCGGGTGGAGCATCGAGCTTCAGTATCCCAAGGACCCTGATCAACTGCTGAGGAACGCCCCGCGTGTCGAAATCCCTGTTCATTGAGTGCGAATGGATCGACCAGCCGCTCGCGGCGGACCCTCTGGAGCGCCGCTCCTGGCGCCGAATCGCGGTTGCCGCCGCGGGGCGTCAGTTACACGCCTCTGGGACCGCGACGCGCAGTCCGAACGCACTTCGTTGTACATCCCCGCCTTTCCTCTTGCGTGGTGGATTGTAGGCAACTGGTGGGCCTTGCTGTACGAGCCAGTACCACCAGGAACAAGTGAAAGGTTCCTATCTTCAGACTGGGAATTGTCACCCTACCAACGCGATTGGCTGAGTCGCCACTGCCTACGGGCCGCTCAGTCCGGCTCCTTCTCCCACGCGCTTGCTTCTTCAGCGTACTGGTCGAAACCCTGTGATCGAATGGTCAGCCGACGATCAAGACGACTTCGCCCACATGCCCGGCTATTTCATTGAGGGAGGCAGCGTTCGTCTCGATCGGGATGAAGTGCAGCGAGTGTTGAAGGAGTTTGTCGCCGGTGTCGTATCGCGGATCGATGGGGTAAACGATCCACGAGTTGCCAAGCTCAAACAGAACTGGGAGGCAATCTCCAAGGCTAGTCAGGAAGAAGAGGCGTTCTGCCTGCGCCGCCGGGAGAATGGGGCTCGATCCTTATGAATCCAGCACATGGGACCCAGCCTTCCTGGCGTTGCTCGAAGGTTTTCAAGACGACGATCTCGATCAGCCCCTCGTCATTGACTTCCTGGAGGCAACCAATCAGGCCAATGCAACATCACTCTGGCAGTGGGTTGACGAAACGCGCGCTGTGTTCGATCTACGGGGTTCGTCGTTACCAACGAGGCGATCCTCGCCAATCGCCCGGACTCCGGCGAAGATGGGATACCAACTTGCGATGCAAGTCCGCGAAGCCATTACAGGGCAGTCGCAGGGCCCTCTCGGTCAAGTGGCCGCTGCGGCGTACGCCGCGGGGATCCAACCACTCTTGTTCGAGGAGCGCCAACCATCTATCCAGTGTGAGCGTCAAGGCAACCGTCGGTTGGAGAGGGGGTAGAGACCCGGTAGTCGCCGGACCCCGGCAGTCGCGAAGCGACAATGCCCGGTTCTTGGAAGCAAGGGCTTTGTTCCACGCTGCCTTCGCGTGTCAATCGGGACCACGCCTTATCACGGAATCGCGAAGCTGGGATCAGCAAGCATCTCGTGCATTCGCGGCGGAATTACTCGCACCGAGAGATGAACTCAGTGGCGGCCACGACGATTCAGAAGGGTTGCAGGACACGGAACAATTCGTGGCCGACCTGGCTGCGGAATACGGTGTTAGCAGCAAAGTCATCAGGCATCAATTCGAGAACGTCGGAATCAGTCTCGACGCGGCGTGACGGCCGCTGGGCTCTCCCTTCGCCACAGCCTCCCGGGGTCAGCAGCAAGTACGAGGCCAGATCCGAATAATCGTCGGTCCAGACCGCCGAACCCGGGCGGGGGTTGGGGGCTGCCAGCGGGGGTCGTCCGCCAAGGCGCCCAGGTCGCGCTCGGTCGCGGTCATCACGGCCCAGATCGACGCCTGCTTGCCGGACCGCTTCTCTTCGTCGCTCAAGTTCAGGTCATAACGGACCCGGTAGACCAAGCCCGCATCGTCGGCCTGCCGGGCCATGATCGGGTCGAGGTCGAGGTAGCGATTCGACAGGTTGAACAGCCAGCATGCCCCCGTTCGGTCGAGCTTGGACGCGATAAAGCCGGATCGCCTCGCGCGAAATCAAGTGCACCGGGACCGCGTCGGAGCTGAAGGCATCGAGCACGATCAGCCGATAGGCCTGATCGGGCGCGTCGTGAAGCCGCAGCCGGGCGTCGCCCAGTACGATCTCGATCGCATCGGCTTGCGCAATCGCGTAAATAAGTAAAGTAACGTGGATCGCGAGCGATCCGCACGACGGCGTCGTCGATCTCATAGAACGTCCAGCGCTGGCCTGGCCGGGCGTAGCTCGCCAGGGTTCCCGCTCCCAGTCCGACGATCGCGACCCGCGCATCGGGTTGCTCCAGCCGCGGTTTGATCGCGGCGAAAACTTGGCCGATCGGCCCGGAGCGCGTGAAGTAGGTCGAGGGCTCGCGGCGGAGGGCCGGGTCGAGGCTCTGCTGCCCGTGCAAGGTACTGCCGTGGAACAGCCGATGCACGTTTCTGCTCGGCGTCGTACGTCACCCTCACGACTCCGAAAAAGTTGCGCTCGATATGCAGCAGCCGGCCGCTCACTCCCGGTCCCAGGCCGCTGGCCGCCAGCACCGCCAGGGCCACGAGCGCGAACCGGATCGGCCGCCGCTGGGCCGTCACGCAGGAATAGAGTCCCAGGCCCGCGGCGACCATCACGGCGAGCACGCCCACGACCGAATCGGCCAGCCCCGCCTGGTTGGTCGCCAAGACCGCCGTCAGCAGAAACACGACGCCCGGGATGAGCAGATCGCCCAGCCATTCCTTGAGCGTGAGTCGACTCCAGGCCCGAGTTGATCGCCGGCGCGACCAGGCACGCCAGGACCACCGCCAGGGGATACTCGATCACCCGGTCGAAGACGATCGGAGCAACGAGCGCGTTGAAAATCCCGCCCAGCAGACCTCCGATGGCGATGGTGACGTAAAACGTGCTCGCATACCGCGCCGGCGGCCGCAACTGAGCCAGCGCCCGTGGCATGCGACGGACCCGACGAAAAACGCCAGCAAATGGAGCGGAATCCACGCGGCGTGCGCGAACCCGGCACTCATGACCAGCACCAACGGCACGACGACAAAAGGAAGCGCCCGCGTCGCGGCGCGAGACCACGCCCGCCGTCGACTGAGCGAAGGCCAGGATAAAGCTCAAGAGGTACAAGGCCAGCGGAATGGTCCAGAGCAGAGGGATCGCCGCCAGGTCGGTCGTCAAGTAGCTCGTCACGCCCATCAGCCAGCTCGAAGGGACAAAGACCAGGATGAGCCACCGAAGCCAGGTTGCCAGCGACAGGTCTCCGACCTGAGCCGTCACTGGCCCGGATCGTTCCGATACCGATCTCTCGATCGAACGACCGCGGCGCCAGGCAGCCACTCCGCAGGTCAACACCAGAATCGCCAGGATGAGAAAACCCGTCCGCCAGATCTGGCTCTGCGCGGCCAGACCAAGATTCGGCTCGATGAGGAACGGATAAGCCAGGAGCGCCAGCAGACTTCCGGCATTGCTGGCGGCGTACAGGAAGTATGGATCGTGAGCGCGAGGATGCCCCGTCAGTGCGAACCAGTGCTGAACCAGGGGCGCGGTCGCCGAGACCATAACGAGCGGAAGCGTGGCCGAGAGGAACAAGATTCCCAAGCAAGGCAAGCGCGGGACTCTCGTTCGATGAGATCGGCCGACCGACGTCGGCCTGGAGCGCGATCGGCTGCAAAAACCAGCCCGCCGCCAGAAGCGCGGCGACAGTTAACAGGGCGACCATGGAGACCCGGCGCGGCTCAACCTCCTCGGCGCGATCCACCCCAAGCGCGAGAGATATCCACAGAGAAGCATCACCTGAAAATAAACCAGGCAGGTATTCCAAACCGAGGGCGTCCCGCCGAAGACAGGCAACACCATCTTGCCGATCATCGGCTCGACCGAAAAGAGAAGCACCGACGCCAGGAACGACGTCAGGCCGAACAGGACGACAATTGCCAGATTTCAATGGATTCCCGCCTCGACATTCGTACGGCCGCTCGTGAAAGCAGATCGCCGAAAGCGGACCGCTCACTACAATATCATGTGCGGGCCGGTCGGCGAGCGGGGCCCGAGGATGCCCGCGTACTCTTGAGGCTCAATCGAGGATCTTCCTTGTCATCATTGCATAGACGGATTGCCAGCCGGCTGCGGTTCCGGGAGTACTTGAAGCGGTACCGGGCCGGGTCTGGCAAAGCATCGGGGACTCAAGCCGAGCCGCAGCCGATCAAGCATCGCTCGCTGTCGCAACTGTACCGCGAGTTGTACCGAGTCTTGGCCGGCCATCGCGGCACGATCGTCGTGGCCCTGATGGGGCTCACGCTGGCGACGCTCTTGAAGCTGATTCCGCCGGCGGCGACCAAGGCCGCGATCGACTATGTCATGCTGGGGCGGCCATTGCCGGAGGGGCTCGTGGCGATGAGCCCGGTCGCGCTTCCCGAATCGCCCAAGATCGCGTTTGGCCCTGCTCGTGGGCTGTGGTCATGGTCGTCTCGGTGCTGGGCAAGGTCCTGGGGCTGTCGAGCCGTTGGCAGGCCACGCGGGCGACCAAGCGGGTCCAGGTCGCGGTCCGCCGCAAGGTCTACGAGCACGCGATGCGACTCCCCTTGCACCGAGTCTACCAGCTCAAGTCGGGTGGGGCGTCGAGCCTGTTGCGCGAGGATGCCGGCGGCGTCGGCGAGCTGATCTTCAGCATGATCTACAACCCCTGGCAGGCCGTGGTCCAGTTCGTCGGCGGACTGGTCGTCCTGGCCTGGGTCGACTGGCGGCTCTTGCTCGGCGCCTGCTTGTTGGTGCCGGGGGTCTATTACTCCGACCTGATCTGGAACCGGCGCATCCGTCCCTTGTTCCGCGACGTCCGCAAGGAGCGCCAGGAGATCGACAGCCAGACGACCGAGGTCTTCGGCGGCATGCGGGTGGTCCGCGCTTTCGGCCGGCAGAAAAGCGAGTCGGCGCGGTTCATGGGCGAGAACCACTTCATGGTTCGGCTCGAGCTTCACGTCTGGTGGCTGTCGCGGTTGATCGAGCTGCTCTGGGAGTTTCTCTTGCCGATGGCCTCGGTCGCGCTTCTCCTTTACGGCGGCATGCAGGTCATCGACGGCCGGCTCTCGCTGGGAGACCTGATGATGTTCTTGGTCTACCTGGCCATGCTGTTGGAACCCATGGCCGTCCTGGCCACCAGCGTCACCCAGTTCCAGAACAACTTGTCGGGCTTCGACCGTGTGCTCGACCTGCTGGCCGAGCCCCGCGAGATGGCCGATTGCCCCGGCACCCGGGCCGTCGTCAAAAGCGCCGTCAGTGGGCGAATCCGACTCCAAGACGTCGGCTTCACTTATCCCGGGACCAGCCGGCTGGTGCTCCACGACATCGACCTGGAGGTCGAGCCGGGTGAAACGATCGCCTTAGTCGGACGGAGCGGATCGGGCAAGACAACGCTCTGCAACCTGATTGCCCGGTTCTACGACCCAACCCACGGCGCGATCGCACTCGACGGAGTCAACCTCCGTGAAGTCAGGGTCGAGAGTTACCGCCGGTTACTGGGGATCGTCGAACAGGACGTGTTCCTCTTCGACGGTACGATTGCCCAGAACATCGCCTATGGGGACCGCTGGTCGACTCGGGCCCGGATCGCGCAGGCCGCCCATCGTGGCCAACGCCGCGGAATTCATCGAGCGGCTCCCCGACGGTTACGACACGCTGATCGGCGAGCGTGGAGTCCGTCTGAGCGGCGGTCAGCGGCAGCGGCTGGCCATCGCGCGCGCCGTGCTCGCCGACCCGAAGATCTTCATCCTCGACGAGGCGACCAGCAACCTCGACACCGAGAGCGAGCAGTTGATCCAGCGGAGTCTCGCCCAGGTGCTTCGCGGCCGCACTTCGTTTGTGATCGCCCACCGCCTGAGTACGATTCGCCACGCCGACCGGATCTTGGTGCTCGACGCCGGCACGATCACCGAAGCAGGCAGCCACCGCGAGCTGATGGCCGGCGGCGGCATCTACCGCGACATGGTCGAATTGCAGCGGATCGAACAAGGCGATGTCGTGGATTGATCCCGAGGAGTGACGCTGGGCACGCCTTAGCCGTCCGCTCAGTCGCGGAGAAGCGCGCACACAAGCTGCGCGGGCCCCAAAACGCCGTCACGGCGTCACAGCCTTATGGGCATTGGACTTACGTGTGACGCCTGAATAATCAGACCCGATTTTTTCGATTGAACTCTCAACATGCCATTGGGTTAAGGCGTGACGCCTGAATAATCGGACCTTCGGCCGTGGCGACGTCGAATAATCGGACAATGCCGGTTGTAGCGTACTGACAATTCAGAATCACAGTGATATGGTGGATGTCAACGACGACACCTCGGTCATGACGTCGCGTGCCAGAACGAACACGGCTCCTTTCGAACGTAACGTTTGACGATCGGGAATGTAACGGAGCGCAACTCCGCAAGAGCCTGCTCTATCCCATGATTCTTGTCGGGCCGACTCAAAGGGTGTACGAACAGGTCGTCGGACTGGCGTGGGGTGGCGCCGAGCCTCGATCCATCGAGGGGAGGCCCACCGAAATACCCGGGGGGCACCCACCGGAGGGCAGGGTCCCGGTGGGCGTCACACCGCTTTGCGTTGTTCGGCGCCACCCTACAGCCGTCTCGTCAACCCTCTCAGCGTGGCCACAGAGCGGAATATCGTGGATCGCGAACTTTTTGGAAAAAAACAGAAAAAGCGCGAAGGCGCGGGACGGATTCGGGTTCTTCTTAAAGTAGGTGGGCTGATGGCCGACTCGAACCTACCCCGCTCGTTGGAGAGCTACCGTGAGTATCTGCGTCTCCTTGCCCGGCTTCAGCTCGATCCGCGCCTGCGGCCCAGGCTCGACCCGTCGGACGTGGTCCAGGAGACCTTACTCCAGGCTCATCAGATGCGCGACCAGTTTCGCGGCCAGACCGCGGCGGAGCAGAACGCCTGGTTGCGGCAGATTCTGGCCAGCAAACTGGCGCGCGCCCTCGCGCGACCATCGCCGCGACAAGCGCAATGTGGACCGCGAGCAGTCTCTCGAGCGGGCCCTGGAGAAATCCTCTCAGCGATTGGAGCTATTCCTGTCAGCCGACGAGTCTTCACCCACCGAGCGCGCCGAGCGCAACGAGCAACTGGCACGTCTCGCCGATGCCCTGGCCTCGCTCGCGGATGACCAACGCGAGGCGGTGGAGCTGCACTATCTGCGCGGCTGGCCTCTGGCCGACGTCGCGATCCATCTCGAACGCAGTCCCAAGGCCATCGGCAGCCTGTTGCATCGGGCGATCGTCAAGCTCCACGAGAGGCTCCAGCCGGGAGGTTGAGCGATGCCGTCTCTAAACGATGAGCCGTCCGTCGACGAACGGCTGGACGAGGTCGTCAACGCCTACCTCGAAGCAGAACAGGCCGGGCTGAACCCGGACCGGCAAATGATCCTGGAAGCTCATCCCGACCTGGCCATTGGCCTGGGGCGGTTCTTCGCCGCCCACGACGAGGTGGAACGCCTCGCCAGGCCGCTACGTGATGTCGCACTGGCTGTTCCGAACCTACCTGCGCAGGATGCCAGCGATAGCCCGGATCGCGCGGCGCTGATCCCGAGGGAGTTCGGCGTTTACGTCCTGCTGGACGTCCTGGGCGTGGGTGGGATGGGAATTGTCTACCGGGCGCTGCACCGCGGCCTGAAGCGAGACGTGGCCCTCAAGCAGATCATCGCTGGTCCGCTGGCCAGCGCGGCTGACATCCAGAGATTTCGCAACGAAGCCGAGGCGGCGGCGCTGCTCCACCACCCGAACATCGTGCCGATCCACGACGTCGGCGAGCACCAAGGCCGGCGCTACCTGACCATGCGACTGATCGAGGGGGGCAGCCTGGCAGCCTGCCTTGACCGTTTCACCAACGATCCCCGGAGTGCCGCGCGGCTGATGGCCGTGGTCGCCGGCGCGGTCCATCATGCCCACCTTCGCGGCATCCTCCACCGCGACCTGAAGCCGTCGAACATCTTGCTCGATGGCGACGGCCAGCCGCACGTGACCGACTTCGGCCTGGCGCGGCGGATCGGGGTGGAGAGCACGCTCACTGGCTCGGGTGCGATCCTCGGCTCGCCCCCCTACATGGCCCCCGAGCAGGCTGAAGCCCGGGTCAACGAGATCACCACGGCGACCGACGTTTATGGCGTGGGTGCGATCCTCTATACTCTGCTGGCCGGCCGGCCACCGTTCCAGGGAGAGTCGCCCCTGGAGACGCTCGATCAGGTCCGGTCGAACGCTCCCGAGTCCCCACGCTGGGTCAATCCCCGGGTCGACCGTGACCTGGAGACGATCTGTCTGAAATGCCTGGAGAAGGAACCCGCCCAAAGGTATCCGTCGGCCTTGGCCGTTGACGAGGACCTTGAGCGCTGGCTGGACGGCAAGCCGATACAAGCCCGGCGGACCGGCCCCTTGCGGCGGACGGCCCTCTGGATGCGGCGACGTCCGTGGATAACGGCATTACTGGCTTTCATCTTCGTGGCGACGGCGCTGGGAGCGGGCGGAATACTCTGGCAGTGGCGCGGGCGGTCGCCGCGCGGAAGGCACTGGAAGTCGCACTGTATGAGAGTCGGGTCGCGCTGGCCGACCGCGAGCTCTCGGCCGGCGAGCCCAGCCATGCCATGGAGCTGCTCGACGAGTGCCCTCCATCCCTCCGCGACTGGGAATGGTTCCACTTGAAGCACCGCCGCCGATTTGCCGAGGTAAAGCCCGATGGGATTAAATCCGACACCATCTCCGTGGCCTATCACCCCGGCGGCAGGCTCCTGGCCACGGGCCACGACGGGAGTACGATCACGATCTGGGAGACAGGCGAAACCGGCATCAAACCTCTGCATACCCTCGAGGCCCACGGGGGTGGCGTGACCTCCCTGGCATTCAGCCCTGACGGCCGGCGGATGGTCTCGGCGAGCTTCGATGGCACCGCGAAGGTCTGGGACGTCGGCACGTGGCAAGTGCTTTCGGCACTCGATGGCAAGCCCTTGGGTCAGCTCTGCGTGCGCCTCGATCCATCCCAACGGCCGCCTGATCGCCCTGGCCGGCTTCGACAAAGCCGTCGGTATCTGGGAGCCGGAAAACGGCGGGCTGCGGATCCTCGCCGGTCATACGGATCGGGTCACCGGCGTGGCCTTTCACCCCGGCGGCAAGCTCCTCGCGTCGTCCAGCGATGACGCGACCGTGAAGATCTGGGACATCGAGTCGGGTCGAGAGGTTCGCGCGCACCGCGACGCGAGCCTTTTCCCTTTCACGTGCGTGGCATTCTCCCCGGACGGCCGCTCTCTGGCTGCGGGCAATCACGGGGGTGCAATCCGCGCTCTGGGACACGGCCACGGGTCGAGAAGTCTTCCGCCCGGCCCGCCAATTAGATGTGACCCGAGGTATCGCCTTCAGTCCCGACGGCCGGCGGATGGCCTCCGTCGGCGGAGCCGACCGCGGCGTCAAGATCTGGGACGCCTTGACCGGCGAAGTCCTTCTCTCGCTGCACGGCCACGAGGGCGAAGTCTGGGGCGTCGCTTTCCGCGGAGACGGCGAGCGGCTCGCATCGGTTGGCGCAAACACCATCCGCGTCTGGGACGCGACGCGTGTCGAGGCGTCTCCCGAGCCCGGATTAGTCATCCTTGAGGGGCACGCGGATCGTGTCGACGCCGTGGCCTTCAGCGCGTACAGCCGGCGCATCGCGACCGCATCCTGGGATCGGTCGGTGCGCATCTGGAACCCAGCCACCGGCCACTTGATTTCGACATTGGTTGGGCCCGCGGGAGCCTTGACGTGTCTCGCCTTCAGCCCCGACGGCCTGCTGGCCGCGTCGGGCCGCGACCGGACCATTACGATCTGGGACGCGAACGGTAAGGTGAGCCAGAGTCTGGCCGGCCACGAACGCAATGTCGTCTGCCTCGCCTTCAGCCACAACGGGCGAATGCTGGCTTCGGCGGGGGAGGAAAGCGTCGTCAGCATTTGGGACGCGACCCAGACGAATCGAGCGATCCGAAAGCGGTTCGAGTGCGCGGGATTCAAGTATTCCCTGGCGTTCAGCCCCGACGACGCTCACCTCGCCGTCGCCAGCGGATCCGGGTTCGTTGGACTGTACGACATCGTCGCGAATCGCATGGAGCGCGTCTTGCGGTTGTCGCGGGAGCAGCACGTGAAAGGGCTAGCCTATAGCCCCGATGGCCGCTCGCTGGCCTTTGGAACCGAGCGAGAAGGCGTCCAGGTCTGGGATCCGACGACAGGCCAGCGGATCCGCGCGTTCGATGCCCATCATCCGGAGGTACTCGCCGTGGCCTACAGCCCCAATGGGCGTTATCTCGCCTCGGCCGGTTCAGACCGAACCGCGCGAATCTGGAATGCTTCGGACGGTTCGCTGTTGCGCACATTCGGCGACGGCCTAGGCTGGATCTTCGGCCTGACCTTCAGCCCGGATGGCCGCTACCTGGCCGCCACCAATGGTGACAGGACCGTGAGAGTTTGGGACTTGATTTCGAAATCCGTTGCCTTCCATTGATGGTGGGAAGCCGTGATCAAGCCGTATCGACCAGTATGACACCGTGAAGAATGCAGCATCGCGACGTGATGCGACCGGCTCTTTCGTTTAGCGCAACTGAATCGATGACCAAGGCGTGGAGGCAAGTCGCCTCATCATGAGTGAAAGGGTGTACGAGGAGGTGTAGGGTGGTGCCGAACGCCGCACTGCGGCGTGAGGCCCACCGTTAGGCTCGACCATGGCGGTGGGCCCCAGCTCGATGAATCGAGGCTCGGCGCCACTCTACGCAAGTCCAATGACCTTCGCGTACACATTCTGATCGCATACTGGGCGGATGCTCCAGATGTGCCGAATCTGAATAGCCGGAGTAGGTCCCTCGGGGTTCTTCAGGAATTGTCGCCGCTTGACAAAACAGCCACAGCACTCGAACAAGGAACCGACACTACGATGCGTCCACAACACGAGCGCCATCAGTCCAGAAATCATGCATCGTCCGCTCTCGAATCGGCTACGCGTCGGCGACGACGAATCAGCCGGGTTTCCCATCGCCCTCGAATTGAAGTGCTGGAGAACCGCCAGCTCCTCTCATCGATCTCGTGGATCAACCCCAACGGTGGTGACTGGGATACGGCGAGCAACTGGTCAAGCGACACGGTCCCTACGGCGACCGACGACGCCACAATCAGCATCGCCGTGACCAACCCCATCACTCATAACGCATCCAACTCCGATTTCGTTAATAGTCTTACAAGCCAAGATCCGATCACGCTTTCGGGTGGCAGCCTCACGATCGGGACCACGGCGAATTCGAGCGCTTCACTGACGCTCGCGGGCGGCACGCTCGCCATCGACGGCACCTCCTCGGTAGCGACGTTGGTGATGACCGGTGGGACCCTGAGTGGTTCGGGCACGCTGACGGTCACTGGCGCCACCACCTGGACCGGGGGCGGGATGAGCGGCAGCGGCACCACCGTGGCTGACGGCGGTCTGACCCTCGGTGGCACGACCGCTTTCACCATCTACGACGAGTACCTCTTGGGCTGGGCCTTGGACAACTACGGCACCGCCGCGCTCGCCGGCACGTACGACAATAGCGGGCTTTACTTTGGCAACGGCGCCACCCTGGACAACGAGGCCGGCGCCAGCTTCGACATCGCCGACAATACCCCCATCTGGGCGTACGGCGGTACATCAGGGGGAGGCACGGTGAACAATCAGGGGACCTTCGTCAAGACCGCGGGCAGCGGGACGAGCGTCGTGGGGCAGAACTACAGCGGCGGAGCGGTCAGCTTCAACCAGAGCGGCAGCGGTACGGTCCAGGTCCAGTCGGGCACCCTCCAGTTCGACGGTGGCGGCTCGATGACCGGAGCGACCTCCCAGTTCTCGGCATCCGCCGGGGCGACGCTCACCTTCGGCGGCGGGTCGTTCGCCATCGGGGCTGTGACAGTGGGGGGCGGTGGCACTGTGTCGATCACCGGTGGGTCGGTCACGGTGAGCGGCGGCCTCACCGGCTCAGGCGTCGGCAGCATGTCGATCACCGGTGGGTCGGTCACGGTGAGCGGCGGCCTCACCGACGTCGGCAGCATGTCGATCACCAGTGGGTCGGTCACGGTGAGCGGTGGCATCACCGGGACCGGATCGCTGGCGATCGGCTCGGGCACGCTGGCCCTCAACGGCAGCTCCTCGATGGCGAGCCTGGTGATGACCGGTGGGACCCTGAGTGGTTCGGGCACGCTGACGGTCACTGGCGCCACCACCTGGACCGGGGGCGGGATGAGCGGCAGCGGCACCACCGTGGCTGACGGCGGTCTGACCCTCGGTGGCACGACCGCTTTCACCATCTACGACGAGTACCTCTTGGGCTGGGCCCTGGACAACTACGGCACCGCCGCGCTCGCCGGCACGTACGACAATAGCGGGCTTTACTTTGGCAACGGCGCCACCCTGGACAACGAGGCCGGCGCCAGCTTCGACATCGCCGACAATACCCCCATCTGGGCGTACGGCGGTACACCAGGGGGAGGCACGGTGAACAATCAGGGGACCTTCGTCAAGACCGCGGGCAGCGGGACGAGCGTCGTGGGGCAGAACTACAGCGGCGGAGCGGTCAGCTTCAACCAG
The DNA here is from genome assembly GCA_963720335.1 of uncultured Planctomycetota bacterium. Taxonomy (GTDB): domain Bacteria; phylum Planctomycetota; class Planctomycetia; order Isosphaerales; family Isosphaeraceae; genus CAVRFS01. The sequence goes on along the minus strand of CAVRFS010000095.1, from coordinate 235,433 downwards.
AGCGGCAGCGGTACGGTCCAGGTCCAGTCGGGCACCCTCCAGTTCGACGGTGGCGGCTCGATGACCGGAACGACCTCCGGCTTCTCGGCATCCACGGGGGCGACGCTCACCTTCGGCGGCGGGTCGTTCGCCATCGGGGCCATGACGGTGGGCGGCGGCGGCACCGTAGCGATCACCGGTGCGTCGGTCACTGTCAATGGCGGCCTCACCGGCCCAGGCGTCGGCAGCATGTCGATCACCAATGGGTCGTTCACCGCCAGCGGCGGCCTCACCGACGTCGGCGGCGTGGCGATCAGCGGTGGTTCGTTCACCGTCAGCGGCGGCCTCACCGGGACCGGATCGCTGACGATCGGCTCGGGCACGCTGGCCCTCAACGGCAGCTCCTCGATGGCGAGCCTGGTGATGACCGGTGGGACCCTGAGCGGTTCGGGCACGCTGACGGTCACTGGCGCCACCACCTGGACCGGGGGCGGGATGAGCGGCAGCGGCACCACCGTGGCCGAGGGCGGCCTGACCCTCGGCGGCACGGTGGCCTTCACCATCTACGACGAGTACCTCTTGCCGCCCGGCCTTGAACAACTACGGCACCGCCACGCTCGCCGGCACGTACGACAACAGCGGGCTTTACTTTGGCAACGGCGCCACCCTGGACAACGAGGCCGGCGCCAGCTTCGACATCGCCGACAACTCGCCCATCTGGGCGTACGGCGGTACACCAGGGGGAGGCACGGTCAACAATCAGGGGACCTTCGTCAAGACCGCGGGCAGCGGCACCAGCGTCGTGGGGCAGAACTACAGCGGCGGAGCGGTCAGCTTCAACCAGAGCGGCAGCGGTACGGTCCAGGTCCAGTCGGGCACCCTCCAGCTCGACGGCGGCGGCTCCTTCTCCGGGACCGTCGAGGCGACAGGCGGCGGCTCCTTGACGATGAGCCCGCCGCCGACCAACCTCGCTTCTGGCACGCTTACCGGCGCCACCTGGATCGTCGGAGCTAACAGCTCGATATCGCTCGGGGGCGCGATCACCACCGATGCTGCGAATATCGTCCTCAACGGCTCCGGGGCCGCTTTCAGCGGCCTGTCCTCGCTGACGATGATCGCGTCCACCGACAGCCTCGAACTTGGCGGCGGCCTCTCGTTCACGACCACCGGCAACTTTGAGAACGGCGGCACGGTCGATCTCGCTCCAGGCACGCTGAATGTGACGGGCCAGTTCACCGAGGACAGCACCGCCTCCCTGGGCGTCGGTATCGGCGGCTTGACGGCCGGCAGTCAGTTCGGCCAACTCGACATCACGGGGCAAGCGAGCCTGGGCGGGGCGTTCAGCGTGGCCGTTCTCAACGGATTCACGCCGGCCCCCAACGAAAGCTACGCGATCATGAACTTCGGCTCGGAGACCGGCTCGTTCGCATCCGAAACCGGGCTCAACGTCGGCGACGGCATCACTTTATACCCGACGTTCCAATCCACCAGCCTCGAACTGGTGGCGGGGGCCTCAACGGTCGTCTCGTGGATCAACCCGAACGGCGGCGACTGGGACACCGCCAGCAACTGGTCCACCGGCATGGTGCCCACGGCCATCGACGACGTGACAATCAGCATCGCCGTGACCAACCCCATCACTCACAACGCGTCAAACACCGATTTCGTTAATAGTCTCACAAGCCAGGATCCGATCACGCTATCCGGCGGAAGCCTTTCGATCGCGATCACGGCTAGCCTGAGCGCTTCGCTGACCCTGGAAGGCGGCACGATCAATGGCGGTACCATCGACCTCAGCGGCGGCGGCACTCTCGTCGGAACTTCGTCTGGAGGCACCCTGGCTGGCGTCACGCTAGACGGCACGCTCGACATGACCGCGTACGATGCGACCGTGACCGTCACCGACGGCCTGACCCTGGACGGCACGATCGACCTGGGATCGACCATCTACAACTACAACTACAACTACGGATACGCCTACGGAGATCTCAACTTCCAGGGTGCACAGACCCTGGGCGGCACCGGGTCGGTCGTCTTCGGCAACTCTAGCGCCAATGCGATCAACACGGCCAGCGCGGAACGGTGACTTGGGAACGCTGACCATCGGGTCGGGGATCACGATCGATGGCGACACCGGCTCGATCGGCTACGACAACGATACCAACCAAACGCCGCTGGTGGTCGAGGGGACCGTGGCGTCCGATGGTGGAGGGTCGATCTCGATTTACGGGTCCGGCTGGACCAATTCCGGGACACTTGGGGCGGAGAATGGCAGCTACCTTTATCTCAACGGCACCTGGACCGACTCCGGAGCCATGGCTGCGGACTCGAGCTCCACGGTGTATCTGGGCGGCAGCTTCAGCCTGGGGGCTGGCTCCTCATTCGGTGGCACTGGAGTCTTCTACCTCACCGGCACGCTGGAGAACAGCGGCACGTCCCTGAGCGTCGATGGCTCAGGACTGGCTTTTGCGCTTCGTGGGAGGCACGGTCGACGGAGGCACGATCGACCTGACTGGTGGGGCCGTCCTCGCGGCCTACTCTGGCACACTCGAAGGTGTCACCCTCGACGGCACGCTCGACATGACCGGCTACTATTCCAGCGTCACCGTCACGGACGGACTGACGCTCGATGGCACGATCGACCTCGGATCGACCGTTTACTACAATAACATCGGATACTATTACGGAGATCTCGACTTCCAGGGTGCCCAGACCTTGAGCGGGACCGGCTCGGTCGTCTTCGGTAACTCCAGCAACAACGCGATCAACACGGCCAGCGCTAACGGTGACTTGGGAACGCTGACCATCGGGTCGGGGATCACGATCGATGGCGACACTGGCTCGATCGGCTACGACAACGATACCAACCAAACGCCGCTGGTGGTCGAGGGGACCGTGGCGTCCGATGGTGGAGGGTCGATCTCGATTTACGGGTCCGGCTGGACCAATTCCGGGACACTTGGGGCGGAGAATGGCAGCTACCTTTATCTCAATGGCACCTGGACCGACTCCGGAGCCATGGCTGCGGACTCGAGCTCCACGGTGTATCTGGGCGGCAGCTTCAGCCTGGGGGCTGGCTCCTCATTCGGTGGCACTGGAGTCTTCTACCTCACCGGCACGCTGGCCAACACCGGCTCGACCCTGAGCATCGACAGTTCGGAGCTCGCCTTTGCCCTCGAAGGCGGCATGATCAGTGGTGGAACCATCGATGTCACTGGCGGAGCCGTCCTCGCGGCCTACTCTGGCACACTCGAAGGTGTCACCCTCGACGGCACGCTCGACATGACCGGCTACTATTCCAGCGTCACCGTCACGGACGGACTGACGCTCGATGGCACGATCGACCTCGGATCGACCGTTTACTACAATAACATCGGATACTATTACGGAGATCTCGACTTCCAGGGTGCCCAGACCTTGAGCGGGACCGGCTCGGTCGTCTTCGGTAACTCCAGCAACAACGCGATCAACACGGCCAGCGCTAACGGTGACTTGGGAACGCTGACCATCGGGTCGGGGATCACGATCGATGGCGACACTGGCTCGATCGGCTACGACAACGATACCAACCAAACGCCGCTGGTGGTCGAGGGGACCGTGGCGTCCGATGGTGGAGGGTCGATCTCGATTTACGGGTCCGGCTGGACCAATTCCGGGACACTTGGGGCGGAGAATGGCAGCTACCTTTATCTCAATGGCACCTGGACCGACTCCGGAGCCATGGCTGCGGACTCGAGCTCCACGGTGTATCTGGGCGGCAGCTTCAGCCTGGGGACTGGCTCCTCATTCGGTGGCACTGGAGTCTTCTACCTCACCGGCACGCTGGCCAACACCGGCTCGACCCTGAGCATCGACAGTTCGGAGCTCGCCTTTGCCCTCGAAGGCGGCATGATCAGTGGTGGAACCATCGATGTCACTGGCGGAGCCGTCCTCGCGGCCTACTCTGGCACACTCGAAGGTGTCACCCTCGACGGCACGCTCGACATGACCGGCTACTATTCCAGCGTCACCGTCACGGACGGACTGACGCTCGATGGCACGATCGACCTCGGATCGACCATTTACTACAACAACATCGGATACTATTACGGAGATCTCGACTTCCAGGGTGCCCAGACCTTGAGCGGGACCGGCTCGGTCGTCTTCGGTAACTCCAGCAACAACGCGATCAACACGGCCAGCGTTAACGGTGACTTGGGAACGCTGACCATCGGGTCGGGGATCACGATCGATGGCGACACTGGCTCGATCGGCTACGACAACGATACCAACCAAACGCCGCTGGTGGTCGAGGGGACCGTGGCGTCCGATGGTGGAGGGTCGATCTCGATTTTACGGGTCCGGCTGGACCAATTCCGGGACACTTGGGGCGGAGAATGGCAGCTACCTTTATCTCAATGGCACCTGGACCGACTCCGGAGCCATGGCTGCGGACTCGAGCTCCACGGTGTATCTGGGCGGCAGCTTCAGCCTGGGGGCTGGCTCCTCATTCGGTGGCACTGGAGTCTTCTACCTCACCGGCACGCTGGCCAACACCGGCTCGACCCTGAGCATCGACAGTTCGGAGCTCGCCTTTGCCCTCGAAGGCGGCATGATCAGTGGTGGAACCATCGATGTCACTGGCGGAGCCGTCCTCGCGGCCTACTCTGGCACACTCGAAGGTGTCACCCTCGACGGCACGCTCGACATGACCGGCTACTATTCCAGCGTCACCGTCACGGACGGACTGACGCTCGATGGCACGATCGACCTCGGATCGACCATTTACTACAACAACATCGGATACTATTACGGAGATCTCGACTTCCAGGGTGCCCAGACCTTGAGCGGGACCGGCTCGGTCGTCTTCGGTAACTCCAGCAACAACGCGATCAACACGGCCAGCGTTAACGGTGACTTGGGAACGCTGACCATCGGGTCGGGGATCACGATCGATGGCGACACCGGCTCGATCGGCTACGACAACGATACCAACCAAACGCCACTGGTGGTCGAGGGGACCGTGGCGTCCGATGGTGGAGGGTCGATCTTCGATTTACGGGTCCGGCTGGACCAATTCCGGGACACTTGGGGCGGAGAATGGCAGCTACCTTTATCTCAATGGCACCTGGACCGACTCCGGGGACCATGGCTGCGGACTCGAGCTCCACGGTGTATCTGGGCGGCAGCTTCAGCCTGGGGACTGGCTCCTCATTCGGTGGCACTGGAGTCTTCTACCTCACCGGCACGCTGGCCAACACCGGCTCGACCCTGAGCATCGACAGTTCGGAGCTCGCCTTTGCCCTCGAAGGCGGCATGATCAGTGGTGGAACCATCGATGTCACTGGCGGAGCCGTCCTCGCGGCCTACTCTGGCACACTCGAAGGTGTCACCCTCGACGGCACGCTCGACATGACCGGCTACTATTCCAGCGTCACAGTCACGGACGGACTGACGCTCGATGGCACGATCGACCTCGGATCGACCATTTACTACAACAACATCGGATACTATTACGGAGATCTCGACTTCCAGGGTGCCCAGACCTTGAGCGGGACCGGCTCGGTCGTCTTCGGTAACTCCAGCAACAACGCGATCAACACGGCCAGCGTTAACGGTGACTTGGGAACGCTGACCATCGGGTCAGGGATCACGATCGATGGCGACACCGGCTCGATCGGCTACGACAACGATACCAACCAAACGCCACTGGTGGTCGAGGGGACCGTGGCGTCCGATGGTGGAGGGTCGATCTCGATTTACGGGTCCGGCTGGACCAATTCCGGCACGCTTGCGGCCAACAACGATGGGACACTTCCGGCCTTTGGGACCTGGTCGAATGACGGTTTGGTCCAGGCAGTTGATGGCGGGACGTTCTCCTCGAGTACGTCGTCGAACCTTTCGTCTGGTATCCTCAGCGGCGGCAACTGGTTTGTGGGAGCCGACAGCACGTTGAACCTGGAGGGATCGATTTCCGAGCTCGCCGCGACCCTAACTCTGCAGGGCTCCGGCACGAGCTTCAGCGGTCTGTCGAGCCTGGTCACGATTGATTCGACCGGAGATCTGATCCTCCAGGGCGGCGCTTCGCTCAGCCTTTCCGGTAGCCTCGACAATTCCGGTACTATCGACCTCCGCCGGGCACCTTGAACGTCGCGGGCGATTACACTCAGGAGTCGACGGGTACGCTGGGCGTAGGCATCGGTGGCACGACGCCCGGCGGTGAGTTCGGTCAGTTGAATGTGACGGGGCAGGCGTCCCTGGATGGTACGCTTGCTATCAGCCTGATCGATCTTTTCATCCCACAGCAGGGCGACAGCTACCGCATTCTCATCTTCGGCTCGCGTGCGAACGACTTCGCCGTGGAAACCGGGCTGAATTTCGGGGCGGGCGAGGGATTCATCCCCACCTACGATTCGAGCGACCTCGACCTCGTCGTCGAGTCCCAAGAGGATGCCACGACGACAACCGTCGTCTCGTCGCTGGATCCGTCGACCTACGGGCAGGCGATCACTTTCACGGCCACCGTGACGCCGACAGCGTACACGAACCTGATCCCCACCGGCGATGCCACCTTCTACGACGGCTCGTCCGAGCTCGGCTCCGTTGCCCTTGCCAACGGCTCGGCCTCCTTCACTACGTCCGGCCTCGACGCGGGAAGCAACTCGATTCTCGTGCAATACAGCGGCGATTCCAACTTCAACGGGAGTGATTCGGCACCGTTGATCCAGACCGTCGACCAAGCCGGCAGCGTGACCGGGCTCGAATCGTCGGAGAATCCATCAGTCTACGCTGATTCGGTCACTTTCACGGCGACCGTCTCGTCGACCGTCCCGGGAGTGGGACCACCCACCGGACAGGTCATGTTCTATGACGGATCGACCGCAATTGACACCGAGACCCTGAGCGACGGGTCGGCCTCCTTCACGACCTCCGCGCTGGCCGTGGGCGACCACGCCATCACAGCGAGTTACGGCGGCGACACGAATTTCACCGGCAGCATCTCGACGGCCGTCTCCCAGACGGTGCAACAGGCCCCGCCGGCAACGCTGAGCGGCGAAGTCTACAACGACACAAACGGCAACGGCGCCATTGCGCCCAACGAGGGGCTCTCCGGATGGACGGTCAGCCTGCTCAACAGTTCGAGCCAGGTGGTCGACGTTACAACGACCGAATCGGACGGTGATTATTCTTTCACGACCGTCATACCTGGCTCATACACGGTCGCCGTCAGCCCGATGGCGAACTTCGTCTCGACCGTTCCGGCTTCGGGAGTGCTTGCCGTGACCGCGGGCCGCGGGCAGACGATCGACGACCTGGACTTCGGCGAATTCCAGACCGTCACAATCGGCGGTGAGGTGTATGACGACGCAAACGATAATGGCGTCCTCGACTCCAATGAGTCAGGTCTCGCGGGCTGGACGATCAACCTACTCAACGGTTCCAACCAGGTCATCCAGACCGTCACGACCGACTCCAGCGGCGACTTCTCATTCACCGGCGTCGGGCCGGGCACCTTCACCCTCGTCGAGGTGGTCCAGGCCGGCTATGTCCCGACCGGGCCCGTCTCGGGGAGTTACTCGATCGCCACAACCAGCGGCCTGAACGTCACCGACGAGGATTTCGGCGATATCGTGGGATCGTCGCTTTCAGTCACGGATCTGGCCGTTACGCCATCGTCTGGCTTGCAGTCGGGCGCGAACTTCGTTGTCTCCTGGGATGACACCGATTCCGGTGACTCGTCGATCAGAACTCCGTTCACGGATGACGTCACCGTCACCAACCTGACCACGGGGCAAGTCCTCGCCCAAGCCTACGTCCCCTACAACGAAGCGGTCCGCGGTCAACTAACCGCCGGGGCCTCCGCGGCGCAGCAATACGCCTTCAGTCTACCCAACGGCGACCCCGGGGTCGGCCAGATCGAGGTGACGGTCGTGGCGAATGACTTCAACACCATTCCCGGCTATGTGGCGTCGGCCGCCGACACGGCTTCGATCACCGAGACCTCGACGATCGCGCTTTATCCCGACTTGCAAGTCCAGGGCCTGGCGGTCTCACCGACGGCGATTGTCTCCGGCGGCACGGTTCAGGTGACTTGGGACGACGCCAATACAGGCAATGCACCGGTCGATCAGGCGTTCGTGGACAATCTGACCGTCGTGAATACGACCACCGGCGCGACGCTGCTGAACACGGACGTCGGCTATAACCCGGCGGCGCCGGGCATCTCACCCATCGCCGCCGGCGGGTCGTACCCGCAAAACGCCTCGTTCACGCTGCCCCAGGGCTACCCGGGCGTCGGCAGCCTGACCTTCACCGTGACGACCGACGCGGACAACCAGATCTTCGAATACAACTCCCGGGCACCGGCGAGACCAACAACACGGCCTCGCTGACGGTGACGTCGACGCTGGCCGCCTACCCCGACCTGGCCACCAGCGACGTCACTGCGCCGGCCACGGCCGTCCCGGGCCAGCAGATCACCGTCGGCTGGACGCTCACCAACAGCGGCGACTGCCACCGCCTCCGGGCCCTGGACCGAGCAGGTGCTGCTGGCGACCGACGCGGCGGGCGACAACCCGACCCTGCTCGACGCCCAGACCTTCACCGGCTCGCTGGCCGCGGGTCAATCGGTCCCCCGATTCGGCGACCGTGACGATGCCCAGTCTGCCCGCCGGCAACTACTGGTTCGTGGTCAGCGAGAACCCGTTCGGGCGAGGTCTTCGAGCTGAACACCGCCAACAACACGGCCGTCGCCGCACAGCCCACCGAGCATCGCCGGCAGCCTTGACGCTGACCCTCGCCAGCCACACCGTCAGCGATGCCGCCGGCGCCAACGCGACGACGGCCACGGTCACCCGCAACACCGACACGACCGATGCCCTGTCGGTGACGATCGCCAATTCCGACCCCAACGACGTCACCGGTCCCGCAGACCGTCACGATCCCGGCCGGCGCGACCTCGGTCACGTTCCCGGTCGGCACGATCAACAACGATGTCGTCGAGGGGACCCAGACGGCGACGTTGACGGCCAGTGCCTCGGGCCTGGTCTCGGGCAGCGACACGCTCACCGTCACCGACACCAACGTGCCCACGCTGACCGTGGTCTTGAACAGCCATACGGTCAACGAGACCGACCCCAATCCGGCAACCTACGGCACGGTCACGCGCAACGACCCGACTGACGACCGCATTGACGGTTTCGCTCCTGAGCAACGAGATCAACAAGCTGACGGTCCCGGCGACCGTGACGATCCCGGCGGGTGCGACCTCGGCCACGTTCCCGGTCACGGTGGTCAACGACGAGCAGATCGACGGCAACGAGACGGCGACGATCACGGCCTCCGCCAGCGGCTTCCTGACCGGTTCCGACAGCGCCGTCGTGATCGACGACAACGTCCCGACGCTCAGCCTGACGCTCGCCCAGACAGACCGTCAGCGAGGCCGCCGGCGCCGACGCGACGACGGGCACCGTCTCGATCGCCAGCCCCGCGAGCCAGCCGATCACGATCGCCCTCACCAGCAGCGACACGACGGCCGCGACCGTTCCCGACATCGGTCGTGATCGCCGCCGGGCAGGAATCCGCCAGTTTCCCGATCGCGGCCATCAATGACGGTCTGGACATCGGCGACCAGACGGCGATCATCACCGCCAGCGTCGAGACCGATGCCGGCGTGATCCTCATCCAGGGCTCCGCCGACGCGAGCCTGCTGCTCAAGGACGCCAACGGCCCGGCCCTGTCCGTGAGCTTCGCGCGTGGCCGCCGTGGATAAAGGGGCCACGGCGACAGCCACCGTCACGCGAAACACCGACACCACCGATCCACTGGTCGTCACTCTCGCGAGCAGCGACCCGACCAAGGCGACCGTTCCGCCCACCGTCACCATTCCCGCGGGCCAGGCGTCGGTCTCCTTCACGGTCAACGCCATCGACGACCACATCCCCGATGGTCTGCAGCACGTGCAGATCTCCGCGTACGGCGACCGGGCTCGACACCGGCATCGCGACGCTGGGCATCACCGACGTGGACCTGCCGGACCTGGTCGTTTCCAGCGTGACCGCCCCCGCCAGCGGGTACGACAATGCGCCGCTGAACATTTCCTGGACCGTCACGAACAGCGGCCAGTACCTCGCGTCCGGCTCGTGGCTGGATCAGGTCTATCTCGACCCGGTCGGCGGCCCGCAGAGCGACACTCCCGGCCGACACGGTCACATTCAACGGCACGGTCAATGCCGGCCAGAGCTACACCCAGACCGACACGCTCCCGTCCCCCTCGACCGTCGGCCAGTACATCGTGCGCGTCGTGACCGACAGCGGCCAGAGCGTGCAGGAGCTGAGTTTCTCCAACAACACCGGCGTCGCCGCTCAGCCGCTGAACGACCAGGCGGCGTACACCGCGACGGTCACACCACCGCGACGACCGTGTCCAACGGGACGCCGATCGTGCTCTCCGGCGTCGCGACGATGACCAGCAACGGCGCCCCGGCCGCCGACTGTGCCCGTGGCCGTGCAGATCCTGGTCGCCGGCACGACGCGCACGCTGACGGCCACGACCGACTCCAACGGCAACTACAGCGTCACCTTCCAGCCGCTTCCCAGACGAGGCGGGCGATTACTCGGTCACCGCCGCCGACCCGGGCGTCACCAATCCCGCGGTGCAGGCCCAGTTCAAGATCGTCGGCATGACCGCCATCTCCGGCCAACGCGAATGTGACGGTCGTCCCCAACACGCCGCTGACCGGCACATTCACGCTGACGAACCTGAGCGACGCGACGCTGACGGGCCTGACGGCCACCGCCAGCGGCGGGCCGGCGGGCCTCACCGTCCAGTTGACGCCTCCCAGCCAGATCGCAGGCGACGGAACCGCGACGCTCGGCTACAGCCTCGACGATACGTCGACGCAGGCGGCCTCCGGCGTGGTGACGATCCAGGTCACCACGACTCAGGGGGCCGTGCTCAACATCCTGCTGGGTGTTTCGGTCGTGCCCGCTGACGCCGATCCTGGCGGCCAACCCGGGTTACCTGGATTCCGGCATGCTCGTCGGCACCCAGACCCTCGTCTCGTTCACGGTCGTCAATAATGGCGGGGCACCCAGCGGCGACCTCCAGGTCAGCTCTGCCCAACACGTCCTACATGTCGCTGGCGTCCCCCGCGACGATTCCCTCGCTGGCTCCTGGTGCATCGTCCACGGTCACGCTGGAGTTGAGCCCGGCGGCGAACCTGCCGCTGGAAGAGTACACCGGCACGATCGCCGTCAGCGGCTCGCAAACCGGGATCAGTGTGCCCTTCACCTTCACCGCCATCACCAGCGCCGTCGGCAACGTCTATGTGCTGGTGGACGACGACTACACGTTCGAGGAAGCCGGCTCGCCGCATGTGCAGGGCGCCACGGTCAGCCTCCTGAACCCGTACGATAACACCGATCGTCGAGACCGGCGTGACCGACGCCACCGGCGCCGTCACGTTCACCAACGTCCCCGCCGGTCCCTACGACTTGCAGGTGCAGGCGACCGGCCACTCCAGCTACGAGAGCTCCTATCACCGTCGTTCCGGGCATCACGAACAACGACGAGGTGTTCATCGCAGCGCCAGTTCGTGAGCTATACCTGGAACGTGGTGCAGACGACGATCCAGGACACCTACCAGATCCAGCTCCAGACCGAAGTTTCAGACGGACGTGCCGGCACCCGTGGTCACCATCTCCGCGCCGGCCTCGATTCCGACGCTCGCAGCCCGGCCAATCGGGAACCTTCAACGTCACGATCACCAACCACGGCCTGATCGCGGCCCAGGGCGTTACCCTGAATCTTCCCACCGATCCCGAGTACACGTTCACGGCGCTATCAACTGACATCGGCGTGGTGCCAGCCGAGAGTTCCGTGGTCGTTCCCATCACGGTGACGCGTGCGGCTCCGCAGGCGGTGTCGATCAGCGACGACGGCACGACGCTGACCACGAAAGTGGAGGTGCCCAACCCCGTCGAGTCCGACAACTGCTCCACGCTCTATGTGGATTATACCAATACGGGCACCGTGGCCATGCCGGCGCCGCTCCTGGTGCTGACGGCGACGCAGAACGGCAACGCAGGGCGCCTTCCTGTCACTGGATTCGTCCCTGGCTGGTCTCGGCTACAATTCGAATACGACACCCTGCCGGCTTCAGCCAGACCGTCCAGTTCCTGGCCAGCGGCGCCACTCCCGGCATCCTCGAACCCGGCGAAAGCGAGACCTTCCCCGTCTACTACGGGGGTTGGCTGTCGTCCCAGTGGAGCGACGCTCCAGTCACCTTCAGCCTCAGCGAGGTGGGTACGGACGACACGCAAACCATCGACTGGTCCTCCGTGGCTCCAGGACTCCGTCCCGGTTCCATCAACGAGGCCGCCTGGAACGCCATCACCCCGATTCTGACCGCCCAGCTTGGGTCGACCTGGGGCCAGTACGTCCAGACACTCGACAACGACGCCGCCTATCTCGCCGGCATCGGCGAGCCGACCAGCGATCTGAATCAACTGCTCTCGTTCGAGATCGAAAAGGCCAACGCCGCCTACACCGCCCAGACGCTCATCTCCGTCACGGCCGACGACCTGCCGCCCCCGGCATGGACCTGACCTTCGTGCAATCCTTCCAGCAGTCGATTTCCGGCCGGTATACCTCGGGCATCCTCGGCTACGGCTGGACCACCAACTGGGACATCTCCGCGACCACCATGACCAACGGCGACGTGGCCATCGAGGACGACGGCGTGTCCGTGTACTTCAGCTTGCAACCCAACGGCAGCTTCGCATCCGAGGCCGGCGACGAGGGCACGACGCTGACCGTCAGCGGCGGCGGCTACCAACTCGTCGAGCCCGACGGCACGATCTACCAGTTCAACACCAACGGCACCCTGAACTACGTCCAGGACATCGACGGCAACCGCATCACCGCCGGCTACAACGCCCAGGGCCAGCTCGATCTCGCTGACCGATTCCAACGGCGAATACCTCGACCTGGCCTATAACGCCCAGGGGCATCTCGCCACGCTGACCGACTCGAATGGCCAGACCGAGACCTACGGCTACGACCCCACCGGCCAGTTTCTGACCAGTTACACCGACGTCTATGGCACGACGAACTATACCTACGTGACCGGCCAGTCGGCCGCCCAGAACAACGCCCTGGCCACCATTCACCATACGCGACGGACACCGAGATTACTTCGGCTACGATTCCGCAGGGCCGGCTCATCGACCAGCACGACGAACGGCGGAGCCGAAGACGAAACCATCTCCTACCTCAACCCCGGCGGCTACGTCACCACCGACGCCGACGGCAACAAGACCACCGTCTACTTCAACCTCTACGGCGCCACCGCCGAGACGATCGACCCGCTGGGCAATGTCACCCGCTACTACTACGACAGCAACCTGAACTCGACCAAGGTCGTCGGCCCGGGCGGCACGTACCTATACCTACACCTACGATGCCAACGGCAACCTCACCGAGCGAGACCGACCCGCTCGGCCTGACCACGACGTTCACCTACAACGCCAATAACGACCTGACCAGCTACACCGACGCCAAGGGCAACACCACCAGCTACGCCTACGACTCCCAAAACGACCTGCTGTCCATCACCTATGCCAACGGCACGAGCAGCAATACACCTACAACCCGCTCGGCGAGGCGACGCAGTTCCTGAACGCCAACGGCCAGGCCATCGGCTACACCTACAACGCCCAGGGCCTGGTCGCCACCGAAAACTTCGCCGACGGCACGTCGTATTCCTACACCTACGACGCCCAGGGCAACCTGACCAGCGCCACCGACGCCCAGGACAATGTCACCGACTTCATCTACGGCGACTCGAGCAATCCCGACCTGCTCACCGAGGTCGAGTACCCGGACGGCACCTGGCTGAAGTTCAGCTACAACATTGTCGGCCAGCGCACCCAGAGCGTCGATCAAACCGGCTTCACGGTCAACTACACCTACGATTCGCTGGGCCGGCTTTCGAAGTTGACCGACGGCAACGGCAACCTGATCGTCCTGTACACCTACGACAATGCCGGCAACCTGATCCAGAAGGACATGGGCAACGGCACGCGCACGGTCTACACCTACGACGCCGACGGCGACGTGCTCTCGATCACCAACTATGCGCACCGCGACCACGTGCACGGTCAACTCGTTCGACGACTACACCTACGATGCGCTCGGCAACGTGCTGACCGACACCAACCAGGACGGCGAGTGGGTCTACACCTACGACGCCGACAGCCAGCTCATCGAGGCGGTGTTCACGCCCGAACAGCACCGACCCGGACGGCTTGACGGCCGAGGATCTCCAGTACGTCTACGATGCCGCCGGCAACCGGATCTCGGAGACGGTCAACGGCGTGACCACGACGTATGTCGTCAACAACGTCAACGAGTACACGAGCTCCACAACCAACGGCGTCACGACGAGCTACCAATACGACGCCGATGGCAACCTGATCGCGCAGAGCGTCGGCGGCGAGCACCACGACCTACACCTTCAACGAGCTGAATGAGCTGACCGCCGTCAACGGGCCGGGCTGACCGCCAGCTACGGCTACGATCCGCTCGGCGACCTCGTCTCGCAGACGGTCAACGGGATAGACAACAGATTACCAGGTGGACCCGACCGGGCTGGGAGACGTGGTCGCCACATTCAACTCCAGCGGAAACCTTGACATCGCATTTCACCTTTGGTCTCGGATTAGTCAGCCAAGTCGGCGCCAACGGCTCGTCAGGATATTACGACTTCAACGAATCTGGTTCGACGGTCGGGATTACAGGGGTTAGCGGCGGTTATGTCGATAGGTATGCTTATACCCCCTTCGGCGATGTTACGACGCTCGTCGCTGCCACCTCGAATCCGTACACATACTCCGGGCAAGCCGGCGTCCTGGACGATGGCACGGGCTTGTTCGACATGCGTGCCCGTGAATTCGATGCGACGACCGGGCAATTCACATCCCCTGACCCAGCGAATCTCGCTGGGGGGACACCGAATTTGCGCCAGTTCGCCGCTAATAATGACATTTCCTTCTCCGATCCGTCCGGACTCTGCTTCCTCAGTCTCACGCCGCCGCCGGATACTGGCTTGGTACCAGTGGTGGGCTCCAAGTCGACCAAAATGGAGAACTTTACGCCACGTGGATGGGTGGAGTCACTACGCCATCGGTCGGTGGCGGATTGACTTGGTCGCCAGACAAAGTCCCTACAGGTTGGGGCGGTCAGGCCTCGGGGGGACTTAGCATTCCCGGCACCCCCGCCTCGGTGAACGGGAATCTGGACTTCGACAATCACGGCATCGTGGCGAAAGAGGTAGGGGTTGCAGGCGGATGGAGCAAGTTCCCGATCGGTGGGGCCTCGCTCATGGGGGGCTATACGTGGGATCTGGGCGTGAAGGCGCCATTTGGCATCAAATCCGCCCTGCCCCTGCGAATGTCCACCTACCGCCCCGCCGACCCCGAACGGCAATCCCGCCGGGAGCGACACCGTCGGCGGAGATTGCTCGTCTGTCTTCCAGGCGTATGATTATTACGACTGTGGCGGCAACGTGATCTATCAATACATTTACCAGATCGTCGCCATCCCCGACCGGGATTGCACCTCGCAGGGCGTCGAGTCGACCCTCTCCGCGATCCAGGGCGGAATCGGCACCGGATTCGGCGGCGGCGGCGGTGGTGGCGGTGGCTTCGGCACTGGCGGCGGCGGCGGTACGAGCACGACGGGTCCGAGCGGCCCGGTCAACCCGACTGGCGGCGGCTCGCTCCCGCCGGTGATCGTCATCGATCAG
This sequence comes from uncultured Planctomycetota bacterium, assembly GCA_963720335.1. Classification (GTDB taxonomy): domain Bacteria; phylum Planctomycetota; class Planctomycetia; order Isosphaerales; family Isosphaeraceae; genus CAVRFS01. The sequence goes on along the minus strand of CAVRFS010000095.1, from coordinate 219,666 downwards.
TCGTGCGACACGGCGAACAATGACCTGATCCCCGACCTCGAGCAGGCCGAAGACGACGCCCCACCTACCAGCACGAGCCTCAACCTGAGCCCGGCGATCGCCGGAATCTGGAACACGTTCTCCTCCGTCCTTATGAACCAGTCCTTCGACCCCTTGCCCGTCTACACGGCCGCTCTGTCGGACCTCGGCCTGATCCAGGGCCAGGTCGGGAACTCCGGCATGACCTCGAGCCAGCTCGCCCAGGTCGTGCCGACCCTCGACGAGTATCAGCAGTGGGAAAATGACATCGCGACCATCACCGCGGCGGCTTCCAACAACAGCGAGGTCGCCGGGGATATCGCCCTTTTGACCAAGGTCGGCGGTTACCTGCAGGCGATCACGGCCGCCGACGATGCGCTCTTCGGCGGCGACTCGAACTGGCTCTACACCCAGCAGACGGCGACCCTCCAGCAGTGGGTCACCGCCTTTTATGCCGACGTCCAGAAGGCGAGCGACAGCGGCGAGACCGTCTCGGCCGCCGAGCAGGCGCAGTTGCTCGCCACCACACTGCCGACCGGCCTCTCGGTCGCCGAGGCCAATGAGTTCCTCAGTCGCTGGAACCGGACCGTCGCAGTACTGGTTCGCCGGCATCGTCACCGCCTCAGAGGTGCCGGCCGGGGAGAGCACCGACTTCCTCGACATCAAGGCCCTCCAGGACGCCTTCGCCGCGGCCCAGACCGCCGAGCAGGAGAGCCAGGCCGACGGCTACGCTGACTCGCCGCCGAGTATCAGCGGCCCTCGTCCAGTTCCAGAACGACCTGGCGGGACCAGGCGTCTGCACTACGGTCAAGCTTGCAGATCGACCAGACCGCGACGCTTACCCGCTCGGCGTTCACCGGCACGCTGACGATCACCAACAGCGACGGCACCGGCTCGATGACCAATGTCGTGATGGACATCAACATCACCGACGCCAACGGCAACCCCGCCAACGGCGAATTCTATGTCTCCTGCGCCGACCTACAGCGGGGCCTCAGCGTCGTCAACGGCACCGGCCACGCTGCCGGATGGCAGCACCGGCACGATCACCTTCACGTTCATCCCCGACGACTCGGCCGCCGCCGGCGCGCGCCGACGATCTACCACATCGGCGGCACGATCGAGTTCGTCGATCCCTCCGGCGGGGACGTCGTCGATCGCCGATCTTCCCGGCCACGATCACCGTCTATCCGCAGGCCGATCTCCAGCTCAATTATTTCCTGCAGCAGACCGTGATCGGCGAAGACCCCTCCACGCCGCAAGTCGTCATGCCGAGCGAGCCCGCCGTCGCTGGGATTGCTGGTGACCAATGTCGGCGCCGGCACGGCCAACAATCTCTCGATCACCACGGCCCAGCCGCAGATCGTCCAGAACGAGAAGGGCCTGGCCGACAACTTCCAGATCATCGGCACGCAGGTCGGCAACCAGCAAGAGACGCCGTCGCTGACCGTGGATTTCGGCGACGTGGCGCCCGGCCAAACCGGCCGACGCCGATTTCCTGCTGCCTCTCGTCGCTCCAGGGCGAGTTCGAGGACTTCTCCGCCACGTTCAGCCACTCGACGCGCTGGGCGGCACCGAGACGAGCCTGATCAGCAGCGTGAAGACGCACACCTTGATCCATGCCGGCGATTTCAACTATCCCGGACAGCACCGGCGAAATGGATTATCTGGCCGACGACATCCCCAATCCCGACAACCTGCCCGACACGATCTATTTCTCCGACGGCACGACCGCCCCGGTCAATGTCGCCACGAACGCCTCGTCCAGCCCGGTCGGGCCGAGCGCGCGCTCACCTTCGAGGTCACGGCCAACGTCACCAGCGGCTGGGATTACATCCAGCTTCCCGACCCCGGCGCCGGATACACGCTCTACCAGGTCGTCCGCTCCGACGGCACGGTCATCCCCGTCAGCGACCAGGCCTGGACCACCGACCGCACGCATCGCCCCGACCGGTCAATCCACGGTCGATGACGAGCTGCATATTCTCGACGACAACAGCACCGGCTCCTACATGGTCTATTATCGAGCCCACGACGACAGCCCCGCCCGCCGTCAGCTTCGCTGTCGTCGGTCTCCAGCCCGCAGAGCGGCCCGGTCGACTCGGTCGACGTGACATTCTCCGAGCCGATCGACCCGTCCACCTTCACGACCGCAGAATCTGACCCTCACGCTCAACGGCGGCTCGAACCTGATCAACTCCTCTGTCACCATCACGCAGGATTCTCCGACGACCTTCACGATCGGCGGCCTCACGGCGCTCACGGACGCTGATGGGAACTATACGCCTGACCGTCAGCGCGACCGGCGTGAGCGACTTCTTCGGCGACGTCGGCGCCGGCTCCCAGTCGACCTCATGGGCCACGGGCACCGACGTGCCGGTCGTGGTCAGTGTCGGCGCCGGCAACCCGACCCTGCTCAACACTCCCGTGCAGACCGTCGACGTCGTCCTCTCCGAGCCGATCGATCCGGCGTCGTTCGACTACCAGGCGCTGAGCTTGACTCTCAACGGCGGGCCGAATCTCATCACGCTCCGACGTGACTGTCACGCAGATCGACGCGACCACTTACAGCATTGGCGGGCTGGCTCCCTCGACCGCCTCGACGGCGACTACGACCTGACCGTCAGCGCCGCAGGGTTCGTCGACGGATCGGGCAACGCGGGCGTCGGCTTGCTCTCGGAGAGCTGGACGATGAACACGGTCGGCCCGACCATCGTGTCGTTGCCGGACTTACATCCAGTCGCCGCGCAACATCGTCGTCCCGTCCGTCGATGTCACTCTTCTCCGAGCCGATCGACCCTGCCACATTCACCTACCAGAACATCACGTACTCCAAGGCGGGCGGTCCCAACCTCATCACGTCCAGCATCACGATCACCGAACTCTCGCCGACCGAATTCGAGATCTCCAACTTCAATAACCTGGTCTTTCCCGATCGATGGGACCTATACATTCACGGTCAGTGCGGCCGGCGTGATGGACCTGGCCGGCAACATCGGGACCGGCACCGCTTCGGACTACCTGGGTCCTTTTGACCACGCCGCCCGCCGCGCCGACGACCTGGCAATCTCGCCGGATACGGGATCTCCGTCACCGCCGGCCTTACCGACACCGGCGCCGTCACCCTTTCCGGAACGCTGAGCGAAACCGGACTGACGGTCGATGTCGTCGACGAGTCGAGCAATACCGATCTTGGCACGATCACGGCTGCCGGCACTGTCGTTCCAAGATCCATTTAACCTTTCCGCGGGCACGCACAGCTCTGCTGGTCACGGCGACGGACGCGGCGGGCAACAGTCTCGCCGACGAGCCTCGTTCGACGGTGACAATCGATATCACGCCTCCGGTCGTCACCTCAGTTTCGGCAGTCGACGCCGAACCCGACGGAATTCAGCCGTCTCGTCGGTCGACGTGACGTTCAGCGAAGCGATCGACCCAGCACGTTTTCACTGAGCGACCTCAGCCTGACCGATAACGGCGGCCCGAACCTGATCACCAGCGCCGTCACGATCAGTCCGGTCTCGGGCCAGACCGCGACCTATGAGATCAGCGGTCTTGCTGGCCTGACGACCGCTGAGGGGACGTACGTCTTGACGTGAATGCGTCGGGTGTCACACGACTAGGCCGGCAACGCCGGCTCCAACTCGGTCTCCACCACGTGGCTGATGGATACGACGCCGCCGACGAGCACGGTCAATCCGCTCCCTGCCACGACGACGACTCCGAACTTCCTCGTCTCGGTCGGCGGTTCCGACCCAACCGGGACCGGAGGAAGCACGCCGTCGGGACTCTCGTCGTTCGCCATCTACGTCTCGACAAACGGCGGTCCCTACACCCTCTGGACCACTCTGCCAGCGTCGACCCTTTCCGCCCTCTATTCTGGCCAGAACGGCGATACCTACTCGTTCTACAGCGTCGCGACGGACAACGCCGGCAACGTCGAAGTCGACTCCGACGGCCGCCGAAGCCTTCACGCAGGTCGATATCATCACGACAACGACCGCGCTCCAATCAAGCGAGGACCCATCGAGCTTCGGCGACTCCGTGACGTTCACCGCGACCGTCACGCCCTCGGCATTGACGAACGGCATCCCCACCGGCTCCGTCCAGTTCTCCATTGATGGGACGGCGATCGGTGCTCCGGTAATACTCGATGAGGACGGCGTCGCCACGTTCACGACGTCGTCCCTGGCCGTGGGCAGTTACACCGTTACGGCCAATTACATTAACACGGATGGCAACTTCATCGCGAGCAGTGGGATCCTGGCCGCCGGCCAGGTTGTGAACACCGCTGACACGACGGCCGTCGTCGGCTCGAATGCACCGACCACGGTCTATGGTCAGTCGGTCACGTTCACCGCCAGCGTCGCCGCGGTGACGTCCGGCTTGCCCATCCCGACAGGCACCGTCGAGTTCCTGGATGGCACGACCGAGCTGGGTACCCAGACCCTGGATAGCTCCGGAAACGCGGCATTCACGACCTCGGCCCTCATGGCGGGAACGCATTCGATCTCGGTACAATATCTCGGCGATGGCAACTTCAGCGGTAGCACTTCGCTTGTTGTGTCGCAGACGGTCAACCAGGCTGGCACAACGATTGCTCTGGCCGGCAGTCCCACTCCCTCGGTCTTCGGCCAGTCGGTGACCTTCACTGCCGTGATCGGAGTGGTCGCTCCGGGCGCCGGCACGCCAACGGGAACGGTCACATTCCAGGAAGGCTCGACCGTCCTCGACACAGAGACGCTGGGAGCCAGTGGCACGGTCAGCTTCACCACCTCGGCCCTGCCGGTGGGGTCGAACTCGATCACCGCGGTCTATAGCGGCGACCCGAATTTCGTGACGAGCTCGTCGTCCACGACGCAGTATTCGGTCAGCCAGGCCAGCACCACGACCGGTCTTTCTGCAACCCCTTCCACGACGACCGTGGGCCAGCCCGTCACGCTCACGGCGACCATCGCGGTGGTCGCGCCGGGTGCGGGCACGCCGACGGGCTCTGTGCAGTTCTTCGTCGGCACGACCTCCCTGGGCACCGCCGAGCCTGAGCGGCAACACCGCGATTCTCACGACGACCGCGCTGCCGGTCGGTACTGACTCGCTGACGGCGCAATACCTGGGCGACCCCAACTTCACGGGCAGCACGTCGAGCGCTGTCGTCGGTGACGGTCAACGCGGGCATTGCCACGACCACGACCCTCACCTCCTCCACCAATCCCTCGGTCTTCGGCCAGTCGGTCACCTTCACCGCCACGGTAACGCCCTCCTCCGGCAGCGGCACGCCCACGGGAAGCGTGACCTTCTACGCCGGCTCGACGGCGCTTGGCACCGCGACGCTCAGCGGCAAGAAGGCATCCCTCAAGACGACGTCGGTGCCCGTCGGTTCGCAGGCCATCACCGCGGTTTACAGCGGGGACACCAATTACGCTCCCAGCACCTCCGCGGTCCTCGACCCAGACGGTGAACCAGGACTCGACAACGACCAGAGTGACTTCTTCGGCGAATCCGTCGGTCTATGGACAGTCCGTGACGTTCACGGCGACCGTGAAGGCGGCCTCGCCGGGAAGTGGCACGCCGACCGGCACGGTGACGTTTTACGACGGCACGACGAATCTCGGCAGCGGCACTCTCAGCGGCGGGTACGGCCACTCTTCTCGACCACATTCTTCGTCGTCGGCTCACACTCGATCACGGCTGACTACAGCGGCGACCCCAACTTCACCGCCAGCACCTCGTCGGCACTCACTCAAACGGTCAACCAGGCTAGCACCACGACAGTCGTCGTTTCAGCGGTGAATCCCGTCGGTCTACGGGCAGCAGTTGACGTTCACGGCGACGGTGAGCGCAAACTCGCCCGGGAGCGGAACGCCGACCGGCACGGTCACGTTCTCCGCCGGCTCGACGCAGCTCGGCACGGCTACGCTCAGCGAGCGGGACCGCCAGCCTCACCGAATCGCCGCAGCTTTCCGTCGGTAATCACACCATCAAGGCGTCCTACGGCGGAGACACCAACTTCAAGACGAGCTCGGGGACGCTGACCCAGACGGTCAACCAGGACAGTACGACGACCTCGGTCGTTTCCGCGACCAACCCCTCCGTCTATGGCCAGTCGGTGACGTTCACGGCGACGGTCGCGGCGAACGCGCCGGGGAGCGGGACTCCGACCGGCTCGGTCACGTTCATGAACGGCTCGACGACTCTGGGCACAGTCACGCTGAGCAACGGGACGGCCTCGTACAGCACCGCCAGACTGGCGACGGGCCTGGACACGATCACGGCGACATACAATGGCAGCGGCAGCTTCATTACCAGCAACGCAAGCCTGAACCAGACGGTCGACCAGGACGCCACCTCAGCGACAGTGACTTCGTCGCTCAATCCCTCGGTCTACGGCCAATCGGTGACCTTCACGGCCGTTGTGTCAGCGGCCTCGCCCGGAAGCGGGACGCCTACCGGGACGGTTACCTTCATGGACGGCTCGACCGCCCTCGACACCGCCACGCTCAACGGAAGCGGGAGGGCGACGTTCAAGACGTCCGCCCTCCTGGCGGGTTCTCACTCGATCACCGTCGTGTATAGCGGCGATACCAACTTCGCGACGAGCACCTCGCCGACCCTGACGCCAAACGGTCAACCTCGACTCCACGACCACCAGGCTGAGCTCCTCGAACAGTTCGACGGTCTACGGACAGTCGGTGACGTTCACGGCCACGGTGAGCGCGAACTCGCCGGGGAGCGGAACTCCGACCGGCACGGTCACCTTCATGGATGGATCGACCAGTCTCGGCACCGGCACACTGAGCGGTGGCGTGGCCACTTTCTCGATTTCGACCCTGCCGGTCGGCTCGCATTCGATCACCGGGGTCTACAGCGGCGACTACCAACTTCACGACCAGCACCTCGTCGACTTTGACGCAGACCGTGAAACAGGCGAGTACGACGACCAGCGTCGTCTCCTCTCTTAACCCGTCGACGTCCGGCCAGGCGGTCACGTTCACGGCCACGGTTAGCCCGGTCTCGCCGGGGAGCGGCACGCCAACCGGAACCGCGACGTTCATGGACGGCTCGCACACCCTGGGCACCGTGACGCTGAGCGGCGGGACCGCCAGCTTCACCACCTCGTCGCTCTCGGTCGGAACTCACTCGATCAAAGTGGTTTACAGTGGTGATACCAACTTCAAGACGAGCACATCGTCCGTCCTGTCACAGGTCGTGCAGAGTTCGAGCGATGTGATCTTGGCCGTTGCGATTAACCAGATCGTGGATCAGGAGATCGGCATACTTACGACCGATGACGTACAGTCGACCGCTTCTCTTGTACACGACCTGGCACTCGAGCAGGTTTCGGCTGTGAGTCGTCGACCGCGCCGCCTTGTGGAGTTCTGAAAGCGTGTACGAGAAGGCTGTAGGCGACCAAATGCCCGGCGCAAGGCGCCCGGGCCGAACTCCACCGATACCGATACCCGCGAGGATCAATACGAGTCGGAGCTGATCACTTCGCCGCCGCCACGAGTGCCGAGCGCCACCAAGCTTGGAGGCTGACCGTACTCTTGATGAACCGGACCGAACCGTCGGCCAAGCAGAGATTGACTCCGCCCGGATGCAGACTGTTCGCCGAGGCCGAGCCGTAGGGGCCGACGTACCCAAGGATCAGATCTAGCGAATTCTGGCATGGGGGCGTGTTCGGCGGCGTCCAGTGCATGTAGCTCGACAAAGTAATGTACCCTGGATTACCAGCGATCATCTCCACGCCAACCGCTGCTGGATACGCCGCGGGCGTCGTGCTACCGATCGACTGGCACCCTTGCACGAACAACTGCGCGGGATTCCCCGAGAACATATTGAGGGGGCTCACCGAGTTCGGAGCCGCCGCGTATGTCCCCTGTGAAGATCGCGCGATACCCGCTGGTTCCATTGGCATAAACTGTTGCGTCGACCCAAACGGATAGGCGGAGATCAGCCGTTCGCTGAACAGCCCCGTGTTCGACGTCCCATCAGTGACTGACTGGAGGCCAACAACGGGCAGGTTGTTCCCCGACACGGTATTCATGCCGAGCTCGACGTTGTACCCAGGCGCGATCGTCCCGGTAAAAGGCATGTATGCCGCCGGACCGCCGTAATTGCCGACGTAATTCGAGACGGCGTAGTACCAGGTACTTGTGGTCGTGGTGACCGGGTAAAGCTGGAGATTCGAGGATTCATCGGGACAGAGTAGCGCGCTCACCTTGATGGAGCCCGCCGTGAGCTGACTGTAGTCAAAGGGGGAGAGATTAGAAGTTCACCGAGTTGAAGACCGAGTTGCTGCTCGAGCTGAGGGAAGATCGCGTAATACCAGTTGAATCCCCAAGCCAAGCCCACGGTATTGCCGGTGACATTGGCCGCCAACGTCGGCCAACTTGTCTGCGGGGGGAAGACGTTGTTGGCGGAAATGTAGTTGTGCGTCGCCAACCCCAGTTGTTTCAGGTTGTTGACGCACTGTGCGCATCGCGCGGCCTCACGCGCCGCCTGCACCGCCGGTAAGAGCAACGCGATCAATACGGCAATGATCGCAATGACGACCAAAAGCTCGATCAACGTGAACCCTCGTCGTTTCCGCTCCATGACTACCTCTCAAAAAGACGCATTTGTGAATATCAACGCCCACTGAAACCGACACCCTCATCGACGGAACGACTCCGGATGCCCGGAGCGTAGTTTGTCCGGGGAGATCGATCACACGGGCGTGATCGCTCCTTCAGCCTCAATCAGTTGCCCGTGACTACCTTCAGCAATATCGGAATATTGCTCGCGCACGTTAGCCAGTATTTGCCGGCGAGAAACACTTATTATTGTATACGTGACAATCGATGTCATTCACCGACCATGGCGAGCCTCTGATTACCGGATGCGGCTCTGCCGACACGTTGTCGTGGAACTCACCTCCTGACGAAGAAGAAGACCGACGGCTTGGATAACCCTGCGATGCGCAGCACCAATCGCGGCACGTAGGAGAGAAACCAAAGGAACCTCGACCCCTTGGAAGGAATCATGGGTCTGGTTCTAATGGGAGTGAGTCCGCAATAGCGGATTCTGAGCGGCAATCAGTGGTAGGAGGCCGCAATCGATGCTCAGACGCACGCACTTCTTAATTCCTTAGTATATCCGCGTCATAGTCGAGGTCAACCAGCTTCTCCCCAAGATTCCCGATCATGCGACGGAACACGCGATCCACAAATCGTCGATCGTAAGCCCAACGCCCAGGAATCGAATTCCCTAACACGAATCTTGGCAAGGAGTAGCAAATACTGATACCACTGTGCTCCGTCCGGTGTCCGTACACGCCAGCAAATCCGATTATGAAGAAAAACTTATAAAGCGAAATGGCTGAACGAGACCCCGTTCAAATACGATAAGACGGCTCGCTGGTCGCTGGCGACGACCAGCGCCGCGAGGGCTTCTGCCGGCTGGTTCAGGCCGGGGAAGAGCCGATCGACTGCAAAAGAAGCAATCCGAGTGATGCGCACCCTTTGCGGGTTGCAACGATCGTGTACAATCTTGCAAGAACAGAATGGATCCGGCGACGCAACAGGTTGAGCGAGTAAGCGAGTTTCCCTCATGAGCTTCGACTCCAAGAAACAGCGGAAAATCATGGGTCATTTCGCAACGGGCGTCACGGTCGTGACGACCGGTGGCGAGGCCGGCCAGCATGGTTTGACAGCCAACGCGGTCGCATCGCTGTCGCTCGACCCTCCGCTTGTGCTGGTCGCTGTGGACAAACGTGCCGCTACGCTCGACTACCTCAATAAGAACCGTTGTTTCGCGATCAACATCCTCTGTCTCGACCAGGAAGAGATCTCGCGGCGGTTCGCCACGCCGGGCCCGAAGGATTTCTCCGACTTGAACACCACGACGGCGGCCACCGACTCGCCGATCCTGTCCAACTGCCTCGCGTTCGTGGATTGCCGAGTCGTCGATGTCCTCCCGGGAGGGGACCACGACGTCTTCGTCGGCGAGATTTTGGCTGGCGAATACCAGGGCGGCGAGCCGCTCTTGTACTACGCCGGCAGCTATCGCCGGCTGCTTGATTTGTAGACTTCGGTTCGCCAATCGACTTACATGCTGGATTTGCCGTTCAGTAAGAAAAGTGGCATTGACAGATTAACTTCACGTGAGAATACTTATTGTTTAATCTACCTCTCTTTCGGTTCCGATCACAGGTTCCGGCGGTGTATCTGGCAGCATGAGGCATAGCCATCTCCGCCTCCCGGCCTTAGACTAAGTAACGAGCAGGATGGGATCCATGTATCGAGAGGAGCCACATGCGACATGCCGGGAGACGTGGACAACGCGCCGCTCCATGGCGAGATCTCATCGTTGGGGGGGTAGTTCTAGCGGTCTTCGGCATCACCTTGGTGGTGAGCTCTGGGCTCTTCACTTTTCGCCGCGCGCCAGCAGGGCCTGGAAAACTTGTGCCGCGACAGTCCACGCTGACCTGGCGGGGTCCCGAAAAGCCGAAGTCTACCCGAACGGGCGCTCTCTCGATTGATGAGGCGTCCGCCAAATTCGAGATCGAAAACGTCGGAGGCTGGCCGGTCCACATCATCGCCGTGCAGAGCAGTTGTGGCTGCGCCGAGCCAAAGGTTCAGCCGATGACAATCGAGCCTGGAAGGCTCGGGATAGTGGAAGTCCGTGCCCTCCCCCTTCAAGTCGGTGAGAAGCTTGCAATCGTAACCTTGCAGACCGATTCGCCGTCGACTCCTGAGGTCGTGCTCCAGTTACGGCTGATCGGCGGACGCCGACCACCTTTCCTGCTTCAAGCGGGCGGGGAGCTCACATGGACGGCTGGGTTTTCGAAGACGGACACACGTACCATCAGCGCCACGACCGTCGAGTTACAAGGCTCAAAGCGCCAGCCCCCAATAGTCAAAGCCCCCTCATCATTTTTAACGGTTGGTCCTCCTGCCTTCGACGAATCACCTTACACGAAACCGGGTACCGTTCAGAGGCGGTACGTGTACGAGGTCAGGTTCAACTCGGACCCACCGCCCGGGGTTTTCTCCGACGAAGTTCTCGTCATCGACCCGTGGGATCCGCAACACGTCGAACGGAGTATCGTGCATGCTGAAACCTTGCCGCCACTGAGGGTGGTCCCATCCCGGACAGTGCTTTACCTCGCCAAGCGACCCGAAAGTCGGGAAGCTAGGGCCGATTTCCTTATTTTCACCGCCAACCCTTCGCTCGATCTTGAAGTTGGAGCCGAGGGTGGCAAGGAATCACCTCTGGTCATCAGCCCCGTGCAATGGGTTGAGAGAGGACGCCGCGCTGCGTTTTCCATCGGGGTCAAACCGGGACGTATGCGGGAGGGCGTGTTTTCCATCATCGTTCGAAGATCTTCATCGCCAACTGAGCGAGTCGTTGTCCCCGTCTCGTTACGCGCGGAGAATGTGCAATGAGGGGCCCTCACCCATTAACAAACTGCTGCTGCCAGCGCGGATTCACCCTGATTGAATCACTCGTTGCGATCGGAATCATCGGAATTCTCGCCGGATTGCTATTACCCGCGATTCAGTCGTCGCGGGAATCGTCCCGCCGCGCCCTCTGCGCGAATAATTTGGGGCAACTGATTCGCGCGACCCACTCGTTCGAGACATCTCGGGGAGGGTTTCCGCCCGCTGCATTCTGGGGCCGGCCCCTCGGCCAACAAAAGGACGATATGGTTGGTATTTTCTCCCTCCACTGCCTACTCCTGCCGTTTCTGGAGCAGCAGAATATCTACAAGAATATCAACTTCAACCTCATGTCCGGCTCGTTCGTCTGGCTCGATGCGTATCAGCGGACCGCCGCAACACAGACCGTCAACACGTTCCTCTGCCCGTCCGATCCGTACATGAGGTCGAGCTCATTCGGGGCCATTTCCTACCGAGCTTGCACGGGATTGGGCGAGATAAGCAAGCTCGCTGACGGGGTCTATCTTCCCATCAACGACGGTGCCTTCGCCCCCGTTGACGATGGCAACTCCCGGGTGCTTCCGCTGTCATCGTTCCGCGACGGGTTGTCGAACACGCTTGCGTTCTCCGAGAAGCCCGTTGGTTCGGGGATCAACGGTGCTTACCACCCATTCCGCGACTGGGTGTTCCGTAGCTGGAATGGCGGCTTATTGACAGCGGACCAGTGGGTTGATGCCTGCTCCCAAATCGTACCCGACGACCCCCGGCTTGATGCGGGCGGGTCGTGGATGATCCCCGGCGCGGTCCAGAGCCATTTCTACGCTTCGGCGCCACCCGACAGTCTCGTTCCGGACTGCGGCTCAACGGCTTTTAACATCGGAGTGGGAATCTTCGCGGCGCGAAGCTATCACCCCGGAGGCGTGAATGCCGCGATGGCCGATGGCTCGGTTCGCTGGTTCACCTCCGGAACCAACATGAAGACCTGGCGGAGCTTGGGAACTCGTGCCGGCGGGGAAATCGTTCCCCAATAGTCCAGCTCGATCGCGAGCCTCGCGTGTGGTTCGCTGTAGTAATCCGTTGATCTCACGACCCGGGAAGGACAATCCAGTGAAGACCATTCTGAAGAAGATCATCTCGCTCTTTTCCGCCTCCGCTTTGACTCTGTCTTTGATTTCGATCCTCGGGACCGCAAGAGGTCAGGGAACAGCTCCCATGTCCCATTGCGTTTCTTATGGTGTCTCTTGCGTACCTGCAGCACTGGTGGGGGGATTATCTATTGCCATAATCCCCTACCACCGGGATATTTCCTCGGGGGGTGCCAACAGGGCGGTGCCGGTTGCCCCTACTATAATTCATGGGATTGCTCATTCCAGTCCTACTGCTCCAACAATAACCCGACAGGGGATAATTGCAGTTACAGTTCGGTTTTTATCTGCGACCCACCGTGAGCCAGTCGATGACCGCACGGACGCAGAACTTTCTTCATGTGGGCAGACCACGGCCCACGCAGCGATTGGTCGCAACTCGTTGGGGTCTTGAGTCGTGGAATCCCCGCAAGCGGGCCGCTTCGGCTTTCGAGCCCGACGCGGCCCCAAAGTCGCTGGCAAATGGGTAGATTGGGTTTTGGAACCTGGTACGGCCTCAGAGCCTGATCTCCGCGGTTTTCTTTCATGCCGCTCTATGGAACGAGCGTCGGTCCAGCAAAGTTTAGAGCCCGATGTGCGCTACCGGGGCGGCTCTTCGCGGAATCACCTCTATCCTCGTTGACCGACCCAACGAGACTTCAGGCCAGAGGCAGAGATCATGGACCCACGAGCCGAACGAGCTGTGAATCAACTCGCCTGGGAACTGGAGAGTCGGAGGTCAATCGAGTTGAAAGTCCGCACCACGATCATCTCCCGGGATCCCGAGTTCCCAACCAGGCATTTCTCCCTCGTCGATGAACATTACATTGAGTCCGCCCTAGGTCAGAGGACTTGCGACACAACTCATCTGCAAGGCGACGAGGTCGTGCGCCGGTTCACCCTTTTTAGCGATGGATCGCGGTGCGCCGAAGTTCAGTTCGAGGCTCGGCCACCCTATTCCCAAGAGTCTGTCTTCATCAAACGGACCTATTCGCAGGAGGATCGAGGTGACTGGATGAACCGGCCAGGGCCGATCCAACTTCTCTACGTGTGCAGGGAGCCGTTGCACAAAGCCCTGCCTACGGCGGAATCGCTGGGGACGGGTAAGGTCCTTGGACGGGACTGCGACATCTTCCTCTTCCGCCAACTCCGCTGGCAGGTTCCTCAAGACCACGTCTACTACCTGGACCGAGCGACCTCAATTCCCTTGAAAGTCGAGTCGTTCAAGAACCAAGCGGCCCGCGACGCGGAGGAACCCTTGTGGGCTTGGACGGCCGAGTCTTTGGACAAAGTTCAAGGTCACTTCATCCCTGTCGACAGCCAGATGGTCAATTCCAAGCCGAACGTCACCTGGAAATACCACGTTGAGTCCGTTGTATTCGATAAAGAGTTCCCAACGTCCACCTTTTGGCCCGTACTTCAGCCGGGTGTCTTTGTTCACGACTTCATTTCTCTTAAGTCCTATAAAGTCCCTGGTGCCGAAAGGACCATGCTAGGTGCCTCGGAACGGTCCTCAAACGCTCGACCCACGCAAGCTGTTCCCCCGCAAGACTACCTATCAGCGCTCTCGACTGTCTCGTTCGGCGTGGGTCTCGCTATCTTTTTCGTCGGAATCGTTATCTGGATGCGGTGCCGTTGACCAGGCTGGCCCGCCCGCAGGCGGACAGGGAAACAGAGCGATTAAGGAATGGGGTGCGTTGGCGCCGGCGGGCGGCGAGGCGCCTCGCCTGATCGGCTCGGCCGGGTGCATAGGCCAACAATCAATTCGTGCCGGTAACGGTCTCCGAGGATCGCACTTTTTCAGCGAGTTGTGGACCGGTCCAAAATAACTGCGCTTCCGTCAAGATGTCAGTGATGTCGGTCATGTCGGTCGAATCAGCCAACTCGCCTTGACCGGTTTCCGATCTTTGCTAAAAGGTCGTGGGGTTTCCCAACACATCGAGCCGACTCGGGCGATCCACTGCGCCTCAAGGATGGGGAAAGGTGCATGACCAAGCCAAGGAAGAAACCGAAGCAGTCTCTGTTCAGGCGACTGATTTATCTCCTCATGATCTTGAGCGGAGGAGGAGCCGGCATCGGCGGTTGGACGTTCAAGGACCATCCGCAGGTCCAGGCTCTCTGGACCCTGGTGACGGGAACCCCGCCGCCGATGGGGACACGCCCAAGCTCGACGGCTCGCTGGTGAATACCGTCATCGACACGCTCAAGCCTCGTGATGAATTCAGTAAGCCCGGGATCTACCAGGTCACCATCCCCAAAATTCAGCTCGATCCGACCCTGTTCAAAGCCGGGCACACGGTCGATATCCAGGCCAAGGTCACCAAGCTCGATCCTCAGGGGCGGGATTCGACCCTCTGGGAATCCAAGCCCTATGGCGAGCGGTTGGCCGTCGCGGGCAAGGACGACTTGACCGCGGGCTGGCCTCACCGGCCATTTCAGGTTGAGTGGAACACGGGCGAACAGATCGTAGTCGAGGTCTTCGACCGCAAGACCGGCCTCTTCATGGAGCCCAAGAAGTTCATCCTGGCTCCCCCCGACGTTCGCGCCTCGCGAGTTTCCTTTGAAGACAGGCACATTTCCCCTCGAGCCGGCCCAAAAACCGAATCCGCCCGTCGATCCGCGGAACACCACGATCGTCTTTCAGAGCCAGCGTGTCGGCGATCTCCGACAAGACCCCGAGTGCCGCCGAACCCCGGCACAAGCCAACGCATCGGCAACTCCGACTCGCAAAGCCGGGGCGACGCCGCCGATAGTCCCATCATCATCAAGTGAGCCCACTCGGGCCAAAGGAGTAAACGGCGTGGCTGTCCGTCTGTCCCTGTCCCTTGACCGTTTCGAAGGCAAAGGCAAGCAAATCGCCGTCCTTTTGACCGACGACGGCGACACCCTCAATATCCCCAAGTCGCTCTTGCCTCCCAACTCCAAACCGGGGGATGTGCTCACGCTGACCCTCGAGCACGACGCCCAGGCAACCCGGGATCTCGCCGCCCAAACCCGACAGGTCCAAGACAAATTATCGCAGAGCGATCCGGGTGGAGATATTAAATTGTGATTAATCAAAAAAGTCTCCGCGCTCGTCGCGCTTTTCCTGGTCGGCCTCGCCTTGGTTTCGGCGTCGCCCGGCCAGTCAAGGGCAGCCATCGTCCTGGCGGTCGGGCACCAACAAGCCGGTCGTGATCGAGGTCCTCGACATTGGCCAGGGCGACTCGATCCTGATCCGATCGCCCGAGGGCAAGACGGCCTTGATCGACGCCGGCCCGACCAAGGATGCCGCCTTAAGCGTCCTCAAGCGCAAAGGGGTCACCTCGCTCGACCTGGTGGCGATCAGCCATCACCATAGCGACCACTACGGTGGGATGGACCAGGTCGTTCGCGCGTACAAGCCCCGCTACTTCCTGGCGAGCAGCTCGGGACATTCGACCAAGCTCTACCTCAACCTGCTCAAGACGGTCGAAGCCCAGGGCATGACGGCTATCCAGCCGACGTCGAAGCCCCGCAAGATCGAGCTGGGCTCTGTCGAGCTGACAATCTTCCCTCAGCCGCCGGAAGACAAGAAAGAGGAAAACAATAACTCGATCGGCCTACGGTTGAAGTATGGCGGGTTTTCCGTCCTGCTGACGGGAGACAGCGAAGAGGCGGAGCGCCGATGGTGGCTTCAGCACAACCCCGACTTGGTGCGCGATTGCACGATCCTCAAGGCGGCCCACCACGGCAGCCGCAACGGGACCGACGCACGCTGGCTCCAGATGGTTCGGCCCGAGCTGGCCGTGGCCAGCATGGGCAGAGACAACGAGTTCGGCCACCCTCACTCCGAAACAGTCAGCCTGCTGCGACGCAGCCAGATCCCCCTGTTGCGCACCGACCAGCTCGGAACGATCACGATCCAGAGCGACGGCCGCAACTGGAAGCTGGTTCGGCCCGATCTGGCCAGTCGAGGAAAGCCGACTCAAGACGATGTCGATCGGGTCGCGGCCAACACCGCTGACGAGGAAAGCCCCAGCCGGACGACCCGTTCCCGTTCGTCGCGAACGAGATGACGGTGCTACTCGCGATGCATGGAGCCGCTACGCCTTTTCACGCCCATTGGGAAACGGAGCTTCCTCCTACAGGCTACACTCGTAGGAGCCGGCTGCGTCCGGCGATCGCCGGCTAAATGGCATTGTGTGATACCGGGACAGTTCACGCATTCGTAGGGTGCTCTTTGAGCACCAAGGCCAGCCATGCGCGTGAGGAAAGAACGGTGCTCGCAGAGCACCCTACGACGGCTCCGTCCGGCGATCGCCGGCTAACGCGATTGAATCCGCGAATCTTTCTGGATCGTCACGGTCCGCGGCGCCGCGCCTGGCGGGCTGAAAGTAATCGCCGCTTCATAACCCCCGGGCACCGGCTTGAGGCTGGTCGTGTGCTCGGGCAAGCCCGGCATCTCGGCAAGCTTCAGGTCGTCAATATTCGTTGCCCATCGCTTGTTTTTCTCGAAATAGCTTCTTTGAGCGTGATAGATCTGCATGAGTCGATCGCGAAATTGGCCGGCCGGGTCGGGTTGGTAGGCCGCCTGGCCGGCGGGAGCGGTCGAGAACTGGACGTACCCCCAACGTTCGGGCCGGTGCATGTCGATGGCCCCCTGGGGCGACCAGACCCAGTTGTCCTCGGGGTTGTTGGGCACCTTGAGGTACTTGCCGCCGACGATCCGGTGCTTCCATTCGACCCGGGAGAAATTGACCCGCCACTGGTCGCCGTCCTTGGGTGGCGAGGGGCGATGAGCAAACTCAGCCAGCACCTTCCAGGGGATCGCGAACTCGACCGACCAGGATTGATCGGTGTCCTTGAGGTTATTGAGCGTGCCTGAGACATGGACGGCCGTCTTCAAGCCAGGGATCTCCCACTCGTTGATCGCCGGGCCGCCGTCGCGATACGCCTTCTTGAGGAAGAGGTCCCATTCGGTATTGAGTGCATTGATTTCGATCTCGTAATATTCTTGGTTGTCGCCGTCCGGATCGATGAAGATCTCGAAGTCGTTGTCTTGGAAGATGACGGAGTCGTGCTTGGTGAGCGTGCCCCAGACGTGAGGTTCTTCCAGGAGGGCCCCGACGTAGAAATAGGTATCGTCCCACAGCATCTTGGCCCGGGTCTGAAACCGAGGGCGAGGTCGGACATCCCCTTGGATGTCAACGAATGCGTCGGTCCAGGGGGCTGCTTTCCAGCTCTCTTCGTCGAGCCGGCCGTCGATCTGGATCGGCGTGGTCGCTCGGTAGCAGACATAACCCTTGGGCGCAGGGAAAGACGGGGCTTTCAACGCGGGGGCAGGGCCTTGGGCGGTCTCGCCCGCCTTGCCGAGGAAGCCGGTCGCCGCCAGGAGCGCCGCCGTCACTCCGAAAATGAGCGTTTTCCACTGGCTCGCTCGCATCAATCTCGATCTTGTCGCCACAATCTTCGTCATGGGGAATTGGCCGGTGCGGCCACCTTTGGAATGTGCGCTGTCGTGGAGGGATCGTGAATACATCGATTGATCAACGTGATGGTTTCGCCCTGGGTTTGAGGATTTCCGCGAGTATATCCGGTTTCGCCCCGTCCCGGACCAGCTCGAGGTATCGGGGGCCGTCGGCGTAATTGAGAACGACCGTGCGGAACCGGTCTCCTTCGATCAGCAGCAATTCGATCTTACGGGCCGCGACACTGTCGGCGAGCGCGTCGAGCAGTCGCTGGCGGCTGAATGTTTTATTGTTGACGCCGATCACCTTCATGCCGCGGTGCCAGACCGGCTCGGTCGCCGATCATACCGGGGATGACCGTGACGATACTCCCGTCGCCGCTCAAAGATAAGTCCGAGCGAATCCCGAGCCGTAATCGAGCCGCGTTCGTGGTGTGTCAAGTAAGCCGAGGGCTGGTTCGCATACTGGAGTGCGATAGCCGCATCGGCCGACCACATCGAGCGGCAGCGCCTCCTGGGGCTGTGTCACCCGTTGCGTCAGAAATGGTTCCCAATCGAAGTCGGCCAGCTCCCGCAGGTCTTTCACGATTTCCGGCAGCTCGTAAGGGACGACCTTGGCGGTGGACGGATTCTTGCCCAGAAACTTCCGGCAGAAGTCGTCGAGACTGTGCTTGCCTTGCGAACGTTCGCGGATGATGGCGTCGGCTTCCAGCCAGATCAAGAGCCCCTCGAAGTAATAATCCTGCTCGCGTCTCAGGTCGCTCCAGTTAGGGTTGCCCCTCCGCAGCAAGTGAGACGCCACGGCGGTGTCTTCCAGCGGCCGCCAGCGCCGGCCTTCTCGATGAGCGAGCGTGCTGATGGTCAGCGCGAGCATTTCCCGATATTCCTTGAGATCCACCAGCCCGCTCCGGACCAGCAGCACCTCTCCGAGGTACTCGGCCAGGCCCTCATAGACCCAGAGCAGCTTGGTCTTCTCCGGAGTGTGGAAGTCGGGCGTGCACATGCCGGCGGGCCGGCGGAACTTGCCGCACCAGGAGTGGACATATTCGTGAGGCAGCAAGTTGGCGACCCAGCCCTTGCGCCTGGCATCATCTTTCAAGTCGTGTTCATAGACGCCGTTCAGGCTGGACGTAAGGTGTTCCAGCCCCAGGTAGGCCGAGGTCATCGCTGCACGTGACCAGAAAATGGTACTCCGGGTAATGGCAGGCACCGAAAAGCTCGCCGGCCTCCTTCACGACGCGGCTGTAAAGCTCCACGATATTCGGGCCGAGCTCCAAGGCGCCGGGTGATTCCGAGACGAGATCCAGGAATGCCGGCGGGTAAGCTCCCGAATCCAGCGGAATCGACTTCAGGTGTTCGCCGCCGATCAGGGGGCTATCGACGAGTTCGCCGAGCGAGACGGTCTTAAACATGACGTGGTCGATTGTTTCCGGGGACGCCTCGGTTTTGAGCGCGGTCGCGAACCGCCATTGCCGTGGCAGCCGCAGGCTGAGGTGCACGAGAATGTCGTCGCGCGAAGGGCCTTCGGGATACATGAGGCAAGTGCCCCAATTAATGATCCCAACCGAGGCGTTGCCGTAGCTCAAATAGCCGGCGGCGCCCACAGCCGCTTCATTGCAGATCACGTCGAGTCGCACGACGATTGAACGGACGCCGTCCGGACGTCGCACTCGACGCGGTAGGGCTCGATTTCATCCCGATGCCATGGCACGGGTTTACCCTCGGGCGTTTCCAGGCGCAGACCTCCCACATTCTGGACCGGTCCGAGAGGCCCGTGCGTGCCGGGGACCCATTTGGGAAACCAGAGCCGGAGCTTGCCCGGCTGGCAGGGCATTTGAATCCGAGTGTGCAACAGCCGTCGCGGCAGGTCGCGCGCGTCAACCTCGATCTGGAGGGTCGGGCCGCGTCGGCGTGTGGCTGCGTGGGTCCAGCCCAGACTCACGAGCCAAGCCCAGACAACGATCCAACAATTCGAACCGTTCACCACTCGACAATCATGGAAGAACATTTTCGGATTTCCTCCCTCCGAAGGATGGAGGATAAAGGATGGAGGTTGAAAGGGGAAGGATGCAGGTCATTGTTCTGTAGGATGAGCAGTGATTCCGGAAATTGCGTTACGATTCGCAGGTTTGTACCGGCGATTCTTGATAAGCGATCAGCGCGGGCTTGGCTGGGATTTGACATCGCTCAAGGGGGGGCGAAGTCGCCTGTTACATTGTGATCAGCGAGAACTGCCGGACGGGGCGATCCTTGAGGGGTTATTCTGGGCTGAGTCGGTCAAAGCACTGGCGGTCAAGGCTTGAGAAAAGCATGTGAGCCCGAGCCGTCGGACATCCTTGAAAGGATCTCACCGATTATGAGAGTTCTCCTCACAGGCGTCACTTGTGTGGGCAAGAGCACAATCGGACCGAAGCTCGCCGAATTGCTCGGAATCCCCTTCTTCGACCTGGACCCCGAGGTCGAGGCCTTTTTTCACGACACCATCCCTCGTATCCAGGCCCGCTATGCCAGGATGACTGGCTATCGCGGGCAGGTGTGCCGTGTTTTGAAAATCATACTCTCGCGGACCGATGCGAAAGACTGCGTGATTGCGCTTCCTCCACGTGGTCTGATGGCACCGTATTGGAACGTCGTCAAAGAATCTCGGTCGACCATCGTCGTGGTACAAGACGATCCTATCAACATTCTCAATAGAATTATCTTCCTTGATGATGACAATCATCTGATCGACAAACAACTCTCTCCGAGGGAACGCGCTCTGTACCTTGAGGAGATCAAGAAAGACATGAAGTACTTTGGGCGGTCGTACGCCAAAGCAGCACTTGAGGGTCCACATCAATGGACTGGGCCCTGCCGAGGCCGCGGAACAGATCAAATTGGCGCTTGACTCGCTTCAAGGATAAATACTTTCTGAACCACGGAAAGCACGGAAAAAACACAATCCTCGGTGTCCTCACGGTGCTGGAGAGCCGTGCGGCGGGATGAGTTGCGCCGGGTCTTGGCGATAGAAGGACTTCAGCTCCTCATAGAGCTCAGGGTGTCGTTTCCGGAGTACCCTCGGCTTCTCGAAGAAGCACTCGGTCGCCACGGCGAAGAATTCGGCGGGGTCGGATGCTCCGTACTGATCCAGCACGCTGGAGCGTCCCAGGCGGCTGTCTCGTTGGAGCCGCTCGTACTCGTCGTTGAGTACCCGAGCCCAGGCGACATACTGGCCAGGCTGCTCCAAGAGTGGCTGCGCCGTTGAGCGCACCGTCTTCTCCGTCCAACTGGTGGGCGAATTCGTGCAACACGAGGTTTTGTCCGTCGTCGAAGTCGGAGGCGCCCGCTTTCACGTCATCCCAGGAAAGCACGACAACTCCGCTTGAGGAGGATTCGCCGAGGGGATGGACTTCGCCCTCCAAGACGAGATGGCCGCCGATATGAGTACCGATCGACCTGACGGCCTTGGCAACATACGCACTGGGATAAACCAGGATGGTGATCAGCCGAGGATAAATGTCGGTCTCTCGGTGAAGTAAGAGCAAGCAGGCCTGGGCCGCGATGGTCAGCTTGATCTCGTCGGTCAGCTCGAGCCCGCCGCAGCCCTCGAATGACTTCTCGGCCAGGAAGATCTGGACCAGGCCCTGAAGCTCTCGACGGTCGGCGTCCGGCAGCCAGGAGTAAAAGGGAACGTTCTTCTCGATGATTTGCAGCCAGGCCGGCGGGAACGGCGCGGAACGCAGTCGCTGCCGGCGTCGCCGCTTGAAAAAGCCGAACACAGTGTTCTCCTTGAACAAGGTAGCCGCTTATCATACATTACGGAACCATGGATCGCACGGATAACACCGATCAGACAAGACGAAACAGATAACCTCAATGGCAGGATACTCGGGAACGCCACTGGCGAAGAAGCTGGGAATCAAGCCAGGCACCCTCCTGTGTGTCGTGAATGCCCCAGCCGACTACGCCGTTCTCCTGGCACCTCTGCCGGAGAATGTGGCGATCGTGCGGCGAGGTCTCCGAGGGACCTGATATTGTTCACGTATTTGTCAAAAGGCGATCTGAACTCGTAGAATTGATTAACGTTCATAAAGACAAGATTAAACAGAATGGCGCGATCTGGGTATCGTGGCCCAAGAAGGCGGCGAAGATCGCCACGGATGTCACCGAAGACACGGTGCGAGAGGTTGCTCTGCCCTTGGGCCTGGTCGACATCAAAGTCTGTGCGGTTGACGAGGTCTGGTCGGGCTTGAAGCTGGTGATCCGCAAGGAAAACCGGACCTGATGTCTACGGATGGAAATATCAAAATCTTGCATTCGTCGGGGACTGGGGACTGTTCACGCCAATTCCACTTGCCCCGTTCGAAAGTCGATCGTGAGCACATGCTCTCGCAAGAAGTCGAGACCGAGTAGGCCGGACACCGACGCACTCGCGGGCAGGGAATAGGCCAGAACGGGGAATCCGAACCCGATGTTGGCCCAAGGTCGTTAACCTTGTCAGGATCACCTTCGGGACGGTCTGGACCGCGCTTCCGGTTGTCATTCGCACCCGGTCTGTGACATTCACGAGATCGTAGCCCAAGGCCAGCAAGACGGACTCCTTAATCAGACTGGTCGTCGCCCCGGTGTCGAGGAGAAGTGGAAGGGTCATGCTTCGATCAGGGCCGGTAACTTCGGCCTCAACCAGAATCGGTCCGTGCTTCGGGTTGAAAGGATGGCTCATAGTACGAGAACTAAATCTTCTGGGATCGTCCCCAGGAAGCGGAGGGCATAACGCCCCGGTGGGTACTCCATGGCCTTGCGGCAAACTTCATCCTGGTCCAAGCCGTGGAAGAGTACTTTACCCGCACGAAGTTGGAGGGTTTCGTCCGTTTGCGGCTCCCCGATCAACACCCATTCCGGTGCGTAGCGCCGCTTCGATTTCCTCGATCGTGAGCAGTTCGTCCATGTTTTCCTCCAGTGTGGTCAGACCAATTCGATCATCCCGCTTAGAGGCCGGACTGTCAACGGGGGCTCTTGGGTATGATCGGCCTGGTATCCTCCACGAATTGCTCAACAAAAGCTTGACACGCCCTGCCCTCTTCTGCGCGTATAATATTGAAGAGTTGTTTGACATCCTCGTGAGGAATGGATGATGCGCTGGAAGACCGGGATGGATGATACGATCGGTGTGGGAGTTGCCCTGCTGATTCTCTGCGCCACGACAGCGTTGGCCGCAGAGCCGAGGTCGGACCCGGCCGGCGAGGATGACTTCGAGTCCAAGGTCCGGCCGGTGCTGGCCGAGCACTGCTACAAGTGTCACTCAGCCCAGTCCAAGTCACTCAAGGGCGGTCTTCGGCTCGACGACATGGCCAAGATGCGAAAAGGAGGCGACACCGGCCCGGCGGTGGTTCCGGGCGATCTGGAGGCGAGCCTGCTCGTCAAGGCGGTGCGGTATGACGACGAGGTTTTGCGAATGCCTCCCCAGGGGAAACTGCCTGAGAGGGAGATCGCCGCACTCGCGCAATGGGTCAAACACGGCGCGATTGGTCCTCTGCCGGCCAAGACCGCGGCTGGGAAGCTGCCTCCTGGCCTGGACTTCGAATCGGCCCGCGGGCACTGGTCGTATCAGCCGATCCGCCAGCCCTCGGTACCGGCAATCCACCAAAAGGATTGGCCGCGATCGCCGATCGATTCGTTCGTGCTGGCTAAGCTGGAGGCGGGAGGGCTGACTCCCTCGCCGCCGGCCGACCGCCGCACCTTGATCCGCCGCGCTTATTACGACCTGGTTGGATTGCCACCGACCGCCCGGGAAATCGAGGAGTTTGAAAACGACCGGTCGCCCGATGCCTTCGCCAGGGTCGTCGATCGGCTTCTCGCTTCTCCGCGGTACGGCGAGCGCTGGGGACGGCACTGGCTCGACGTGGCCCGCTATGCCGACACCAAGGACGGTGTGCTGATGTACGACGACGCTCGGGTCCGGCCGTTCGCCTATACCTATCGAGACTACGTCATCCGCGCGTTCAACGAAGACCTGGGCTTTGACCGGATGATCCACGATCAGCTCGCCGCCGACGTGGTCGCGCCCAAGGACCAGCCCTGGCGGTTGGCGGCGATGGGTTTCTTGACCCTGGGCCGGATGTTCGACAACAACATCCACGACCAGATTGATGACAAGATCGACACGGTCACCCGCGGCCTGCTGGGCATGACGGTCGCGTGCGCTCGTTGCCACGACCACAAGTATGACGCGATCCCGACGGCCGACTATTACTCGCTTTACGGGGTTTTCGCCAGCAGCGAGGCTCCCCTCGAGCTCCCGTTGATCGACCGGCCCGACCAGCATCAAAGCCGTGACGACTTTGAACAGAAAGCCGGCCCCCAAACGAGCCGAGCTGCGGCAGTTTATTGACAGCCAGTACAAGTTCTTGTCCGAAACGGCGCGGCGGCGCACGGCCGACTATCTGGTCAGGGCCGCGACCACTCCGCCCGACCCGCTCGAGACCGCGATCTTCTTTGTTTCCCTGGCTCCCGAGGACCTGCGGCCCCAGATCGTGGCGCGGTGGCGGCGTTTTCTGAAGCAGCGGGCCAGTCCGGACGACCCGGTCTTCGGCCCTGGCACGACCTGATGGCATTGCCGGAGCCAGACTTCGCGGCGGATGCCAGCGCCGTCCTGGCAAAGTGGCGCGGCACGGCCAGTGGGAACCAAGGCCGGCCAGTTGAACGCGATGGTCGCGGCCGCCCTGAGCCAGGCCACTCTCCGGACCAAAGTCGATGTTGCCCGGGCCTACGGCGATCTCATCCGGCGGGTCGACGAGGAAGCACGGAGCTCGGTCCTGTCGTCAGCGACGGCGTCCGGACCGGAAGACCCGGCTCGTCAACAGATCCACGCGATCCTGGCCGACCACGAGAGCCCGGCCTATTTTCCCAAGAGCCAGACCTATTATTATATGTCGCGCAGAGAGAAAGATGGGTTCGGCGGCAAGCTGAGCGCGCTCGATATCATGGCGGTGAAAGCCGGCAACGCCCGCCCGAGGGCGATGGTGTTGTTCGACGCCGACGAGCTCGTCGAGCCGCGCATTTTCGTGCGAGGAAATCCGTCGCAGCCCGGCGACCGTGTGCCTCGGCAGTTCTTACGCGGTCCTGGCCGGCGCGAATCGCCGGCCGTTCACGCGCGGCAGCGGCCGGCTGGATCTGGCGATGGCGATCACGTCGCCCGAGAATCCGCTCACCGCCCGGGTCATTGCCAACCGGGTCTGGATGCACCACTTCGGGGAGCCGTTGGTGTCGACTCCCAGCGACTTCGGCACGCGCAGCACGCCCCCGTCCCACCCCGAGCTGCTCGACCACCTGGCGGCCGAACTTCAGCGAGAGGGCTGGTCGCTCAAGGCGCTCCATCGCTCGATCATGTTGTCCAGCACATATCAACAGTCGGGATTCGACCGGCCCTCGTGCCGTCAGGTTGACCCCGAGAATCGCTTGCTCTGGCGGTTTCCGCGGCGACGGCTCGACCTGGAATCGATGCGCGACACCCTTTTGTTCGTGTCGGGCCGGCTCGACTCCAAGATGACGGGACGCCCCGTGGACGTGGCCAACGACCCCAAGAATGGCGCGCCGGACGGTCTACGGCCTGGTGGACCGCCAGAGCCTCCCCGCGGTCTTCCGCGCCTTCGATTTCGCCAGCCCCGACCAATCGGCCGAGCGCCGACCCAGGACGACCGTGCCGCAACAGGCGCTGTTCAGCATGAACGCGCCGTTTGTGATCGAGCAGGCCAAGGCCCTGATGCTGCGCTCCGAAGTCGCGGCCGCGACGACGACCGAGGCCCGGATCGCCGCGCTCTATCGCGCGGTCCTGGCCCGAGCCCCGTTTCCGGCCGAGGTCCAGGCGGCCTCGCGGTTTCTCACTCCCGATGATTCCCCACTGGCTGGACCAGGCCATTCGCAGTTGTCGCGCTGGCAGCAGCTCGCCCAGGTCCTGCTCATGACCAATGAGCTCTTGTTTGTCGATTAAATAGCGGTTGTTGAATAAAGGATGTGGACATGATCAGCCAAAATTTCCTCCGCCAATGGAATGACACGACGCCAGGCTCTTTGCGAGGTTGGCACGGGGATGGGGATCATGGGTCTGTTCGGGCTGCTGGGTGACGCCGGTTATCTGGGAACGGCTATTAAGGCCGCCGACGTGGCCCCTGGCCGCGGCGCGGGTTCGCCGGTCGGCAACCCGCTGTCGCCGAAGGCGCCGCACTTTCCCGCCAAGGCCAAGCACGTCATCCACATTTATTTGAACGGTGGTCCGTCGCAGGTCGACACCTTCGACCCCAAGCCGCTCTTGAAGAAGCATGAAGGCAAGATGCTGCCCCAGGGGAATCTGACCACGGAGCGGAAGACGGGGACCGCGCTCCCGTCGCCGTTTCGGTTCAAGAAGTACGGTCAGAGCGGGATTGAGGTCAGTGAGATCTTCGCCCGGACGGCCGAGCACATCGACGACCTCTGCGTGATTCGCTCGATGATGGCCAACACGCCCAACCACGAGCAGTCGATGCGGTTGATGAACTGCGGCGACGAGCGGCTATCGCGGCCGAGCATGGGTGCCTGGACTACCTACGGCCTGGGCACGGAGAACCAGAATTTGCCCGGTTTCATCGCAATGTGTCCCGGTCTGCCGGTCGCCGACGTCTCCAACTGGTGCGCCGCCTTCTTGCCGGGAGTGTACCAAGGGACCTATATCGACACCCGCCGCGCTCGGGTCGAGGATCTGATCGAGAATATCCAGAACGCGACGGTGACCCGGGCCGATCAGCGCCGGCAGCTCGATCTCTTGACCGACCTGAACCGTCGCCACCTGGCGACCAGGGCCGAGGACGATGCCCTCGATGCGCGGATCGCCAGCTTCGAGCTGGCCTACCGGATGCAGATGGCCGCCACCGACGCCTTCGACATCGAGCAGGAGCCGCGATATGTACGTGAAGCCTACGGGCCGGGTGTGCAGGCCCGGCAGCTCTTGATCGCCCGGCGTCTGATCGAACGGGGCGTGCGGTTCGTCCAACTCTATCATGGCGACGTCCAGCCTTGGGACAGCCACGACCATATCGCGGAGAACCACCGCAAACTGGCCCAGGACTGCGACCAAGCGATCGCGGCCCTTTTGACTGACCTCAAGCAGCGCGGGCTGTTCGAAGAGACGCTGGTCTTGTGCGGCGGCGAGTTCGGCCGGACGCCGGCCGTCGAGATGGTCAACGGCCAACCGGGCATGGGTCGCGACCACAACCATTGGGGCTTTTCAGTCTGGCTGGCCGGCGGCGGTGTCAAGGGAGGGATGGTCCACGGCGCCACCGACGAGTTCGGTTACAAGGCCGTGGAGAAGCCGGTACACGTCCACGACCTGCACGCCACGATTTTGCACTTGCTTGGTTTCGACCACACCCGGCTCACCTACCGCTACGCCGGCCGGGACTTCCGACTTACCGACGTGCACGGCGAGATTGTGCGGGACATCTTGGCTTGAGATAGGCAGGGAATTGTGGGCTCGCGTGCCTTGCCTTTCCCACCGAGTAGGGAACTCTCACGCGGTTTCCTCTGCAACCGCTTGGCCCAAGGACGCCCCACCCCAGGAGATTTCATCGGCGGACGTGATGGCTTCGATTAGCGTCTCGCTCAGGTCATAGCCCGCGGCCTTCACAGCGGCGACCACTTTGAGGGGGTCGTCATCGCAGGCTACGATTTGCGTGCCGTCAGGACTCCAAGCAACATGCTTGCCTACCAACCGAGCCAGGTCCTCAGGCGCGAAGAGATTCCGATTGAGAATGAACTGCTCGAGATCCATGAAATGCCCTCCGCGTCGGAGATTTGAAGGCTGTCAGATCGGGTCAGCCACCCAGAGCACGTCGTCGGCAAATGAGCCTGCCCGAAGCGCGTTGTAAAGTTTCTGATCCGCCGTCACCAGCTTGCAATCCAGCGAGATAGCCAGCGCCAGGTAAATGCTGTCGTAAACCGTTCGTCCCGTGGCCAAAGCGATGTCGAGAGCCTGTTCGAGCAGAGGCGTAACCGAGTGCACCTGCAACGGTATCACCATCAGGTTACGAAGTATCTCACGGCCGTCCTCCGCTGCGATGTCTTTGCGCTGATAGACCTTCTTCCAGATGGTTTGTGTGACCTCGGAGTAAAGCAGGACGGGGATGTGGGGCCAGAACCTCGCGCCTAGCAGGCCTACGGCCTCGGGGGAGTAATCTTCCGGGACGAACCACTTCACGGCAACGCTGGCGTCGACCACGACATCAACGCCCGGGAGCGAACCCGGCCCAATTCCTCCGTTACTCATCGGTCGCGATCCTCACGAATCAATTCCGCGCTATCAGTGTGTGGGCGGCCCTCGAGCCTGCGGCGGATTCGATCAGCCAGGTCCCGCGCAGTCGCCATATCGACCTGCGCGACACATTTTCCAGAATCTCACGCAACTCCGCCTCAAGCGAGCGATGATGGCCTTGGGCACGCTGCTTCAGCCGCTCGATGACCGCGTCGTCCAGCTCACGTATCAATACCTGCCCCATAAAATACCTCCGAATGAATGTCGGGAACGGATTGCTAACAAAAGGCTATCATGCAGGAGAACGCGTTGTCCAGAGGAAAAAAGTTGGCTGGCACCTGCCAGTCCGTACGCGAGCGAGTCCGGACGGGTCTGCGGTCAACGACGACAAACTCAAAAACAAATTGTGCGGACATTCGCCCGATGTGGCACTACTCTGAGGAGACCAACATCCGAGGGGAATGATAGGCATGGCGAACAGCTCTCGACAGCGTGCAAAAGCAGGTTCAACGGTTATTCAACCTGGGCACGGTCGGGTCGTTGAGTGATGCGCAGCTCCTGGACTGGTTCGTCTCGGAGCGGGACGAGGCCCGGGAGGCGGCCTTCGAGGAGCTGATGATCCGTCATGGTCCGATGGTCTTCCGGGTCTGCCGGAGCGTGCTTCAGGACACGCACGACGCCGAGGACGCGTTCCAGGCCGCCTTTCTTGTGCTGGCTCATCGGGCCAGGTCGATTCGCCGGCGCGAGTCGGTGGCGAGCTGGCTGTTCGGCGTGGCGCATCGGGTTGCATCGCGTGCCAGGCGACGGGCCGCACTCCGTCGGGCTCGCGACCAGCGCGTCGCGGAGCGGACCTCTGAAGGCGTTCCTGCCTGGCGATGAATGTCACGATTGGGCGGTGCTTCACGAGGAAATCGACCGCCTACCTGAGCGCGCTCCGCGCACCGCTGGTGCTCTGTTACCTGGAAGGTCTGACGTACGAGGCGGCGGCACATCAACTTGGACTGTCGGATGGGATGCTCCGGGGCCGGCTGTCGCGGGCTCGGGATCGACTGCGGGCTCGGCTGTTGCGACGTGGTGTGACGGTCCCGGCTGGTTTGCTCGTCGCCGGCGCGGCCAGCCACGCACAGGCGGCCGTTCCTGTGACTCTGATCCATTCGACGATTCGTATCGCGCTGGGTTTCATGGCGGGCAACACGGCCGCTGTCCTGGCGCGGGGAGTTTTGAATTCCATGCTGATGAATCAACTCAAAGTCGTGGCTGTGTTGTTACTCCTGGGCATCGGGAGCAGCTATTGGGCCTGGCACGCCATCGGTGCGGCAAGTGACGACAAGGGGCAATCCCGGTCAAGACAAGCGGCTACTGCCACCTATCGGCTGACCGGTTCGGTGCGCGTTGAAGGGACAAACGAGCCAGTCGCGATGGCGAAGCTCCAGATTCACCTGGGTGATTTTTTCGGCGACGCCGCGCCCAAGCCGAAACTTGTCGAGACCGGTCCCGACGGTCTGTTCGCGGTCGACGTTCCGGCCGGTCCCGTTCAAATCTGGTCCATGGTGCCGCCGGTAGGCTACTACTGGGTTTCCAGCAATCCTGGGCGAGTCGAATCGCTACTTCTTGGGTCCAGATGAGCCGGAGATTGACGTTGAGTATCGCGTTCGACGAGGCGCGAAATGGGACTTCCAGTTCACACGAGGCGCGGATCGAAGACCGGCTCCCGGGTTTGTGCAAGTACGGTCCAACTCCGAGGAGCGCTGCGAGGCTGAAGCCGATGATCGAGGCCAAATGCATTTAACTCTCCCCACCGAGGCTCGCACGATCCAAATGTCCATCGGAGAATCAGCTCCGTTGTCATCTCAGCTCGACTCAGGCTGGCTTTCTCTGGGATTGGAGTGGGACTCGGATTTTCGGCCCGATGCAATCCAAGAGGTCTCGCCATTGGAGGGAAAAGGTCGGCGCTTTCGGTTGATCGACGTCAATGAGAAGTCGGCCACCCTCAATGCCGACGTTTCAATCGAGCCGGTCAACGACAACGGCAAGTTGGTCATCCATGTGGCGATGTCAAACCGCGATGCCAAAGACTTCGGCGCTGTGACGGGCCAGGTGCTTGATCGCGATGGTCGGCCGATCGCGGGAGCGTTCGCTGGTTTGGCGACGCTGGGGGGATACCGTGTTTCGGACGAGCTGCGACACCAATCGACGACCAACGCCCAGGGATGGTATCGCCTGCGAGACATCCCTCGCCGGAGGATCGATGGCGCGCCGATTGGAGCCGCGAATCGTGGTGGCGAAAGAGGGCTACGCAGGTTACGTCTCGGAGCCCCTTCTCCTGAAGGAAGGCATGACGGAAAAGTTCCAACTCGTCGATCCCATTCGCTTGGAGCACGGTGTCTCGCTGAGTGGCGTCGTCGTCGATCATCGCGGGCAACCGGTGGTCGGGGCTTGGGTCCGGTCCAGCAAGCCTGTCCACTACAGTGGATTATCCCAAGGCGTCCCGGCAGCCCGGACGGATGAGAAAGGGCGATTCATCCTTCGTAATCTTCAACGAGGGGCGACCGAACTCAGCGCGACCGACGGAAGAGTGTGGGAAAGAGATCTACTATCTCAGGGTCGGATCCTCTCAGCCAATCTGCCTTCAGCTCTCGGAGCGTTGGCCCGCCGGCCTCGACAACCGCCTCGAAAACGTGCGTGCGCTCGGGCACGCCAAGCCGGTCAGGTTGAGTCGAGCCGCGCCGGAGTGGCAAGTGAGCGGGTGGTCTGACGACCTAGCGCGAAAGCTCGCCGACGATCTGGGAAAAGTCGTGGTCCTGTATTTCTGGGGGACCGACTTTTGGCAGAGTGTCGACGCACTCCCGGCTCTGGGCAAGCTTGCCGCCGCGTTCGAGTCGCGCGCGGCCGTGTTTCGAGCGATTCACCGCCCGGACAGCGATGAAAGACGCATTGAGGAACAGGCCCGAAGCGTGCTCGCGAACAATCGAATTCCTTTTGTATTTGCACTTGATCAAGTACGAATCGCCCAGAACTCACGTGGCGTGACGGCCCATCAATACGGCGTCAATAACTATCCCGTGCTCATCCTGATCGACCGCCGTGGCAAGATCGCTTTCCGCAGCGACGCCACGGCCGGAGACCGTAACTTGGCCGCCGTATTCATGAAAATCCTGACAGAGCCGGAAATGATGACCAAGGAGAAAGCGAACCGGTTGATTGAACGAGCGATTGCGGAGGAAATCGAGCTCGTTCTGAGACAGAACGACTGAAGGTTTCAGGTCCGAGCCCTCCTAAGAATCACGCAGGGTTAGCGTTCTTTAGCTGATATTTTTTGCATATTCATTTATTCATCAACCGCTCCAGCAGCCAGAGCGGCACCGAGCCGAACGAGAGCAAACGGTCGTGAAAGTGCGCCAAGCGAAGGATCGTCCAGGTGACCGGCGCCGCGCTGGTCGCCCACAAAGATCGTTGCCTCCAGGGGATGAGTTCGGAGTTGGTCATCCCAATAACGGGCGATCGCCACACGAAGCTGCTCGGCCGCCGGCTCGTTCACGGTTTCGGCGCCAAAGACCAAGATCGTCGGGCCGATGATGACCAGACCGGTCAACGCGACCAATCGAAACACGCTCGACATCGTGTGGTTCATAAACACTCTGATTTACAATTGATTCGAGTCAATCAATCCTCGCCGATTCGGCCGGAGGAGCCATTGTATCAGCTTGGGGAACGAGGTGGAAAACCGGGGTGGCCAGGCAGTTGCGGACTGGCTGACGATCGATATAATCCAGGTTGCTTCGAGTAATCGTTGGTGACGACCAAGATTACTGGACCGCCGCGTCGGACGTGGCGGTTCAACGGACGGAACGAAGCCTGAGAATCGATAGAGGACCACGCGAGTAAGGAGAACACGACCATGCGTTGCATCTTGGGATTGTGTGTTGTCCTGGCGGTTGGCAGTCCGGCCTGGACCACCGAAATGGGGCGCGCCTCCCCTGAACAGGCGTCTCAAGTGCCCTCGTTGGCAATCCCGACGACTCCCGCGAGCAATTTGCCCGCGGTGACCACGCCGTCTATCTCGAACCTCCAGCAAGTTCCCGCGCAGCTTGCTCCGACCACCGCCTCGCCTGCGCCGGCCATGACGAACTCCGGTACCTCAGTTGTCGGAGTGCAGCCTGCGCGCGACGACCACGTCAAACACGATGGTGCCCACGACTTATTATTATCCCATGGGGACTTTCGGTCGAAGGTACCGGATGACCACACCGGTGTACTATGGTGCTCCCATGTACTCACATCGGGCTACAGCACCCCCACGCAAACCTATTACACGGTTCCGCAGCAGCAGGTGTTCTACCAGCCTGTTCAGCAAAGGCGCGGTCTGATCTGGCCTCTTTCAACCGCGCTGGCGGCAGCAGGCAGTCCCGGCCTACACGAACCCTGGTTACACCACGTCCGGGTACGCAAACATGGGCTATGTGACCCCTGGTTACACAACTCCGGCCTACACGCCCACCACATACTACTATATACAGCTACGCCGTCCGGAACCGTTCCAGCGAGCACGGTCTCGGCGGGTACGACGGCGCCAGCCGCTACGACTCCTGCCTATAGCCCGACCATGTACACGGCCCCGAACAGCACGGCTCCCGCTGGTGCCACTTCAGCCCCGGACACGCCTCCAGTCCCGGGCACGGCTCCAGCCGCCACGACTCCGACCGGCACGATCCCATCGGTCGTCAATCCCCCTGCTCCTCCGGCCGTCAAGTTACCGGGCACCACACCCAAGTAAATGCCGGCCGAGCGGACAGGTTATTGAATGGAATCATGCGAGTCCACAATGCATCTCTCCAGGATTGGCCACCGAGCCAACCCTGGAGAGAACCTGGGGTTATTGCGCCTGGCGCGCGGGCTCCAGCTTGCTATCGGGAGATCGGTCAACCACGTGATGCTGGGCTTTGATCCGCATGCGGAGGCCATGTCGGGGACGAAGCGTGACCGACGGCAGGAGCTTGAGTGTCTGGCCGGGCTCGATCGTCAGGCGATACCTGCCGGCGATCGTGGCGAGGATAAGCACGGCCTCCATCATCGCGAAGTGATTGCCGATGCAGATGCGCGGCCCATCGCCGAACGGGAAGTAGGCGCAACGGTGGCAGACGCTTGATCAGGTCGTGGTCCCATCGCTCGGGTCGGAAGGCCTCGGGATCGTCGAACCATCGAGGATCGCGGTGCACTAACCATTGGATCATGAAGAGCTGGGTTCCCTTGGGTACGTGGAAGCCGCCGATCTCGCAGTCGGCCAGAGCCTCGCGTGCGATGCCCCAGGCTGGCGGATACAGCCGCATCGCTTCGCGGACCACCCACTCGGTGTATCGCAGGCTCGGGACATCGGCCGCGGTGGGAGAACGATCACCGAGCACCGCCCGTATCTCGGTGGCGAGGCGATCCTCGGCCTCGGGCGATTGGGCGAGCAGATAGAATGTATAGAAAAGGACCAGGGCTGTGGTTTCGTGGCCGGCCAGCATGAGCGTCACGCATTCGTCGCGAAGCTGGCGGTCGGTCATGTCACCCCCCTGCTCGTCTTGCGCAGCCAGCAGTCGCGAGAGCAGGTCGCCCGGATCCTGGCCGCTTTCGCGACGCTGCCGGATAATGCCGTAAACGATGTCGTCGATCCGCTTGATCGCGCGGTGGTATCGCCTCGTCGATGGAAGCGGAAGCCGTTCCCGGATTCCAAACCACCGCATCGGACTCATGAAATAATTCATGACGACCTCGAGCGATTCGCCCACGGTGCTCGCATCACCACCCAGCTCGGCGTCGAACAACGTCTTGGCGACGATCGACAGGGTCAGGTGCATCATGTCTTCGTGTGGGTCCTGGACATGGCCATCCTGCCAGGATTCGAGCATGCTGCTCGGTGTGCTCGACCATCACGGCCGCGTAGTGTTCGATTTCCTTGCGCTGAAACGCGGGCTGGGCCAGCTTTCGCTGCCGCCTCCAGAACGCTCCTTCGCTGGTCAAGAGTCCCTCACCGACCAACGGAATCAGCCACCGTGTCAGCATATCCTTCCTGAAATTGTCGGCGTGCGATCGCAAGACATAATCGATATGCTCGGGGTTGACGAGCACATAGGTCGTCGTGTTTCCCAGCCGTAGCCGCACGATGTCGCCGTGCTCGCGGACCGCCCGACTCAAAAAGCCGAGCTGATCGCGCAGGTAGGCGAAGGTGTTCCCCAGCAGGAGGCTCCCTCTCGGTCCGGGAGGGACCTTCCCGCGCTCCTTGGTGCTGTCCGGCATCGTTGACCGTTCCTCCTTCAATCGGGCAGTGGGATGTACAGCTCCGGCGTGCGGCTTTCGATGATGGGTAAAAGCCCACCCTTGAGGTACTGTTCGAAGTGGGGCGCGGCGCGATGGGCGTCGAGGGCGGCCTGATCGTCATACTGTTCGTAGAGGAAGAATCGACGCGAGTCGGTCATTGAGCGGTGGGCCAGGTACATCCGGCAGCCCGGCTCGGTGCGGGTCCGTTCCGTGAGTTTGCCAAAGAGCGCGATGGCCTCGTCTTCGTGGCCCGGCTTGATGACGAAAGTGACGGCGAGGCAGATCATGGGGAAACTCCAGACTCGATTCCCAAGTTCGTCGCGGTTACGATTCGATATCTAGGAACTTTGCTCCAAATTGATAATCCATCCTCGCCGACACGACGCGAGGATGCCAGTCTCCGGCGTGGGAACTTAGGGTTGGAAACCGACAACACCCTTGAGCTGAGAGTGAACGCATGACCCTGTCCACCGACGGATCGCTCGGGCTCACCATTGCGACGACCGCCGAGATCCGGGCGGCTTTTCCCGCTCTCGAGCGCATGCATCATGGTGATCGTGTCGCCTACTTCGACGGGCCGGGCGGGACCCAGGTCCCTCGGGTCGTGGTCGAGGCGATGACCGATTATCTCGTTCACCACAATGCGAACACTCATTGGGCTTTCCCAACCAGTGAGGAGACGGACGCGGCGATTCTGGCGGCGCGGCAGGCCCTGGCCGACTTTCTCAACGCCTCGCCCGCCGAGATCGCCTTCGGCGCCAATATGACCACGATGACGTTCCATCTGGCAAGAGCCTTGGGGCGTCGACTCGGTCCCGACGATGCGATTGTCGTCACCGAGCTGGACCATCACGCCAACATCGATCCTTGGCGGGCCTTGCAGCGCGAGCGGGGTGTCGCCATCCTTCAGGTGCGCATGATCCCGGAAACGGGCGAGCTCGACTGGAATGACCTGGACCGCTGCCTGACCGACCACCGGACCCGGCTGCTGGCGATCGGGGCCGCGTCCAACGCGCTGGGAACGATCAACGACGTGGCCAGAGCTGTCGCCATGGCCCGCGAGGCGGAGGCGCTCTCGTTTGTGGATGCCGTGCACTTCGCGCCGCACCAGCTCGTCGACGTCAAGGAATGGGGCTGCGACTTCTTGGCTTGCTCGGCGTACAAGTTTTATGGACCACACGTTGGTGTGCTCTACGGTAAGCGAGAGCGGCTCGAAGAGCTGGATGTTCCCAAGCTTCAGCCATCGCCGGACACGGTTCCCGAGCGGCTGGAGACGGGCACGCAGAACCACGAGGGGATCGTCGGGGCTGCCGCCGCGGTGGATTATCTCGCCGGCCTGGCAAAGGCGACGACCGGCGCCTCGGCTCGATCGCGTCGCGAACGGTTGCAGGTGGTCTTTGAGCTGCTCCACGATCGCGGGTCGGCACTTTTCCAACAACTCTGGGACGGACTGAGCGGGATCGAAGGCGTCAAGCGATTCGGCCCCCCGCCGACCGCGCCGCGAACGCCAACGCTCGCCTTGACAGTCGCGCGCCTGCCTGCCGCCGAGGTCAGTCGACGCCTGGCCGAACGAGGGATCTTCGCCTCTCACGGCGACTTCTACGCGATGACGGTCGCAGGCCGGCTCGGAGTCGCGCGCGACGGCCTGGTCCGGATCGGCTGTGCCTGCTACACGACCGACGAGGAGGTCGCCAGGGTCATCGAGGGTGTGTGGGCGATCGCGAGGGGAGCTGAAGCCTCATCGTCGTGAGTGTGGTCGGTGAGTCAGCACCTGAACAGGCAGTCGAGTTAAGTCACGCGATCTTCCTGGCCAGTCGTCTACTCGTCTCTGCATTCGACCGATGACTTTATGAAACAGCGCGGATTTGTGCTTTCTAGTTGGGTGCGATTTCTCTTGGCAAAAACTGCCATAATTAGGTAAGATGATCCAGTGGGGAGAACAGACTTTATGACGACCATGAATATTTCCGTGCCCGACGAGATGAGAGTTTTTGTCGAAACCCGAATGGCCCAGGAAGGCTATGCCTCGGCCAGCGAGTATCTGCGCGCCTGATCCGCGACGCCCAGAAGCGTCAAGCCAAGCGTGAACTGGAAGCCAAATTCCGTGAGGCCCTAGAGAGCGGGCCCGCCACGCCGATGACCCACGAAGATTGGGTCGCCTTGCGAGCCGAGGCACTTGAGGCATTCGCCGGCGAGACAGTCCGCCCGTGAGCCACATCATCCGCCGACCTTCGGCAAATCGTGACTTGGTGGCGATCTTCCGCCATTACGCGCGTGAGGCGGGAATCCGGGTCGCGGATCGTTTCTTCGCTGAGGCCGAAGCGACGTTTGCCCGCCGGGCCAGCATGCCCGGTATGGGCACTCGCTATGAGCCGGAGGAGCCGCTCTACGCGGATCTTCGTTATTTCCCCGTCTCTCGCTTCCGTGTGTACCTGGTCTTCTACCGCCCTATCCCCGACGGCATCGAGGTGCTGCGCATCCTGCACGGTGCGCGCGACATTGCCGGCATCCTCGCGGATGAATTCGGTGTTGAAGATGATGATAACGATGCCTCAGACATCGAATGAGCCGAGTTTTTCAGACGCTGACTGAAAACTTGATCCTCAAGGACTTAGTCTTGGGTCGTGTAGAAGTGATGGCGCCCGGTAGAGTCATTCGTGCTAATCGAGTCAGACGTGGTCGCCGCGCGGACCGACCCGATGGTTCCAATGTTCCCGGTTCACGCGGCCCCAACCACAAAGCGGCGGTG
Organism: uncultured Planctomycetota bacterium; assembly: GCA_963720335.1. Taxonomy (GTDB): domain Bacteria; phylum Planctomycetota; class Planctomycetia; order Isosphaerales; family Isosphaeraceae; genus CAVRFS01. The sequence goes on along the minus strand of CAVRFS010000095.1, from coordinate 182,366 downwards.
GGGTGGTCAAGGGTCCGACGACGACGTCGCCTGACCTCGGGCGGCCTCACAGCGAGGCGGCCAGGGCCCTTTTATGGCGATCTAAGCTTGATGCTTCTCTGATAAGGTTGTATCATAAGACAACCAACAGCCATCGTCACAGAGGGCGCCAGGAGGGCTTGGCGACGATGTTCATCGATGTGATCGCCTGGGACGACGAAAACGATCCGGATGGGAACGTATGGCATATCGTCGGACCGGGCGAAATCACGATTGAGGAAGTTGAGGAAGTCCTATCCAATCATGAGGGGCAGACCGATCAGAGCGAATCATCTGGCAACCGCATTATCTTCGGCTGGACGTCGACGGGGAAGCATATCGCTGTGGTATTTGCATTCGAGCCTGACCCAGACTTGGTTATTGTCATACCAAAAACAGCCTATCCCGTCCCAGAATATGGAGATGGAGACTGACATATGGCCACCCCGTCCCAAGCCGCAAGGCGCGTGAATCCAACCTGACTCCCGAGCAAAAGGCCCGGGTCGAGGCCATTCGGGTCAAGAGGCGCACTCCGGAAGCGCGGGCCGAAGAGGCTCGGGTTCGCGAGATTCTTGATCGCGAATACCGGGAGACGGGAACCATCGCGACCAGTGGAGACGGAACCACGATGGGGGATCTGGTGGCGTTCTACCGCTTCGTCATGGGGCTGCGCCGTGAGCGTGAGAGTCTAGGACTTTCGCTTTCGGACGTGGCAGAGCGCGCCAAGATCGACAAGGCGGCTCTAAGCCGCTTAGAGAACGGCCAGCAACTTAACCCAACGGTGAACACCCTCGCAAGGTATGCACGAGCGCTCGGCAAGAGATTGACCTTCGGACTGGTTGAGGACTGCGAGGGGGCCGAAGAGCCCTCGCAAGGGTGATCGCGGGGACATCGTCCGCTCTGGTCGTAAGATCCGCTTAAGCCAGCGGCCAGGCCGGTCGTCTTCCGGATCGCATCAGCCCACGAGCGGTATCATTGTCCCGGGCCTACTTCGCGAACTCGGCGTTCGGGTGCGTCGTGTAGAAATGGCGGCGCCCGGTTGGATCGTGGAACCGGTAGAGCGGGATTGTTCCCGGTTTCGGATCGGCGTAGACATAGCAGGCGATTCCCCGAGGATGGTAGCCCGCCCGGCGGGCGTTCTCGCCGTTCGGCGTTGTTGTGTAGAAGTGGTCCCGACCGTTGGACCAGTGGTAAAGCGGGATCGTCCCGGGGACTTGGCGGTCGTAAACGTGGCAGGCGATCCCTTCGTCAACCGAATTGGGCCGGTCCGGCGCGCCGGGGCGGATCGTGTAAAAGTGGGAACCCTGATGCGGTTGGAGCCATCGATAGAGGGGGACAGTCCCCGGCCGCGCTTCGGCGAACACATGGCCGGCGATTCCTTCAGACAAATACCGGGTCAAGTCGAAGTGGAGAACAACCTCGGTCTCGGAGTAGTCGATCCCGCGGAAGACGCCGTATTCTTTGAACAAGCTGACGCGCTTGATGACTTCGGCATTGAGCTTTTGATTGAGGCGAGACGCACGGCCACTGGCGATCTGCGTCACGATTTCGTCGAAGTACTGGCCGAGGAATTTGGCCACGACTCCGGAGAAACCCTCCAACTCGCGTCGCTTCACCTCGTCGATTTCGACCCGAAACCGAGGGGCTGCGTCACCACCGGGCTCGATGTTCACCCGCGCCTTGACTTCGAAGCGGAACTTGCGCCATCCTTCGGGCGTTTGCGGGCTTCGGCCGACCCGCTCGGAGATCGGGCCGGTCACCGGAGGATGAAACTCCCCCTCGATCTGGCAGGCGGCCAGGAACACCCGGGCGCGCGGGTCGATCGCCAGCAGCCGGTAGGAGTGAACCATGCCGCGATACTTGCCCGCCTTCTCGAAGGGAGCGGGCGGAAGTTTTTCGACAACCCCGGCGAGGAAGTCCTTGCCAAGCTTGACTTCGGCCGCGCACTCCCCTGCCCGACCTTGCAACAGCAACGCCCAGCCGAGAACGCCGAGGAATATCCATCGCTTCCGCCGTGGCATCGGCAACGCGGAGTCTCCCCACTCGCGCCTTCCGGACACGAGGGCCTTCTTTTACTCGCGATCCGCCGATCTGACCAGAGGAATCAGCGGGTGCATGGATGCCGGGGTGGGGAGAAACGCCCGCCGATTCAGATCGCTCTCTCGACAGCGGCGAGCATCGCGGCCAGTGGTTCGGGATCGGCCAGTCGGTGGTCATCGCCGACGACGATCAGGGCCGATTCGGGGAGGCCGCTCCGGGCCAACAGCTCCGCGGCTATGCGGCGATCGGCACGACGTCGTCGGCCTCGGAGTGGAGGATCACCGTGCCGGGCATGACAATCCTGGCTCTTCCCCATTTCTTCCATGCCGGACAGAGCAGCACGAGGCCCGCGCTGTCCACGAAGATGTTCATGGCGACCGCGCCACCTCGCGACGAGCCGACGACCACGTCGGGACGGTGCTCGTAAAACGCTTCCTGGGCGATCTTGACTGCGGCATCGAAATCTTCATCCGGAAGGGCGGGATTGATCACCGTGTGACCGTGCTCGGCCAAATAGGTCGGCTTCACCCCACCCGGTGTCGAATTCCAGCCGTGCAGAAACAAGACCGTGGCCACGGTTGTTCCCCTCCCAACGATTCCTTGAAGCTCGCGCCCATTGTATTCGGGAGGGGTGGGAAGATCCAAGGCGCCCGGCCCTCGGGGAACGAGGGCCGACGCGCTGGTTGGTTGCGACGATCGATCATTATCGATTCTCGCGGCGAGGTGCGGGGGGCGGAACGGCGTCGGGAGCCGTGTCCGCGGAAGGCGGGGCCGTGTCGGGACATTGGAATCATTCGCAACCGGTGGGCGTCGTCGCGGTCCCAACCGTGGGGAGTCCGGCGTGAGTTCCACCTGCGCGAGCGGCTGCCTCGGAGCAGTTGTCGGCAATCGGACTATCAACGGCTGCCTGCGGAGCGTCGTCGGCAAACGGACTATCGACCGTCCAAGGTTTTGAACGGGGACGGCGAAGAACTGGCCGATGCCCGACGACGCGATGAGGAGCGAACGCCTGGAGGCATTGGGGGTTGAACGGAATCGGGGGAGTTCCGGCTGAGTCGCGCGCTCCATTTCACCGAACCGGCGCTCCAGTTCGCTTAGTCGCTGCTCCAGGGAAGCGACTCGTCCGTCGAGAGACCTCGATTGACCGTGAGCCGTCGTTGCGGAGGTTGACCCCATGACGTGGCAGCGGAGGTTGACCCCATGAACGGGCCACCGGGATTTGCTGAGACAGTGCCCGTGGTGGGTGCGAGCGCGGGCATTGCAGCGGTCACCGCCGCTGGTGGAGTTGTGGCAGGCGGAAGCGAGTAACTGGGATTGGCAACGTGGCAATCGTTGCGCCGGGAGGCGGCGGTGGCACGGCTGCAGGATGAACGTGACATCGGTACGGCTCGATCCTCCCAGGACTTCCAGCAGCCTGTCGAGCTTCTGTTCGACCGCTTTGAGCCGGTCCTGATCGGGGTGACGTGGAGCAGGAGCCGGCACTTGTGCCACCACACCGGCTCCGGCTGTGACCAGGGCCACGGTGACCACACCCAGGACGATCAACTTTAACTTTGCGAATAACATAGCAGTCAGTACTCCTTCGGTGAGGGTTGCGACCGAGGTCGAGACGACCCCGGCCAGAGATGAGCCGGCCGCGACCAAGTGTCGCGACCCGGATCGTGGAATCGACCAATGCGGGAGCAACAATCACGGCGTGGGCTTCCTGGGACAAGGCGGAAGCCAGGCCAGCGGCCGACAGGGCCAGGCCGCGCCGGGTCAGTCGATTGCGGAGCTGCTCTTTTGCCCGAGCCAGCCGGCTCGACAGAGTCCCTTCGGATACGCCGAGCCGTCCGGCGGCCTGCCGGCGTGTCAATCCCTCCAGCTCGCAGAGCACGATGGCGGCCCGGTACCGCTCGGGCAGACGAGCCAACTCCTCGTCCAGGATGGCACGCAACTCGCTCGTCTCGGTTTGATCCGGCCGTTCGACAGGTAACATGGAGCCCAACCGTTTCTCTTTCAACTGCTGGCGGATCGCACGGGCGCGGGCGTCCAGCGCGGTGTGCCGGGCAACGCCGTACAGCCAGCTCGCCAACTGCTCACGCCGCGCGATCGCCGCCGCCTTGCGTGCCAGCACCAGGAACGTGGCCTGAAAGGCATCCTCGGCCGAGTGCCGGTTCCCCAGGACGCGCCGGCAGACACCCAGAACCATGGCCCCATGCCGCTCCACCAAGGCCGCGAACGCCGCCTCCGCGGCTTCATCGCGGCCGGCGACGAACCGATTGAGTAGCTCGGCGTCGCTGAGCTGCCCGGTCGTCCCGCAATGGAAGAGTGTATTCAGATGCCTCAAGACTTCACGCGACGACGACGCGCCTGGCATAAAGCAATTCCCCCTGACTCTCAACCTCGTTTTGAATATACTTGTGGCCAAGCGGCCGGCGCGTCCATCTTTTTTCCAAGAACGGAAATCGTGGGGGATGTAACGACCCACTTCGTTTGTCCGTTCTACTAAAGCTCCCTTACCCGTCGTGAGACAAATCGCCGATTTGGTCGCCGTGTGGAACGCGCGGTAGAATTCCAGGCCCAACGCGAAGCTTCAACCCAAGATTGGGAGTTACCCCGGTGAAGCATCCTTTCCCTGGCATGGACCCTTACCTGGAGCACCCTGTGCTCTGGGAAAGTATCCACGCGCGGCTGATCGTGGCGGCCGCGAACCAACTTCAACCTCAGCTCGATCCTCGATATGTTGCGTCTGTCGAAGAGCGTGTCTTTATTGAGGGCCCGCAACGCCGCGTGCCGGATGTCTGGATTCAGAAGGTCGTTGACGCGGAAGAGTTTTCTCCACTGGCCCGAGGCGAGTCCGATACCGCGGTGATCATCCAGGTCGAAGACCTGGAGATTCACGAGTCGAGGGTTGAGATCCTGGACTCTTACAACGCGATGAAACTCGTCGCTTTGATCGAGGTCGTGAGTCCCACCAACAAGGCCACCGGCCCAGGCCGTGAATCGTACCGGGCCAAACAAGAGGAAACGCTTGCGCGGGAGTGCCACCTGATCGAAATCGATCTACTTCGCAAGGGCCGCCACGTCGTGTGCATCCCGGAATGGCGGGTAGAGTTCCTTGAGCCGTTCGACTACCTTTGCTGCGTCAGTAGGTGGCCTTTTCGGAAGCGCTTCGAGCTCTATCCGCGCACACTCCGGGAACGGCTTCCGCGCCTGAGAATCCCGCTCGCCGACGAAGACCCCGACGCCATACTGGACCTGCAATCCGCTCTGGAGCAGGTCTACGTCGAAGGCCGGTACGGACGCCGAATCCGCTACGATCAGCCATGCGAGCCGCCACTGTCAACCGAGGACCAGGCCTGGGCCAGCGAGCAAATCGCCGCATTCCGTTCAAGCTAAACAGCCAATTCTTCCCTCAGCCTGCGCCGCCGGATGTCTCCTGCTCTCGCCGTCGAACTCGGTCGGCCTCCAGCACCGGGACGAGCCGTTGGCCCACCGAGGCGGCCCAGACTTTGGCACCGGCCGCCGAGAAGTGAAGGTCGCCGATGTCGTCATTGAACAAGGCGCGGCCGCGCGGCCGCGCGCCGGCTCGGTCCCAATCAATTCGCTCCCGCAAATGCGCGTTGATAAAATGATCCATTGGATCCAGGAACATGAGACTGTCGACATTCAGGGTATTCGCGAGGACCCCGGGATAGTATCCGGACATCCGCCTGCCAGACATGTTCGGCTGGTGTGGGGCGGCGACGATCACGTCAGCGCCATTCGTGCGCCTCGCAATAGTGGACGATCTTCTCCAGCCAGTAATTCGCCTCGGGCCAATCGCCCTCGCCACGGGTCACGACATCGACGAGATTGCCGAAGTCGTTGCAGGAGACACTCACGACCACGAACTGGGGCTGGAATCGGTCGGCGAACGCCATCAGCGAGTGATAATACTGCTCGGTCGAATAGCCCAGTACACCTGTATTCAGGATGGAGACTCTGGTTTTGAGCCGGTCCCGCAGGTAGCGGCGCAGGCACTCCGATGGCGTCTCATCGTCGCCGATGAACATTCCCTGCATGAAGGAGTCGCCGAGGACGATCCCGCGCAGCGCGGCGTCGGGATCGGGCTCCGGGCCTCGCAGTCCCCAGGAGTTGGTGGTCTGCCGCGATGTCTCCAGGGGGACAGCCGTCGTTCCCCGGATGGCGTCGGCGAGCCCGGGCCCGTCCGGCACCAGGTAGAACGACACCACGCCAGGCGTTACCGGCAGGTTCCTCAGCCAAACGGAATGGGTCAAGGCCCGTAAGCGATAGGAGCGGCCCGCGTCGTCGGCCTCGAACACCGCTGAGGGCAGGAGCAAAGTCCAATCGAAATTGGCCCAGCGCAACAGCCCGTGCTCCGGATCCATTCCCGCATACCGCAACAGCCGTTGAGTCGGCGGGTCGGACTCGTCGTAGACGCGATTCACCTTGGGCCGAGTCTGCTCGATGCCCAACTGGCGAAACCTCCGCCAGGAGTCGTCGACCTCCGCCCGGGACTTGAGGTGGCCCAGTGCCCGCAGGGCCGCCTGGCGCGTCGACGACGCGACCGAGTCGGATATGTAGCGCCCCCAGGGCACGCCCCTCAGGATCAGGGCGAGGACCAGGCACGTCGTCAGGAAGATCAGTCGCTTGAACCAGCGCCTCCCGGCGAAGCCGGCGCTCGATGGACGGCAACCAGACCTGGCGAAGCGGAACCGGTCGTTGCCGGGCACGCTGGATTTTCAGTGGGATCCTCATGGGGATTTCGGCCCCGGGACCGATCCTCCGGTGCAATGCCGCCGGCCTGAGGCGGGCGGGACGGGTCTGCGCACGTGTTGTCGCGGGGATCGCCTTCCGCCCCGCTCGAGACGCTCCACGATCGCACGATCATCGTCGAGTCACGCGGCCCCCAGATCTGATCTTAAACAAACCGCGACGGGCGGTCGACCACCCGTGCGACTTTTGATCTTGCGCCATGCTCGGGATTGTGTTCGCCGTTTTGTCTTGGGTGAACGCAGCGAACGGAACCTTCGCAACCTTTTGGAGTGAACAACCAAAGCGGCGGAACGAGCGGCACGGCAGTTTTAATGGGGAAAGGCAGTGCGTTTCCACCCGCCGAGCTTCTTCGGCGTTCAGGAAACGACCCGACCCGGGCCAGCGACCCGGGTCGGTTCAAGTTGATTGGGTTGGTTCGAGGGAAGTGTAACGAAAAACGACCGGACGTCAGAGGGTGGCCTTGCTGAAACGGCGGCGGAGGAGATAGAACAGGCCTCCACTCACGATGCTGGTCAGCCCCATGACCAGGGTGGCCGGTTCGGCAACGACCAGCGGCGGGTCGCTCCCCCCGGCAGCGGGTGATATTCCGACTCCGAACACACCAGAGCCCGAAATGACTCCGGTATGAGCGGGGTCCTGGGTAAAGGTGAAGGTGAACGTCCCCGAGACATCTTTGACGCTCGGGTCGAAGGCGCCCCCGGTGTAATTGCCCACGACGGAGAACACAACGAGACCCGGAGTGTTGACGGGCTGTGAGATCGATGTGCTCTTGAACGTCCCAAAGGCTGTTGAGCTTATCGAGAAGCTGTCGTTGAGTGCCCAGCCCGCGCTGAAGGACGTCGCACCAAAATTCTGATCAGCCAACGACGTTGGTGGACCCGCGAAGATGCCTGAACTGTTTTGGCTTGTGACCAGGTCCCCGAACGCAAATGTCGTCGCGGTGTTAATGTCGCCTGTGCTGACACTGGTCTTACCCATGTCAAGAAAGGCCAAGCTTCCGCTAACCGAACCGGCCTTGGCCGTTCCGACGGCCCAGGCAACAAGCAAGGCGGGAATCAAGAGTCTCTTCATCATCCATCTTCCTTTCTCAGTTGATGTAGAGCACAATCCGGAATGTTAATGTGAAATCTTAAACACACTTACATTGATCGGAATGTGCTATCCTCATGCCACGATCTAGTCTCTCCTGTCGCTTCTTGCGAATCGTGGCCAACACAACGCACACTGCTTCCGTGCAAGAGAGGCGTCCAGCCTTTTTGCCGTACTGGATCGCGAGACGCCGAATTTGCTTGAATCGAATTCAGTCGTCAGGGTACACGTGTAATTGCGTGAGTATAAATTACGACGTGCCAAGGGACGTAGGAGCCACCCAAGGGGACACTTGCAAGTAGTTTATCGGCGTTTGCCTGAACAAGCAAGTGATACTATGTCCCTGAACGATTACCGGGGTGTCTCCCATGATGGCGGCACTTGCACGCCCACAACCGACTTCAGGCCGTTAGGCCCATCACTGCATACTTGCATTATGCTATTCTTCCATTGTCTCATGAGGTTGTGGCGAACTGTGCTGAGTGACCATTGGTGATGAGCGGGATCCTACTGCCGAAACTTCAAACAAGAAACTGAGCGAATGGCGAGCCGCAATGCTTATCTTTCTTTGCAGTTCGAGTGTTTGAGAAACGCGTTGTTGGACAAACCGCTCGCTTTGGTATTGGCCCTGCTCGGTTGGTTGTCGGGTTCCTTTGTCGACCGTGAGGAGATTCGCTTGCCGTCGTCACTCCGATCGTTGGGCACCTTGATGAAAACCGAGAATCACCCCGCGTTGGCGGCCCATGGTTTAGTCGCTACCTCATTAACGAAAACCGAAGGTTGTATCTGACGCCCTTCGTGCAAATTCGCGCTTTTTCGCGGTGAATTCCGGGCCTTCTAACACAATGTGGGTCCAGCTTCCTCGTTCCAACACGCCAGGTCGGCGCGGCCGTTTCGCTGACGCGCAAGGACAGAAAGCCTTTCTAAGAAACAGCTTGGCTGCGCCGCGAGCTCACCGCGGTTTTCTGGCGAACGGAAAAGGTCTGCAACAACGAGGCGGACCGGTACAAGCGATGGTTCCACGGTTTTCCGCGAACGCATTGCGGTTTCTTTCTGCCACCTTGCAACCGTGGAGGGAGTCTTGTAATCGCGGAGGATGATGCGCAAGCCTGGAGGCGCGGCCAAACTCATCATTTTCAAGGCGGAGAGTGCCAGGGGCTGTTCCCAAGCGAAGCAAAGACATCTCGCCCCAGCCCACCGGAGGATTTCGGCTCGACGGGGCCGCCGATGAACGCTTGATTGTCGAACTGGAGGCAATCGTTCCGAGCAAACCGTTTCTTGAACGCCGTGGACTTATCGAGGAGCCAGTTTGATAATTATGGGGAAGTCCTGGAGAGTGGGCACTCTCCGAAGCGTGGCCCTCCCGCCGGAATGCTGGAGAAACGAGATGACGGCCAGCCAATGAACCCGTGAAAGGTGCAGGCTGTTTCCAGTGGAGTGCGGGGGGATGGTTCGGCAGTCAACTGGGCAGCACGTGCTGGATGTTGGTCGGGGGCATTTGGCTCGCGGTTCTCGCGCCCCTGATTGGGGTCACTTGGCTGGTTTGTTTTGCAGTCGCCAACGCGGTAGGCACCTCGTTGTGGTTGAGACGCGACCGACTGCGCCCTTACCCGGCCATTCAGACCCTGTTCTTGGTGATTGCAATCTGTGGGCTTGTGGCCGTGGGCACGTTCGATGTGCTTCGACCGGCTAGTGTCCGGCTCGACTCGACAACGGAAAACGGCCGCTCACTTCTGGGAATCATGGGCCAAGGAGATCTTCACCGGGCTTATCTCGTCTTGTTGGTGGGTGTGCCGCTGGGAATGGTCTGCGCCCACTTGAGGGAACGGTCTGCCACGGCGAGAGCCCGCGCCGAGGGTCGGTGCTAAACTTTTGGTGATGCCGGATCGGCGGTTATACTGATAAAGAAGGCTGGCGTTCATCCCCGTACAGGCATCCCGCGCACGTTCATGATTTCCACACCACCATCCCGCACCTGATGCGCCTGGACCATGCCCGCCACACCGACCGCGACCTATCGCCTCATCGACATGCACGGCCACGTTGTGAAGGAAATCCTGTCGGTTTAGTTTCGGCAGTTGGGACAAATCTCGACGAGAAAAATGGCGGGCATCCGTTCCCGCCGAGTGAACAATCGTTTGGAACCTCAATTGGTGGTCGCAGCTTTCTTCCCCTTACCGCCAACTCTCTGGATCTTCGTGATGAGCTTCTTCTCGTGGTAGATCTTGGCAAAGTAGCCTTTCTTTCCGGCGTCCTTGGCTTTCTCGATGCCCTTTTCAATCTTCTCATAGATCTCCTTGTCGACCTTGACGTTGCCATTCTTCGTGACGTACTCGGTCTTGTCGTCGGTCGTGAGGACGATCTCCTCGTCTTTGTCCTTCTCGACGACGGTGACCTTCTTGGCATCAAAGTCGACCTTGGTGATAAACCCGAGCAACTCCTCGGCCAGCACGGAGGCGACGACGAAGCTCATTGACACGAAACAAATGGCCAATGTGAGCACGAACTTGCGGCGGTTCTGCATGGGATCTTGTCCTCCAAAGCCAAAACGCATCAACGCCCAGCCGCGGTCCGCCGGCATTTCCGACCGGAATCGCACACGAAGCGGACCGCCTTCCAGCTAGGATCGCGCCATTATTAACCCCGTCGGGCTTAGGAGGTAGTGGGTACTGCCGCCGAGGCTCTGATTCTCGGGAACAGTAGCCATGATCCTCGTCCCGTGCCAGCGAGCTTGTAAATCAAACGCGGAATAATGGCCGCACCCATGCTCGCCGGAGTTGATGAACAGACGTATCGACCCGATTGCTGGAAGAGAATGCTCCAAGGAACGTTCTCCACGAATTTGGCCACCTGTTCGCGCCGCCGGCAACTGCAACCCGTTCAGGTCGCCCGCTCAGGCGACTTTCGTGGAATGTCGAGCAATCCGGCCGACGTTATCGCCCAGGTTGCCCGGGTTGTGAAGTCCACGACTGTCAAATAGAATGTGACGATGCTGGTCCGGTCGGGGTCGAGGCAACCGGGACCGCTGGCGACTTTGCAGTATTATGGTCGACCCATCATCCGAAAAGCTGAATCATGCCTGATATTGGCCGATTCTCGATCGATCTCCTCGATGTGATCGGGAGTCGGCAATTGGTGAGTCATTGATGGGAAACGATCCGAGTGATTCTTACCACCTTGGGCAGCGAGTGCGGCAAGGCGATGAAACCGCCTTGAGGCAACTCTGGTTGAAGCACGAGGATCGGCTCCGCCGGATGGTCGAGCTTCGCATGGACCGTCGGCTCCTGGGACGAATCGACGTCTCCCAGTTTCTGCGGGATGCCTTCGCCGAAGCCACAAGGCGTTTTAACGAGTGCCCGGACGATCCGAAGTCACATCCCATCCTCTGGCTTCGCAAGGTGGTGGGAGGGCAACTGGTTGCGCTGCTCCGGCAAAACCAGGGTTCGATGCTGACCCAACCCAGTATGGAGCTATCGCTGTTCCGCGAGGCGCTTCCGACCACCAGTTCGGCAGCTTTGGCGGCGCAACTCTTGGGACAATACACGTCTCCCACTCAGGCCGCCGTGCGCGCAGTGCGCATCCTTCGACTCCAGGAAGCCTTTAACGCCATGGAGCCGCTCGATCGCGAAGTCTTGACCCTGAGGCATTTCGAGCACCTATCGCTGTCCCAAACCGCCCTGGAATTGGGGATCGAGGAATCGGTCGCGGGCAAGCGCTATATCTTGGCTTTGAAGCAACTCAAGCAGATCCTCGCCGCCCAGTGAAATGGAACGGATTGGAGATACGCGAAGATGGCCGATGACAGCTCCGAGGCGTACGAGCTCCTGAATCGGATTACCGACGAATACATGGATCGAATGCAGCGCGGGGACCGTCCCACCGCGGACGAGTATTGCACGCGTTATCCCCACTTGGCCGAGGAGATCCGCGATCTGTTAGGAGCCATGGTTGAGATCGAGCAGGTTGAGGAAGACCTGAGAGAGTCCCAAGCGCCGGCCCCATCCTCTGCTCCGCTGGCGGGCCACCATGTGGGCGACTACCACATTCTCCGCGAGGTCGGTCGGGGTGGAATGGGGGTTGTTTACGAAGCCGAGCAAGTTTCACTCGGTCGACGGGTCGCTCTGAAAATCCTTCCGATCCACGGCGCCCAGGACAGCAAGGCCCTGGAGAGATTTCGCCGAGAGGCCCGTTCCGCCGCGAAGCTTCACCATACCAACATCGTGCCGGTTTTCGAGGTTGGCCAGGACGGAGACGTTCTCTTTTACGCGATGCAGTTCATTCAAGGTCAGAGCTTGGACCAGGTGATCGGGGAACTCCGCCGGGTGAACGACGAACTCAAATCGACCATCGCGAACAGCCGGCGCGGACCTGCGGGAAGGCCCCCGATTCCTGCAACCGTGTTCGACCCTTCCCAGGCCCCGCATCTGAGCCAGGTGGCGCTGTCGTTGATGACCGAGCGATTTCAGAGGCACGACCTGTTGCTGAACCCATCCGCGCAGCATGGTTCGACCACGCTTCCGCTCAAACAGGATGAAGAGTGGAACCCGTGCAGTCCGGCGACCGTCCCTGAATCGGGCGCTTCCGGCTTCGTTCTCAAGCCTGATTCTCCGGCGTCGCAAGGCGGTCGCGCTGACCGAACGGACTCCACGCACGTGGAGCCGGCTCGACGTCATTTTCTACGCAGCGTCGCCCACATCGGGCAACAAACGGCTCACGCCCTGGCCTATGCCCACGCCCGGGGTCTCATTCACCGTGATATCAAGCCCTCGAACCTTTTGCTCGACGCCCTCGGCGTGGTTTGGGTGACCGATTTCGGCCTCGCAAAATTGATGAACGATAACCAGGGCGGAGGATTGACCCAGACGGGCGACATCGTGGGAACGCTCCGGTACATGGCCCCCGAGCGGTTCCACGGGAGCTGTGACACTCGGGCGGACATTTACGCCCTCGGTCTGACTCTTTACGAGTTGCTGCTCTTGAGACCAGCGTTTAAAGCCTCCGACCGCCTGAAGCTGATCGACCAGATCCAGCACCAGGATCCGCCCCCGCCTCGCCGACTGGATCGGCGAATCCCCCGCGATCTGGAGACCATCATTCTCAAGTCGATCGAAAGGGAACCGAATTCGCCGTTACCAGTCGGCTGAGGAAATGGCAGAGGATCTCCGCCGCTATCTCGCCGGCGAGCCGATCCAGCGCGGCCCGTCACCAGCGGCGAACGCCTGGTCAAGTGGGCTCGGCGCAAACCGGCCGTCGCCGCTCTCGGCATAACCGTGGTCTTGGTCGCGGCACTGGGACTGGCGGGAGTCCTTTGGCAATGGCAACATGCTCTGGCCCGCGCGGAAGAGGCCCAGTTCGCTCGTCGCGAAGCCGAACACCAGCGTGACCAGGTCCGCCGGGTTAACCAAGCCCTGGGCACCACCATGGACCGGCTCAGACGCACGGCTTACCTGGCCCACATGAACCTTGCCCAGCGTTACTGGAACGACACCAACCTCCCTCGGGTTTTTGAGCTCCTCGAAGGGGAACGCCCTCGCTCGCCCGATGAATCCGACCTTCGCGGTTTCGAATGGTTCTATCTTGACCACCTTTGCCGTTCCGACCTGCTCACCTTCCGAGGGCATGCCGGGTTTGTTTGGAGTCTCGCCTTCAGCCCGGACGGCAACCGCATTGCATCGGCCGGCGAGGACCGAACGGTCCAGGTCTGGGACGCCGCGACGGGCCGCGTACTGGTGAACTTCCGGGAACATACCGATGCGCTGCGCTGTGTCCGCTTCAACCCGGACGCCACCCTCATCGCCTCAGCCGGGCTCGACGCCAAGGTCCGGATCTGGGACCCCGCCTCGGGCCGGGTGCATCGCACCCTGGCGGGTCATGCCGCTTACTCCGAGGGCCCTTCCGGCCGCGAGCCATTGGCGGTTTGGGGTGTGGCCTTTCACCCCGGTGGGAAACAGCTCGCTTCAGCCAGCAGCGACCAGACCGTCAAGCTCTGGGATATCGACACCGGTCGGGAGATCCGCACCTTTCGCGAGCATAGGAATCGGGTCCTCTGCGTCGCCTATAGCCCAGACGGAACCCGCATCGCCTCGGCCGACTCGACCGGGACGATCTTGGTGTGGGATCCCACGACCGGGACGATTCTCCAAAGACTCAAGGGATCTAACGGCGGAGTCCTCTCTCTGGCCTTCCACCCTGACGGGCGGCAACTGGCGGGGGCCGGAGCCAACTGGACCGTCAAGGTCTGGGATTGTGTCACCGGCCAGGAGCTCCGAAGCCTCGCGGGACATACTCGCGGCGTGTACGGAGTGATGTTCAGTGCAGACGGCAAATTCCTCGTCTCGGGGAGCGGAGACAAGACGGTCAAACTCTGGGACCTGAAAGACGGCCGGTTGGTGCACACGATCAAGGGCCACCTGAACGAGGTCCGCGGCGTGGCCTTTCAACGCGGCGGGAAACGAGTCGCTTCCGCGAGCTCCGACGGCACCGTCAAGCTCTGGGACCCCGTTGTGGGACAGGATCCGCGCTCGATCGAATCTCATACCGGAGCGATCCGCAGCCTGGCGTTCCACCCCGACGGCACGATACTGGCCACTTCGTCGGCCGATCACAGCGTCCGGCTTTGGGATCCCAAGACCGGCCAGCAGCTTTACACCCTTGAGGGACACTCCAAGGACATCGACTGCGTGGCATTTTCACCGGATGGCAAGCTTCTGGCCTCGGCGGGACGCGACGGTGCTGTGCGGCTGTGGGATCTCGCCACCAGGAGAGAAATCCGCACGATGATTGATAACCCAGCCGCGAAGAAAGACCAGAACGACGTGCTCTGCGTCGGGTTCAGTCCGGATGGGAAATGGATCGCCGCAGCGGGCGCCGACACCACCGTGCGGGTCTGGGACGCCAGCTCCGGAACCTTAATTCAGGCGTTCGAAGGCCACCAGCGCAGCGTCTTTGGCGTGGGTTTCCATCCCGATGGCACAACCCTCGCATCCGCCAGCCTCGATCGCACAGTCAGACTCTGGGACCTCAAGAAGCGACAACTCGTCGACGTCCTTCGGGGCCACGAGGGAGCAGTCTGGAGCCTCGCTTTTCACCCTGATGGCCGGACCCTCGCCTCCGGCGGCGAGGACGGAACCGTGAGATTTTGGGACCTGGCCAGCAGGACCCAGACGTTTGCCATCAAGGGCCACAACGACCATGTCTATAGTGTGGCCTTCAGCTCCAACGGTCAGCGACTCGTGTCTGCCGGGGAGGACAGAACGGTGCGGATCTGGGACACGATCAGCGGCCAGGAAACACTCGTGCTCGTCGGCCACAGCGACCGAGTCCGATGCGCCGTTTTCCATCCCGATGGCAACCTCGTCGCTTCCGGAGGCGACGATCAATCCGTGAAGCTCTGGGACGCCACGTCCCGCAGCCAGGAATCCACCGACCTGATGCCTCCTTGAGCCGGCATCGGGGCTGATCGGATCGAGGAAAAAGAGAAGATTACCCACGCCGACTCCAGGGCCGGCGCAGCGAGGCCCTGCCGGGTGCAGGTTTGCCGCGGTATAATGCCCTTTGTTCAGTGACCAAGCGTTGCCGCGAGCCAGTTCTGAAGGAAACGCGCCGGATGGATGGAAGGCGGAAACCAGGAGTGACCCGTGTCCTCGATCACACCGACCGAGCCGATGACGATGGGGGCGGACCCGGCACCGCCCCCGGCATTTGTTCCGATCCAGGGTGGCGATCAGTGAACCAGCACGGCGCGTTGACCCACGAGGACCGCGATCCCCGGTCGTGCCCCCGCTACCCTTTCCGGTGACGCGCTCGGTCGCTCTGGTTTGGGCCGGCTTTGGCCGACGACTTTCAGGTTTGCCGCCATCATCAAGGCTTCGGCAGATTCAATCCCGATGTCTCGGACGCCTCTCAGGTACTCGTAAACCGCCGAGCGAGACAGAGTGCCACAATGGGCACGGGCTTTCTTCCACAGCTCGTAGCGCGTCATCCCGTGATCGTCGAGTGATTCCAGAATGGCCCGGCGCACTGGGCCGAGTTTTCGCCTCGGCAAGTTGCCAGACGCGTCGCGGTGCACCGGAGGTTCAGTCCCTTTCAACTCGGGTATGTCGTCCGTTTGGATAGGGCGGCGCATGGTTTGTCTGAGGCGAGCCACGTCTTGCGCCGTCGTCGCATGGCCGTCGCCAGCCGACATGCGGATGATCTTACGTGCCTTCGATTTCTTGGGCATATTGCTTCCTTTCTCAACGGGTCGCATGTCGTGCGCTGATGATCCTCGTGACCCTCTTGTCCTCCTGGTAACGATCGGTCCAGCAGATCAAGAGGATGATGTCCGATCAGCGGGATGAGATGCGGTTGTGATGTGACGGTCTTCGGCCATGCTGTGGGCGTCGTCGAATGTCTCCACGTGATAAAGTTCCGCCTGGTCGTCTTCGAGCACTGCCTTGGCGTCCTCGAAGGACACACCATGCTTGATTCGGTTGGCCTTCGCTTTTCGGGGATCCCATTCGAAGTCATCGTGATATCACATCGTCGCCTCGACCGGCTTTTCAGGTTATGCTAGTACCGTTAACGGTAACTATCAAGGCGACTTTGTGGGGATGTTGAGCGTCCCGGCCGGCTTCGTCGCCCGACGCTACGGCTCCTTCCATCGTGAGAAGGGTGTGGGGACAGTCTGATCATCGACGAATCCGCGACGATCCGCCGTAAGTCGCTCTCGCCTCTCTTCCCTTTGATGATGGAACAGTCGAATCGGGTGTGATGGAGTGAGAGACCCTGCCTGGCCTTGACCGCCTGAAAAGTGGACGCGATCCTGCGAGGAAGGAGCTTGTGCAGAATCGCCAGCCTCAATACATGCAGCAATTAACGCTCTTTTTCTGAACATTCAATCGTCCGTGCCACTCGGAACCCGATGTCAAACCGGTGACCGGTCGTGGCGACGCGCCGAGCGGGTCGAGTGCCGGAAACCGAGTCTTGGAACCCGCCGCCTTTTTTCAGCCGCATGAATCCATTCCTTCTTCGCGTGGCCTGTGATTCCTCGGGATTCTTCTCCCCGTCCAGAGTGACGATGTGCCGATCGCCCTCCAGGGTCGCTGGATCCACGTTCACATAATGGTGGCGCGCGTATGGATCCTGCACCCATTCCCAGGCGTTGCCCAGAATATCAAAGAGACCAAAATCGTTGGGTTTGAGCTGGCCTACGGGATGTAGCTTGCCGTTCGCGTCATTGAGGGACCAGGCGTATCTCGCAAGACTAGATTCCGAACTCCCAAAGGGACGAACAGTCTGAACGCCGGCGCGACAGGCGTACTCCCACTCAGCCTCCGTAGGCAGCCGGTAGCCTCTACGCTGGAGTTGCTCCACCGACAAGGTCAGCTCCGGAGCCAGCACCGTCACGGAGTCCGAGCCTGGCGATCGGTCGAGGTCTATGCTGAAGTCCTTGGGATAACACCACTCGGTTTCGGGAATTCCCTCGGCCTGGTTCAGGAAGTTGCAGTAGAGGGCTGCGTCGACCCAGTTGATCGAGACCGCCGGGCATTGGGGTGACGTCAGGTAGGTCTTAACTTCATCATTCCAGTCCCGAAACGTAAGTCGGGGTTCGTTCTTCGCGAATCGCTCGAGCTCGGCGACGGTCACTTCGCGGGTCGCGATGGCGAACGACCTGGGGATCTTGACCAGGTAGTGGAACTCGTCGCTGTCGCGCGACGGGCTCATCATCGGGCGAGCCGATCAGAAAGGGTTCCGGTTGGCGGATCACGGCGAATGTCTGACCCTGGCCGTTGACATACCAGTTTCGATCGTCCGGCGGCCCCTTGCTGGCCAACTCCTGATCGATTCGTTCGAGCACACGGTCATGGCCCCACCGCCGGAGCAGCCAGTCGACAGCCCCGTGAATGCCCGAGTCGGCGTCATCGCGGTACCAGGCGAGCAGGGTCTTGACTAGAGCGTCGCGCTGACCGGGGAGGATCCGGTCTGGCGGATACTCCCCAAGCGCCAGGAGCAAAGCACGGCGAGCCGCGGCCGTGCGCCTCCTGACCGAGTTGCTCGATGATGAACCGGGGATCGACGCGATACTCGGCGAGGTCGTGGATCAACTCGGTCCGCGCGCTGGGGTCACCGGTTTGCCGGAGCATGGTCCAAGCGGCGCTCAGGTACGCCCAAATTGATGAGGGACGCGGCGATCCGCCCCTGGCGCCGAGGAATGGCCTCCCGATCTCCGGCCGGTGCTTCCAACTTTGAGGCCAGGTAGGCACATGCCCGTTGACGGTTGGTGATCCGGCCGAGGATGCGGCCAAGCCGCGCCGGGTCGGCCTCGGCGATCAAGTCGCTCAGATTCTCGTTTCGGCGGTCATTGTCGGGCTGGGTGGCGAAGTCGAGCAGCAACGCATAGGTGAGGGCACGCTCCGCCTCCGGCCGACCCCGGTCGTCATAGACGGTGAGCAGCGGTCCGCGCAACCGATCATTCACGGGCTGGAACACCTCTCGCCAGGATCGGATCAACAGCGGATTCTCCTGGACCAGCTTGTTCGCGACTGCCGGGCAGAGGTCTCGCCAGCGCGGGTTGGTCGGGTCGAAGAGCGCGAAAGCAGCGGCGGTCCGCAATAGATGCTCAGTCAGACTCGCCGGCAGGGATTCAAGCAGTGGCCAGAGCCGTTGCGCGAGGAGGTCGCGATCGCAGTTCTGGTGAAGCGCCTGGCGGACGACCAGCACCTCGTCGCGCGGCGTATCGGCCTGAAGCAGTTGCTCAACGAGGTACCCAGCCTGGGCCGGCTCGTCGGGGAGCAGTGCCAGTGCTGCGTGGAGGCGGTGCCGCGAACGGTTCGGTCCCGTGGCATCGCTCTGTGCGAGGCGGCGCAAGCGGTCTCGGATCAGGCCACGGTCGTGCTGAAGGAGCTCCAGGATGCGGGGAACCTCGCGAATCTCCGCCGATTCGAGGGCGTCGACTCGACCGTTGGCCTGGGCCAGGTTCTGGGCAGCCCGGAGCCGGGCGTCGTAGAGAAAGCCTAAGAAAGCCAGAACCCCCACCAACAGGGCGGCGGTGACCGCGGCGAAAGAGGTGCGGTGCCGGACCACCCGCCGCCGTGCTTTGACCCACCACGGCTCGTGCCAGGCCGTGACCGGCTCGCCAGCCAGCCAGTTCTCAAGATCTTTGGCCAGGTCGCGCGCCGAGGCGTACCGGTCCACCGGCTTCGCCGCCAGCGCCTTGAGAGAGATCGCCTCCAGCGCACGCGACAACCGCGGATCTCGGCTGCGCGGCGGTAGGACCGCCGCATCACGCACGGCTTTAAGCGGGTCCGCCCCGCGAAAGCTGGCCTCATCGAAGGCCGGCTTGCCGGTCAGGATCGCGTACAGGATCAGCCCCAGGCTGAAGATATCGCTGGCTGGACCGGCGGGCAACCCTTGGGCCTGTTCGGGACTCATATATTGAGGGGTGCCCAGAATCGCCCCGGTGGCCGTCAGATCGTCGCCCGAAGGACTTGGAGACGGTGCCTCCCACTCGGACTCGGCGGCCGGGTCGTCCATCCCGAACGGCTTGGCCAGGCCCCAGTCCAATACCAATGTCTCGCCGTACGGACCGAGCATGATGTTCGACGGCTTCAAGTCCCGGTGTACGACCCCCTGATCGTGGGCATAGGCGACCGTGTCGCAGACCGTGATGAATCGCTGAAGCAGCCGGCGGAGCTTAAGTCTTCGTTGGCCGGGGTCGCGACGGAGGGATTCGTCGCCATGGAATGCCTGGATGGCCTCTTGCAAGGTCTGTCCCTGGATGAGGGGCATCGTGTAGAACGGCCCGTTGTCGTCCTGTCCCAGGCCGTAGATCGGTACGATGCCCGGGTGTTGCAGCCGCGCCGTGATGGCGGCCTCTCGCAGGAACCGCTGCCGTGCCACGTCGTGTAGCTTGTCGGGCCGGATCCGTTTGAGTGCCACGACCCGGTCCAGCTCCTCCTCGCGCGCGGCCAGCACCTCGCCCAGGCCGCCTTCCGCGTGGCGACGCTGTGGCCGGTAAACCGCCGAGGCATGCAGGGCATCGGGCAGTTTCGGGCTTGCCCCGCCGCCGTCAGAGCCCGAAATACGAGATGTTGCCGAGAGCTCGATCGACTCGGTTTCGAGGACCGAGTCCATCGCCCGCACGACCTCGATCCGGCGCCGCAGCTCCGCGAGCAGTTCCGGCGCGTCGCCGCACAGCTCCTCGGCCGGCATGTCGCGGCCCTGGCGGCGCAGCTCGTCCCAGACGCAGTAGCAACTCGCCCAGACGCTCCTCGGTCGGCGAACTCGACATCGGCGTCGCGCTCCTGTGAGTTGAGATCAAACCGGAAGTTGGCCGCCGAGGGCATCGCTGAGCCGGACCCGCGCCACCAGCCAGCGACTGTGGACGGTCCGCTCAGAGATGCCCAGGATCGCGGCGGCCTCGGATTGGGTCAGCCCTTGGTACCACAGCAAGTCGAACAGTTCACGGTCGGCCTCATCGCAGCGATTCGACGGCGTCGTGGAACTCGGCCCATGCCGCCAGCCGGCCCGGGTCGTAAGTCGAGTCCGGAGCCGATGGGCCAGCAGCCGCGACCAAGCTGCTCGCCACCCGCTTGCGTCGAGTGGTGGCGCCCGAGCCCCACGGGGCCGTAGTAGTGCCGGGCCAGGTCGATCAGCTCGCGGCGGATCTGGGCCGCGGCCAGGTTGAAGAAGTCGCGCCCGTCGGGGCGGAGCCAACGTGCAAGGCGCGGTTCAGCCGGATCAGGGCATTCTGGGCGACATCGTCGGTCTGCTCCCAACGGGCCACGCCGGGGTACCCTTCAACATCTTGCGAGCCAGGCGAGCCAGCCGATCGGCGGCGAGGGCCAAGAGTTCGTCGCGTGCCGAGCCATCACCGGCCCGCAGGCGGTCGAGCCGAGCCTGGATTTCGGTCGTGCGTTCGAACGACTCATCCATGGAAACACCAACAATGGGGAGTGACTCCTGCGAATCTTCGTCGATTTCGTTGATGGATTTGGATGGATTCTACCATGATCCCTCGATCAATTTCCCAGCGGCTGATCGGAAGCTGTGGAATCTCTTGCGGCGGCCGCTCTCGACTCTCGCTCCTTTGCTTGGAGGTCAAGTTCGCCGTCTCTTTCGTGACGCACGAGAATCCGACATGCATCCTGAACCGCCCCTCGCCACCGACGCCGAGCAACCCCCGCCCTTGCGGAGCGTGCATACGGCGAGTTTCCCGCCGTTGCTCGAGCGGCTCGGCGCCTCGCTACTGGTCACCACTTATCAGGCGGGCAAGCTGGTGATCGTCCGCGCCGACGGCGATCACCTCAACACGCATTTCCGCAGCTTTCCAGTCCCCGATGGGTCTGGCGCTGGCGGGCGACCGGCTGGCCATCGGCACGCCGGTGCAGGTCTGGGAGTTCCACAACGTCCCGGCGGCCGCCGCAAAGCTGCCGCCCGCCGGGCGGCACGACGCCTGTTTCCTGCCGCGCTCCTGCCACGTCACCGGCAACGTCCAGGTCCACGAGATGGCCTGGGCCGGCGACGAGCTCTGGTTCGTCAACACCCGCTTCTCCTGCCTCTGCACGCTCGACCGTACCACAGCTTCGTGGCACGCTGGCGGCCACCGTTCGTCTCGGCCCTGACGCCCGAGGACCGCTGCCACCTGAACGGCTCTGGCGATGATCGAGGGCCGGCCCCGCTACGCCTCGGCCCTGGGCGCGACCGACGCACCTGCCGGCTGGCGGGACGGACAAGGCACGCGGCGGCGTGCTGATCGACGTCCCCAGCGGCGAGACGATCGCACGCGGGCTGTCGATGCCCCATTCGCCCCGCTGGTACGCCGGCAAGGCTCTGGCTGCTGGAGTCGGGCACGGGCACATTCGGCGTCGATCGACCCCGAGCCGGGCGATACGAGCCGATCGCCTCATTGCCCGGGTTCACGCGCGGGCTCGACTTCCTGCGGCCGTTACGCCTTCATCGGACTCTCGCAGGTGCGCGAGACGGCCGTCTTCAGCGGCATCCCGATCACCGAGCGGCTGACCGAGCGGACCTGCGGCGTCTGGGTGGTCGACATCGCGCACGGGCCAGACCGTGGCGTTCCTGAGGTTCGAGGACGCAGCTCCAGGAGATCTTCGCGGTGCAGGTGCTTCCCGGCCGGCGGTTCCCCGACCTGATCAACGACGATCAGAGCTGCTGGACGATTCGTTCGTGCTGACGGACGAGGCGCTATCCGACGTCCCCGCGCCGTTGCGGGCTTTAGCTCGGAGCGCGCCATAAACGGGCTCGGAGCGGCTGGCCGTGAGGAGACTCCACAGATGAGTAAGCGATCTGAGTTCTGAGGACAAGGGAGAGAGGCATGATAGGTTTCCATGACGCATCAAGCCGTTCGTCCGTCGCGGCCCAGGTCCGCCAAGCGCGTGAACAGATTGCTCCCTGGCCTGGAACCGTTGGAGGGTCGAAGACTGCTGTCAGGTCAGCCAACGAGCCTCTCGGATGTCTCGGGCAGCGGGATCCGGACGGGAACCGCGACTCTGTCGGCGGATCTGTCCTCCGGCGGCTCGCCGTTGGCGGGTGAGACCGTCGAGTTCACCCTCAACGAAAGCGGCACCGTCACGTCGGTCGGCATGGCGACGACCGACGCGAACGGCGTCGCGACGTTGACCGGCGTGAGCCTGGCCGACTTCAACGTTGGCACGTTCGCGGGTTTCGTGGGGGCGAGTTTCGCCGGTGACTCGTCCTACACCGGCAGCAACGCCGGTGGCACATTGACCGTCACGCCACAGGCCGTTGACCAGGTCGCCCTGGGTTCGTCTGCGAACCCGTCGCTTCCCGGCGAACTGATGACCTTCGGAGTCATGGTCATCCCATTGAGCGCTGGGCCGACCCCAACCGGGACGATCCAGTTCCAGATCGACGGGACAAACCTCGGTTCGGCGGTGACGCTGACCAACGGCGCGGCGGCCAGCGGCCTGGTCACCTCGCTCGGCGTGGGCACGCACACGGTGACCGCCATCTACTCCGGTGACGCCACCTACCCCAGCAGTACGGCCACGCTGACGCAGACGGTCGAGAATCCCTCCCAGGTGAAGGGTCAGATCTACACGGTCACATCTCTGGGCGATACCGGTACCGGCTCGGGAACGTCAGGCGACCTACGCTATGCGATCACGCAAGCCGACGCCAATCCCGGCAGTGTGATCGACTTCAGCGTCACGGGGACGATTCAACTAACCAAGGCGCTCCCGGATGTCAGCGCGAACACGGCCATCAACGGCCCCGGGCCGTCGTTGCTGACCCTGAAGGGAGGCGGCGCTTCATCGAACTTCTCAGTCCTTGACGTCAACACTGGTTCGGTCGCCACGATTTCCGGCTTGACGGTCACGGGCGGAAATAACAAGTTCGATGGAGGCGGCGTGTACAACTCGGGCACTCTGACGCTCGCCGATAGCGTGATCACAGGGAACTCCGCACGCCAGTCCGGCGGCGGAGTAGAGAACTACAATGGCTATCACGGCCAACCGTTCGCGCTGACGCTGACCGACTGCGCGGTCACAGGGAACTCGGCCGACACGGCCTACTCCGAAGTTGGAGGGGGCGTCGTGGTTTCGAGGGGCTGCACCTTAACCGTTAACGAGAGTGTTATTTCGGGGAACACCGGCCCCGAGGGCGGGGGTGTTGTGGTTGGGGCGGGCGCCGTGTTGAACGCGTACGACAGCAGCATCTCCCAGAACACCGCCACAGGGGGGGCAGGCGGCGGCATCTCGTCGGGTGGCACGGTGACTTGACCAATTGCTCGGTGTCCGGGAATACGGCCGGAGTGGGAGGAGCCATTTATGGGACGCCCACTCTAACGAACTGCACTCTATCGGGAAACACGGCCACAGCGAATCGTGGTGGCGCTCTTCATATTGGAGGCGGGACAACGCTGACCAACTGCACCTTCCTCTACAACCAGGTTGGGAAGTATGAAAGTGGCGGCGCCATCGACGGCGGTGGCAGCAGCGCCAGCCCATTGGTCATTACCGGCTGCGCCTTCATGGGTAACTCGGCCGGTTCCGGCGGTGGTGGGGCCTTGTCGATCAGTGGCTACGTGTCTCTCGTCGACAGCACCATCACCGGCAACACCGCCGTCAACGGCGGCGGCGTCTTCAGCTCAGCGGGTCTGAGCAGTATTGGCTACAAGAATTACGTTACACCCAATGTTCTGTCGCTCAACGACTGCATCATTTCCGGAAACTCGGCCACGACCTCCGGCGGTGGCATTTTCAACATCGGCGGCATGGCGCTGAGCGATTGCACCGTCTCCGGGAACTCGGCCGTGAACGGCGGCGGCATGGCGGATATGTCCCAGTTCGGATCAAACACATCCTACCCTTACCCAGTCATATCAAGCCTGAGCGACTGCACGGTCGCTGGTAACTCGGCCACATCTTACGGCGGCGGCATCCTGAACCAGGGAACCTTGACGTTGACTAGCAGCACCATCTCGGGGAATTCGGCCGCTGAAGGCGGCGGCATCGCCAACCCGATCCTGAGCCAGCGCACCTCTACCGCTATGGCTATCCGCCCGCCGTGGCGTATAGCCAGGCGACCATCACCGGCTCCTCCATCGCGGCGAACACGGCCACGAAATACGGCGGCGGCATCATGAACGAGGGGACATTGACGCTGACCAACAGCACCCTCTCCGGCAACACGGCCACGAACGACGGCGGCGGGCTCGCCAATTTGTCTCTGACGCTCTTCTATCCCCACGGGGGCGCACCTTCTTACGCGCGGCGGTGGCAACCCTGGCCGATAGCACGCTCTATGGAAACACGAGCCTCTATGGCGGCGGCATCAGCGACCGAGGAAGCGAACCTCACGCTGACCAACGATACTCTGACGGCCAACCTCACAACAGGCGGAGGGAACTACTCCGCGGCGCTCGGCACGATCACGAACATCGGAGACATCCTCCTCACCAACACGCTGATCGCCGGCAACTACAAAGGTGCAAGCCCGAGCACGACCCCCGGCGACGTCGCCGGCACCTTCGATTCCAAGAGCGCCTACAACCTGATCGGCGACGGCGATCTCCTCAACGGCATCAGCAATGGCTCCCAGGGCAACCAGATCGGCTCCGCCAGCGCCGGCACCGTCATCAATGCCATGCTCGGCCCACTGGCGAATAACGGCGGCCCGACCGAGACCGTGGCTCTGCTCACCAAGAGTCCCGCCATTGATAAGGGAAACAACTCCCTCGCCATCGACCCCACCACGCAACAGACTCTCACCTGGGACCAACGCGGCCCCGGTTACGCGCGAGTCAACAGCATAGTGGATATCGGCGCGTTCGAGTACGGGGCGTTCCTGGTGACCCCGACGCAGTTGGTGCCGACTCCTCAGCCTCCCACCTCGGTCGCCGTCGATACGACTTTCAGCTTGACCGTCACGGCCGAGGATAACTCGGGCAACACGGCCATCGCGTTTGATTCCCCGGTTACCGTCTCGATCGCCAGTGGTCCCGCCGGCACAACGCTCGGTGGCACGCTCACGGAGACCGCTCAAATGGGCGTCACCACGTTCACGGGCCTGACGCTTAACGAACTCGGTAAATACACGCTGAACGTGACCGGTGGGGGCCTGACTGGTACGATCGGGCCCATTCAGATCGTAGTGGGCACAGCCGTGCAGCTCGTGCTCACGACCGAGCCTCCCGCTACAGTCGGTACCGGTGATGGCTTTCAAGTTGTCGTTGATGCCGAGGATTCCTTTGGGTTTGTGAATCTTTCCTATACCGGCGACGCGACCGTGGCGCTGATTAGTAACCCCGGCGGCGCGACGCTCGGCGGAGTGCTAACAGTGTCGTTCGACGCGGGCATCGCCACGTTCAATGGGCTCACATTGAACGTCGCGGATGACGGCTACCTCTTGCAGGTGACCAGCAGTCCCCTGGTCGCAGCGACCACGAGCAACATCGATGTGACGCCCGTCAACCTTATCGTCGCGACACAACCACCAAACAGCGTTACCGCCGGCGCCGGCTTCGGTCTGGTCGTGAACGCGGACACTTCGGGCAAACTCGATTCCTCGTTCGACGGCACGGTCATTTTGTCGCTTGTCAACCCGCCCGGTGGGGCGACACTCGGCGGTACGCTTTCCGTGACCGCCTCCAACGGCGTGGCGACCTTCTCCGGACTGACGCTGGACCTGGCCGCGTCTGGCTATACGCTCAGAATCTCCAGCGGCGGCGTCTCCAGCGCGACCTCTAACGCCTTCACGATAACCCCTGCGACAGCCGCCCAGATGGTCATCACACAGCCGCCGCCCGCCGCCGTCACCGCCGGCATCGGCTTTGGTCTTGAAGTGGCGATCGAGGACCCCTACGGTAACCTGGAAATCGGAGACAACAGCACAAAAGCGACAGCATCGCTGCAGAGCGGTACTGGCCCACTAAAGGGAATGACCAACGTCACCGTGTCGGGCGGTGTGGCCACGTTCACGAACCTGGCCGACGACCGGGCCGAGACCATTTCGCTCAACTTCAGCAGCGGCAACTTGACCGATGCGATCTCGAACAATATCTTCGTCAGCCCCGCGGCACCCTCCCAGTTCGTGATTGACACGCCACCGTCATCGACAGCGACGGCCGGGCAGGCATTCGGCAATCAGCCGGTGGTCTATGAAGAGGACCAGTACGGCAACCTGGAAACCGGAGACAACAGCACGGTCGTGACGGCGACACTCAAGAGCGGCACCGGCCCGCTCCAGGGGATGACGACCGTCACCGTGTCCGGCGGTATTGGCACATTCACGAACCTGGCCGACAACCGGGCCGAGACCATTTCGCTCAAGTTCAGCAGTGGCAGCCTGACCAATGCAATCTCGAACAATATCGTCATTAGCCCGGCGACGGCGTCTCAGTTGGTGGTTCACACCCAGCCGTCATCGACGGCGACGGCCGGGCAGGCATTCGGGTCACAAGCTGTGGTCTATGAAGAGGACCCGTTCGGCAACCTGGAAACGGGAGACAACAGCACGGTTGTGTCGGCCACGCTTGAGAGCGGTACCGGCCCACTCAAGGGGACGACTTATGTCACCATGTCGGGCGGTGTGGCCACGTTCACGAACCTGGCCGACAACAGGGCCGAGACCATTTCACTCAACTTCGGCAGCGGCAGCCTGACCAATGCGATCTCGAACAATATCGTCGTCAGTCCGGCGGCGGCGTCTCAGTTGGTGATCGACGCGCCGCCGTCATCGACAGCGACGGCTGGGCAGGCATTCGGGGCCCAGCCGGTGGTCTACGAAGAGGACCCGTTCGGCAACCTGGAAACCGGAAACAACAGCACGGTCGTGAAGGCGACGCTCAAGAGTGGCACCGGCCCGCTCCAGGGGACGACGTCTGTGACTGTGGCGGGCGGCATAGGCACATTCGCCAACCTGGCCGACGACAGGGCCGAGACCATTTCGCTCAAGTTCAGCAGCGGTAGCCTGACCTGTGCGATCTCGAACACTATCGTCGATCAGTCCGGCGGCGGCGTCCCAATTGGTGATCCACACCCAGCCGTCACCGACGGCGACAGCCGGGCAGGCATTCGGGTCACAGCCTGTGATCTATGAAGAGGACCAGTACGGCAACCTGGAAACCGGCGACAACAGCACGGTCGTGTCGGCGACGCTCGCCAGCGGCGACGGCCCGCTTCAGGGGACGACCAACGTCACCGTGTCGGGCGGCGTGGCCACATTCACCAACCTGGGCGATAACATGGCCGAGACCATTTCGCTCGAAATTCAGTAGCGGCGGCCTGAAGCCCAATGGATCTCGAACGCGTCGTCGTCAGGCGGCGGCGTCTCAGTTGGTGATTTACGCACCAGCCGTCGCCGACGGCGACTGCCGGACAGGCGTTCGGGGCCCAGCCAGTAATCTACGAAGAGGATCAGTTCGGCAACCTGGAAACGGGCGACAACAGCACCGTTGTGACGGCGACACTTGAGAGCGACACCGGCCCGCTTCAGGGAACGACGTCGGTCACGGTGAAGGGTGGTATCGCGACGTTCACAAACCTGGCCGACAACCGTGCCGGGACCATTTCGCTCGACTTCACCAGCGGCATCCTGACCAATGCGATCTCGAACAATATCGTTATTAGCCCGGCGATGGCGTCTCGGTTGGTGATTCACACTCAGCCGTCATCGACGGCCACGGCCGGGCAGCTATTCGGGCCCCAGCCTGTGGTCTACGAAGAGGACCAGTACGGGAACCTGGAAACGGGAGACAACAGCACGGTCGTGACGGCGACACCCGCGAGCGGCACGGGCCCGCTCCAGGAAACGGCATCGGTCACGGTGAAGGGTGGTGTCGCCACGTTCACGAACCTGGCCGACAACAGGGCCGAGACCATTTCGCTCAACTTCAGCAGCGGCAGCCTGACCAATGCGATCTCGAACAATATCGTCATTAGCCCGGCAGCAGCGTCTCAGTTGGTTATTGACATGCAGCCGTCATCGACGGCGATGGCCGGGCAGGTATTAGGGACCCAGCCGGTGGTCTATGAAGAGGACCAGTACGGCAACCTGGAAACCGGAGACAACAGCACGGTTGTGAAGGCGACACTTGAAAGCGGCACAGGCCCGCTCCGGGGAACGGCATCCGTCACGGTGAAGGGTGGTATCGCCGTGTTCACGAACCTGGCCGACAACACGGCCGAGACCATTTCGCTTGGTTCAGCAGCGCCAGCTTGACCAATGCGATCTCGAACAGTATCGTTGTTAGCCCGGCGGCGGCGTCTCAGTTGGTGATTCATACCCAGCCCTCATCGACGGCGACGGCCGGCCAGCCCTTCGCGGCCCAGCCGGTTGTCTATGAAGAGGACCCATTCGGCAACCTCGAAACGGCAGACAACAGCACGGTTGTGTCGGCAACTCTCGGAAGCGGCGTCGACCCACTTCCCGGAGCGACATCGGTCACGCTTAAGGGTGGTGTGGGGACGTTTACCAGCCTGTCCTCTCAGCTCGCGGAGACAATCACGCTTAAGTTCACTAGCGGCAGCCTGACCCCAGCGACTTCAAACACGATCGACGTAACATCTGTCGTCCCGCCTCCCACAATCCCGACGATCATTGGTGCGGCAGATAATGGCGATGCAGAAGAAAAACAGGAAAGGGAAGTTCGTAGGCAAGCCGGTGCTTGAGGGCTTTGCGCCTCGATTACAGCACCGCGATGAATCCGTCGACTGCCGGTCTCGATGCCAATTATCAGGTGGATTCGGTGGTCACCAAGCGGGTCAAGAAAAAGGCGATTACTGTCCTCGATCCGGTCAATTTCACGGTGGCCTTTAACCCATCGACCGATGCTGTCGATCTGACGATCCACGCGAAACCGAAGTTCGCGAAGGGGGGCCAGATCAAGATCAACGTCTCGCCCACAAACGGTGTCGACAGCGAAGCGGGTGTCCTCCTGGACGCCAACGACGCGGTTCTCACTGTCCTGTCGAATGCACGAGGCATCACCTTCGGTTAAGCTGGCAAGAGAGCAAATCGGTGGTCAGGGAAAGGAAGTTCCCTTCAACCAGAGAATCCCGCTAACGGCGCAGTAAGGCGGAAAAGGAGATCAGGTCCGGGCCGCTGACCAACTTTTTGACGCTCTTTGAAGTGAAGGGGATCTTTGCTCTCGGGAGTGTCATGCCTGTATCTTCACACTCAGCTCGAAGCCGTTGCCCACCGTTACAGCACAACTGGTGAATCCGGGCAAGGAGCGCAGGCGCTTCACGAACGTCGCCAGCTCTTCGGCGTGGGTTGTGGTATTGTCGGTCACCAGGATGCACCGCGGCGCCAGCTTGGGCAAAATCGCGTCGAGGTAGGCGTCGCTTTGTTCCTTGGTCGCGTCGATGAAGATGAAATCGAACGGTGTCTCTCGGCTGAATCGAGGCGAGGATCTCGTCGCGCATCGCCCTGGTGCATGGTGACAACGTCGTCCAGACCGGCGTCGCGCAGATTCTGTGCGGCGGCGGCCACCTTCTTGGGGTCCTGATCGATGGTGTGGACGTGGCCGTCTTGCCGGCGTGCCGCGGCGGCCAGATGCAGCGTCGAGAAGCCGTAACTGGTCCCGATCTCGCAGATCGAGACGCAACGGCCGATCGAGATCAGTTGTGCCAGCACCAGAGCTTCGTCAGCGGGAATTTGCCAGTGGTCGTCGACCTGGTCGCGGAGCCGGTCGACGCGGTCGATCACAGTCTGAATTCGTTCGGAGAACATCGCTGCCACCTCTTGACTTTCTCGAGCTCGGTCGCGAATTCATGGTAATGGTCGCGACTTCGACTTGCAAAGATCGGGCCACCCGCCTCCAAGATCAAAGCGCCCAGGACCGGTTTTGATATCTCGATAATCCTCGGTATACTCTTTGCGTGACGAGCCCGCTCGGTCTTGCCCTCCCGGCAAAGTTGGTGTGCTAGATTGCAGCAAGTAGGCTCTGGAATTTGGCGCCCGGCAACGGGAAACTGGAATTGGCAGTTCGTGCGCTTCATCGTCCGGGGCGTGGGCGCTGGATCGTCCGGTTTTCAGGAAATCACTCTTGATTTCTCGGCGTTCCGCTGGGGAATCAACTCTCAGCGTGAGGCTTCGATGGACCGCGGTGCTCTCCTCCTGGGATTCATTCTGACTTTGTTGGCCGCGGCTGGTGGTTGCCAGGCCAATCGACCCAAGGTCGCTTCGGCCGAAGCCCCCGCGGTGCCGGTCAGCCACGCCCTCCAACGGGAGGTGACCGACTTCGTCGACTTCACCGGCCGGACCGAGGCAGTCCATTCCGTGGAGATTCGACCCAGAGTCACCGGCTACCTGGTCAAGATGCCATTCAAGGAAGGGGCGGAAGTCAAGCAGGGTGATCTCCTGTTCGTGGTTGATCCCCGCCCTTACAAGGCTCAGGTCGACCAGGCCCAGGGCCAGGTTGATCTGTATCAAGGCCTCGCTCAGACTGGCCAAGACGACCCTTGCCCGTGACCGGGCGATCAACTCCTTGTCGCCCGGCTCCGTCAGCAAGCAGCAATTCGATCAAGAACAAGCGACGGTCGACGAGGCCGATGCCCGGGTGAAGGCGTACGAGAAGGCCATGGAATTCTCCAAGCTCAGCCACGAGTTCACCCGGATTACATCGCCGATCGACGGTCAGATCAGCCGTTATTACCTGACTCTCGGCAACCTGGTCAACCAGGACCAGACGCTCTTGACCACGGTCGTGTCGATGGAGCCCATGTACGCCTACTTCGAGGTGGACGAGCCCACGCTGCTACGGATCCGCAGAGCGGTCAACGACGGAAAGATCAAGCTGCCCGAGGACGGCAAGCTTCCGGTCCTCATGGGTTTGCAGGGCGAAGAGGGATTCCCACACGCCGGAACCATCAACTTCGTCAACAACCAGGTCAATCCGGCCACGGGGAGCATCCTGGTGCGCGGAGTCTTTCCCAATCCCAAGCCGAAGGTGGGTACCCGGTTGCTGTCGCCCGGCATGTTCGTGCGGATTCGTATGCCGATCGGTCAATCTCACCCGGCGCTCCTGGTCATTGACCGGGCCGTGGGTTCGGACCAGGGGCTCAAGTACGTCTATGTGGTCGATGCCGAGAACAAGGCTCAGTATCGACGGGTCACGACCGGAGCGCCTGCAGGAAGACGGAATGCGCGTGATCGAGCAAGGACTCAACGGTGATGAGTGGGTGGTCACCGGTGGAATCCTCCAGGTCCGGCCGCGGGTGCCGGTCCGGCCGGAGAAGGTGCCGATGCCGACGCTCGGCCAGCCGTTAGTGGCTGCGACATCACCGGGTGAACCCAAGAAGAAATCCGCGCCGCCACCGGTGGATTCAACCAAGCCGATGTCCCCGCCACCGGTGGAACCCAAGAAGGCCGCGTCGCCGCCGGAGGAGCCCTCCAAGACATCGTCCTCGGTGCCCAAAACCACCACGCGCTGAAAGGTGCGCTCTCCATGATCTCCAAATTCTTTATCGATCGGCCGATCTTCGCGACGGTTCTGTCCGTCCTCATCACCCTGATCGGCTTGATCTCGCTCAATTTCTTGCCGGTCGCGCAGTATCCCCGGATCACGCCGCCGGGGATCTCGGTGACGATCAACTATCCGGGCGCCAGCGCTCCGGTGGTGGCCGACACGGTGGCCGCGCCCATCGAACAGCAGTTCAACGGCATCGACGGCATGCTCTATATGTCCTCGCAGATGGGCAACGACGGCTCTTATACGCTGACGGTCACCTTCGATATCGGCACCGATGTGAACTCGGCCCTGGTCATGGTGCAGAACCGGGTGACGCTCGCCATGCCGCTCTTGCCGACCCAGGTCCAGAACCAGGGGATCACGATCCGCAAGCGGACCCCCGACATGTTGATGATCGTCAACTTCTACTCACCGGACGGCCGCTATGACGACGTCTACCTGAGCAACTTCGCCACGATCTACATCAAGGATGAGCTGCTGCGCGTTTACGGCGTTTCCGACGTCAACTACATGGGCCAGCGCGACTACAGCATTCGGGCCTGGCTCGACCCGCAAAAGCTGGCCTCGCGATCAATGACGGCAATGGATGTGGCGAATGCGATCCGCGAACAGAACCTGGATGCGCCCGCCGGACGGATCGGGCAGCCTCCCACCTCCATGGGGCAGCCCTTCCAGTTGCCGCTCGACACCCTGGGCCGGCTTACCGATCCGGAGCAGTTTGAATCGATCGTGGTCAAGGCGACCCCGGGCAATGCGCAGAATCCGTCAAGCAGCATCGTCCGCCTTCGGGACGTGGGCCGTGTCGAGCTAGGCGCCCAGAACTACAATCAGGCTTGCACGCTCGACGGCCAACCGTCGGTGGGCCTCTCCCTCTACCAACTCCCCGGAACCAACGCACTCGACGTCGCCAACCGAGTGGCGCGCGAAGATGGAGGAGCTCGAGAAACGGTTTCCGGACGGGGTCAAATACGTCATCGCCTACGACACGACGCCGTTCATCAGCGAGTCGATCCGGGAGGTTTTCAAGACGCTGCGCGACGCCGTTCTCTTGGTCGGCCTGGTCGTGCTTGTGTTCTTGCAAGACTGGAAGGCGATGATCCTGCCGATGATCGACGTGCCGGTGTCGTTGATCGGCACGTTCGCGGTGATGGCGGCCATGGGCTTTTCGCTGAATAACCTGACGCTGTTCGGCCTGGTTCTGGCCATTGGCATCGTGGTTGACGACGCCATCGTGGTGCTGGAAAACACCGAGCGCATGATCAAAAAGGGGTACGACGCGCGCACGGCCACGATCAAGGCGATGGAGGAGATCACCGGGCCGATCATGGCCATTACCCTGGCGCTCTGTTCGGTGTTCGTTCCCTGTTGTTTCATTGGGGGGATCACCGGTCAGTTCTTTCGGCAGTTCGCGGTGACGATCGCCGTGTCGACGATTATCTCGGCCATCAACGCCCTGACCATGACGCCGTCTCGGGCCGTCTTGATCTTCAAGACCGAGGAGGGGGCGCACGGTGGTCACGAGTTCAAACGGGAGGCGTTGCCGTGGTGGATCTTCGGCGTGGTTGGCGGTCTGCTGGCCGACTGGTACGGGCCGGACCTGCTGGCCGGACGGTTTGGCCTGCCCGCGGAATGGCGGGGGCCAGTGAGAGCGAAACCTTCAGTGCTGATGTTCTGGATCGTCTCGGCCGCCTATTTCATCCCTGGCGCGATCATCGGCGGACTGGTCGGCCGGATGATCATCCGGCCCGTGAACGCCGTGCTGGGCTGGCTGTTCCGGGGCTTCAACCGTCTCTTCGACGGGGTGACCGAGGTTTACGGCTGGACGGTCGGCAAGCTGCTCCGCCTCAGCGTGGTCGTGTTGCTAGCTTACGGTGGCTTGGTGGGAACGACGTACTGGGTCTTGGAGCGGCGCTCCCACGGGCTTCATTCCGCAGCAGGACCAGGGCCGGGTGATCGTGGGTGTCCAGTTGCCCGACTCGGCATCGCTGCACGCGCACCAATGGAAGTCATGGCAGCGGTCGAATCGATCGCACGCGAAACGCCGGGCGTGGCCCACACGGTTACCCTTGCGGGAATGTCGTTTCTACTCCAGGCCAACAGCTCGAACCTGGGCTGTATGTTCATCGTCCTGGACCCGTTCGACGAGCGGAGGGTCCCCGGTCGGCACGCCGACGACATCATCGCCCGGCTGCTGCGGGAGTACCCCAAGCGGGTCAAGGATGCGGTGGTCACCGTGCGCAATTCTTCGCCGATCCCCGGCCTGGGCGTTGCCGGCGGCTTTAAGATCGTCGTCGAGGACCGCGGCGGTAATGGACTGGCGGCCTTGCAACAGCAGACCGACAAGCTGACCCGGGCACTGGGAGCCGAGCCCGGCCTGACCAACGTGAACACCGGGTTCCGCTCCAGGACGCCGCAGCTCTTCCTGGACATCGACCGCACCAAGGCCGAGGCCTTGGGCTTGTCGTTCGATGACGTCAATCAGACGTTGTCGATGTACCTGGGCTCGCTCTATGTCAACAGCTTCAACGAGTTTGGCCGTCACTGGCAGGTGACCGTCCAGTTGGAAGGCGATTTCCGCAATCGCGTCGAAGACATCAATCTGCTCCAGGTCCGAAACAAGTGGGGCCAGATGGTTCCCATGGGCACGTTGGTCCGCGTTAAGGAGATCGGTGGTCCGATCTCAGTGACGCGCTACAACTTATATATCTCCTGCGCCGATCACCGGCAACATGAAACCGGGGACGAGCTCCGGGGACGCCATCGCGGCGGTCAATCGAGTGGCCGCCGAGACCCTGCCTCTCTCCATGACAGGCGAGTGGACCGAGCTGATGTTCGTTCAGATCAGGGCGGCCGAGAAAACCCCGGCGATGTTCATTTTCGCGATCTCGGTGGTCGCCGTCTTTTTGGCTCTGGCGGCCTTGTACGAGAGCTGGTCGCTGCCGCTGGCGGTCATCCTGGTGGTGCCGATGTGCATGCTCTGTTCCGTGTCCGGCGTGCTCTACACGGGGCGGGAAGTCAATATTTTCGTGCAGATCGGCCTGGTAGTGCTGGTGGGGCTGGCGTGCAAGAACGCCATTCTGATCGTCGAGTATGCCAAACAGATGCACCTGGAGGGCTTGTCGCGGCATGAGGCGACGCGGGAAGCATGCCGGCAGCGGCTGCGGCCGATCCTGATGACTTCATTCGCGTTCATTGTGGGTGTAATCCCCCTGGCTGTGGCCGCGGGAGCTGGTTCCGAGATGCGCCGATCGCTGGGGATCGCCGTGTTCAACGGCATGCTGGGCGTCACGGTTTTCGGTATCTTCCTCACGCCGGTCTTCTTCTCCGTGATCATGGGCTTGAGCGAAACGCGGCTGTTCACGGCCGCCGCCACGCGATGGGTCGGCTCGACCTTGCTAAGCGGGCTGGTGGGGCTGTTGATCGGCTTCTTGCTCACGGAGCTTGGCGTGGTCCGTTTGCCCTGGGCGCTCGGGGTCTGCGGCGCCGCGGGAGTCATCGCCGCGCCGGCTGTCCTGATCATTCATCGGCTCTTAGGAGCCTATTCCCCGGCTTCCCGCGAGGATTCCACTTCTTCCCCGAGTTCCGGTGCACCGAACGGCAACGCCCCCGACTTTTGGGGAAGTGATGACGATGCCCCGTTCTCTTCACCCCCGAGTCCCGGTGCACCTTACGGCGAAGGGCATCATTGATGTCGCGCTTCTTCATCGACCGTCCGGTTTTTGCAGTCGTCCTCTCGGTCGTCATCGTCCTGGCGGGCCTTGTGGCCATGGGCGCGCTACCCGATGGCGCAGTATCCCGACGTGACTCCTCCCACGGTCCAGGTGATTGCTTTCTATCCGGGAGCCAACGCCCAGACGGTGCGAAATACCGTGGCCGCACCGATTGAGGAGCAGGTCAGCGGCGTCGAGAACATGATGTATATGTCGTCGCAGTGCACCAACGACGGCGCCTACAACCTGACCGTGACGTTCCGGCTGGGCATGGACACGGACATGGCCCAGGTCTTGGTGCAGAACCGTGTGTCGCTGGCGCTGCCGGTGATCCCGGCCCTGGTCCAGAACGAGGGCATCAGCGTCAAGAAAATGTCCCCGAACACCATGATGATCGTGAACCTGATCTCGCCGGACGACCGGTACGACAGCACGTTCCTCAGCAACTACGCGACGATCTACCTCAAGGATGAGCTGGGTCGCCTGCCGGGCGTCGCTGGGATCAGCTACCTCGGCCAGCGCGACTACAGCCTGCGGGCCTGGCTCGATCCCAACAAGCTGGCCGCACTCAATATCAGCGCCACCGACGTGATCACCGCGATCAGCCAGCAGAACTTACAGGTCGCCGCCGGCCAGATCGGCCAGCAGCCTGTCCCCAGGGGCCAGCAATTTCAGCTCACCATCAACACCTTGGGCCGGCTGGTCGAACCGGAGCAATTCGGCGAAATCATCTTGAAGGCCGGTAGTCAGAACGCCTCGGCGATGCAGGCGTCCGCGGACAGCGGCGGCTCGAACGGCCAGTCCGGCCAGAGTCAAAGCGCACAGAGCAAGACCAGTTTCCAAGGAGGCGCGACCGATCAAGGGGGATCGAACAGCCAGGGCAGCCCGTTGACGCAAGCCACCGGAATCGTCCGGTTGCGCGACGTGGCCCGCGTCGAGCTGGGGTCGCGGCAGTACGACCAGTCCTGCACCCTGGACGGAAAGCCATCCGTGGCCGCATCGATTTACCAGTTACCTGGCTCGAACGCCCTCGATACGGCCGCCGGCGTCTATGCCAAGATGAAGCAGCTCAAGACACGCTTTCCCGATGGGCTGGACTACAAGATCGTTTACGACACGACGCCGTTCATCCGCGAGTCGGTCAATGAGGTCTTCAAGACCTTGCGCGACGCGGTGATCCTGGTCGGCATCGTAGTACTCGTGTTCTTGCAGGACTGGAAGGCGATGATCCTGCCGATGATCGACGTGCCGGTGTCGTTGATCGGTACGTTCGCGGTGATGGCGGCCATGGGGTTTTCGCTGAACAACCTGACGCTGTTCGGCCTGGTTCTGGCCATTGGCATCGTGGTTGATGACGCCATCGTGGTGCTGGAAAACATCGAGCGGCTCATCGCGACTGGACTGGATTCCCGCACGGCCACGATCAAGGCGATGGAGGAGATCACCGGGCCGATCCTGGCCATCACCCTGGTGCTCAGCTCGGTGTTCATTCCCTGCTGCTTCCTCGGGGGGATCACGGGTCAGTTTTTTCGGCAGTTCGCGGTGACGATCGCCGTGTCCACGATTATCTCGGCCATCAACGCCTTGACCATGACGCCGTCCCGGGCCGTGATGATCTTCAAGACCGAGGAAGGCCATCACGGTCACCAGCTCAAGCGGGAGGCGTTGCCGTGGTGGATCTTCGCCGTGGTGGGCGGTGTGCTGAGCATCTGGTACGGTCAAGATTGGGCGGCCAACCGGCTCGGCTCGCTATTGGGAACGGGCGAGGCCGGCGTGGACACGGTTTCGAGTTGGATGTACTGGGTCAATATGGCCGCCAATTTCGCTCCCGGCGCGGCGGTCGGCGCCGTGCTGGGCTTGATCGTCATCAGGCCGGTGAACGCCGTGTTGGGCTGGTTGTTCCGGGGTTTCAACCGCGTATTCGACCGGATGACCGAGGTTTATGGCTGGCTTGTCGGCCATGTGCTCAGGATCAGCGTGCTCGTGCTCGTGGCCTACGCCGGCCTGCTGGGACTGACCTACTTTGAATTCAACCGCGCCGCCCACGGGTTTCATTCCGCAGCAGGACAAAGGATACCTCCTCCTCAACGTGCAACTGCCGGATTCCGCCTCGGTGGAGCGCACCCAACGCGTCATGGCCCGCATCGAAGCCCTGGCCCGCGAGTCGCCCGGGGTTGAGCACACGGTCGGCGTCTCCGGCCAGTCACTGCTGTTGAACGCCAATGCGCCCAACCTCGGCTCGATGTACATCATGCTCAAGGAGTTTTCCGAGCGGCGGGGCCCCGGGTTGACAGCCGACGCGATCGCCGAGGACCTGCAAACCCGCTGTAAGGCCGTGCGAGGAGCGATCGTATCGATATTCGGAGCGCCGCCGATCGACGGCCTGGGCACAACCGGCGGCTTCAAGCTGATTATCGAGGATCGCGGCAATCTCGGCCTGGACTATCTGCAGCGGATCAGCGACCAGATCGTGGAGCGGGGCAACAGGACCGAGGGGCTTCAGGGCCTGTTCAACAGCTCCCGGGCCAACACGCCCTGGCTTTACCTCGATATCGATCGGACCAAGTGCATGGCCCTGGGCGTCCCGGTCAGCGAGCTCTTCAACACCCTTCAGGTCTACCTGGGCTCCTACTACGTCAACAACTATAACCAGTTCGGCCGGACCTGGCAGGTGAACATCCAGGCCGACCAGCGGTTCCGCGGCGACGCCCACGACATCCGGCAGCTTCAGGTCCGGAACAACCAGGGGCAAATGGTCAAGCTGGCCACGCTCCTGGACGTGAGAAACACCAGCGGGCCGGTGATGATGATGCGCTACAATATGTACTCCTCCGCCGCCATCACCGGCAACCCGGCGCCGGGCACCAGCTCGGGCCAGGCGATCGCCCTGATGCAAGAGATCGCCAACCAGGAATTGCGCGAGACGCGGTCGATGGCAAGCGACTGGACCGAGCTGGCGTACATGCAGCTCCAGGCGGGCAACACCGCGACCGGCGTGTTCGCGCTGGCGGTCATGTTCGTCTTTCTGGTCCTGGCGGCCCAGTACGAGAGCTGGAAGCTGCCGCTGGCGGTCATCCTGGTGGTGCCGATGTGCCTGCTCTGCTCGCTGGTGGGCGTTAAACTGGCAGGATTGGACGTGAGCCTGTTCACCCAGATCGGTTTCGTGGTGCTGGTCGGTCTGGCCAGCAAGAACGCGATCCTGATCGTCGAGTTCGCCAAGACGGCTCAGGAGTCCGGCGTACCGCGCCGCGAGGCCACCCTTCAAGCCTGCCGGCTGCGGCTACGGCCGATCCTGATGACCTCGTTCGCCTTTATCCTCGGCGTCGTGCCACTGGTGCTGGCCGAAGGGGCCGGCGCCGAGATGCGTCGCTCGCTGGGCTCGGCCGTCTTCGGCGGTATGCTGGGCGTGACCGTGTTCGGCGTCTTTCTCACCCCCGTCTTCTACTACGTCATCCAGTGGTTCGGGGAGCACAAACGCGAAAAACCTCACGAAGAAGTGATTAATAATCACGTCTAAGGATAGGCGTGCACAGGACGAAGACCGACAAAGTGTTGCAAAACTCTTGACATTCGTACGACAATTGTCTTACAATTGTCGTCGATAACACAAGCCCTTGTCAGAGGGCTCGCCAGAGCATGTGCGCGTCCGTTCCGAGATCAAGGTGAGGCACTCGATGGCGAGCTGGTTGCGCAGGAGGTCACGGAGATCGATCTGGCTTTGGTTGTCGTTTGCCTTGACCATGGTTGTGGCGGCTTGGTTCGTGACCGGGTATCTGCGGCAGCGGGAAGCGTCTCTGGCGATCGGCGCGATCGAGTGGGTCCTTGTCCGGCGTGATGACCTGAACACGAACCTGCTGGCTGGCGGGGATCTCCAGCCGATTAAGCAGACGTCGGTGAGTTGTCAGGTCGAGGATATCACCGACTCGGACGGCACGATGATCCTGAGTCATGATCGATAATGGCACGATCGTCAAGAAAGGAGACGAGCTCTGCCGGTTGGATTCCTCGCAATTTGAGGAACTGGCCCGTCAGCAAGAGATCGCGGTCAACCAGTGCGGGCGCTGTGCCTCGCAGGCCCAGTTGGAGTTCGAGACTGCCGGCATCGCGTTGCGCGAATATCAAGAGGGATTGGTAACCCAGTTGACCAAGGAGTTTGAAGGACGGATCGCCTTGGGCCGATCGGATACGCGACGGCAGGCGGACCGGCTCGCCTGGGCCGAGGACATGGTCGTCAAAGGATATCTTTCCCGAGGCCAACTGCTCTCGGAGCGACAGTCCTATGCCCGGGTCCAGCATGATCTCCGGAAAGCCGAGGGCGAATTCCAACTCTTCCGCCAGTTCACAATCCCCAAGGAGATCAAGACGTTGCGCGGTCAGATCGAGACCGCGGCGATCAACTACCGTGTTGAGGCGGACCGGCTCAAAGTCGAGGAGGATCGCCTCGCTCATCTCCGGAAGCAGCTCGAGCTCTGCACGATCCGAGCACCGCAAGCCGGCGTCGTCGTCCATGCCAACAAGAATCGCTGGTGGGCGCCCCCGCTCCAGGCGGGGAACCGCGTCTACCAGGATCAGGAGATGTTCATGCTACCCGACCTCACCCAGATG
This sequence comes from uncultured Planctomycetota bacterium, assembly GCA_963720335.1. GTDB lineage: Bacteria > Planctomycetota > Planctomycetia > Isosphaerales > Isosphaeraceae > CAVRFS01. Next base: position 142,202 of record CAVRFS010000095.1, on the reverse strand, counting down.
GAGGTCCAGGCCTCGGTCCACGAATCGATGGCTCCTCGACTGCGGGTCGGGATGAAGGCCGACGTCCGCATCGCGTCAATGGCCGACCGCGTGTTTCCCGGCCGGATTGCGGAGATGGACCTTGTGCCGACTACGAACTGGAAAGAGTGGACCGGCAGTTACAAGCATTTCATCGTGCGGGTTCGGTTCGACAAGACGCCTCCCAGCGTTCTCCCGTACATGTCGGCCTCGGTGAAGTTTTGACACCGGCCGGGTGTCGGATGCCCTCGTCATCCCCGTTGGGGCCATGTCGGTCGTGGCCGGCCGGCAGTCCTGCTACGTCGTTGGTTCGAACGGGTTGGAATTGCGCGATCACGACCCGCCGCGCGACGCCAGACCTCCTGGAGGTCACCGCGGGCCTGAACGAGGGAGAGCGCGTTGTCTTGCGGCCTGTCGACGTTGATGGCATCCCGGTCGAAAGCCGGATTGGAGACCCGGGAAGCGACGCCCGCAACGGAGCAAACCGCATCGCCAACTCCGATGGAATCGCCCGCGCGATCGAAAGCTCAGGCTTCGTGATTTCGGTGGCCTACTTAAGGGTGGCGCAGAAGTTTGAGGCCAACCAATCGGTGCTCCTTGTATCCCCTTTCACACTTCGGTGAGCGTGCCGGTGCTGGTGCCGAAGCGATCGGCCTCGATGCCCACCTGATGCATCATACGCACGAAGAGGTTGGACAGCGGATAGTTGTTGTTACGGTCGAAGGCCACGTGGCCCGCATGTTGGAAGCCGCCACCGGCCACCAGGATCGGCAGATTGTTGCACGAGTGAGCCGAGGCGTTCCCCATGTTGCTCCCGTAGAACACCACGGTCTGATCGAGCAACGATGAGCCGGCTTCGCTGCTCGCCTTCATCTTGCCTAGGAATCTGGCGAACAGCGCCATCTCCGCCTCTTCGATAAGCGCGAGCTGTTGGATCTTGGCCTCGTCCTGACCATGGTGTGTCGCGTCATGATGGCCAATGGCGACGCCCGGGAGACTGACGCGGCCGTGGGACCAGATCCACAACGCGATCACGCGCGTGGAATCGGTTTGCAGGGCCAGGTGCACCAGGTCGAACCATTGCCGTTCGCGGTCCAGCATCCAGGGATCGCTGAGGTAGTCGTCGGTGAGGGGCTTGGCGGACACCCTCGGCTTGGGCTTGGTCACCCAGCCTTGATCCTGCTGAAGGCGCAGTTCGGCCTCGCGGATCGAGTTCAGCATCAGGTCCAGGCGAAGGCGGTCGGCCGGGCCGAGGGTCTGGCCGAGCGATCGCGCCTGGTCGCGCACGCCATCGAGGATGCTCTGGCCGGTCTTGATCCGCTCGACCTCGCGCGCGACTTCATCGGAAGTGCCGTCGATGAACAGTTGCTTGAAGACTTGCGTGGCCCGTTCCTCGGACGGCACTTTCACGCCCTTGCGATTCCATGACAAAACGCCGCCGCCCAGTGATAGGTAGGGGAACCGGGTTTCGCCGCCCAGGCGAGAGGCGACTTCCTGGTCGAGCGAGATCGTGTTGCGAATGTCGCCGAACCGGACTCCCTCGGGTGTCACACCCGTCAACAGCGCGACCTCGGTGTGGTGTCCGCCAGGGTATCCTACGTGCGACATGCCCGAGAATACCGTGAAGTCCCGACGATGCTCTTCCAGTGGCTTCAAGTATCGTGTGAACGCGTATTCCTTCCCGATTTTCTCCGGGAAGAAGTAAGGCGCATGGAGCCCCAGCGGCCGGCTGATGAGGAGCATGCGTTTCGGCCGCAACGCCGCTGCCTTTCGCTCGGCCCCCAGACCGATCGGCAGCATCGCATCGAGCAACGGCAAGCCGATGCAAATGCCGGCCGAGCGCAGGAACGTGCGGCGGTTCAGGGGAAAGCGTGCCACGGTGTGATTCTCCTGGATAGATCTTCGCGACAAGGAAAGTGGATTCGACTGGCCGGATTGAAGGCCAAGCCTGCGACGCGTGTATCGGGCGTGTGGCGACTCAGTCGAATAATCTCTCACTACGCTTATCGAAGTTGGCCAGTTCAGACTCCTTGAACTTCTGTCCCCAGGCGAGCCATTCCGCCTCCTCGTCCGACGTCATCTCGAACGCCTCGATCTGGTCCATGCGCTTCAAGAGTTCGGCGATCCCTTGGGGGTCATGGGGCCATTGGTTATCCGGGATGCCGATTAGTTCCGCTGACTCGGAGATCGCGGCCACTCGTAACTTGCATCCTTCGGGCCAGTCGGCCGGGCTGTCGAGGATGACCTGACCGTTCTTCCAAGTCGCTGTGAGAATCCTGTTGTCAGCGATGGTGCTCATGATCCGTCCTCCGAGCGATCGTGTAGTCCTTGACGGGCGAGAGAGCGCGGCTGCTCAAGGGAGGGGCGTGAGTAGCATTGGACCAGAAAACTGGAATAACCCCGTGGCAAAGCCGCAACGGCGGGCCGAGTCTGCTGCAGCGACAAGTCAGGCTCGATCCGCGCCCGCCGCAGCACTAGGGTCACGTGGTGGTGCTCCCCATCAACACCGACAGCATGACAGCCCTCCAGTGCGGGGCGCTCGACACGCCGACGACCTCCCAGTCATCCGCATTTAAGGCGTCGAGGGCCGCCTTGACCTCCCACGGTTCGCCGTGGACCATCTTGAACTCGCTCGCCGCCCGGTCTGCCATTTGTTGTCTCCCAAAGCTGTCGAGTACCCAAGCTCAGCGGACCGGCCCGCCGAGAGTTAGCGTCGATTCTACCAAGAACCGATGCGATGGGTCGGTGTCCGCCATACATCGTATAATTATTCTTATGCGTCGAGTTCGGGCGGAAATCGCGGCGGAACAGCCGCGTTTTGGCCCCGTAGCACCGGAAAAACTCGTCGTATAACGATCCTATTCCAGTTTTCTGGTCTAATGCTACTCACGCCCCAGGGAGAAGCGCGGCACGGTCTGGTTCTCCTGATACCCATCTGGCGTATGTCCAATGAGATCATACCAGAAACCGGCGACCCCCACTGGAATTCGTCCTGCGCGACCTCACTTGTTCAAAAAGACCCGGCTCTGGACCACCTCATGCACGAGCGAGCGGAAGCCGTAGTTTCGGGCTCGGCATTTGGCCACCAGTTGCTCGACCACCTCACGATCGGCGAATTGGATGTCCGCTCCGGTGGCATAAATGAGAAGCTTCTGCGCGAGGTTGCGCGCGAGCTGGTCCTTATCCGCAAGCAGGAGCCGTTTGTAGTCGTCGATGGTCCGGAATGCCCGGCCGTCGGGAGTCGTGCCGCCGAGTTCGACATCCGGACCGCGATAGATCTGCCGTCCCGGGTAATTGGCCAGGTCGACGAGACCTCGCCGAACGGGTCGGCTGGCTCGGTAGAAGTCACGCCAGCCGCCGATGACGTCGAAGGTTTCGAGCGCGAAACCGGGCGGATCGATGTGCCGGTGGCAGGTTGCACAAGCGGCTGTGTTGCGGTGCTTATCGAGCTGTTGCCGGATCGTGGTCGCGCCGCGGATGTCGGGCTCGATGGTCGGGATGTCGGGCGGCGGCGGAGCCGGCGGCTGCCCCAGGATCCGATCCAGCACCCACTTGCCGCGCAACACCGGCGACGTCCGGGTGCCGTCCGACGTGACCTTCAAGATACTGGCGTGAGTCAACACGCCGCCGCGGTGGCTGCCCGGCGGCAGCTTGACCTTGCGCAGCTCGCCGCCGGAGACCCCCGCGATCCCATAATGCTGGGCGAGCCGTTGATTCAGGAATGTCCAATCCGAGTCGAGAAACTCGATCAGGCTGCGGTCGTCGCGGAGGATTTCCTCGAAGAACCGTTCCGTCTCGCGCGGCATCGACCAGAACAGGAAGTCGTCGAATTCACCGTAGATCTGAGGATCTGGCGAAGTGGCGTTGATGCTGCGCAGGTCGAGCCATTGACCGGCGAAGTTGGCGGTGAACCGGCGGCCCTTGGGATCGTTCAGCAGGCGCTCGGCCTGCGCCGCAGGACGTCGGGCTTCCGCAGCTCCTTCTGCTTCGCAAGCTCCAACAACTGATGGTCCGGCATGGATGACCAGAGGAAATACGAGAGTCGCGAGGCAACCGCATAATCATCCAGCTCGGTGCGCCGCTCTCCGAGAGAATCATCGATGCGCTCGGTGAGAAAAAGGAAGTGGGGCGAGCAGAGTGCGGCCTTGTAACCCGTGACCATCGCCTCGGTGAATGACGCGCCCTTGTCGAGCGCCGTGTGGACTAGATTCACATAATAGCGTATCAGCGTTTCGTCGACGGGTCGGCGGAAGGCCCGGGGCAGGAACGAGCGCAACAGCCGTTCGGCATCCTCGCGCGGCTGCGCGGGAGCCGGAACGAGCGGGTCGTAAATCCACCAGCCGTCCGGGCGGTTGGCGGGTTGAGGCGGAGTCGGCCGTCCTTCGGACTCGGCTCGCGCGACCGATTGCGGCTTAAGCGGCACACCGCCGAAAAGGCGCTGATAACCGGCCGGTGGCCATGGGCCGAGCGGCCCTTCGATCTCGACCCAGTGCACAGCCAGGCCCGGCAGAGCCGGTTGGTCGTCGAGCTTGCGGCCCTTATGGCGATTCTCGAACTCCCGGAAGTTTGGCAAAGACCAGCCGGCCAACACAATGACCTGTCGCTCGCGGAGGTCGAACTCCTCTTCGATAATGCGACTCTCTCCGGCCGGGCCGTCCCGCACCGCCCGCACGTCGGTGTCGTCCCGGTCATACTGGGTGGCGCGGCACACGCACATCATCGGCAGCGGCTTGCCGCCGGTGTTCACGGCGGAAGCACAAACTCGCACGCGGTAACGGCCGTCCGCCGGCGCTGGCGCAGTGGCACATGGGATATAATCCGGATTCCGGAGGTAAAGAACGAGCGTCTCACCGTCCAGCCGTGCGGACTTGCCGAGGAGCTCTTGATAAAGTCGCAGTTTCTCGGTGATCTGCCGGCCACTTCGGCGCTCCTGGATCGCGACCCGGGGCCGCCTTGGGATGACCGCGCGGACCGCCTTTTCGGCTGCGTCCTGATACCGCAGTAAGTGCACGGGCGATATGTCGAGGACCGCACTCAAGTTGTCGAATCCGGCCGCGACGTTATCGTCAGGGAGAAGGTCTTTCACTTCCACCGGCGTGGCCAGAAGGTCGCGGAGCGTGGTTTCGTATTCCGTACGGTTGAGCCTCCGGAGTCCGACGCGTCCCTCGCGGCGCTGCCTGGCGAGCGAGGCCTCGTGTAACTGCCGCTGTAATCCGTCGATCACCGCGCGGGCCTCTTCCGCCGCCGGGCGAGGCTCGTCCTTGGGTGGCATCTCTCCACGGGAGAGCTTGTCGAGAACGAGTACCCAGGTTGCCGCGACATCTTCCTCGGCGAACTTCAAGGGCACTTGATCCAACCGCAGACGACGCTTCTGCACCTCGGGACCATGACAGGCAACGCAATGCTCGTCGAGGAACCGCCGGAGCGCCAACTCCGAGGGGTCAATGTCTCTCGCGAAGGCTCGTCCGGCATCGGCCGCGAAGATGGCGAGGAATAAGACCAGAAAACCGTGGGGCCGAGACGAGGAATCCGACACCATTTCGCGTCCTTCTCGTTCGAATCTACCACTGACCATGGAAATCGTTGTCCGCGCTTCGCCAACCCGATCATACGCTGTCGTTGGCGAGCCCGCAAACGAACCTCAAAATCCCTTCTTAGCCGACGGATTACACACAGATGAAACACAAGATGACATTCAATTCATTTTAATTATGTATTTTATCAGTGTTCAATCCGTGTTTCATCCGTGGCCAAACTCTTCCTTCCGTGGTAAAAATGGACTTCATCGTATTGTCTGTTGTTTTGAGATTCGTCCACAGCGCAGAGACGTTTCGGAGGTAGAATCGACTCCGGAGTTTTCACTCACGATGAAACGGAGGATCGAGATCGTGCGCCAACCGAGCGCTCTGCTTGGTCGTGATGGTCTTGCTGCTTGCGGTTCAGACCCTGACGGCCCAACCGGCGAGTCGGACCCAAGTGCCCGGCAATGCCCCGCGACGGAAATCCCAGGAAGCAGGGGACTCACCAGCGTACACCCCGACCGCCCGCTATGAAGTTCGCAAGATCGCGGGCTGGACCGTGTTGATCGACAAGGGTTTCCTCCACCGAGAGCCCGATCTCGCCGATCGGACGTTGATCCTTTTGCGCCAGCAGCTTCGCCAGGTCGCGGAGCGAATCACCGCCGGCCCACTCAAGAAGTTGCGTGCGATTCACATCTGGGTCGAGGAAAACGAACCGCACCACCCGTGCATGGCGTACCACCCCGACGCAGGCTGGCTTCGCGAACACGGCATGAACCCGGACAAAGCGCAGTGCGTCGAGGTGGCCAACGCCCGCAATTTTCTCGACATGGACGTCGGACCAGCCCTGGATGGTGCTGCATGAGCTGTCTCACGGCTATCACCATCAGTTCCTCGACGGCGGTTTCCACAACGCCGCGGTCAAAGCCGCCTTCGACCGTGCTTCCAAGGCGCGGGGATACGAATCGGTTGCCCGGGTGCATGCCCAGAAGCAAAAGGCTTACGCGGCCACCGACCCTATGGAGTATTTCGCCGAGTCAACCGAGGCATTTTTCGGCAAGAACGACTTCTATCCGTTCGTCCGCTCGGAACTCAAGCAGCATGACCCCGAGATGTTCGAGCTGCTCAAGACGCTTTGGCACGATGGTTAGGAACAGGTCACCCTGGATCGGTGCTCGCTGCGAAGGCTTGTCTCGCGAGCAGTGACTCTCGGTTCGATCCGAGATCGACATCTCCAGGGTCCTTGAGAAGTCGGCGCGCGGATTTCAACGCACCCCGGCCGATGCCTTGGCTGTCGGCGTGGCGATCGGAGTCGAACGCCAGGGGAGGTCGGTCGCCTGGTGAACGATGCCTGTGCGGTTGTCCTGAACGTACACCGCCGGCCGGAGATTCTGACGTTTCCAGGTCGGCTCGATCTCGAACGAGGACCGTTGCGTCGAGGGCGACTTGCCTGCGGGCTTCTCGCCGGGGATCCGGACGCCAGGCTGCGCGGCCCGCCCGGCGGTCCGGGCCGCGCGAGGACGATCCCGCGGTACGTTACGGCGAAAGCCACCTCCGCGTCGTTCGACTCCTGGTCGTTAGCGGGGCGTGACGTGTCACTTGACCGCCTTCGCCGCCTCGATAAGTGCGTCCGTCGTGTGCCGATCGCGGTAGCCTTCGAGGAAGATCTTGGCGCGGATAACACCCTGTTTATCGAGGATGAACGTCCCTGGGTAAGGCACGCCTTCGGCCTTGCCTTTGGCGGCCTCGTTGAGGATGTGGTAATCCTCGATCGTCTTGCTGCCGGGATCCGACAGGAGGAGGAAGGTGATCTTCGCCTTGTCGGAGAACTTTTTGAGAATCGCCGGCTCGTCGTAGCTGATCCCGACGACTTGGACTCCGGTTTCCTCGATCGACTTGAGATCACGTTGCAACTGGACCAGTTGCGCACGGCAGAAGGGTCACCAGTCGGCCGAGCGGTAGAACACCAAGGCGACCTTGCCCTTTTTCAGCGATTTCATCCAGCGATCGCTCTTTGCCCTCCTGATCCTTGAGGGTGAACGGCGGCGCCTTCGCGCCGACCTTCAGGCCCGTCTGCTCCTCGGGAGCGGGCTTCCCCTTGCCCTGCGACCAGGCGGTCGGCCCGGCGAGCAGCACGAGCGCCGCCGCGAGTGTCATCGATCGGATCGGGTATGACATTCTGGTTCCTTATCAAATCAGGACGCGGCCCTTCGACGTTCCGCCGACGAGGCGGGGGGGGGCCGACTGATGGATATCCCACGGTTCTGCGCAGTTCACGGACGTTCGAGCAACAGCGAGTCCACCAGCTTGCGGACCGTCTCTTCACCGGTCGCACCTTGGTAGCTCAGCTCGCCCTCCCAGCCATACCGGACGCGGCCACGCCGGTCAACCACGTAGACCGTCGGCCAGTAGCGGTTGTTCCAGGCCTTCCAGTTCGACGAATCGTTGTCGACCGCGATCGGGAACTTCAGCCCGTGCTTGGCCGCTTGCGCCTTGATCCGTGCGACATCACGCTCGCCAGCGGTCTCAGGCGTATGGATGCCGACGATCACGACGTCCTTGCCCGCGTAACGCTCCTGCCACGCCTTGTAGTGAGAGTAATTGTTCACGCAATTATAACATCCGTTGGTCCAGAAGTGGACCAGTACGACTTTGCCGCGTAGCTTGGCAATGGTCAGCGGCTCGGAGTTGATCCATTGGGTGACGCCCCGGAACTCGGGGGCCGGTGCCGTCTCCCCCGGCTGGAGGAACTGTGCCCGGGACGTCGTGGCGAACCCGACCGCGACCCACACGGTCAGGCCGAGTACGACGATCGGGCGCGAGATACGATATCGTGACATATCAAGGGTCCTTGAGAAGCATGAGCCGGGATTTCAACGCACCCCGGGCGACGCCTTGGCTGTCGAAGTGGCGGACGGCGCGGCGGTCGAAGTCGATCGCCACGGGAGGTCGGTCGCCTGGTAAATGATGCCTGTGCGCTTGTCCTGAACGAACACGGCCAGCCGGAGGTTCTGACGCTTCCAGGTTGGCTCGATCTTGAACGGAACCGTTGCGTCGTGGGGGACTTGCCGTCGAGTTCGATGAATTCGTATTTCGTCTGCCGCGCGGGGAAGCGCGCGACGAGCGACCTGCCTTTGTTCTCGCCCGAAGGGATGGCGGTGACCACGCCGTCCTCGCGGAGCACGGCACAGACCAAGAGCGGCGACTGCTCAGCCCGGGCCGACCGGCTTCTCACCTTGATCGTGGCCGTGCCCGACAGACCCTCGCCCTTGAGGTCGAGGGCGACATCGAGCCTCACCGCGGGTTTCCTGGCCAGAGCTTGACGGATCGCTGCCTCGGCCGACGCGGATCCCGGCCGTTAACGGATTGCTCGCCGTCGATCATGAGCATCGGCGTGTAGTAGAGTCCATACTCGCGGTTCTTGGGCTTGGTGTAAAGCTGGTTATAGGTCACCTGCCGCTGACTGTACAGCGGGTCGGAGAACACGTCCTTCCAGGGATCATTGAAGTAATCGACGTGGAAGGCGATTGGCACGATCCTGCGGTCTCGCTCCGCCAGCGCGCCGAGCACTTTCTCGGCCGTCGGGCACATGTCGCAACCTTGCGAGGTATACAGCTCGACGAGGACCTTCCGTTCCGATTCCGATTTCAAATCGTCGCGTGGCTCGTCCTGGGCCAATACGCGGCCGGCGCTGACCGACACGATCACGAGAGCCGCAAACCATCGAATCCAGGGAACGTTCATGAAAACCTCGATTGAATGATGGGTTGAAGAAGCTGTCTCCTCGCGGACGAAATCAGGATAATAGACGACGGGCCGGCCGCGTCAATTCGGCCGAGAGCCGGCATGACCGGAAACGGCTCTCACGGAAAACGGATTCAACGCCACGATTGTCCGGTCGACTTGAGGTTCCTGGGGGAGCCGGTGCGACTTCCTGTGACGGCGGTCGTTTCGGCGGTGGTGGGCGATCGGCATCGACTTCGGCCTCAATTCCGGGTTTGGCGGTGATTTGGAGCTCCTCGAAACCAGCTTTCAGCGGCTTCGATGCCGAGTTGACGACCACGACCCCGACCTTCAGGCTGATCCTTGAGTTCCACGATCATGGGAGAAAACAGGGTCCAATGGTCACCATCGGGGCTGAAGGCCCCGCGTACCTCGTCGCCGCGCCGCTCCAGCCGGAGATAGCTCGCGTCGTCCTCGATCTTGAGACCCTGGGTAACGGCCAGAAGACCGGCCCGACGGAGTTCAAAGTTGGCGTAGGGGAAGACCTTGCCTTTGCGCAAATCCGCGGCGATTTCCAGGCGGACGTAATTCTCCGGGTCTTGCCAGAGGAGGATGCCGGCTCCGTGGTAAGGGGCGTATTGGCTCGTCGTTGCTTTCCCTCCTGGATGGCTGGTCCCGGTGACCTTCAGCCGGACCTCGAAATCGCCCTGGATATCGCCGAGGATGCGCGGGGCGTTCATGCGGCCAAGCTCGGCGCTCAGGAGGTGGGCTGTGCCGGGGACGAGGATCGTGGCCCGATTCGTTTCCCTGTCCGCGACGACGTCGCAATCGCCGTCGGGGTCGATGACATCGCTCAAATCCGCCAGCCTTCCGATCCCCTTCTCCGGCTTTGCTGGTTTGCTCATCCCTCGTTTTTCGGGGACCTCGCGAGCCTGGCGATCGTGCTCGGGCGTCGCCTCACGGGGAGCCTGGCCGATCTTCTCCCCACGGGGAGCTTCACTGACCTTTTCCCTGGTTTCGGCTGGCGGCGCCATGGCTTTCGGCTGTGCGATGGGACCGGGCGGGCTCGCAGGTGGGCTGGGTTCCCGAACCACACGACGCGGTTCAATCGCGTCGAAGGCAATCGGCACGGAACGGACGGCCGCGACCGTCGTGGCACGGTGCGAGAGCATGACACCTCCGATCGCGACCACGGCAATCCCCAGCAGGACTACCGCCGTAGCGATCGCGAGCGCGCGTCGGATGCTTCGGGCCTTCGACGCGGGGAGTGGCGCACCAGGCTCCCCGGCGATGGCGGATTGAGCCAGTTTCTGGGAGCCCCCATCGGCCGGCGGCGGCGTGGCCGACGAGAGTTCGGCTTTCTGCCGCTCGGCCAGCAACTCGCGTTCGATGCTCTTGATCGCCTCGACCACCACTTCGGCCGTCGGCGGCCGGTCCGCCGGCTTCTTGGCCAGCAACCGCATGACCAGCGCGTCCAGGGCCGGTGGCACGGCGGGGTTGATATCCCGAGCCGGTGAAGGGGCATTGTTCGAGAGGGCGGTCAGCACGGCCATGACCGTCGTCCCTGGGAACGGTAACGCCCCGGTACAGAGTTGGTACAACACGCACCCGAGGCTGAACAAGTCGCCCGAGGCGTCGACTTCCTCCCCGCTAGCCTGCTCCGGCGACATGTACGCCGGAGTGCCCAGCGCCGTCCCGGGATTGGTAATGTGTACGTCCTGGCTTGCACTTCTGGCCAGCCCAAAGTCCAGGATCTTGACCCTGCCGATGGGCGCCTCCAGCCAGATGTTGGCCGGCTTGATGTCGCGGTGGACCAGGCCACGCTTGTGGGCGGCGGCCAGGCCGGCGGCCATCTCGCGGCCGAGCCGCAATACCAGATCGAGCGACGGCTTACGTCCCCGCTCCAACCAGCGGTGCAAGGACATTCCCTGAAGGTATTCCATGGCCAGGAACGGGACGCCGCGCTCCTGGCTGACCTGGTAGATCGTGACGATGTGATCGTGCTTGAGGGCTGCCATCGCGCGCGCTTCGAGCATGAATCGTTGCGCGGCCTGGGGCTCCCCGGCCAGCTCCGGCCGGATGACCTTCAGGGCCACCCGCCGGAGCAGGTCGGTGTCTTCGGCCTCAAAAACCAGCCCCATCCCGCCCTCGCCGATGCAACGGCGAACGCGGTAATGGGCCAGCCAGCCGATCTCGCCGGCGGCCTGCGGCGGGTCGAGGAAATCATAGGATCCCGACTGGGCGTTCAATTCGCCCCGCACGGCCACTGCCGGTGACGTCGTATTCTTCGGGATGTAAGCCACCGTCGCGTCCGGATACGCTGTCCCACCGCCCAGCGCTGGAGGCTGCTGGTCTTCGGGCCGATTGGGATTGCTCATGATCGAATCCATTTCCGCGCCCGGGAATTGGGGCGTCTTGGCGAGGCCGATCGCCTCAACCCTTTCGCTTTGGGGAACTGCACAGCCCGTGCCAGGCGGTCTCCGCTGAGGAAGTTGGTTGTAAACAACAATGAATGAACAACTTATGGCGCATGCCTTTCTGCCCGTTCGAGGAACGGCTTGCAAGCGAGCCGAGGATCGGCATCACGAAATGTCGTGGCCGACTACGACGGATCGTGGGCCGAGCGTGTCATGCCGAGCTTGTGGGACCAATTCAACTGGGTTTACCCAGTTGCCCGTGCCACGTGGGCAACCTTCGCGCCGCGCGACGGTCCGGCCTGGCGAAAGGCTTGCATGATCGGCTGCGGGTTCGTGAGGAGCCCATCCAACAGAATCGGCTTGTTGGAGGAATTGCTGGGGAAGATTGCATAGAACGGTATCGACGCAGCCCGGTTGCCCAGGCGACGCAGAGTTTCATCGACCTCCGGAGCCGGTTTCGTCTTGTCGGCCCTGAGCGCGACAACACCGTTCTCGCGAATCAGTCGAGCAACCTCAGGTCGTTCGATGGCAGCCGCTTCGTTAGCCTTGCAGGTCAAGCACCAGTCGGCCGTGAAATCGACGAATACGGTCTTGCCACCGTTGACAAGCTCCTCGAGTCTGTGTTTCGAAAACGGCTCCCAGGCGATGCCGCCGAGATCGTGGCGGGGGAACGCCGCTGCCTTCCCGGAGGGATCAGCCACAGCAAGTAGCTTTCGTTCCACGGCGCAGTTCGAAACCGCTGAGCCATCACGTCTTCCAGCCAGCCGAAGGACAGCCAAGCCATTGCCACCACGCTTGCCGTAGCGACGGCCCACGCTCGCAGCCGTCGCCCACGCGATTCCAGCAACTGACCTTGGCCCGCCCACCAGCATCCGAAGCCGACGCCAAGCAGCATCAGCACTGTGGGAACAACGGTCGGAGCAGAAATAAAACTCAGCAGGTAAACCACGGTGGCCAGGAGCACGAATCCCATCACTTGCTTGAACGTGACCATCCAGTTGCCCGGCCTCGGCAGCAGACGGACCAGCCGCGGGAACAGGCCGACCAGCAGGTATGGGCTGGCCATGCCCAGCGCGACCGCGCCAAAAACGGCGTAGGTGAGGTACGCGGGCTGAACGATCGCCCAAGCCAGGGCCGAACCGAGGAAGGGACCACTGCAAGGGGTCGCCAGGAGCGTACTTAACACGCCCATGCTGAACGCGCCGCCACAGCCTTCGCTGCTCGCAGAGGCTCTGGCTGTACCAATGAAGCCAGGCACGGGGATCTCCCAGACGCCCAGAAAGCTCAATCCGAAAGCGAAGACGACGGCCGCGAGCGTCACGCTGAACGCGGTGCTGCTGAACTGCTCGCCCCAGCCCAGTCCGGCGAAGACGGCGAACGTGGCCAGTACGAGCATCACCGACATCAATCCGGCCGAGTAGGCGATGTTGAGCAGCAGAACTCGCCGTCGACTGTCGTTCGACTGCTGCATAAAGGCGAGAAGCTTCAGGCCGACCACAGGCAGCACGCACGGCATCAGGTTGAGCAAGAAACCCGCGACGAACGCGAGCGGCAGAATCGCCCAGACGGAACCTGAACCGGATGCAGCCGCGGTGACCTCGATCTGATCGAGCGAAAAGCTCCCGCGGGAAAATTCCTGATCTGCCGGCGGCACGTGCTTCCGGCCCCGCATCGTCGTCAGCGGAAGCGGCAGGAGCGGATTTCGACGCGTCAGCTCCACCGACTGCCGCATTCGGGCCGGAGCGGACGTCTGATGCTACGGGATTGGTACGGACGGGCGAATGAAACTCGTACGTCCTCGGGGCGAGGCAACGATCCGCCTCGCAGGCCTGAGCGAAGACCGTCCCCCGCACGACCAGCTCGTCACTCGGGGCCGGCGAGAACTCGACGGGGGCGGTCCAGGTGACCTGTCCCTCGTACTCGTGCAGCTCGACTTCCAGCGTTGGGTGCTTGACGATCTTGGGCGGCCGCGACGCCGCGAACGCTCCGGTGACGCACACCACCGGCGACTCGGCCACTGTGATCCTCGTCGCGAGGAAAGGGCGCGGCTGAGACTGGGCGTAGATGTGGAAGCCATCCGCGATGTCGGCCGTGACGGAAAGCTGCCCAGCTCGTTCCGATGTTCGGGTCAGCGTCGAGGAGATTCCGACGACCGGTGGAGGGTCGTCGGCCTCGGCGGGCCGGAGCCACGAGCCGGTGAAGGCCAGTACGAAGGCGAGAGTCAAGAGTCGAAAGGGAGATCTCATGGCAAGGCGACCTTTCTGTGGAACAACCGGACTGGATCGATCTCAGAGAGTCCGCCCGCGGACGAGCGCCCGGCGCTGGCACCGGTGCACTCGCCGCGTTCGGGTCAGGGTCACTTCTGGACCATCAGCTCGGTCGGCTCAATCCATGTGAAGCGACCCTGCTGCTTGATAACGCGGCCGCTCACACGCACCTGTTCTCCGGCGTAGCGGTTCTCATACGTGCTGCGGTAGAGTTTGTGCGCCTGTTCGACGATCACCACTCTTCCATCGTCGGTGTTGACGGCCAGCCCGAGCTCTTCAGGGTTCTGGATCGGCGTGACACCGTGCTCGCAGCCCGCGCACGTCGTCTTCCCCATGACAGTCAGGGGGCCGTTCCCCTTGGGTCGCCGGCTCGTCGGTGACTCGGTGGCATTCGGCTTTGAAGCCGGGTCGACGTAGGCGGCCGGGTCCTTGCGGAAGGCGGCCTGTTCGCGGGCGGAGACGAACTGATAACGGAACCCATCCTTGATCTCCGTGAACTCGGGCTTGCCGGCGACCCGCTTGTTGGCGTGGACCTGACAGACCGCACAGTCGCCGTTGAGCGCGAGGTCAACGTTGGCGAATTCCTTCGGGTTGCTGAGAAAGGCCTGTTGCTGCTCCGCACCAGGGAACAGGAACAGCCTGTCGTCGTACCGCACGGAGTGGTTGACGCCGCCGGGGACGCGCTTCCCGAGCTTGGCGTAGCAGACGATGCAGTCGCCGCCCAGGGCGGGCACATACTTCGCGGGGTGAGCCAGGAACTTCTCCTTGATGGCCTCCTCCGGGAAATAGTAAGTCACGCCGTCGTAAGTCGCCTGATGCTCAGGCGACCCCTTCGCCCACTTGTTGGCGTCGAGGATGCAGACCGGACAGTAGCCGCCCAGGCCGATCCGCGGCTGTTCCATGAGATCCGCTTTGACCATTTGCATGCTTCCGACGAGCCCGTTGCACGCGGGTCGCTGGATCATCCGCGACTCCATGGCATTCGGCTTTAAAGCCGAGTCGAGGTAGTGGCCCGGGTCTTTGCGGAAGGCGGCCTGTTCGCGGGCGGAGACGAACTGATATCGGAACCCGTCCTTCATCTCGGTGAACTCGGGCTTGCCGGCGACCCGCTTGTTGGCGTGAACCTGGCAGACCGCGCAGTCGCCGTTGAGCGCGAGGTCAACGTTGGCGAACTCCTCCGGGTTGCTGAGAAAGGCCTGTTGCTGCTCCGCGCCAGGGAACAGGAACAGCCTGTTGTCGTACCGCGCGGTGTGGTTGACACTGCCGGGGACACGCTTCGCGAGCTTGGCGTAGCAGACGATGCAGTCACCGCCCAGGGCGGGCACATACTTCGCGGGGTGGGCCAGGAACTTCTCCTTAACGGCCTCCTCCGGGAAGTAGTACGTGACGCCGTCGTAAGTCGCCTGATGCTCAGGCGATCCCTTTGCCCACTTGTTGGCGTCGAGGATGCAGACCGGACAGTAGCCTCCCAGACCGATCCGGTGCTCCGGTTCGTGGTCCGCCTTGGCCATTTGCATGCTTCCGCTGGCGAGGAGGGCCAGGGCGAGAAGCGATCCTGTCAGTACCATGGAGTGAACTAGCAACACACGTCTCATCGTTTTCTCCTTGGGTAAAGCGCGAAGTGAATCACAGATTTCAGCCCCATCCGAGTTGTTGACGGCAACCGATCAGCCGAAGTGAACAGCCACCGGCAGCGCCCATTCCTGAGACATCCTGGCAGCGGCAATTCTTACCTCCAACGACTCAGAAAACTCAGAACACGGAATCTCGGTCCCGCGGGGTAAGAGATTTCCGGCTCGCGCCGTCCCAACAACAGCATCGAGGCGGGGCGGGAGCACGGAACTTGATCGAGCATTCCGGTAACGACCGGGGAGTCCGTATCACCATGAACGAACCTCAAGCCACCAGCGGAGCGCCCAGTGGGCGGGCGCTGCTACCGGATCCGCGATTTCGTCGAGAAGTATCGCGAGAAGAGCGGCACTTCGGTTCACCCCAATCCGGAGGTCGCCGAAGCCGTCGAGCTCGGGTTGGCCGCGCACATCGACGAGCTCGGACGGCCGCTCTGTCCGTGCAACTTCTATCCGGACAAGGCCGCCGAATTGGCGGCGAGCCGCCGCTGGGTGTGTGCCTGCGACGAAATGAAGCGGTACAAGTACTGCCACTGTTTGCTCTTCGTAAGTCCCGAAGGTTTCCCCATCACCGAATACCTTCCTGAAGAGCACGAGGGGCGACAGATTTACGGCTTGGTGAAGGACCCGACGCCGGACCAGGGCCGAGAAGCACGCCACCAGATCGGCTCCAACGACTGACGGAGGTCGCTGCCCTCGGCAACACGATTGCATTTGATCGATTCACAACCAAAACGGAAAAGGAGATGGCTATGTCTGCTCAGAATCTCACCGACGGCACGTTTGCCGCCGAAGTTCTTCAGTCGGAGGTTCCGGTCCTCGTCGACTTCTGGGCCCCGTGGTGCGGCCCGTGCCGCATGATGTCCCCAATCGTCGATGAGTTGTCTGCGGAACTCGGAGACCGCGTCCGCGTCGTCAAGGTGAATATTGACGAAGCGCGGGCCACGGCCGTTCGGTACGGGATCACGTCGATCCCCAGCTTCGCCGTGATTCGCGGTGGTGAAGTCCAGCAACGGTTCTCAGGAGTGGTGCCGAAGCATCGCCTCCTGGGGGCGCTCAATCCGCACCTTCGCTGACCTGCCTTCCTACCCATCCCGCAACGATCACAGACTTCGGAAGCGTCGGTCTTGAAGGTGAGCGACGGAGAGGTGGCCCGGGCGCATCAGTAGGGCTATACTGAGAGCGGGGACGCCGAGACCGTCGCCGACGTCGCCGTGGACTTGTTGACCACCTTCCACGTGGCCGGCACGTTTCTCGACTTCCCGGCGGAACCGCCGCTCGCTCGCGGTTGACAGGCGGCTCGACTTCGCCAGCGGACACCCGAAATGGATCGCGCGAATGACGTCTGGATTGAGGAGCTAAGGCAACCGGGCCCCCGTCGCGAGGCCGCACTGGCGGACCTCGCGCCGACGTGCTCCGTGGCATGCGCGGCGCACTCGCCGGGGCGCGCGGGCATGGACGATGCGTTCTTTGAGGACGCTGCGCAAGAGACGCTCCTGAAAGTGCTGGACCGCCTGGAAACGTTCGCCGGGCGGGGTCGGTTCGTGAGTTGGGCCCTGGCCATAGCCATCCGCGTGGCGCAGACCACGATACGGAAACAGCGGTGGCAGGGCGTGTCGCTGGAGCGTTTCAAGGATGAAAACAGCGGCCCGGCCGTTGACGTGGCCGACCAGTCCCTGGGTCCGGAGCGTGCGTCGCTCCGCTCGGAGTTGCTGGGTGCAATGCATCGGGTCATCCACGAGCAGCTCACCGACAAGCAATGGCTCGCCCTGACCGCCGAACTGAACGAGATGCCCCAGGACGAGATTGCCCGGCAACTCGGCAGCAACCGCAACGCTGTCTACAAACTCACGCACGACGCTCGTCGCAAAGTTAGGGCAGGACTCGAAGCCGCGGGATTTGGTGCTGATAGCTTGGTTGAGGCATGGGAGAGTCAATAGCGAGGCTTATGGCATGAACCTATCAGTCGACCAGATCCGCTCCCTGCTGCAAGCCGTCAGCCGCACGCGGGATCAAGAGCTGACCTGCGACGAGTGCCTAGGGGAACTGGGTAGCTTTGCTGAGCTGACCCTCGAGGGGCGGCCGGTCGAAGAAGCGTATGACCTCGTCCAGCAACACTTGCAGGTTTGCGGCGAGTGCCGCGAGGATTTTGCGTTGCTCCTCGAAGCCCTTGAAGGCCTTGTGAGGCTCCAGCCGTGAATGAACCGCCCCGATGGTAGTGGTCAGGAAAGCATCGAAAGCCTCAAGCGAAGGGTCGATGAATGGCTTGTGGACCAGGGATTGGACCAGCTCGGCAAAGCTACTGACAATCGACGATTGTCACGTCTTGGCCTGAGTGTGCACTAAACCCCGCGGATTTTGCTCGCTGGCGATCGAGGATTTCCGCGGGTTTCACGAATCGCTCGGCAGCGTGCTCTATGCCGTAGATTTGTGCTCAGAAAGCCCGGAGAAAAGGATTCAATTATTTCAGTAAGTTACGGCCACTGCGTGAACTCTTGGAACGAATCCTTGCCATGCCCCAAGAAAGCCTGAACCCTGACGACACAACACTGGTTCGGAGCCCGGACACGCCGGGCAGACTCAGTCGCCCATTCAGCAGGTCACGACAGACGGCGGGAATCCCAGACCAGGACGGCGATAGTTCGAGCCGTTTGTCGGTGGATTGAAGAGGGAGCCGCAGACGGGACAAGTCGTGAGGATGGAGCTGTAGAAGTCGTCGGCCGTCATCGCCCAGAAATCGAATCCTGGCAGGTCGATGAGCCGGTTCAATGCGGCGCAGCGCGCCTTGCGTCGTGCGACGACTCGGTCGAGGTCGCGAGCACGGTCGGCGCGAAACCCTGTGGCTTTTCGTGAATTCCAGGGCACGTCGTTGGCCTGGTAGACCTTGCCGTTGGCGCGATCCTGCGCGAAGACTGTCACTCGAAAGCGCGTTCCGTCCCGGCCGCTGGGGAGTTCGATCGGGAAGGCGAGGGTCCGAGGTCCCGTCTGATCGAGCTTGAGAAACTTGTGGTCGAGCCGGCGGACGACGTGGTGTTCGACGAGCGTCAGTCCCGCGTTTTCGCCGCCGAGGATCTTGGTCGTGACCGGGTCTTCGGTCAGAGCCATGCCGATCAGCAACTCGCGTCCGGCCATCTCAGGAGATCGGGCGGCGATTCTTACGGAGACGGTCTTTCGAAATCTCCGTACCGTCCAAGTCGAGGTCCAGGGCGACCTCTGGCGGCTTCTTGAGGGCCTGTTCGATGGCCGCCACGGCTTTCGCCCGGTCCGATCCGAGGAGTGGATGGCGGCCGTCAACCATCATCAGCGGGGTAAACTGCAGGTCGTCGCGGCGCTGCACGCTGTTGTAATCGCGTTGACGGCGGGTGTACGAAGGGTCCGAATAGGGGTCGGGCCACGGTTGATTGAAATAGTCGACATGGAAGTTGAGCGGCACGATCCGGTCGGCGCCATCGCTCGGCTCGAAAAGCTTGCCAAGGAGGTCCGAAGCGGGCGGGCAGGAATTGCATCCCTGCGAGGTGTAGAGCTCCACGAGCACTTTTTTCGGCGCAGTCCACCGGCTTCTCTCCGGCCCTCGCCCCGGGAGGACGAAGCACCGTCAAGGTGAGGAAAAGTGCGATTGCCCTCAACGCACGGTTTCTCATGACAGTCACCTCCATCGAATCGCGCGCCCCGAATCGGAAGGATTGAAACGCCGTCGGGGCTGGTCCGGCGAAATCCCCTCTCAGGATTTGTCGTCAGGATGGAAAAACCCTGACAAACCCTGGTTTGAGTCCGGCACCGCGCGAAAATGGGACGGACTGAATTGCCACGAAGTTAAGTGTAAGATTATCCGCGAATAGAGAATAAAATTGGATTTACACCTTGACTTCGTGGCATTCAGTTCTGACGCCTTTTCCGCGCAGGTCCCGAGGACGTTTACAAGGTCGTCCCGGGGACCGGTCGCGGCGGATGTCGAGTGTTAACGAACGACCAGGCCGGCCGCGCTGTGCGGCATGACTCCGACGGGGCTCAGGAACAGCTCGTCCAGGCTTCCTCCCTTGTCGATGTTGAACGCGGCGATCTGGCCCGAGCCGCCGACGTTCACATAAAGAACCGAACTGCCGAAGATGGCGTTGTCGGTCGGACCGGTACCGGCGGGAAGAATGCCAGCCAGCCCGCCGCCGCCGACGGGGTTCAGCAAGGTCAGCGTCCCCGTGGCGGCATCGAACCCCAATGCGGTGATGGTCGCCGGCGCGGTGTTCACGGTGTAGATGTACTTCTGGTTGGCGGTGATGGCGCACCAGCAGGGCGCGAGCTGGGTGCCGGTGGCGAGAGTGTTCGTGATCGGCTGGGCGGTTCCATTCGGGAGGATCTGGTAGGAAGAAACCGCGCCGGGAGGCGCCGCATTATTCCCGAAGGTCGTCACGAGGAACCCGTTGCTGCTGAAGAGGAATCCGAAGGTGTCGGTGATGGGTGTCGGGGTGAACGTCGGGGCAGACGCCCGGCCGTCAGCGCAGAACCTTGAAGACGTCGATATTATTGCCGTTCCTCTCGGTCACGACGAGCCAATTGCCGTTCGGGGAAAAGCTGACCTCGGCGGGGAGCACCGACGGCCCGCTGAGCGACTGCGTGGAATTCGCCAACGCCGTGAGTTTGCCCTTGGCGTCGACCGTGAACCCGGTAATCATGTCGACCGCGCCGTGGGCTCCCCCTGCGTTCAGCACGTAGAGGAAGTTGCCCGAGACGGTGACGCTGTTCGGAAACGTGCCCCCGGAGGAGATGATCTGGATCAGATCCGGCTCTTTCTTGCTCAAGTCAAAGACGGAAATGCTGCCGTCGCCGGCGTTGACCAGGTAGAGGGTGTCGCCGGCGGCGTCCATCGCGATCGACCCCTGGCTGCCGAGCCCGCCGCCCGCGCCGGCACCGCCCGTGTTGTAGAAGACGGGGAATTCGAGCAGGCCTTTCTCGTCGCGTGCGAATACCGCGAGCTGGTTCCCGTCAGCCGCGTTGGTCATCATGTAAACTGCCCCATCGCCGGCGCGAGCCGTTCCCCAGGACATCGTCAGCAGCACCGCCAACACCGCCAGTTTCGGCGCACAGCGCCATAAGGTTGTCGTCTTCAAGACAGCTTCTCCTTTTGTAGTAGTTTCGTCAAATCACGGACTGAGACCGGCTTCGATATTTCGGCCTCGCCCTAATTGGTCGAGCCCGGGAGCGGATCCTTACACACAAATCGATCGGAACAGCGGTGAGGTTGACGAAATCGTCGGAAATCTCGACGCACACTGCCATTTATGGTTTCACAGAAGCATGCGCTCATCGAATTAGGTTAGCTTGCTCTCGAGTAAGCTCTGGATCCGCTGCCGATCCTCCTCGGGAAGATCAGGACCGGGAAGGGGACAATCGGCGTGATCGAGGCGGTGCGAGAGCCAGTGGAGTGCATCGCGGAGAAAACCGACCTGACGGGCATAGCGTTGGCAGGCGACGCACGAGAGGAGGTGAATCTGGTGGGCGCACTTTTCGGATCGTGAGAGGGGGCGGTCGAATGCCTCTGAGGTGAGGCGTGCGAATTCTTGGCAAGGGAGGTTCAGCCATCGCCAGAGCGAGACGAGACGTCGGGTTGGCATGGGTCATTTCGGCTTTCGTGGCGGTGGGGGGTTTTCTCCGAACCAGTTAAGTTGCAGGCAATCACGCAATAGCGACCGGGCGCGATGGAGGCGCGTCCAGAGGCTGGCGGCGCTGATCTTGAGCAGTTCGCGAGTCTCCTCGGCGCTCAAGCCGTCGACTTCCCGGAGGAAAAACGCATCGGCCAGACTGCGTGGGAGCCGCGACAGGCAAGCGCAGAAAACGTCCCAGAATTCGCGCGTTTCGAGGTCAGAGTGCGGGTCGCCCCGCCAGGAGTCCGGCATGGCTCGCCAGTGTCCGCGCGCATCGAACGCGGGGTCGTCGATCGGTCGTGACGAGGATTCTTCCGACGCCGCGCGTTCGGCATTGGTCCTCCGAAGATGGTCGACAATCCGATGCTTCAAAATCCCGACGAGCCAGGTGCGCTCGCTCGACCGTCCTGCGAACCTACCCCAGCCGCGTAGAGCCTCGAGAAACGTCTCCTGCACCAGCTCGGCGGCGAGTTCCGGCACGCGGACGCGAAGCAATGCATAGCGATAGAGGCAATCGCCGTGGGAATCCATCCAGCTCTCCGGTCCGTTTCGGGGTCGGAAAGCGTCGGGGGCGTCGTTTTCGGCCGTGGTGCGTCCGTGGTGTTGGTTTTGCATGATAGAATTAGTCGTTCGGGACCGAGAATCCTTACACGGTCGCCTTCGGAATCGTCTTCAGGCGACCGGCCCGGGGCTCGTCATCGAATCCCTTCCTGCTTCTCGTACGCCTTCTTATGCCATGAACCATCGAACGACCAGATCCGCTCCCTGCTGCAAGCCGTCAGCCGCACGCGGGATCAAGAGCTGACCTGCGACGAGTGCCTGGGGGAATTGGGAGGTTTCGCCGAGCTGACCCTTACGGGGCGGCCGGTCGAAGAAGCATATGACCTCGTCCAGCAACACTTGCAGGTTTGCGGCGAGTGCCGCGAGGAGTTTGCGTTGCTCCTCAAAGCCCTTGAAGGCCTCGTTGAGCCCCAGTCGTGAATGGACTCCCCGCCGGCAATGGCCACCGAGAAGGGAAAGGGGATGGAGGGTTTTGGGGGCGGGGCCTGGGGGCCCTGCTGGTCCCGCCCCCAAAGGGTATCCGAGTTGAATAATTCGGCGGCAAACGGCATCTTTTGAACACGATTGACTTCCACCACCGGATTCTTGCCCGCACGAGACTCGGAAGGACCTCGTTTGCCACTGACGCCGATCGACCTGCGGACTCATCGTTCCGCCGGTCATAACCCCTCTCTCTTGCGGCGTCCAGGGCTCTCGCCCGTCGTGATCGGACGATTTCTCAGAACCGCCCCCGACCGTTGACCAAAGGTCTGCCTTTGCTAATCGTGTTCGAGGGCCGCCCTCATTTCGCAACGTCGAGCTCGACCGACAGGTCCTGACGGAGGAAGAGGCAACGTCCTCCCGCCTCCTCGCATGTGTTGTACAAGGCGTAGGCGGCGAGGCGGGTCTTTCCCTCGGCGGTCGGAGGTGCCTTCACCTCGAAGTCGAGGCGGCGGACCTCAACCGACTCGGGCTGGTCGCCCTGCGGCGCCGTCAGCAGTCGAGAGGAGACTGTCCACCCCTCGGCACCGGCGACGCAGACCCGCAGCGGGGTCGATTCGTTGTTCCAGTGGGCGTGGTGGGTCGCGCTCGGGCGGAAGGTGACGTGGACCCGAGCGGCCTGGCCGGGCCGGACCCGTCCCGGCACGACGACCACCTCGGCCTCGATGAGCCGTTGCTCGTCCCGTTGGATCCGCCCCTTCGGATCGAGTTCCGGCGGGACGGCCGCCTCGGCAAGGACGTCGCGGACGGGCCCTGCGAGTTCCGAACCGTAGGGCTCCACTGCGAGGGGGACGGGCGTCTCGCCGCGGCGGGAGACCTCCGCCTTGGCCTGCGCGACCCAGTCATAGAAAGCGTATGGCTTGGCGAGGCGCGGGCCGTATTGCTCGATCCGTCGACGCCAGATGTACTGGTTCGGGTCGAGCTCTAGGGCGCGGCCCCAGGCATCGATAGCGGCCTGGAAGTCACCGGGCCTTCGTCTCGCCGACTCGTGGCGCATCCGGTGGGCGACCCCGAGCCGGAACAGGGCATTCTTGTCCGAGGGGTCGAGCGCCAGAGCGCGGGCGTAGGTATCGATTGCCTGGTCACGCCGCTCTGCGCCGCCCCAGATTGTTAGGGCGTCGCCGAGCTCTCGCCAGGCACCGGCGGCGGGGTTTGCCTCCGCCTTGTGGCGCAGCGAGTCCAGGTCTGGGGGACCGGCCGATCGCGGAGCACCCGGTTGCGCGTCGTCGGCGAACGTCTTGTCGAGGAACTCGGTCTCGAACGTCTCGGGGCGAGGGCGGATGGCGCGTACGATGCCGTGCTCGTCGATCGCAACGACAATCGGGACGGCCGGCGCCTCCAGAAGATTGATCGGGTCGTGGAGGATCGGCCAGTCGAACTGCTTCCACTGGGCAAACAGCTGACAGCGGTCAGCATGCTGCTCCTGGGTGACGCCCAGTAGTACCAGGCGTCCCTGCTTCACCCACCCACGAGTCGCTTCGTGCCAGACTGGCACGTGCTGTCGGCAGCCCACTCACCAGGAGGCGAACTGGATGAGCAGCACCTTCTTGCCGCGGAAGTTCGACAAGGAGACGGGTATGCGGTCGCCGATCGTCGGCAGGGTGAAGTCGGGGTGCCTCTCGCCGACCTTCGGCGCATACGGCCTGGCCCAGGCACGCGAGGTCGAGGCGAGCAATATCCCACAGGCCGCAAGGGTGAACGCCAGCTTCCGCATCGTCCGTCTCCTCATCATTCGGGGGCAAGGGGTCGTTCGACAACCCTCGACGCCATGTTCAGGTGATTCCGTCGTGTGTCGCAAGCGATTCCGTTCGAGGAAGAGCTTCGCGGATCACTCCCTTTCGATCCACGGTGAAAATACCCGGATTGGGCACGCCTTCAGCCATGCCTTTAGCAGCCTCGTTATCGGGAGAGGATCCCTCTGACGCCCCGCCGACGAGGTGGGGGATAAATGCACTGATGATACCACCAGCGAAGGGGGCGTCGCGAGGAGGCTTACGGACGCTCGAGCGACACGCCTCGACCAGCTTGCGGACTGTCTCCTCGCCGGACGCGCCTTGATAGCTTAATTCACCCTCCCAACCATACCGGACCCGGCCCCGCCAGTCGTCCACGTAGACCGTCGGCCAGTAGCGGTTGTACCAGACCTTCCAGTTGGACCGGTCGTTGTCGACGGCGATCGGGAACTTCAACGCGTGCTCGGCCCGACCGAGCCGGGGGCGACGCCCTGGGGGCGGCCCCGCGGCGAGCGGGGTCGGCATCAAGGGGCGAGGACGCCCAGGGGGCGAGTGCCGTCCTGGGGCACTGGCGACACCGTCGGTGACGAGGGCACCTCGGTCAACGTGCCGTTGCGGCTGACCTGGAACACGTGCAGGGCGTTGGCCGTGAAAGGCACGCTTGCGTTATTGCGCTGAGTCAGGGCGTAGAAGTACGTGCTCGAGCCGTCGATGTCGATCTGAAAGAGGCCCCCCAGCCCATTGAGTAACACATTCTGGATCTGCACCGGGCGTTCGGCTTTGCTGATGTCGAAGACCGACACGCTCCCGTCGCCGGTGTTGGCGGTGTAGAGGCGGTCGCCGGAGCTGTTGGTGACCAGCCAGCAATTGGCCGCGCCCGAGTTGGCGACCGACCCGACGAAGGTCAGGCGGCCCCGGTCGTCGTAGCGGTAGACGCCCAACTGACTGATGAAAGGGAAGCCAACATACAGTATGCGGGCCGAAGGGTGAACCGCCAACCCCAGCGGGTCGGGCAAGGCGCCTGATGGTTCGAACAGCCCTTCGGGCGGAGCCTGCTCGCCGGTCTGGGTCAGCCGGCCGTTCTCCGAGACGGCAAAAGACAGGAGAGTGCCGCCCACGAAATTGTTGCCGAAGGCGACCCTCCCGTCGGGTGAGAGCAGGACCTCCGAAGGCGTGGAGCCGATGTCGGTCGCGATGACCGAGCGCGGGATCCCATAAAGCAATTCGTCGGACCGTCGCAGCGACAACGACGCGTAGTTGGGCTGGGTCAGCTCCGGTCGGTTCGGATCCTGAGCCGTATTGGCCACCAACAGGGTCGATCCCGAGACGCCGACGCTCGTCGGATCCGTCCCCAACGAGGAGATGGGGGAGCCGGGGATGGTGATGAGGCTGCCGTCGCGGTTGACCCGGAACGCGGCGACCGAGTCGGAGCCGCCGTTGACGGCGTAGAGCGTGGAGCCACGGGCGTCGAGGACGAGGTTGCGGTCCGAGGCGTTGTTCCCGAAGGCGAACGACGGACCCGCCCCGATCCCGCCGGTCGGGAAGGTGCCGAGCAAGGTCAGCACGCCATCGGCGCCTGTGGTGTAAGCCAGGACGGCGTTGCCGATCGCCGGATTGGAGACGTTGGTCATCACGTAGACGACATTCTTTCGCGCTTGGGCCTGGGTCGCCGTCGGCGCAAGAGCGCCGCGAGGGCGAGCGCGAGCCCGGCGGCCACCGAGTGCATTATGCGGCGGGGCGGGGTGCGGAGCGTACGGTCAAGTTTGTGGCATCGGGTGAAACTCCTCCGTAGTTCAAGTAAAGAAGTTGGGATTCAAGGGTCATCGCTGCATCGTGTGAGGGTGGGCGCGACCCTCCTCCGGCCGCGCTAGCTTCGATCGTTCACGTTCCGGGAACAAAGGCGATCGGCACCAGTCGCTGGCATGACGGGGCGTTCCAGTGGCCGCCCGACCCGGGAAACGGGCCGAGGCCGGGCGGGGAGACCGCCCGCCCCGGCTGGCGGGGTTGGTTGCCGACGATTGGCCGCCCGACCCGGTACTCGCCGCCTAATCCGATCCGGTCGGGCGAGGGCCCGCGGCTGCGGGATTCGTCAAGAACGTCAGTGACATTGCGATCACGGCAGGAGCTTGCCGCGCTCGACCAGCAAGAAATGGCCCGGGAACAACCGCGCCTTCAGCTCCACGTTCTTGAAATGGGTCCCTTCGCCCAGGAACGCCGCCTTGCCGTCACCATACTGGAGGTAGTTGTAGATCTGACCATCATCGGCCTCCAGGTGGTGCAGGTGTCCGAGAGTGCAGGAGTGGGGGAGCTCGGCGACGTTGAGGCCGCACTGGCACTTGTTAGTTCCCCGCAGGTTGACCGCCTTACCTTCCTCGTCTTCGTACCGCGCCAAATCCACGCCGGCGTCGCCCTTCGCTTTGGAGAGCGCGTCGATGTGCAAGAGCGCCCGGCAGCGAGGAGTCGCCCCTTGATGCGAACGGCGGTCCCTGGCTTCACGTCCTTGAGGGCTCGCTTGTTCTCGGGGGATTCGAGGAACGCATAGACGCCATCCTTGGTGACCAGGGCGCGGCGCGGCGACCTCTTTCAGGGTCGTTTGGGCCCGAGCCCGATCAACTTTCTTGCTGTCCTTGAGGGCGCAAGGGAAAAGCCCCAGGACGTCGGCGACGACTCCATCCGCTTCGAATGGCGTCACGGCAGGCCCGTCGGCAGCCCGGGCGACGTTGAACGATAAGACCAGCGTCAGCACGGTCAATTCTTGGAATCCGCGGATCATTCTGTTCTCCTCGAGAATCAAAGTGGAAACCTCATCAATCACAGGGGTGTTACGATCCGCGGGACGGTTGGTCGTCCAGGGACCTCCACATCGAACGTGTGGTTCAGCAGCCGGTGCACCTGTGGTGGCCACATTCGGCCCAGCCGACCGAGCCGCGGCGGTCTTTCAACCGTATCGTCCCGATCGGCTTGATGTTCTCGACTCCGTACTCGACCGGGATCACCGCCGCACCGCCGCGCGGGGAACGCTGGGTTGGGCTGGGTATCGGCGGTGAACCCGGTGTGCCGAACCGCTCCAACCGGGGACCAAGGTCACGGCGTTGGAGACCGACTGAAACGACGTCGTCGCCAGCGGCCTCTGGGCGATACGCAGAGCATTATTGGGGTTGGGGGCAAAACCGATCTGGCCAAAGCCGCCTTGAACCGTTGCTCCGAATGAGCCGTAATTGAAGGGCGAGGTTCCAAAGGCAGCGCCGGTCCCGTTTACGTGGCCGAACGAGCTGACCGAGGGATAACCCGCGGTGAGGGGGAAACCCCATTGCGCCCGGGCGTTACCGGCTGTGGCCAGCACCAGGGCAAAGACCAAAACGGAAACGAGTGTGCTCCACCGTTGCGATGTCATGGCTGAGTCTCCTGGAACCGGTGATGACTCTGGGGCAATAGGCATTGCCGTCTATGAGACATTCGACCGGTACCTATTGAGATCTAATGATCAATTGTCAATTCAATGTCCCGCATACCAGTCATAGCCGCGTTCGGCCCAGTAGTCGGCGGGCCGCACGTCAGTGAACCGGATGGTCCCGATCTGCTTGAGGTTCTTGATGCCGTACTTGACCGGGATGACCAGCCGGAGCGGCGCGCCGTGCTCCGGGGTCAGAGGCTGGCCGTCCATCTCGTAGCAGAGCAAGGTCTGAGGATGGAGAGCGCTGGCCATGTCGAGCCCGACGTAGTAGTTGCCGTCGGGTGTCTGGAGAGCGGCGTACCCGAACGGACGTCCTCCGCGGGTCGCCAAACCCGTGGCCGAGGCGAGGTCCGCGAGCCGCGCGCCGGCCCAGTGCACGACCTCACTCCAGCCCTCGATGCATCGCAGCTCGGTCGTCATCTCGGTCCTCGGAAGGGCCTTGATCTCGTCGAGGGTGAACAACCGCGGCGAATGCTCGTCGGCCGGCCCGATGACCTGGAGCCTCCACTTGGCCGGGTCGAGGCGTCGAAGCTACCCCGATCGAGCCGTTGACGCGAGGCATCCGCGCCGCGGAGCGGGGAAATTGCGGCGACAGGCGCGACGGGCGGAACAGCCCCCGCGCCAGTCGCTCGTCGAACTCCAACACGCGGCGGAGCGGCCAGGGCAACCCGCCCTCGTCGCTCCGCGTGACCAGCCATTGCCAACCCCCGACGCCGGCCAGGGCCGCCACGCCACCCAAGGCGAAACCGCGGCGCGACAGCCGGCGGAGTCGACGCTCGAGGTCCTCGTCCAACCTCTTGAGATCCGCGGTCGAATCCTTGGAGCGAATCCCATCTTGTGGTTTTGGCGTCTCGTCCGCAGCGAGAGGAAACGCAAGCGGGACGACTGCCACTCGCATCGATCATGTTGTTTTCGCGCGTCGTCCTTATCCTCGGACAGACGGCGTCGGGTCAAGCGGCGGTTCCATGAACGGCCTCCTCGGTCTCTCGCCACCTCGACACCGATGACCATCGCGCGGAAATTGTTCCACCCGGCACGGATGACCTGGGTGATGTGGATGACAAAGAAGGCGACGTAACCGACGGCCAGCACGAAATGCTCGAGCCGCGCCAGCGGGTAGCCGCCCAGCAGCGTGGTGAGCCAGGCGAGCTGGACTGGCTTGTAGATGGCCAGGCCCGTCAGCAGTGAGCCGGCCCCCATCGCGACCACGCCGGTATAGGCCAGCCGCTGCGCCCCGTTGAACTTGCGCCGTTGGCAACGGCTGCTTGCGAATGCCCAGGTCGTGCAGCACGACCTGCCACGCCTCCGCGAACGTGTGACGGTTCGGCACCAGCTCGCGCCACTCCCCGCTCCAGAACGTGTATGTGACGTAGAGCAGACCGTTGATGGCGAAGAACCACATGAAGGTGAAGTGCCAGGCCATCCCTTCCGCCAACCGGTGATCGACGTGCAGGGCACGGTAGAACCACGTGGGGAAGAACTTGACGAGCGTGATGCCGCCGAGCCGGATCTCGTACACGTCGTTGGCCCAGTAGATCAGCAGCCCGCTCCAGATCATGACGGCCAGGACCGGCGCGTTGGTCCAGTGAAACAGCCGGGTCGCCAAGGAATGCTTCCGCTCCAGACGCGCCATGGGAACGACCTCCATTGGGTGAGCCGGTGACTGGCGTCCCTCCCTGGCGGCCAGCCACCGCGCGATCGCGAACGATCGTCACTTCGGGGTCCCGTCCATCTTGCCCTTGTCCATGGCGCCGCCATCCATCTTGCCCTTGTCCATGGCACCGCCATCCATCTTGCCCTTGTCCATGGCACCGCCATCCATCTTGCCCTTGTCCATGGCGCCGCCATCCATCTTGCCCTTGTCCATGGCGCCGCCTCCATCTTGCCCTTGTCCATGGCGCCGCCATCCATCTTGCCGCTCGGCATGGCGCCGGCGTTCATCTTGCCGCCGGCTTCTTCATCCGAGGAACAGCCGGGGAGAGTCCATACGGTCACCAGCAGCGAGGCGGCGAGTGTCGTGAGTCGAAGGAAGAAACGCATCGGTGAACTCCAATGAGGCTGATCTTCCGGAACGAGGGCGCGGAACGTCCGCGACCCGGACCGAACCGGGAATCAACGCCCTTTGAGGTGAAGCATCTCCGCGACGAACCCGGAGCAGGCAATGACTCTTGCCCCATCACGGATCAAACCTGCGAGGAACCGAGCCCCGGCCGCGTCGATGAACGTCAAGTCGCACAGGTCAAGGCAAACCCTGTCTGGTGTAACCTGGGGCTCGCCGCAGGCCGACTCCAACTCGCCGATCCAGGGCTCGAGGAGCTTGCCCTCGAGCTTGAGCGTGCAGGTCAGATCGCTCCCCTCGGATCGCGTGATCATCAGCATGACAAGCCCCCGAAAACACACAGGAGCTCTTAAGCGATCGCTATGCCACATGCCGTCACGAGGGCCGTTCGGTCGCCGCAAGTCACTGGTGGGCTGGGAGATGATTTTTCTTCGTCGTGAGCGCCGAGCGAGCACGGCCGTGGCCCGACGCGAGGATGGCGCCACGACCCGTCGTGGGGACTACGAGGGTTCGTGGGTCGAACGGGAGAGGCCGAGCTTCTTCAGTCGGCTGCGGAGCGTGTTGGGGTGAAGCCCGAGGACGGCGGCCGCGCCGCGCGGCCCTTCGATGACCCACTTCGTTTGCCGCAGGACTGCAAGGATGTGGTTCCGCTCGACGTCTTCCAGGGCGGCGGACGGCTTGACGACGGGTTCCGCTCCGGTTTGGCCGAGGACGTCGGGATCGACTTCGAGCGTGGGGCCGGTCGCGAGGATGACGGCGCGCTCGAGGACGTTTTGCAGCTCGCGGATGTTGCCCGGCCAGGGATACGCCTTGAGCCGGCTGAGTGTGGCGGGGTCGATCCCGTCAAACCGCCGGGCGATCCTCGCCGCGAACTTGTCGAGAAGGTACTGCGCCAGGAGCGGGATATCCTCCGGCCGATCACGGAGCGGCGGGAGCTGGACCGGGAAGACGCTGAGGCGGTAGTAGAGGTCCTCACGGAACGTCTTCTCGCGGACGGCCTTGTGCAGGTCGCGGTTGGTGGCGGCGATGACGCGGACGTCGACCTTCCTCGGTGTCGTGCCGCCGACCCGGTCGAACTCGTGCTCCTGCAGGACGCGGAGGAGCTTGGCCTGGGTGTCGGCGGGGAGCTCGCCGATCTCGTCGAGGAAGATCGTTCCGCCGTCGGCCAGCTCGAACCGGCCGGTGTGCCGGGCGATCGCCCCGGTGAACGCCCCTTTCTCGTGGCCGAACAGCTCGCTCTCGACGAGCCCCGCGGGCAGGGCCGCGCAGTTGATCTTGATCAACGGCTTGTCCCGGCGCTGGCTCGTCGAGTGGATGGCCCGGGCGATCAGCTCCTTGCCCGTACCCGTCTCGCCGTAGATCAAGACCGTGGCGTCCGTGGGGGCGACGCGGCGGACCTTGTCGAGCACGGCGGCCAGCGCGGGGCTCCGGCCGACGATCTCCTCGAAGTTGTGGACCGACTTGATCTCTTCCTGGAGGTAGAGGTTCTGCTCGCGGAGCCTGGCACGCTCGGCCTCGGCGAGCACGCGGTCGGTGACGTCGACCCAGATCGAGTGCACGGCCCGGGTCGCCCCGCCCTCGCTCGCGCAGCGGCCGCATCCAGAGGCTGACCCAGAGCGGGCTCCCGTCCCGCCGCCGCATCTCCAGCTCCAGCCCGGACACATCGTCGCCGGCGAACACCCGTCGCAACGCCTGCCCGGCTGGGTCGCGGCCGGACGGCGTGTCGGCGAAGTACCGCAGGATGTCCGACCCGATCAAGTCGCTGGCGGTGTAGCCCAGCAGTTGCGTCGCGCGCCGGTTGACGTTCAGGAGCGTGCCGTCGGCCCCGACGGACACGTAGGCGTTCGGCGCCTCCTCGTAGAGCTCCCGGTAGCGCCGCTCGCTCTCGACCAGCCGCTTCTCGACCCGCAGCCGCTCGAGCTCGACGGCGGCACGAGTGGCGAAGATCCGGAAGATGAAGAGCCGGCGGGGCTCGGCGGGCATGGGCCGCTCGTCGAAGACCGCCAGGTGGCCGAGCACCTGCCCCTCGCCGTCAAGCAGCGGCACGCCCAGGTAGCTCTCGATTCCCAGCTCGATGAGGTCCTGGTCGCTTGGGAACTTCGCCTGGACCCCGTGGGGATGGTGGCACAGCCCGCCGCGCACACACGTCCTCGCAAGGGGTCCCATGCAGGTCGAACTCGATGTTTTCCAGGATCTTCCCCCGGCCCCAGTACGCGAGAGTCCGGACCCGCGTCGGCACCTGCGCGAATTCGGCGACGAAGGCGTAGCTCACCCCGATGGTGGTGGCGAGGTGCCTGACCAGGGACTCGAAAAAGACCTCGCCCGTGCTCCGAGCCGTTCCCTCGACGATCGCTCGCAGGGCGACGATTTCGTCGTCGAGCGACGTCGAAGGTACTCCGAGCGCGTCTTCCGAGGTGAACTCGTCGGTAGTCGGCAGGATGATATCCCCCGTTGGCGGTTCCAACCCGCCCATCCTTCAGGAAGTCCGGCGTGGGCCTAAAGAATGATCCATGTCTGTCGTACACAACTTCAACAGCTCAGCTTTCCACGACCGCCCCGCGGCATTGTTGGAACCGGCGAACAAGGCCCTCCCAGAACAGACGCCGATCGATCTGATTTATTCGATTCTGATCAGCGTCATCAGGCTTCGCTGACCTCACCTACTTGGGATCCGGTGCCGATTTCACTTATTAGCATCCTTCTTCGTGGGCACTTCCGGCACACTCCGATATTTCTCGAACCTGTTCAAGAGGTGCGCCAATTTGGCGATCATCCGGTTCGGCCAGGCGGCTGCACCTTGCGGTCTATCCCTCGAGCGTTTAATTTATCCGTTTGCTCTTGCTTTGCAAGTCATCATGCCGTAGTGGCCATCCAGTGTACCACGCGGAGAGGGACTTCAACCGGGTTCGGGGTGCGGAGAGACCACGGATATCTCATATCTTTAAAAAGTGATGCCGCTTGACCTGGTGTGACTCAACTCTCCATTCGGATCGAACCCTGCTTGGGCCCGTGGATCGGACGGCCGATGTCGCGTTGGCCTGCTCGGAGCCGGGATGACGACGTTCCAATTCAATCCCAACGCGATTTACTTCGTGCTCGCAGGGGGGACATCAGCCATCTTGGCGCTGTTCGCCTGGCGCCGGCGGGAGATGCCGAGAGCCCCTGCTTTCATCACCATGATGGCCGGCGAGACGGTCTGGGCGATCTCCGAGTCCGTGGAGTTGATGGTCG
Source organism: uncultured Planctomycetota bacterium (assembly GCA_963720335.1). Lineage (GTDB taxonomy): Bacteria > Planctomycetota > Planctomycetia > Isosphaerales > Isosphaeraceae > CAVRFS01. The sequence continues at coordinate 109,476 of CAVRFS010000095.1, read as the reverse complement.
TCCCCTTGCCCCTCAAGCTCCTCTGCATCGACATGCGGGTCGCCGGTGCGGTGACCTCGATCTTGGGCATGCTGGCCTTCGTCCTGCATTACACAGGCCGGGGCCGCTGGTTGAAGCCCCGCCGATTCGGTGCGCTCTGTGCCTTGCCGCTGGCCCTTATCCTGGTAGCCTGCACCAACCCCTGGCACCAGCTCTTCTGGACCTCCATCCGCGTCGAAGACGATCGACGGTATCCAGATGGCGGTCCGCGGATATGGACCGGGATTCTGGATCCAATTCGGGTATTGCTACATCTTGGTCGCCATCTCCACGTTCCTGCTCGCCGTGGCGGTGGTCCGCTCCGACGGTGTCTACCGCGCCCAGGCCGCCGTGATGCTCTTCGGGGTGCTCGTGCCCTGGATCGTCAGCATCATCGACATGACCCAGGTCTTCGGCTTCTTCTACGTGGATACGGCCGCGGCAAGCTTCGCTGTGACCGGACTGGCTTTCTTTCCTGGTCTGTTCCGATTGCGGCTGCTGGACCTGACGCCGGTGGCGTGGGCCACGGTCGTCGAGCGGATCAACGACCCGGTCGTCGTCATCGACGCTTCGGGCCGGATCGTCGTGTTGAACTCGGCCGCCCAGCGGCTCATCGGGCGACCCGCTCGCGAGGTTCTGGCCGTCGAGGCGACCCGGGCGTTCGTCGACTTGGCCGGCGCTCGCCGACCGGTTGGGTCGGATCGAGGAAGACCGGGAGGCGCAGATTCGAGCTCGACGGACCCGACTCGGCTCTGGCCTCTGTCCTTCGACGCTCGGATCTGGCGCCTGGGCGACGGTGTCCGTCCCTCCGGCTGGGTGCTTGTCCTCCGCGACGTCACCGAACGCAAGCGTGCCGAGGGAGAGCGGGTCCGAATGCTCCGCGAGCAGGCGGCCCGGGCCGAGGCCGAGGCGGGGATGCTCCGCGAGCGGGCGGCCCGGGCCGAGGCCGAGGCGGCCAACCGGGCCAAGGACCGCTTCCTTGCGACCCTGAGCCACGAGCTCCGCACGCCGTTGACCCCCATCCTCGCCACCGCGACGGCGATGCTCGACGACCCCGCGACACCCGCTCCCTTCCGAAGCGTGCTGGAGATGATCCGCCGCAATGTGACCCTGGAAGCCCGCCTGATCGATGACCTCCTGGACCTGACTCGCATCCGCGGCGGCAAGCTCCACCTGGAGCGCGCGGTCATCGACGCGCACGAGCTGGTCCACCACGTCGTCGAGATCTGCCGGGAGGATCTCCGCTCGAAGCGCCTGCAACTGGAGTTGGATCTCGCGGCCCGGCGGCACCACGTGGATGCCGACCCGGCCCGGTTGCAACAGGTCCTCTGGAACCTGCTCAAGAACGCGATCAAGTTCACGCCCCACGGCGGGACCGTCACGGTCCGGTCTCGCGACGCGGATGGGTGGCCCCAGGGGGCGACGGGCGCGAGCCTGATCCTCGAGGTCAGCGACACGGGTATCGGCATCGAGACCGACATGCTGCCCCGGATCTTCGAGATCTTCGAGCAGGGGGGCCTGTCGTCGGCATGCCGATCCGGGGGCCTGGGGCTGGGCCTGATGATCAGCCGTTCGATCGTCGAGCAGCACGGCGGCCACCTCACCGCCGCCAGCGGCGGCAAGGGACTCGGGGCCACCTTCACCGTCGAGATGCCCACGGTTGCACGCCCCGCCGATTCCGGCCCCTCCCGACGGGCGTCTCATCCCGGCGTTGGCCATCCCCGACCGGTATCTGACCATCCTCCTGGTCGAGGACAATGCCGATACATTGAACTACCTGTCCCAGATGCTGACCCTGCGGGGGCACGACGTGCACACGGCCGCCAGCCTGGCCTCGGCGATCCGGGTCGCTTCCGGAAGTGGTCTTCGACGTGCTCGTCAGCGACATCGAGCTGCCGGACGGAAGCGGACTGGAACTCATGGGGGTGCTCCGCACGAGTCGGGTGGTGCCGGGGATCGCGCTGTCGGGGTTCGGGTCGTCCGAGGACATCGAGCTGAGCCGGTCCGCCGGCTTCGCTGAACACCTGACCAAACCGGTCATCTTCCGCAGGCTGGAGGAAGCGATCCAGCAGGTGGCGGCCAGCGGCCGAGCCGACGGATTGGTAAAGAGCTGACGCCTCGGGACATGGCGCCGCGCCCGGATTCACGCTAATCCCTTAACTACAGCAACCAATTGAAGCGGTCCGCTGCGAAAGCCGTGATCCAGACCGCGCCCAAGACGCGACCGGAGCGGTCGATCCAGTTCGGCTCGGCCCGCCAGCATCCTGCCAACGCCAGTGTCATCCAGGCGACCAGGACCCCACCGCCGCTCTCGGCCGAGGCCCGCCAAAAATATCCGTAGTCGAAGCACTGGATAAACTCAAGGTTTGAGAGCTTGTCGGGATTCAGCATGAACATCGTGAGTGTATGAATGCCTATGAACAGAGCTGTCACCCAGCTCGCGGTGAACCCCGGCTGCCTGAAAACATCGGAGCGACGGGGACGAGGTGGGAGAAGCCTGGCGACCAGGAGGGCCAGCGACCCGGACATAAATAGGGGCGAGGCGAGCACGATCAAGTTGACGGGATGCCTTCGATCAATCTGAGTCAATCGCATCTGCCGGTCACAGTTGCGGGTGCCGACAATGCCGAGGCCGGTCGCTGCGACGAGGAGCATGAGATCAACGAGTCGGGGTTGGCGAGAAGTGGGTTTGAGGACCGTGCGGTCGTGCGAAGAGTCATTGGAAGGTTCTGGCGCCGCAGGTCGCATGAATCACTCGCTCCCCGAGAATGCGCTTAATCCCCGACTTGCCACGATCCCTGCCGATTCTTTCCCGCTCACGGTTTCTTGCGGCTGTCGTAGAATCATCGTATACGTGGAGGAGCCGCCCCTCAACGTCCGGGTTTCCGTTTGAATTCGACATTGATCCGCAAACAGCTCAAGTTGGCCTCACCGGCCCTCGGTTCGTCGGACTCGGGAAGATCGATGGCAGTTCAATCCGATTGGGATCCAGGACGGGAGACGCTTGCCATTCAATGGGAACTGATCCCTGAGTTGTCCCTATTGAGGAGGATTCCTTGAGCCAAGATGAAGTCAAAACGATCGAGCCTGTGGTTGTCGACGTCAAGGCGCTGTCGAGCCGGTGCGCTGTCCCTGCGGATGGGCCCGACGGGCGTTTGCCGGCGTGGCCGATTCGCCGGCCAGCGTCCATCGCGTCGAGATCGAGGTCGACGCCCGTGCCCACTACCACCGCAATCATACTGAGTTCTACTATATCCTGGAATGTGACGCCGAAGCCGCCGTTGAACTGGACGGCCAGCGCGTACCAGTGGGGCCGAACAGCGCGATCATGATCCCGCCTGGGGTGCGGCACCGCGCGATCGGGCGAATGACTATTCTGAACATGGTGGTCCCGCCGTTCGACCCCGCCGACGAGTGGTTTGATTGAGCGTGGGCCGCCCGGTCGCTCAATTTCGTGCGCAGGATTGACTTGGGCTGGTGTCCCCAAATTAACTCGCCTCCCCGCCCGAAGGAGCGCCATCGGAGGAGGCGTCGCTCGATTCTCCCTTCAAGGTCATTCAATGCGACCGTGACTCTAAAGTTCCCCCCAGAACGCTACGACGGAGGGGCGCCTCGAATGACTTGCCGTCACTTCTCGGAAAAGAGGAGCGGGGCAAACTCGTGCAAATAGTCGCGCCAGTTGATCCAGGTGTGACCACCGGCCGTTTCCTTCGAAACCACGTCGAATTTGTGCTTCTTGAGCATGCTCACGGTGGCGTTAGAGGTTGAGAGCAAGAAGTCATCTTTGCCAATGCCGAACCACACCAGTCGCAGCCCCTTCTTGGCTTCTGCGTCGTCCAAGGTCGCTTTGTGCCGCTCTTCCCATTGCGTACTGGGCAAGGCTTCTGCGGCCACCGACCCGATCGAGTATTTCGCCTCCGCGATTTGACGGAGCGGCGTGCTGCCGATTTGTGCCTGACGCTATAAGATTGGTAGAGTGGCTTATTAGTCCGCGCGAGGTAGCCATGCATTCGGCCGGCGTCTCAACCCAGTGAGGATATCGGAGCGACCGGATGTCAATCGGCGAAACCTCGGGCCCGATCCATCCGGTACTGACCCGAAGGAGCGGGTATCGCTACTTGTTCTATGACAAGCATCATGGACGCGGAGCACCTGATGCCGCGATGGTTGCCAATTCTGAGCCGAGATGACGAGTTCGCCGTCTTCGATGTGGCGGATCGGGAGGACCTCTCTGACGAGCGGGGCTGGCTGTACGGAATGCGGCCGCGGCACGAGGAGGGGCACATTCCCGACTTGGGGACTTGGAGTCAGCAGATCGCCGAATTCCCGCTCGCCCGCTCAAACGACCCCTGGCACGGATATCCGCTCTGGCCTTTGGGCGATGAGGGATCCGAGAATCGAAAGGGCGAGAAAGGGCGACCGTCCAAGGGTGTCTTTCTCAAAATGGAAGCTGCGGGATTGATCACGCGACGTGAACGGAAGAAGCTATACAAAGGAGATCATCTGTGATGATACCCGGTAACGGCGACCAGAGCTTGAACATTCGCACGATCTCCCTGCCGAGTTTCGAGGTCTCCTGGGCGGGAGGCAGTCCGGGGAGACCAGGTTATTGGTTCGGCTCGGACGACGGTAGGGTTCAATTCAGCAGCTTGGACGGGATCAGAGTCGATCGGCCCCTTTGCCATCGCGCCATCGGCAGAAGCCGTCAATGGGATCGCGTTCGTCGGCCCTGTCATGGCAGTGGGCACTCGTAGCGATGTCACCTTCCTGAACGTGCCCAAGCTCAGCGGGGAGCACATTCCGCGAACCGTCTTCCCGGGGGGCGCACATGGCGTGGCCAGCACGCACGGCGGTTGCATCGTCGCTCCGATGGGCCGGCGGGGAATTCTGCTCATGGATCCGAAACTGGAGACGGCCCAGAGTGTGAGGATCCTCAAGCCCGCCGACGAGGCCCTCTACATCTACCGTGTGGTCAGCCTTGCTCGCGCTGATCGAGGAGAGATCCTCGCCTGCGCCGGACGACGGGGAGGCTTTGCCACGATGCCGCTGGCTGGTTCGGGTTTAGAGAACCGCGGCAAGAAGCTTCGACCCGTTGGTGTCGATTTCGTCGATGTCGCCGCGCTCGATGTCGGCGGCTTCCCGTTCGCGGTCGCGGCACTTGGGCTCGATTGTTCGATCCACTTCGTTAGTGACCTTCTAGGGGATCAGGCGACGACAACACTGCATCTCAGAGTTCGAAACGAGAGGGCTTATCGCATCCTTTGCGCCGAAGGCCATGTTTTCGTGCTCACCGACAAGAGGCTGTACACTTTCAAAGACCTCGCCGTACGATTCCTCCGAGGCGAGGCGATCAATAACCCGCCCGCCCGGTGCGTCCCCTTGGAGGCGGTCGACGCGTCCTTGGGTCCCGATCGGTCTTTATTCAGTCGTGATGCCCGATTCCGTCTATCACGTCAACATCGACTCGATCCTCGCAGGTGGGCAAGAGATGCTCGCGACGGACTCGGACGACGAACCGTGGGAGCCCGTCGAAAAAACCTCTTGGGAACAATCGGAAGAACTGGAGCTTACTGAAGTCGCTTGATCTGGCTGGTGTCCGAGAACTCGCTCGCCGCCCGCCCGACGGAGCGCACCGGAGGCGGCATCTCTCGATCTCCTCTCCTCAATCTTTCAACGCGACGGTCACGCCAAAGTTCCCGGAGCAGGCGCAACCGGGGTCGCACCGAATGACTTGCCGTCACTTCTCCGAAAAGAGGAGCGGGGCAAACTCGTGCAAATAGTCGCACCAGTTGATCCAGGTGTGACCACCGGCGGTTTCCTTCGAGACTACGTCGAACTTGTGCTTCTTGAGCATGCTCACGGTGGCGTTAGAGGTTGAGAGCAAGAAGTCATCTTTGCCAATGCCGAACCACACCAATCGCAGCCCCTTCTTGGCTTCGGCGTCGTCCAAGGTCGCTTTGTGGCGCTCTTCCCATTGCGTACTGGGAGTTCCCCCTCCGGGACCACCCGCAATTCCGAAGACGCCGGAGCTGAACACGCCGATGTACGCGTATTCGTCAAGGTGCGAAAACGTGACGTTGAGCGTCTGCGCTCCACCCATTGACAGCCCGGCGATCGCGCGATGGGCCCGGTCTCCCAGAACACGGTAGTTCTTCTCCACGTACGGCTTCAAATCCTTGACGAAATCTTCGCCGAACTCGTCGACCTGTCGATCAAAAGAGCGATCGCCGGGCGGACCAAAACGGAATGGTCCGGTGTGGCCGGCCGGCATGGCGACAATCATCGGCTTGGCCTTTCCCGCGGCGATCAGGTTGTCGAGAATGAAGCCTGCCCGGCCGACCGTACTCCACGACGCATCACAATCGAACGCACCGTGCAACAAGTAGAAAATCGGGTACTTGCCCTCGCCCTTCTCGTAACCGGGTGGCGTGTAGACGTGCATCCGCCGAAAGCGCTTTAACGTCTGCGAATAGTAGGTGACCTGCGCGACCGCGCCGTGAGGTACGTCCTTCACGTCCGAGATCTCCGAACCCGGAACGTAAACCAAGCTCCAGGTGTTTCGGTTTGACTCGCTGGTCGAAGGGTTTCGCGGATCGATCACCGCAACGCTGTCCACGTTGAAGTTGTAGCGATACGCACCTGGAGCGATCGGGCCGACGGTCGCCTCCCAGACTCCGTTTTCTCCCTTCTTCATCTCGACGCCCCTCCCGGTGTTGGGAATGTCGCTGCTGGAGAGCCTGACCGCCTCGGCCTTGGGAGCATGAACGCGGAACGTGACTTTCTTTTCAGACGAGATTTCCGGCGATTCGAACTCGGGGGGCCTCGAACCTTGGCGATCCTGAGCGGGGGACGACGGCGATACCGTCAGCAACGCAGCGTTCACGAGGGCGGCGAAGAAGGCGAATTGTCTCATGATGGACCTCGTTCAGAATGACTTGAAATGGGTTTGGTTCTCGATCACTGTTCAGTTGACGGCACCAGCGGGGGGCGGTGCCGAGGCTCGGAACTGCCGGCACGCTCGGTCGCCATGGCTGTCACGATCCGGCGTAATTGCCCGATCAGCAACTCGGCGTCGCCCGCTGGCAGCGCCGCCACGAGCTGGCGTCGCAGGGCTTCGCTTTTCCGCCAGAGTTCTTGGAAGACTCTTCTTCCCTTTCGCGTTAACGACACTGTGCGGGCACGGCCATCGGTGGGGTGCGGCCTGCGCTCGATCAACTGGCGTCGCTCCAGCAAAACGAGCATCGCTCGCAATGTGTTGGGATCGGACGACGTCCGAGAGACCAGGTCGCGCTGGGTGAGCGCGTCTCCGTCGGCCAAGGATGCAAGAACGACGAACTGATCCGCTGTCACTCCGGACCGCGTAAAGATCGCATCAGTCCGCCGATGCATCGCCAGGTAAGCGGCCCGTAGGGCCATGGCCAGTTCATGCCCGCGCATTGCTGATTGATCATCCGGGTCGGCAAAGAATAACGTATACGTACTAAGTAGCAAAACGGACACTTCAGGGGAAGGGACTACTTCGAGCGGCCTGGATAATCAGAATTTCGACGTCGAAGTGGCCGTGGATTTCAGTCCAGCGCCACCGAGTAAACTCACGGCTTGCCTGGATCCCAGGTCGTCGCGGCGAGGTAGCGTTCGGAGTTCTGAGTGTCATGGTAGTAGTAGACGGCAACGACCTTGCCATCGGGGCGCACAATCGACCGGACATAGCCAATATCGCGACCACCGCCGTCGTCTCGGAGCGTGAGCGGATTGCTCCAGGTCTTGCCCTGGTCGGAGCTGAGTCGGGCGTAGATGCCGAAGGGCTTAGCTCGCCGGCCGTAGATCAAGCAGAGCCGGCCGTCGGGAAGACGGCGCAGGCTCGGCGGGTTGCCCTCACCGGTGTCGGGCTCTGGGGTGGATAAGAACGACCAGGTCTTGCCGTCGTCATGGGAGGCATACGCGTCGATCCAGCTTGGGGGGCATCCAGCCGCCGGATGGTCGTCACCAGGTCGGTCGGGGAGACGCGGACCGTCGACGGCATGATCGCATATCCCGTCGGCTCGGGTCCGATGAACGAGAGGAAGCGCCAGGTTAACCCGCCATCGGTTGTCCGCGCGGCGAACGGCCGGCCTTCCACGCCGTTGGTCTTGGACGCGGTCAGGAAGAGCTGACAATCCCTCGGTCCGTTCACAATGTAGTCGGTGCGGGCCATGACTCCTTTCTGGCCGAACAGCGGCAGGCGGTAAGGTCCTTGCCAGGTGTTGCCGCGGTCGTATGAGCAAAAGAACCGCGATACGCCGTTGTTCGCGTTCTCCATGCGGACGGTCATCGCGAAGTCGGGGTGGGTGAAATCGATCGGCTCCTTGAGGTCGATGAGACTCTCCTCAGCAACGCCCGGCGGCATGATCCCATGGCGCATGCCCAGCGTGCCGGCCAAGATACCGGGCGGGCGGGGTTGCTCGACGGACCAGGTGGCGCCGCCGTCGCGGCTACGGGCCAGGAGGATACTCCTCGGGCTTCTCCTTGTCAATGTGATGGAACTGGCCTCGATCCTTGTCATATCCCCGGCTGAAGCCGACCAGGATCTCGTCGCCCCACGACCAGATCCCGTGGTTGGCCGGCCAGCCGGCGAACCGGCCCGGCTCTCCGTACACCACGACGTTCCGGACGACCTTCGCGGGCTCTCCGGCCGCGACGGTTCGCCGTCAGCCCGGCAACGGCCAGTACAAACCACAACATGCGAGAGCCGCACGCTCGCACGATTCGCGAAATCAACATCACCGCGGTCCTCAAAGGTTCTCGGGCACGCTCAACTCCACCGCAACCATTGTCGCCGACAGGCTTGCTCACGGAAAGGTTTGGCATTGCGACTTCCGAGCCGGGCTATAATCGAATGAAACCAATAGGAGAACGACCGATGCCCGAAGCGACTCTCGATCAGCGAATGACGGCGATGGAGGAGGCGGTGCGCGAGCTGCAAGAGCTGATGAAAGCCCGTAAACCGGCCCCCGATTGGTTGGACCGCGTGATCGGCTCCATGAAGGACGAACCAGCCTTTGACGAAGTGCTGGCTTACGGCCGAGCAATCCGCGAAGCGGACAGGCCGGCCGAGGATCAAGCACCATGACGTTTTTGCTGGATACCGATCATATCAGTATCCTGCAGAAGCAATCGGGGCCGGACTACGTCGCGCTGATGGCACGCATCACCCGGGTTCCGCGTGCCGATCTGGCCTTCTGCATTGTCAGTTTCCACGAGCAGGTTCTCGGTTGCAATACCTATATCGCTCAAGCCAAGACCATGGCCGATGTCGTTCGTGGATATCAGATGTTCGACCGAGTCCTATCTGCCTTTGCCGCCGCGCTCGTGTTGCCTTTCGACAATAATGCTTCCGCCGTTTTCGACAGTCTGATCGCGCAACGATTGCGAATCGCGACGATGGATCTGCGGATTGCATCGATCGCGTTGAGTCGGGAATGACGTTATTGACCCGCAACTCACGCGACTTCAGCAAGGTTCCGCGACTGGTCATAGAAAATTGGACGATCTGATCAATCCGACCACATGCCGGATTGTCGAAGGCAGGCTTGCTCACGGAAAGGCTTGGCAATGCGCTTCCGAGCCGGGCTATAATCGAATCGTCGACTTCTTGCTTGATATGACGCAGTCCGGAATGGAAGGGCTCTCTCGTGTACGTTGCGCAACCAGGGTCTCTGCGGATTGTGAGGTTCGCGCTGCTGGTCTCTCTTTGGCTCTTCGGTTCCGTGACGGCGATGGCCGCGGACCTGGAAGATGCGGAGAAGCTTTTTGAACCGGCCAGCTATGATGCGTGCCTGCGCATGGTCGACGAGGAGCTCGATAACGGGGCATGGAGCGAGCCCTGGCGCGTTTTGAAGATCAGGACGGAGCTCATCCGAGGAAAAGACGCCGAGGCGTTGGCCGCGCTCGAGGATGCCTTGCGCCGGTTCCCCGCGAGCGTGCAATTGCATCTCGTGGGCCGCGAGGTCTATCGATACAACGGTCGAGACCAGGACGCCGTCAATGCGCTGGATGCAATCGAGAGAATGGTCGCGGCGTCGCCGCGGCGGTTTTCCAATGCGCCTGGCCTGATCGCCTTGGGTCGTTTCTTTCTGATCCGCGGGGCCGACTCGAAGAAAGTGCTGGATCAGTTCTACGATCCTGTCACCAAGCAGCAGCCGGACTTCATCGAGGGCCACCTCGCAACGGCCGAGTTGGCACTGGACAAAGAAGATTACGCTCTGGCCGCGGACACGCTCCGCAAAGCGCCAGAGGCGGCCGCTCTCGACCCGCGGTTTCATTACCTGCTTGCACTGGCTCTGTCGGCCGAGGATCGCGCCGGGTCCGCCAAGGAGCTGGCCCAGGCGCTCAAGATCAACCCTCGCCACGTCGACAGTTTGCTGCTAGAAGCCGACCACTTGATCGATTCTGAGAAGTACGCGGAAGCGGCCCAGGTGCTCAAGCAGGTGTTCGACGTCAATCCCAAGGAGCCGCGGGCATGGGCGCTTCAGGCGGTGCTGGCGCATCTTCGCGGTGACAACGACGGCGAAGCCGCCGCGCGAAAGTCGGCGATGGCGCGGTGGGCGGCGAACCCGGAGGTGGACCATCTGATCGGTCGCAAGCTGTCGCAGAAGTACCGTTTCGCCGAGGGCGCTGCCTGTCAGAAACGGGCACTCGCGCTGGATGCCGAGTATCAACCCGCCAAGATCCAGCTCTGCCAGGACCTGTTGCGGCTGGGAGACGAAACGGAGGGCTGGAAGCTCGCTGCTGAAATCTTTGGCAAGGACGGCTATAACGTAGTCGCCTATAACCTGGTCACACTCCGGGACCGCTTGGCCGGTTTTCGCACGATCGAGGGGGACGGCTTTGTTGTCCGGATGGAAGGACGCGAAGCCGATCTGTACGGTCAGCGCGTGCTGTCGTCTGCTCGCCGGGCGCGGAAAACCCTGTGCGAGAAGTACGAGGTCACGCTGACGTTCCCCGGTCATTGTCGAGATTTTCCCTCAGAAGAAGGAATTCGCCGTCCGGACTTTCGGCCTGCCGGGGGCGGACGGACTCCTGGGCGTTTGTTTTGGACGGGTGATCACGGCCAATAGCCCCGCCAGCCAGGGAGAGCATCCCGCGAACTGGGAAGCTGTTTTATGGCATGAGTTTTGCCATGTTGTCACGCTCAGCAAGACCCACAACAAAATGCCCCGCTGGTTGAGTGAGGGGATCTCGGTCTATGAGGAGAGACGAGAAGATCCCGCCTGGGGCATGGCGCTCAATCCGCGCTTTCGCGAGATGATCCTGGGCGACGGCCTCACCCCCTTGAGCGGGCTCAGCTCGGCCTTCCTCGCTCCCAAGACCGCGCTTCATCTTCAATTCGCCTATTATGAATCGTCGCTGGCCGTGGAATTTTTCGTCGAGCGGTTCGGCTTGCCGGCCCTGAAAGGCGTGCTCGACGACCTGGGGGCCGGAATGTCGCTCAACGAGGCCCTGCCGCGGCGGACGAAAATGTCGCTAGAACAGATAGACGGAGATTTCGCCCGGTTCGCTCGCGAGTGCGCCGAGAAAATCGCCAACGGACTCGACCTGGGAGGAACCGGATCTGCCGGAGGACGCGAATTCGGCGGCGATATCGGCCTGGCTCGACACGCATCCCAAAAGCTTCCGGGGTTGGCGGCGCCTGGGGGCCCGGCTGGTGGTCGAGGAGAAATGGGTGAAAGCCAAGGAAGTCCTGGAAAAACTGAAGGCGCTTTATCCGGAATATGTCGGGGCGGACAACGCCTATCTCTTACTCGCGACCGTGTACCGGCGACTGTCCGATCCGAGCCGCCGAGCACAAGGTCCTCGAAGAATTGGCGATGAAGGAGGGCGACGCGAGCCCGGCCTACTTGCGGCTGATGGCGATGGATGAGGCAGCGAGCGACTGGGGCGGTCTGGCGAAGAATGCACGACGGCTGCTCGCCGTCAATCCTTTGATACCGGCCCCGCACCGCTCGCTGGCCCGCGCCGCCGAGCAGTTAGGCGAACGGGACGAGGCGGTGACGGCTTACCGGCGCTGGCGATGCTCGACGACACCGATCCGGCCGAGGTGCATTACCACCTGGCCAAGCTGCTGCACCAGGCCGGCAAGCCTCAGGAGGCGCGCCGCGAAGTCCTCAAGTCCCTGGAGGAAGCACCCCGCTTCCTGGACGCTCACCGGCTCTTACTCGAACTGATCGAAAAAGACTCACCTGCGACGGCCTCCCCGCCGTCAATCCCCTTCTCCTTCCCGAGGGTGCCGAAGCCATGACTCGAAAACGCCTGACTCTGCTTGCTCTCCTGGGCCTGATCGCGATTGTCGCCGGCGTGTCCCTGGCCCAGCCGCCGTTCCCGCGAGGCGGGCGAGGCGGGCGAGGCGGGCGAGGCGGGCGGATGGGAGGCATGTCCACCGGGAAAATCCCCGAGGACCGTGCCGGCGTGCCGAACTGGAAGGTGGACGAGCATTTCAAGAACGACGTCTTCACCTTTGTCAGAATCGAATACGATTCGTACGGTGGTCGTGGTGGTCGCGGCGGCTGGGGAGGATACGGCTGGCAACGCTGGCTCACCGATTTTCCCGATAGCGACTTGAACTTCTCGTTCCGTCTGCAACAACTGACGTCGCTCAAGGTCAATCCTGAACCGATCACCATGCGGCTCACCGACCCGAAGCTCTGCGACTACCCCTTCATCTACATCATCGAGCCGGGCGCCTCTATCCTTCTCCCCAGAGGAAGGCGAGAGGCTACGCCACTATCTCTTGAACGGCGGCTTCTTGATGGTTGACGATTTCTGGGGGGATGACGAGCTACAAAACTTCCTCGACCAGATGAAGGCACACGTGTTCCCTGAAGACAAGTATGAGCCGAAGGAACTTCCTCTCGACCATCCCATCTTTCAGATTGTGTATCGTCTCAAGGAGCGGCCGCAGGTGCCGAGCATCCACGCCTGGTATGGTAGTGGTATGACATATGAGTGGAACCATGGCGGCAACACGCGCGACGTTCATTACCGAGGGATCTCCGATGACAAGGATCGGCTGATGGCGATCATCTGCCATAACACCGACCTCGGCGACGGCTGGGAACGAGAGGGCGAGAACGAAGAGTATTTCCACGAGTTTTCCGAGAAGAAGTCGTACCCGCTGGGAATCAACATCGTGACCTACGCCATGACACATTGATCGGGAGCTGTCCCACAACGTTGCCTTGGGGCTGTTTGAAGCGGGTTGGAAAGGAACGATCGTGACGGAAGAAGCGGATGCCTACGAAAACGAACGACAGGTCGTCGAGAAGGTTCACGAGAGCCGCGGCCGGATCGAACGCGAGCTTGCCAAGGTCATTGTTGGCCAGAAAGAGGCGACGCATCAGCTCTTGATCAGCCTGTTCGCCGGAGGGCATTGTCTGATCACCGGTGCGCCGGGGCTGGCGAAAACCCTGCTAGTCCGCACGATCGCCCAGGTCTTCCATCTCAAGTTCCAGCGGATTCAGTTCACACCCGACCTGATGCCGGCGGACATCACGGGCACGGAAATCCTTGAGGAAACCCACGAAGGCCGCCGGCGGATGGTGTTCGTCAAGGGCCCGATCTTCGCCAATGTCGTCCTCGCCGACGAAATCAACCGCACGCCGCCCAAGACCCAGGCCGCACTTTTGGAAGCGATGCAGGAGCACCAGGTCACAGCGGCGGGCACTCGCTATGCACTCGAAGAGCCTTTTTTCGTGCTGGCCACCCAGAACCCGATCGAGATGGAGGGGACGTACCCACTGCCCGAGGCTCAGCTCGACCGTTTCATGTTCAACGTGATCGTCGACTATCTTCCCGAGGACGAAGAGGTCGCGGTCGTCCAGCAGACGACTTCACGGCGGACCGAACCCATCGAGCCATTGTTCGACGGCCGGGACGTGCTCCAGTTCCACGAGGTCGTCCGTAAAGTGCCGATCGCCGAGGAGCTGGTTCGACACGCGGTCCGCCTGTCGGCGGCGAGCCGTCCAGGGCCGCAAGCCCCCGAGTTCGTCAACCAATGGGTGAGCTGGGGAGCCGGTCTGAGGGCCGCGCAGTCGTTGGTGCTGGGCGCGCCAAGGCCCGGGCCCTCTTGAGGGGACGGTTCCACGCCACGCCCGAAGATATCCGCGCGCTGGTCCATCCCACCATGCGCCATCGGGTCCTGCTCGGCTATCGGGCCGAGGCCGACGGTGTGAACGTCGATACCGTGATCGATCGCCTGCTCGAACATGTGAAGGGACCCCTGAGCTGATGTCGATCGTCGATCGTCACCCAGCCTCTGGATCAACAATCACCCGGCGCGACGAGCCGGCGCACGCCGGTGCATCGCTGATTGATCCGCGGACCTTGATGCGCATCAAGACTCTGCAAATGCGGGCACGGGTCGCCGTCGAGGGATTCATCAAGGGCATCCATCGCAGCCCTTACCATGGGTTCTCGGTCGAGTTTAGTGAATACCGCGAATACAGCCCGGGCGACGACCCGCGATATCTCGACTGGCGATTGTACGCGCGGTCGGACCGGTACTACGTGAAGAGATTCGAGGACGAGACCAATCTGCGCTGCTATCTCGTGGTGGATACGAGCCGATCGATGGGCTATCGATCGCTGTCTTACAGTAAGAGTGATTACGGGCGCACGGCGGCGGCCACCATCGCCTACTTCTTGTCCACGCAACGAGACGCGGTCGGTCTGCTGACGTTTGAGGATCGGATCACGGAATACCTGCCGGCGCGACACCGTCCCGGTCATCTCCGCCGGTTGCTGGCGGCGCTCGAGCGCGAGCCCCTGGGCCGTTCCACCGACCTGGTTGGGCCGCTCGAGCAAATCGCCGCGACAGTGCGCAAGCGAGGGCTGATCATCCTGATCTCCGACCTGCTGGCGCCGACGGAGTCGCTCAAGACCCGGCTGGGATACCTGCGCTCCCGCGGGCACGACGTCGTCGTGCTGCGGATACTCGATCCGGCGGAGGTCCAGTTCAGCTTCACCACGCCGGCGATGTTTCTCGACGTGGAGTCGGGACAGGAGATCTACATCGATCCCAGTGCCGCGCGGAATGAGTACCTGCGACGGTTCGCCGCCCATAAGGGCGAGATCGAGCGCTCGTGCGTCGATCAAGGGATCGAGTATCAACTGATCACGACCGACACGCCGCTGGAGCTCGTGCTGTTCGACCTTCTGAAGGCACGGATGCGCAGAGGGCGCCGGCCGGGCCGGGGCAGCGCCGCGGGCCGAGGAGGCGCGCGATGAGCTTGCTCGCGCCCCTCTATATCCTTGGGCTGGCAGCGATCGTGGCTCCGATCGTTTTTCATCTGATTCGTCGCTCGCCTCGCGGAGAGGTGCCGTTCAGCTCGCTGATGTTTCTCTCGCCCACGCCCCCGAGCGTGACGTGCCGGAGTCGCCTCGATCACTGGCTCCTGCTCCTGTTGCGGGTGACAGCCTTGGCCCTGCTGGCATTCGCGTTTGCCAGGCCGTTCCTGCGCCAGCCCGCTCTGCTGGGTAACACTGAGATCCCGAAGCGACGGATCGCCTTACTCATTGATACAAGTGCGAGTATGCGTCGCGGCGACCTCTGGCCGCGCGCGAAGGCGATGGCCGGCAAAGTGATCGCCGACTGTCAGCCGGCCGATCAACTGGCCTTGTTTTCGTTCGATGTGGCGACGCGGCCGCTCCTGGGCTTTGAGGAGTCGGCGACGCTCGACCCGTTGCGGCGACAGGCCGTCGCCCAGGGACTCTTGAACGGTCTCTCGCCGACCTGGGGAGGGACGAACCTGGGTCAAGCTCTGATCGATGCCGTGACCGCGATCGAGGATGTCGCCGATGCGAGTGAGAAATCCGGCCGAATGCCGCGCCAGGTCGTCCTGGTCAGCGACCTCCAGCAGGGGAGCCGGCTGGACTCGCTCGGCGACTTTGAATGGCCCTCGGATGTCACGCTTGACTTGAAGACAGTCAAAGGCGATGGTTCCAACGCGGGTCTGCATGGGCTTGGCCCCGTGGCCGAGGCGGAGCCCGCGCAGGCCGGCAAAGAGCGTCGCGTGCGGCGTTTCCAACGACGCCGGCTCTCGCCAGGACAAGTTCGAGCTGCTCTGGGTTGATGAAAAAGGGCACGATTCGGGGCCGCCGATCGAGGTTTACGTACCACCCGCGGAGAGCCGCGTGGTGCGGGTGCCACGGCCGGCGGAACGCTCGCCCCACCGGTCGCTCCGATTGAAGGGCGACACATACGAGTTCGACAACACGCTCTATTTCACGGACGAACGCCGGGAAGAGGCGACCGTGCTCTACGTCGGCGCGGACAAAGGCGACGATTCCGATGGCCTCCTCTATTACCTGGAGCGCGTCTTTCTCGATACGACCGGGCGGAAGGTAAACATCCTTTCCAGCCAGCCTTCGGCTGCGCTGGCTTGGGAGCCAAAGCATCCCCCGTCGCTGATCGTCGTGACGACCGAGCCCTCGGCCGAGAACGTCCGTCGACTTCAAGAATATGAGCGAGGGGGAGGCACGCTGCTGTACGTCGTGACGGCTCCCGGGCGGGCCGTGGCGCTCGCGACGCTGGCGGGCGTCAGCCCCTGGGACATCGAGGAAGCGACCGTCAGTCGCGACGTGATGCTGGGCGAGATCGCCTTCGACCACCCGTTGTTCTCAACACTTGCGCGCCCGCCCAGTTCAACGACTTCACCAAGATCCATTTTTGGAAGTATCGGCGCCTCGACCCCAAGTCGTTAGGTGAGGCTCGTGTGCTCGCTCGGTTTGAGAATGGCGACGCGGCCGTAGTCGAGAAAGCCATGGGCAAGGGACGTCTCGTCGTCATGACCAGCGGGTGGCAACCCGTCGATAGCCAGCTTGCGCGGTCGTCGAAGTTCGTGCCCTTGATGGCGGCTTTGCTGGAGGGTCAAGACGTCGCGGCCGTTGGACGCGATCAGCTACGTCGTTCACGACCGCGTGCCGCTGCCGGTGACGGAGAAAGCGGTTGCGGCTCCGATCGTCCACAAACCGGACGGGGCCATCGTCAAAATCGCGCCCAACGGCGAGTTCTTTGCCGAGACGGATCAGCCAGGTGTGTTCACAGTCGACACGCCGGACGGCGCGCGGTCGTTTGCCGTGAACCTCGATCCGATGGAGAGCAAGACGGTGCCCTTTGCATGTGGAAACGCTGGAGCAGCTCGGCTGCCGGCTGGCGAGCCACATCCCCAAGAATGTCGACCAAGAGCAGCTTCGGCAGATGTATAGCGCAGAGCTCGAAAATCGCCAGAAGCTCTGGCGCTGGCTGATTGTGGCGGCGATCGGTGTCCTGATTGTCGAAACCTGGCTGGCGGGCCGGCTCCCTCGACCCCGCTCGTCCCGCGTGGAGGCGCTGACGACATGAACCTGAGAATCGAATTGCGGCAGGCATTGGAAAACGTCGTGCGCCGGTTCCGGTACGCGCGACTCTGGAGTGCACTGGCATTCTGCTGGCTGTCGTGGGCCTTGGTCGGATTAGGCTACTACGTCATGGTGTCGCGCTCCGGCCGGGAGTTGATCCCCTCCGGGGTCCTCCTCGTGTCGTTCGCGAGCCTGGTGTTGACGACCGCCTTGGTCTGTGTGATCGTTGCGCTCCGGTCGGCGCGGGACTTGCGCTGGGTGGCCCGTCGCATCGAGTCCAAGCATCCCGAGCTGGGCACGGGACTGCTTTCCGCGGTCGAGGAAGATGCGACTGCGCCCGCCGGCAGGCTGGGTTTCTTACAAACCGCCGTGATTCGTCAAGCCCTCGACCACCGTCGGACCAACGACTGGAACGAGACGGTGTCGTCGCGGCGGCTGCGTATCGCGCAAGTGGCCCACGCGGCGGCCTTGGGGTTATTGGCCGCCGTGTCGATCGCCCTGGTCGTCCAGGTCCGTTCGCGCGCGAACGACATCACGTTGAATATCTATCGAGGGAATGCCGCCGACGTTCAGGTCGATCCCGGCAACACCGAGCTTGAGCGGGGAGCGGCGCTCCTGGTCGTCGCTCGCTTCAAGGGCGCTGTCCCTGGCGAGGCGAGCCTCGTATTCGGTGACGACGACAGTGCGTCGGCTCGCCGAGGGATGACCCGCAGCCTGGAGGATCCCACGTTCGCCGGCCGCGTCGAGTCGGTCGACGCCGACCTCGCTTATCGAGTCGAATTCGCGGGCGAACGCACCGAGACGTATCACGTTCACGTATTCGAGTACCCCGAATTACAGCGCACCGACGCCAAGCTCGTTTTCCCGAGCTATACGTCGCTCGAGTCCAAGACCGTCGAGGACATTCGCCACGTCACCGCGGTAGAGGGGACCGAGTTGACGTTGCTCTTCCGACTCAACAAGGACGTCGCCACGGCCAAGTTGGTCGACCAGGATGGCCAGGCCGTCGAATTGTCGCCTCACGCGGACGGCAACCACGTCTACACGCACCACCATCAAACTCAGCGACCCCAGGCGCTTCCGACATCCAGTTGGTCGACAAGGAAGGGCGTTCCAACAAGCTGACGCCCGAGATCGTGGCGAACGTCACGCGGAACCAGCCGGCAGTCGTCAAGATGTCTCAGCCGTCGCATGACGTTCGGGTCTCGCCGGTGGAAGAGCTCAAGCTGAAAGCTCAGCTCGAAGACGATTTCGGCGTCGTTCGTCATGGGGTGAGCTACACGATGGCAGGCCGCGAGCCTCGAGAGATCGTCCTCGGTACGCCCGCGCCTCGTAGCCGCAAATTGAGCGCCGAGCACTTACTCGACTTCGAATCGTTCAAGGCCGCGCCCGACCAGCTCCTCACCTATTTCTTCTGGGCCGACGACATCGGTCCGGACGGCCAGCCGCGGCGCACTTCGGGCGATATGTTCTTCGCCGAGGTCCGGCATTTCGAGGAGATCTTCCGACAGGGCGAACAACCCCCGGAAGGCTCGGCCCAGAACGAACAGCAGCAGGGTGAAGAAGGAACCGCCCAGCAATCCGACAAATTGGCGGAGCTGCAAAAGGAAATCATCAACGGCACATGGAAGCTTGTCCGGCGCGAGACTTCGGCCAAACCGTCCGCCAAATTCGTCGAGGACGGAAAGGTACTCCAGGAGTCGCAAAAGGCGGTGATCGAACAAGCGGGCCAGCTTGGCGGGCGACTCCAAGACGCGGCGTCCAAAGCCAGTCTGGAACAGGCGACAAAGTCGATGAAGGACGCGGATAAACAACTGACCCTGGCGGTCGAAGGGCCTTCGATCGCGGCGCTCCGCCCGGCTTTGGCCGCCGAACAGGCCGCTTATCAGGCCCTCTTGAAGCTGCGCGCCAGGGAATTCCAGGTGATTCGAAACAATTCACGGCAACGGCAAAGCGGCCGAGGCTCGGGCGCCAGCCAGTCGCAACGACAGCTCCAGCAGCTCGAGCTCACGAACGATGAAAACCGCTACGAGGAACAGCGCACGGCCCGGGCTCAGCAAGAGAACCGATCGAAACGGGAACAAGAACAGCAAGAGACGCGCCAGGTGCTCAGCCGTCTTCACGAGCTGGCGCAACGACAGGCCGACCTGAACGAACGGGTGAAGGAGCTGCAATCGGCTCTCGAAGCCGCCAAGACCCAGCAAGCGCGCGAGGAGATCGAAAGACAGCTCAAGCGGCTCCGGGAGCAACAGCAACAGATTCTCCGCGACACGGACGAGGTCAGAGAGCGGATGGAGCGCGAGGAAAATCGGGACCGAATGGCCGAAGCCCGCACCCAGATGGACCAGACTCGCGAGCACGTCCGCCAGGCTTCCGAGGCCCTCGAGGAAGGCCGCCTTCCCCAAGCCGTCACCGAAGGCGCCCGAGCCGGTCGGGAAATGAACGACCTGCGCGAACAGCTTCGCAAGGGTGCGTCGGACCGATTCACCGAGGAAATGACGGAAATGCGTACCCAGGCGCGACGTCTGGACGAGGACCAGAAGAAGCTGACCGACCAGCTCGACGCGGCCAACCGTCAGACGCAACACTCCCTGCGTGACACGACGGAACGCGAGCAGGTCGCCAAGGGACTCGAACAGCAACAGCAACGACTCGATCAGATCATGGATCAGATGCGCCGGACGGTCGAGGACGCCGAGGAAACCGAGCCTCTACTGGCCAAAGGGCTGTACGACACGGTCCGAAAAGCGACCGAACAAAAGATCCCCGATGCATTGAAAGTTGCCCAGCAACTGGTTGACCTCGGTGTTGCCGAGGACGCCGCCAAGTCGTCGCAGCTCGCCGGCCGGGGAATCGAACAATTGCGAGAGGGTGTCGAACGCGCGGCCAAGAGTGTGCTCGGCGACGAAACGGCCGCCTTGAAGCGAGCGCAGAGCGAGCTCGAGGATCTAGCGGATCAGGTAAACCGCGAGATCGCCCAGGCGACAGGCCAAGAGCCGCCGGCACAACCCGGCAGCAACCGCCAGACCGATCCGAATCGGCCACGCTCCAAGGGCCAAGGCCCGCGACAGAACGGCGAGCAGGCCGCCGATCCCACCGCAAATCCCCAGCCGGGCGGACAGCAAGGGCAGGCCCAAGACCAACAACAGGGTGAGCAAGGCAGTCGTCAACGCCACGCCAACAGGGCCAGCGCAAGAATGGCGAGGCACGAAAGGGCGAAGCTCAAAAAGGCGAGGCCGCAAAAAGGCGAAGCCTCAAAGGGCGAGGCTCAGAAGGGTGAGGCTCCTGGCGAGCAAGGTCAACCTGGGGAGGGCGAGGCTCCTGGCGAGCAAGGTCAACAGGGCCAAGGAAATCAGCCCGGTCAAGGGGCCAACAGCCAGGCCAGGCCCCGACAGCCAGGTCAACAGGGCCAGCACGCAAGGCCGCCAGGCTGGTTCCCCCAATCCTGGTGGCGGCGGTGGCCGTCAGACTGGGATTGATCGCTTGCTCGAAGGGATCCCGGCTGGACCGGGCGGGCCGATCACCGGCGAGGGCTTCCGTCAGTGGTCCGATCGAATGCGCGACGTGGAAGAGTTGATCAACGACCCGGAAATGCGAGCCGAGGCCGCGCGGATTCGCGATCGGGCGCGCGGAGCGCGCGAGGAATACAAGCGGCACTCGAAAGAGCCGGACTGGACTCGGTTGAAGGATCTTGTGGCTCAACCCATCAATGAGCTTCGAGACAAGATCGCCGAGGAGGTGCGCCGGCGCGAATCACCCGACTCCCTGGTTCCCATCGATCGCGATCCGGTTCCTCCTCAATTCGCCGAGGGTGTGCGCCGTTATTATGAACGATTGGGGAGTGGCCGATGACGCTGCCGTCCCTGATCTGGGGATCTCCCCAGTGGATGACTGGTGCGTTCGCGCTGATGGGTGTTGCGATCGCCGCGCTCTTCTGGAGCTACATCCGTGCGCGGTCAAAACGGTCCGTGAGGGTCTGCGCCGCAGTCTTGAAAGGGCTGGCCTTCACCGCGCTGGCCTTGATCTTGATCGAACCGCTCTTGACCGGCTCACGGCCGCGCCGTGGGGCGAACGCGTTTGTCATCCTGGCCGACAACAGCCAGAGCTTATTGATCCGAGATGACCAGGCAGCCGGCACCCGCGGTGAATGGATGCGCAAGCTGCTCCAGAAAGAATCGACTTGGAAGACGCGTCTGGAGCAGGATTACGACGTTCGCGGTTATGCGTTCGACTCACACCTTCGCGCGGTCGACGGGTTCGAAGGCCTGACGTTCGACGGCACCGGTACCGCGCTGGCGACGTCGCTGTCGGCGCTATCGCGGCGGTTCCGCGGCTTGCCGCTGGCCGGTGTGCTGCTCGTCACTGACGGCAATCGGACCGACGTCGGCGACGTCGACTGGTCGGGTTTACCACCGATCTATCCCGTTGCACCCCCCGCCGGTGGCGTTGCCAAGGACGTCGGCGTCAATCAGGTTTCGGTCAGTCAGACCAACTTCGAGTCGGCTCCGGTCGTGGTCCGGGCCGATGTCTCCGCCATCGGCTTCAGGGGGCAGAAGATCGTCGCCAACGTCACCGACGAGTCTGGCAAGATCCTCGAGCGGCAAGGACTCGAATCGCTCGGAGACGGTAAACCGTTGAGTTTTCGGTTCCAGTTTCGACCTGAACGCAAAGGTGTGAGCTTTTATCAAGTTCATGCGGCGGCCGCGGTTGAAGAGAAGGAAGAGCCGGTCGAATCCAATCAGGCGTCGCCAACAGGCGAACAAACGTCCGCCAACAACAGCCGGCTGGTTGTCGTCGATCAGGGAGATGGCCCCTATCGGGTGCTGTATGTGAGTGGGCGTCCCAACTGGGAGTTCAAATTCCTGCACCGGGCGATTGATGAAGACGAACAGGTCCAGCTCGTCGGTCTGATACGCATTGCGAAACGTCAGCCGAAGTTCGACTTCCGCAATCCAAGAGACCAGTCGACGCAGCGCTCTGTTCGAGGGGTTTGACCATCCCGACCCGGACACCGCCGAGCGGCACGACCAACCGGTCTTGATTCGGCAGGGAACGCTCGACGGCGAGGAGCTGAGGGACGGCTTTCCCAAGGCCGTCGATCAATTATTCCGTTACCACGCGGTCGTCATCGACGATCTGGAAGCCAGCTTCTTCAGCCCCGACCAAATGACGCTCTTGCGGAACTTCGTCAGCCAGCGCGGTGGTGGACTCCTGATGCTCGGCGGCACCGACTCGTTCATTGAAGGGCAGTACAATCGCACCCCGGTCGGCGAGCTGTTGCCAATCTATTTGAATCGGCCCGTCGCGAGTCCGGAGTCGTCCGAGCACGAATTTCGCCTGGAGCTGACTCGCGAAGGGTGGCTGCAACCGTGGGTCCGGATGCGGAAGACCGAGGACGAAGAGCGCCAGCGCTTGGCGATGATGGAGCCGTTTGGCACGCTCAGCCGCGTGGGCGACATCAAGCCCGGTGCCGTGATCCTTGCCGCGGTGCGCGATTCCGATGGCAACCCCACGCCCGCGCTCGTGGCGCAGCAGTTTGGCAAGGGACACGTCGCGTCGCTCATGATCGGCGATCTCTGGCTCTGGGGCATGCGGCGCGATAATAAAGCCGAGAAAGACCTCGAAAAGTCATGGCGTCAAACCGTCCGCTGGCTGGTCGCCGACGTGCCGGGCCGGTTGGAGGTGGCCATGAATCCCAAGGCCGGCACGACGACACCGGCCATCGACATCATGGTGCGCGTGCGTGACGCCGAGTACCGTCCACTGGACAACGCCAAAGTCTCCCTCCGCATTACGCGAGCGGGGGCGGACGACCTGACTCTGGACGCCGAGCCCGACGGTCGCGAGGCCGGCACATACGCGGCAACGTATGTCACCAAACAGCCGGGGGCCTATCGGGTCGTCGCGACTGCGACAGCCCCGGACGGAAGCGCCGTCGGCGAGAAGGAGGCCGGCTGGGCGGCCCAGCCGGCGGCCGATGAGTTCGCCCACCTGGAGCCGGACCGCGAATTCCTCAACAAGATCGCGTCCCAAACCCACGGCGAAATGGTGGATGGCCAGCGCCTGGACTCATTCGTCGCCAGTCTCTCCACACGCCATGCGCCGATCACCGAACCCTGGACTTCCCCATTGTGGCATCACCCTCTTTACTTGCTGGTCGCCATCGCTTGCCTGACGGGTGAATGGGGTTTGCGGCGCGTCAACGGCCTGGCTTGATTAAGTCAATGTGGCTCGATACATGATGCCGGTTTAGGACTATGAACACCTGCTTCTTATTTCTCTTGTGTCTATCGGCCACCCCGCGCCGAGGAACGACCGTGTGTACTCGTCGTCGTTGGTGCCGCCGGGTACTCCCGAGTACCAGTCCCAATTCCATCAGTGGGCCGACCAGTGGCAGGCCGCCGCGGCAAAGGCCTCGGCCGAGTCGATCCGGATCGGACTGTCCGAGCCGGCAGCCGGCGTGACTGACCGCGAACGGTTACGGTCGATCCTACTCGAAAAAAAGGGGGCGAGTCGCGAGCCGCTGTGGATCGTCCTGATCGGGCATGGGACCTACGACGGTCGCGAGGCCAAGTTCAACCTGCGGGGACCGGATGTGACCGACCTTGAGCTCGCCGAATGGCTCGCGCCGCTCAAGAGGCCGGTCGCGATCCTTGACTGCGCCTCGGCCAGCGGCCCGTTCCTCAACCGTCTGTCAGGCGAGAACCGTGTGGTTGTCACTGCGACCAAGAGCGGGAATGAGCTGAATTTCACCCGCTTCGGTCAATATCTCGCCGAGGCCATTACCAACCCGCGCGCCGATCTGGACAAGGATGGTCAGGTCTCGCTCTTGGAGGCGTATCCTGACCGCCAGCAAGGGAGTCGACGAGTACTATCGCAATAAGGCGCAGTTGGCCACGGAGCACGCGCTGCTCGACGATAACGGCGATCGGCTCGGGACGCCCGCGCCTGGTTTCGCGGGGTTCGCGCCACCAAGCGCGCCAAGGATGGCGCGCCGCTCGATGGAATCCGGGCTCACCAGCTCCATCTCATTCCCAGCAATCGCGAGCGACTCATGCCGGCGGAGATGCGCCAGCGCCGCAATCAACTCGAGCTATCGATCGCCGCCTTGAGGGATCAAAAGGAAAAGCTCAGCGAGGACGAGTATTACGACCGGCTCGACAAGCTGATGATCGAGCTCGCCAAGTTGTATCGCGACCTCAAACCAAGCCCGTCGGCCAACGTAGAAACGCCACGCTGAGTGGCACAGTGCGGACACGATTCTCGAATTCTCACTGAGGCAGGACTAAACCCTTCTTTCCTGTTGCCGTATTGTCTCCAAGTCGTACAGGCCGTGATCATGATCGATGGGAAGGAAACGAGCCCGGTAAATGTGACTGACGAAGCGACCGACCAGCGTTTCGATCGCGGGGATCACTCGCTCTTTCCCGGGTTGCTATCCAGAATCAAGGACAAGACAGCGCGGATCGGGATCATCGGCCTGGGCTACGTGGGATTGCCGCTGGCAAGAGCATTGGTCGACCACGGATACAAAGTTCTCGGCTTCGATACCGATCCGCATAAAGTCGAGAAACTTCAAAGCGGATTGAGCTATATCGGTCATATTCCGGACGATGTCGTCCGGCAAATGCGGAATCAGAGCTTTGAGTCGACTCACGACTTCCTTCGACTTGAAGAACCCGACGTCATTATCATCTGCGTTCCGACACCGTTGACGGAAACGCGTGAACCCGACCTTACCTATGTGATCAAGTCATCCCGGGCAATTGCCGCGCGTCTGCGTCCCGGTCAGCTTGTCATCCTCGAGAGCACGACATACCCGGGTACCACACGAGGGGTCGTGCTGCCGATCCTGGAGACGAACGAGCTCAAGGCGGGGCGCGACTTCTTCCTCGCATTCAGCCCCGAGCGGGAGGATCCCGGCAATCCCCACTTCTCGGCGCCGACGATCCCCAAGGTGGTCGGCGGACTCGACCCTGGGAGTCTCGAGCTGGCTTCGGCGCCTTTATGGCCAAGTCGTGGTCCAGGTCGTACGCGTCTCCAGCCCCGAGGTCGCCGAGGCCTGCAAAATCCTTGAGAACACGTACCGGGCCGTGAATATCGCCCTGGTCAACGAACTGAAGACGTTATATGATCGAATGGGAATCAATATCTGGGAGGTGATCGAGGCGGCCAAGACCAAACCGTTCGGCTTCCAGGCCTTTTACCCCGGTCCGGGCCTTGGGGGGCATTGCATTCCCATCGATCCGTTTTACCTGACCTGGGTCGCCCGCAAGTATGGCATGTCGACCCGCTTCATCGAGCTGGCCGGCGAGATCAACACATCGATGCCTTCCTTCGTCGTCGCCAAGGTCGCCGATGCACTCAACGATCGAGGCAAGCCAGTCAAAGGGAGCAAGATCTGTCTTCTGGGGATGGCATACAAGAAAGATGTGGACGATCCCCGCGAGTCGCCAGGTTTTGAACTGATGGACTCGCTCCTCAACAAAGGGGCCGTGGTCACCTACAATGACCCGCACATCCTCGTGCTTCCCTCGGCGCGCCATTACCCTCACCTCAAGATGGCCAGCCAAGAATTGACGGCCGACTATTTGCGCTCTCAAGATTGTGTCCTCATCGTGACCGATCATTCCGCATACGACTGGGCGTGGATTGTGGAACATTCCTTCCTGGTCGTCGATACCCGGAACGCCACGCGGAACGTCAGAGGAAATCAGGCACACGTAATATTATCTTAAGAGGTGATGCTGTATGAGAAGGCCGCTGGCTCCGCTCTTGGATTAGCGGGTTTATGTCGATATCGGGTGCCTTCAATAGACCTCACTTAACGCTCCCAGGCACTCGAAGAGCGTGATGGCAAATCTCCGCCCCGCTTGTCCGAGAATTTCCACCTGGAGGTCGTAGACCCGCGAGATCAGGCAAATCATCAGGGAAGCCGAATGCTTGAAGAAAAAGTTGATGCACGGACGCATCATCGGGATACTGTCTCTTAAGGTCTAGGAGTGAAATATAATTCTTACGATTATCCGTTGCGAGAGGCTTGTCCAGATGAAGGAGATCGATCATATCCTGTCCTTCCGTCGACAAAGCCTGGATTGAGCCATCCTTCATCACTGTGAGGTGTTTGCCGAACGCAACGGTGATCGGGTTCAAGATCGTCCATTCCCGCTTGGCTCAGTTGCATCGACGCATGGTATAGCAAGTTGTCATAGTCGCAAATACGAGAGGGGTTTTTCGACCGTGGTTCGATGTGATCCACCGAGAAAGACGACGCTCGGTTTGGATACCACATCTCGCGTTCGAGGCAATAGACACATCGAAAGAAGAATTCATCGCGAAGCCAAGGCTTGTATTCGGGATAATTCGCGTATCCATATGGGCCATGCTTGCGTTCGTGCGGTTCACTCGGGTATTGAAATGGTAAAGGGAGCGTCATTCCTGCTGGTTCTCCGACTCCGCGTTCAGCCGGGCTCGCAACTCCATTAATTGATCCATTAAGGAAACTGGTCTGGGATATGCTTTTTCCAATGCCTGAAGACTCAGTTCCTGAAGGTGGTCATCTCCAGTTGTTCGGCATCCGTCAACCCGTCACGATTCTTTTTCCGAATCAATTCGCCGCGCCGGCAATTCATCGCACCCCACGCATCTGAGTCGACTGATGGGAAATTTGATCGATCAAACGTGGTCGCCGGCGGGGCGGTCCCCAAGGCATTCGTCTGTGGAACAGTTCCCGGATTGGGGAGGACCATTGCCGCTCGCCCTCCGCCACGTTTCGGACGGGGTCCAAATTACGAGAAGCCGCGACGCCGACGAGGCTCGATGGGTCCCGCCTGCCCTCCCGCACGTAGGTCCATCCCCGCTTGCCGAGGCCCTGGGTGTCGGGAGCCTTCGCGAACCAGATTGACTTGTGATCATCGAAGAAATAGAGCCAGGCGACGAGACCGAAGAGGTCGCGGCCTTCTTCCTTGCCGCCGAACGCGATCTCCCAACGTTCGCGGATCTTCGCACCGTCCAATGCGTTGTCGTAAAGGTCGTCGGGACGAATTCCTTTTTTGTCGGAGTCAGGGTGGGCATCGACGGCGTCGCCGAAAGCCTTCATCGCGGCGGCCAGCAGGTCTAATTTGTTCCTCTCGTTTTCATCCAGGGCGGACTTCAGCGGCAGGAACTCCGCAGTATTCGGCACGCGGATACGCGAGAGCTTCCATTCTTTACGTTCGCCGCGGAACTTGATCATTGTCCGGGTTCCCTTTGAAGAAGGCATCTCGCGTTCGCCGCGGAATTTCCGCCGTCCCGCCCAATGTCCGAGTCGAACGTCGTGTTGGGGAGCTTGGCCGAAGGAACCGATTGATCCCATTGTATCCGCGGTCGCACATTGGTTCCAAGGACAATCAGCGCCCGACCCGGGCCACCGGTAGGATGACGCGGAAGCAGGCGCCTGACCGTGAACGCTTTCGACTTCCAGTCGGCCACCGTGGTCCTGGACCATGCCGTGGGTGATGCTCAGGCCCAATCCGGTGCCGTCGCCGACCCCCTTGGTCGTGAAGAACGGATCGAAGATCTGGGGGAGGATTTCCTCGGGAATCCCGCAGCCGTTGTCGGCGACCTGGACGATGATCTCGCCGTCTTGCGTCTCGGTGGTGATCGCGATCAGGCCGTCGTCGCGATGGGTCGACTCGATGGCCTGCATGGCGTTGACCAGCAGGTTCAAGAAAACCTGGTTGAGCTGCGCGGCCGAGCCGGCCACCAGGGGCAAGTCACCCAGGTGCTCCTCGAGGATGATGCTGCGCCGGTCGAGGCGGCCGCGCAGCATCTCGAGGGCCGTTCAGATCGCCTCGTGAATATCGGCCTGGTCGACCGCGGCGCGGTCAAGACGGGCGAAGCCGCGCAGGTTCTGCACGATGTCGGCCACCCGCTTGACGCCTTGCCGCGTGCTCTGCAGGATCTTGCCCATGTTCTCCTTGACGTACGCCAGGTCGAACTCGGCAGCGAGCCGCGCGATCTGCCGGGTCAACTCGGGTTGAGCTGCCGCCAGGCAGTCGCCCGCCTTCTCGTAAATCGCCAGCAGAGTGAGCAAGAAGCGGACGTCGCGCTCGAGCACGGCCAGGTTATTGGCGACGTACGCCAGCGGGTTGTTGATCTCGTGGGCCACGCCGGCCGAAAGCATTCCCAGCGAGGCCAGCTTCTCCGACTGGATGACGCGGGCGCGCATTTGGTGACGCTCGATGAACTGGCCGATCTGCGTGCCGAGGCTGGCCATCATTTCCAGGATGGCGTGGTCCGGGGGCCGGGCCTCGCGGCTGAAGAACTCGAGCACGCCCAGGCAGTCGCCGCGCAGCAGGATGGGGACGGCGAAGGCGGCGTGCAGACCTTCCTCCACGGCGACCGCTTGACGGAGGAAGTTGGTCGTCGCGTGCGAGCTCCGGGATCCAGCCGGCTGGGCGTCCGCCCAGCACGCGGCCCGGCAGCCCGACCCCGCGATCCAGGGCGATGTCTCGGGTCAGGGCCTCGAACTTCGGTGCCGACCAACGCCGGCCGGCGCCAGATCGCCGCGCAACGCAGCCGCTGGGCGTGCGCGTCGACTCTCCAGAACGCGCCCAAGTCCCAGTCCAAGCTCTCGCAGATGGTTTCGAGGATCTTCAACGGTGGCCTGGGTTGGTGAGTCGGCCTCGGCCAGGACGCGGGTCGTCTCATACTGCGCCGTCGAGCCTTCGCTCGGATTTCTTGCGACGGGTGATGTCGTGGAAGACGACCACTCCTCCCTGTAGCCCGCCATGTTCGTCCCGCAGACGGGCGGCCGGTGACCAGGATCCAGGTACCGTCATCGCGGCTGGGATAGGCGATGTAGAGCTCGGCCTGGTCGCTCGACTCGCCACGGATCGCCCGCATCAGGGGAAGATCATCGACCGGGTAAGGGGTCAGCCGATCCGGCAAGAAGATCTCGTAAAGACGCGACCACTCCTGGGCGGGCATCGATCCGCCCGTGGCCCAAGATCCGCTCGGCGGCCGGGTTGAAGACCAGAAACCGCGCGTTCGAGTCGGCGACGACGACACCGTCTCCCATGCAGTCGAGAACCGACTGCAAGATCCGGGTCTGTTCGCGGAGCGCAGCCTCGGAACGGGCCAGCTCCCGCGCATGCTGTTCCTGGGTCTGGTTCAGCCGGCGGATCTCCTCGAGCTGCCGCAGGCCGGTCAAGGCTCGCGCCGTGTGGCTGGCCAAGGTCTCCAGCGGACGCAGATCGAATGGCTCGGCGTCGAGCGGATGAGCGAACGGCCACCTGAAGCGTCCCCAGCACCTCATCGCTCACCAGCGGCACGACGATCTGGCCGCGAATGCCCGCCAACGCCACCGCAGCCTGATCACACCGCGGATCGACCGTGGAATCGGCAACGACGATCGCGCGACCCTCACGGACCACGACGGCCAGGATGTCATCGCCATCGAGCGGCCGCACCGTCTGCTCGACCATGCCGGTCATGCTGCCTGTCGCTCGGGCGGCCCGGATCACGCCGGCCTCACGATCGACGAGCGAGATCATCGCCAGGTCGTAGCCCAGTCGGGAGCAGAACCGCAGCACGGAATCGAACGTCTTCTCGATGTTGTCAGGATCCTGCCGCGAGGTCGAGATCCGGAAGAACGCGTCGAGCAGGTCGCGGACGGCTTCCAGGTCGCGGGTACGTTCCGAGATCCGGCGCTCGAGGGTCGCGTACGAGCGGGCCAGCTCCTCGGTCATCCGGTTGAACGCCGTGCTCAGGGCGCCGATCTCGTCCGAGGACGTGACCTCGCTGCGGACGCAGAGGTCGCCGGCCGCGACGGCCGCCGACGTCTTGGCCAACCGGCGAATCGGCCGGGCGAACCGGCGGGCGATCGCGTTGGAAGCCCCCAAGCCCAGTGCCAGTGCCACGCCACCCAACGCCAGCAACAGGCCGCGAAGCCGCCGGACCGGCGCATAGGCCTCGGCCGAGTCGATCTTGGCGATCAACCCCCAGCCGGGATACTTCGAACCCACCGGCCGGTAGGCCACCAGGACGTCCTGGCCGCGATAATCGGTCGTGCGCATGAAGCCGAATCTGCCCCGCGAGCCGCGGCGCTCAAAGACGGCAGCTCGCTCGACGCCACCTCAGCCACTGGCGACCGAAGGCGCGGAGGCAAGATGAGACGAATGGTATCACCGTTGGCGACCCCAACCAGCACTTCGCCGGTTTCCCCCAGGCCGCGCGGGTCCGTCAGGAGCCCGGCGATCGGTCCGAAATCGGCCAGGAGCATGACCGTGCCCAAGGCACCTGCCCCTGGCCCCCGACGACCTCGGCCAGGAACAACGCGCCATAGGTTCCGCCTACACGCCGCGGTGGGTCGACCAGACCGACCGTCGGTTTTTCGACGGATCGTCTCACACGGAATACGCCTCAACCAAACTCTCAGGCCCGCTCGCGGCAAGCACCTGGCCCGTGTTGTCCTCGATCCAGAGTGCCAGGAACCCGGTCGTGTTATTCCGTGCCGTGGAAAGGATGGGCTCGGTCTCCGCCCGAAACCGTTCCGGCGTCGACCGTCCCATCGGCACGTTGAGCGAGGAGCTGGTGGATTCGAGACCGTTTGGCGAACTGGTGTCGCCCGCTCCTCCTCTTGTTCCAAGCCGCTTGCCAGCATCCCCTGCCGATCGGCGGCGACCGTCGAGAAGCCGCTGGTGAATCTGGTCGCGCAGAATCGCGCTCGTGGTGAAGTAGGCGACGCCGATCAACACTCCGTCGTTGAGCGCCACGAGGATGCCCACGAATAACGTCAGCTTCCAAACGATCGAGGACCGCACGAACGAACGCCATGACGAGACGGCGGAGTCGGACTGCGACTGCCCATCAACACTCATAAATCAATCTCGGAGCTGTGGTGATTTTTTTGGTAGCCGGTTTCGTTTGGCGAACGCTGCCTCAAGTTGAAGCACCGACCGACCCATCTCATCATCTCATTGAGAAGGCAGCGTTGGGAACTCGGTCACCCGCAGGTCGGTGCAGCCATAAGGAACCAGTGTCAGTTCCTCCAGCGGTTCCTCGCTGGCGACCGGACTGGACGGAGGCCGGGCCGCGGCTCCCTTTTCCAGACCCCAGGCGACGACACGACGGCCCTTCACCTTGGCAACCATCGGTGCTCCCTTGAGAGAGAAGGGTGCCTTGCCGAACGGCCCTTTCCTTGAACATGACCGACTGTTCGGGGTGATCACGATCGAGTCGAAGCGCATAATTCCAGGGCGACTTCGGGTAAACCTCCCAGTCATCGAACGGAAGATTCGGACGGTCCCTGAGCTTCTTCCACTCGGTGTCGACCGGCAACGCATAGACCAAGGGACCGCGCTCGATCGCCACGGCGTTGTTATCTCCTTGAAAAAGCCGAACCGACAGCGGCAAGCGAAGAATGAGAGTCTTGGTGCCGCTCCAGGAGAGACTGAGCGGGATATACTTCCACGATTGCGCCGGATATCGCCGCTGGCCCGATATGGTCCCGCCGCGACCAACAGCCTCTTCGTCGGCGCTTCGGGTTGGCAAGCGCAGTTCGTACCGATCGGCCCAGCCCGGAATGCGCAGGTGCAGGGGAAATGTCATGGGTTCCGCAACGGTGACCTTGATCGCGATCTCTTCACGAAAGGGATACGACGTCTCGACGGTCACCTTCACCGGCTTCCCTTGAATCTTGGTCTCGATGACGCAAGGGGCGTACGCGATCGCCGCCAACCCGCCGTCGTCGGTCTTCATCCAGAGATGGGAGACAAACTTGGGCCACCCTTGGTGCATGTTGGCCGTGCAGCAGCCGAAGTTCGGCTCGAGGCCGTAGAGATTCGCCTCCGGGCCGTTGCTGGTGTAGACGTGCTCGCCCTTGGCCGAGCAGATCACCTGGTTGCATTGCTGGTCATACTGGTGGGCCGTCATGTCTTTCGTGAAGGTCGCCGGCAGGGCGTTGAACGCGAGCTGCTCCAGGCGGTCGCCCAGCCTCGGATCAGCCAGGATGCCCGCCGCCACCTCAAGCGAGTACATCGCCTCGACGACCGTGCACAGCTCGGTCCCTTGCGATGGACTACGGCCGGCAAGGTGCTCGTCGCACGTGAAAATGCCGGTGGCCTGTCCGTGGTAGCGGTCCAGGAGATCAAGCATCCGGAAGACTGAGCCTTGGTCCTTGGCGTCGCCGGTGAGCCGATACCTCACGCCGCCGTATTTCAGCCCCATGCCGGTGTTGACGCCGTGGTTTTCGAGGTCCTTCTTTTCTCGTGCCTTGGTGGTGAAAGGGAAGTTGCTCGAACTCGGCGCGCCAGTCGTGGCTCTGGGCAAACGCCTTCCTGGCCAGGTCGAGGAGCCATTGCTCTTGAGTGCGATCGTACAGCCAGTAAAGGGTAACGGCCAGATCCGCGACGCGGACCTTGGCCCAGCTATAGACAGGCTCGCGAGTAATCACTTGGTCGATCTTGCGGCAGCACTTCAAAAGTGCGGGGATGACCCGAGGGTCGCCGGTTGCCTCCTGGTACTGCTCGAGCGCCTTGAACAGAGGAAACAAGCGGCCAGACGTCGTAAGCCCGGTGCTTCTGGCTATCGCCCACGGGCCCGAGCCAACCGTCGGGATGCTGGCGATCCAGGATTGTGTCGACGGCTTTCTTGACCTTGGCCTTGAGTGAGGCATCGTCGAGCAGATAAGCCAGAGGCACAACGCCATCGAGCCAGTACGGCACGCGCTCCCAGCCCTCAGCCTTGCCGCCGAACCAGGCGCTCTCCTTGATGTCGGGCCAGAACTCGTCGAGGTGCCCGCCCAAGCCGGCGGCCTGAATTTCCAGTTGGTTCTTGAGCCAACCGCTCGGTTTGATGCTTCCCAGAGGGAGGGGCTCGAAAGTGTTCGCACGCAGGCCCTTCCCCGAAGCGGCTTGGGCTTCGGCGGCCCTGGCAGGACTCAGCGACGAACCAGCGATCAGAACCAAGACCAGCACGACCACCTTAGCATGACCTGACATGGCCTATCCTCCAGATGCCCGGCCCATTTGCCAAAAGTAAGTCGTTCGCAAGACGGATTTTAGAGGATGTTCGACGAACATGCCAGGATGACGCCAGCCACTTCCCCCTTGTTCTTCGCAACGCTCTCGGTAATCAATCTTTCTTTGAAACCCTTTGTCCCCTTCATGGTGTCCACGGGAGCCAATGATGAAGATTCGCGGGAACCGTTTGATAAAGATGGCGCTCGTTTGGGGGTTTGTGCCGCTTCTGATCGGTCCGAGCCGGGCAACGGCGACTGGTCCTGAGTTCGACAAGATCGTCGACGACTACGTGGCGTCGCGGTTTGCCTATCGGCCCTCCGAGGGAACGGCGGCCGGCTTGCACGAGTACGACGACCAACTGGAGGATCTCTCGCGCGAGCGCGCGATGCGGCGGATCGACGAGCTGCGCCAGTTCCACCAGCGGTTTTCCGCGCTGAAACGCCAGAGCGTTTCCGGACAATCCAAGCTGTCAGCCGGCGACACGATCGACCTGACCTTTCTGGAAGGGCAAATCGAGGCGGAACTGATCGACCTGGAGGTGATCCGCGAATGGGAACGCAACCCGATGGGGTACGTCATGGTGCCGGGTAATGCGGTTGATCTGCTGATCAAGCGCGACTTCGCACCGGCCAGCGACCGGCTCCGCTCGGTCATCGCGCGGGAGAAGGCGATCCCCGCAGTGTTCGAGGCGGCCAAACGAAACCTGAAGGAGCCGCCGAAGGAGTTCACCGACCTGGCGATCCGGATGGCCAAGGGCTCAGGCGGATTCTTCGAGGGCTCGGTCGCGACCTGGGCCCGGCAGGCCGCTGGTCAGGATAAAGAGCTTCTGGCGGCTTTCGAGGTAGCGAACGCGCGAGTCGTCACGGCGGTTCGACAGTTTCTCAATTGGCTCGAAGTCGACTTGATGCCTCGATCAACGGGCCGGTACGCGATCGGCAAGCCGCTTTTTCTCGCCAAGCTCAAGGCCGAGGAGTTGGTCGAGATTTCGCTGGCGGATCTGCTTGCCCGAGGTGAGGCAAACCTCGACAAGGATTACCGCGCCTTTGTCGAGACGGCGCGGCGGATCGATCCCAACAGGACGCCGGCCCAGGTGATGGAATCGCTATCGGACGACCATCCGACGGCGGCGGACTTGATCCCATCGGTACGGCGATCGGTCGAGGCGGCGCGACGGTACCTGATCGACAAGGGGATTGTGACGGTTCCGTCCGAGGTCCGCCCCAACATCGAGGAGACTCCCCCCTACGCGAGGTCGGGATCGTTCGCGTCGATGGACACCCCCGGTCCGTACGAAACCAAGGCGACCCAGGCCTTTTATTACGTCACGCCGGTTGAGAAGGACTGGGATGCTCGCCACGTCCAGGAACACTTGCGCCTCTACAACCCGCCGGTGGTGGCGATGATCAACGTGCACGAGGCGTATCCCGGCCACTACCTCCAATTCCTCTACGCCAAGCGATTTCCCACCAAGACGCGGAAACTGTTCTATTGCGGGACGAACGCCGAGGGCTGGGCGCACTATTGCGAGCAGATGATGGTGGACGAGGGATTTGGTGGCGGCGACCCGAAGATCCGCCTGGCCCAGCTCCAGGAGGCCCTGCTCCGCGACTGCCGCTATGTTGTCGGAATCAAGCTGCACACCGAAGGCTGGACCGTCGAGCAAGGGGCCAAGCTGTTCGTCGACAAGGGCTTTCAGGAGCCGGCCAACGCCTACGAGGAAGCGCGCCGGGGTGCCTATAACCCCACGTATCTCTACTACACCTTCGGCAAGCTGGAGATCCAGAAGCTCCGCGACGACTACAAGGCCAAGAAAGGGGGAACACTCCGTGACTTCCACGACGCGTTCGTTGCGCAAGGTGGTTTGCCGTTGCCATTGATGCGGAGGATCTTGCTGGATGAGTGAGGCGGGCCAGCGCAAATCCAGGCCGCGATACGAGTACTTTCTTCGCTCCTCATCACACAATCAGACAGAGGCGACACCATCATGAACCCAGGCATCACACGCGCGATTGTTCGCACGATTCATCTTATCTTTAGCATTCCGATATTCGGTTATATTTATAGTCCGTTTGAAGAAATTCCAAACTACGCCCCCGCTGTTCGGTTTGTCTTCCTTCCCATACTTGTCCTTTCGGGATTTTGGATGTGGAAAGGCCATCTCCTTCGACGACTTATTTCGAAAAGATTCGGCCTAAGCGCCTAACGCTTGGGCGATAACACGTCGGGGGACGGAGCCCCCTCCTACCGGTAAAATCCCGGCCATCCCTTCGGCGCACTGTGGGAGCCGGCTCCGTCCGGCGATCTTCGACCAATCGTGTTGGCGTGTTAACGTGCATTTTGTGACAGCGCCTAACGCTTGGGCGATGACGCAGTCGGGGGACGGAGCCATAGCCCTCCTACCGGTAAAATCCCGGCCATCCCTTCGGGCCGCGCACCGTAGGAGCCGGCTCCCGTCCGGCGATCTTCGCAAGCGTTTGGCGACGCCTAACGTGCATTTTGTGATGACGCCTAACGCTTGGGCAAGATGAACTTTTCGTCGGGCGACGGAGCCCCTCCTACCGGTAAAATCCCGGCCATCCCTTCGGCGCACTGTGGAGCCGGCTCCGTCCGGCGATCTTCATCCAATCGTTTGGCGCTCTAACGTGCATTTTGTGACCATAGCAGGAGCGATCCCTGCTTGGGGCGAGACACAAGTGGATAACCAGGCTGATTCACCCTTCGACCGCGATGAGACGGTGAGATCCACGTCAACTCTTGCGTCGTGTGTGCGTCATGCTCACAACTCGATTCTCCTTGCCCCCGTCCTCGATCCGGAACCACTCCAGGGTGAAGTGGCCGGGGTCCACGACGGTCGTGACGGTGCGGAGTTTGTAGGGCTTTCCCGTGACGGGATCATAGCTCTCACCGATGTTGGAGATGACCTTGCCGTCCTCGGAGATGGAACCTTCGTTGTGTAAGACGCTGGTGCTCCTGTTGTCGATCATGATCTCAATGGTCTTCTTTCTGGCGTTGTCGTAGCCGAGGAGTTGGATCACCTGGAAAGGTTCGCCCTGGAATCGACTCTTGTACTCTTGCTGGAGGAACCGGCCGTCGAGAATCCACTTTGCCTCATAGGTTGCCTTGCCGTCGTACGTCTTGTCACCCAGCGTGTACTGGATTGCCACGTCCCAGGTTCCCGCCAGATCGTTGAGTCGCCGGTGAATGGGACCCGGCGGGTCCCCCTTCGCGGCCTTTGTTTGATCCTTGCCGTCCTGGGCGAGTCCGACCGCGGATGCCGCGACCAGGCCGGAGACGATCGTTGCAAATAAGCATGAGTGTGACTTCACCGATAAGCTCCCTTCATCCATCTCTCTAAACTTCGTTCTTGTCGCCGGAAACCGCCGCTTGCTTCATCCGTTCGGGAGTCACGTCCCGCATATGGACGGAATGTTGGGCATTGAACTCGGTGGCCCGCTTCTGAAGCTGGCGGGGCGAGAGGTCTTCGATGCGAGTCGCAATCGACCAGCGGTGGCCGAACGGGTCGACGAGGATGCCGTACCGATCTCCCCAGAAACAGTCCTGCACGGGCATGATCTCGGTGGCGCCGGCCTCGACGGCCCTCTGGAACATGTCGTCGACATCGTCGACGTACAGGTGCAGCTTCACGCCCGTGGCTTGACCACCCAGGGGAGAGACTTCGCCGTGCTCGGGGAATTCATCGTGGAGAAAGAATCGCGAATTGCCGAGCATGAGCTCGGCGTGCATGACCGATTTGCCGTCCGGCGCCAGGTTGCGATAGAGCTCGGCGGCGCCCCAAGCGTGAGTGTAAAACGCAATCGCATCGACTACTCCTCTCACGGTCAAGTGGGGCGTGATCGTGTGGAAGTCTTCAAGGACCTTCGTCGCAGGGGCAGTCATGATCGGCTCCCTTTTGAATTAAGGCAACAACTTCCTCTGGCGGGCCGCATTCACAAGCGACTCGAGCCGCAGTGCTTCTTCTCGCGCCACCTCGAGACCGAACTCCGTGAGCCGGTAGTAACGGCGGCGCTCGTCATCCTCGTCGGATTCGTGGAAGTCCTTCATCTCCTCGATCAGGCCATCGAGAAGCATTCGCTGGATCGACCGGTACAATGTGCCTGGCCCGAGGTTCAGTTGGCCGCTCGTCAGCCGTTCCACTTCCAGCATGATTCCGTAGCCGTGGCTTTCGCCCCCAGCCAAGGCCAGCATGATGTGAAACACAGCCGGCGTCAGCGGCAACAACGTGCGCGGATTGCGGGCCTCCTCGGGTGTCTTCTTAGCCATGTCTCAATCCACAGTGGTTATATCCACTTCGGATATATTGACCGACTCGCGACTGTAAGTCAAGACACGTATGAGGAATTTTTTCGATGCCCCGAAGTATGGCTACCGAATCGATGATTGCGGAAAGCCGAGAGGGCGAGATGGAAATCATCCGATGAACGAAAGTCTGGACTTATACCGTCAGGGCCGCCGTGCCGCCCTGTGGGGGATCGGCGTTAGCCTGGTGCTGGGCGGCGTCAAGCTGCTGGGCGGAGTGCTCGGCAATTCCTTGGCCCTTCTCTCCGACGCGGTGCATTCGCTCTTCGACGCGGCGATCTCGTCCGCGTTGCTGGTCGCCTTGATCGTGGCCCAGCGACCCGCCGACCGGGAGCATCCTTACGGGCACGGCCGGTTGGAGGCGGTCGCCGGTGCCGGCGTGGCCCTGATCCTGCTCGCCCTCGCCGCCGTCATCGCTTACAAATCTCTCTCGACGATCGCTATCCGGCACGCACCCCCGGCCGGCTTCACCATGCTCATTGCCGGCGGCGGTGCGTTCTTCCAGGAACTCCTCTACCGCTACGTGAGCCGGGTGGCCCGCCACACCGGCTCGACGGCATTGCTGGCGACCGCCTGGGATTACCGCCTCGATGCCCTGGGCGGCGTCGGCGTGCTGATCGGCGTGGCATTGGCGAAATGGGCCGGCTGGCCGTGGGCCGATCACGTGGCGGCCGTTTTGGTGGCCGGAACCGTGTTCTGGATCGGCTGCAGGCTGCTCTGGGAGAACGTCCAATCGTTGATCGACCACCAGGCGGACCCGGAAGTCCTTCAGCAAGTCAGGGCGGAAGCTCAAGCCGTGCCCGGCGTGCTGGCGGTCGAAAAACTGCGGGTGCGGCGGATGGGGATCGAGCATATCGTTGAGATTCACGTCCAAGTCGACGGCAACGAGACCGTTCGCGGCGGCCATGCCATCGCCCACGCCGTGAAAGACCGTCTCATGGCCCATCTCGCGTCGATCAGCGATGTGGTCGTCCATGTCGAGCCCTTCGGCGGACCTACGTCGGCATGTCCGCCGATAGGTCCCACATGAAGCGACGTCCAGCTTGCCGGGGTGCCAGGTGTTCTGACGGCGCGAAGGAGTCAACCGGTCGCCCTCGCCCCGCTTGGGAAGAAGGGTCGTGTGAGGGGAGCGAGCCGCGCGGTGATCACGGTTTCGCTGCGCCAGGTCGCGATCAGTGAGAAATCTCCAAGAACATGTAACCCCTCGACCACATGCCGGCACTCTCGTCCGGGAATGATTCGTGTTATTGGTGGTTTAAAAATGTATTGTGAATTGCTACATCAGTGTCAAGGCGTGATTTAGGTGGAAAGCCTTGTCGAGGAGGCGCATGCCGAACGGGGCATGGGAGGCCGGGAGTTCCCAACGCTTCTGTTCGCGGAATCCGGCATCGGGAAGACGGTGGGTCCAAGTTCCATGACTGGCTCAGGGATTGATGTTGGCATTCCGCAGGATAGATTCCGCGTTAGATGAGTAGATCTGAGCGCGGATCGTGACAATCGCTTTCCCTTGACTGAACACCCCGGGAGTGCGCTTGCCGTTGGGGATGTACTTGATGCTGATATTCCCCACGGAATACGCTTCGACGTAGTTCCCAGAGCTGATATTCACGTCGGCGCTCACCGTGGGGATGTCGTTAGGCCGGCCGCCCCGATCGACATTTTGCTGCGGCGCGGACAGGTTAAACCCGAGGACCGTATTGGAATTGATGTTACGGTCGAAGATCGTGCTGATGCCGCCGATTGGGACGCTCGAATTCTTGGGCGTGACCAGCAGCATTTGAATATCGGAGTGCAGCATGGTGTTGGCAGAGCCGGCTGCCGTGATGAACACTTGGTTCGCCTCATCGCTGGTCCGACCGGGCCCGACGGTGTAGGTGCCCACGTACTGGGCCACGAATCGCTCGCGCCGCTGCTCGCGGCGGGTAAGGGTTCCTGTCGGTGCCAGAGCGGCATTAACGATTTGCCCGTCCACGATCAGCGGGCCTTGATTCGATGGAACAGCGATCGATTGATTGGACTGGCTTAGCGCCACGTTCAGGGACTGCTGGGTTGCGCTACTGTGCTGGCCGGCGGCGATGCTGTTCGCGGCCATGATGTCCGTGATCGCCGAGAGCAGGTCGCGGCGCTCGAACTGTTCGAGGGATGGCCGCAGGTCCCGGGGGATTCGACGTCCCATCTTCTGCTCCCTTGATATCAAGCGATTGCCGCCCAACCATCGTCCGAATCAATGCCGTGACGGAAGAGCCGGAGTCCTCGTCCGCGCCGATGGAATCCGTTCCCAACGATTCATGGCATGATCCGCCGGCCCACGACGGTATTGAGCGAAAGCATGCTCCGCCGGTGGCGAACCGCGGTGTCGAGATATTGCTTCACGGTCGCGTTGTAGTCGAGCTGAGCGTCCAGGTAATCGGGGAGGCTGGTGTTGCCCTGGGTGTAGAGCTGGAATCTTAAGGTCGAGCGACTTGCTTGGCCTGTGGGAGGACATGCTCCTTGAGCTCATCCACGAGATGGCGCGAGATCTCGTATTCCTGAACAGCTTCTTCGACGTCAATCTGGACCTGGCGTTCCTGCTCCGCAAGCTGCATCTGGGATTGCGTTACGTTGATCTTGGCCCGCTCGATGCCACCCTGGTTACGGTTATAGATCGGCATGGGTACGGTCACGCCTAAAGCCCACGAGTATTGGCTCTTGAGACCGTATGGGGTGTTGTCCTGGAAGGTATAGGGTTGCCAGAGGACGTACACATCGCTGAACGCATTGGCTCTGGCCAGCCGGACATCGGCTTCGGCTCGCACGATACCCAGCCGGAAGGAGAGGATGTCGGGACGATCCGCCACGGCGATCTTGCGTAATTCGTCGGCAGGCGGAGGGGGAGGCGAAACATCGCTGATCGTCCCCTTGAGCTCGAGAGTCTTGATTTCCTCGAGCTTGAGATTCATGAATGCCCCCAGATCGAGCTTGGCTTTGCGGTAGGCTGCCTCTGCATCGACGAGGGCCAGCTTGGAGGTGCGGAAGCGAATCCTGACCTGGTCGACCTCGGGCTCCGAGATGTCGCCTTGCTTGAATTTGAGCTCGTTCTTTTCCAAGAGGTTTTCCAGCCCTTTGACACTCGCATTCGCGTAGCGGACCGTCTGGCGAGCGGCCAAGGCCGCGACGAAGGCACCGTAGATGTCGTCGATCCTCTGGCGGACGGCATCCTGGAATAATGCCTCCAAGACCTTCTCGGCGCGGGTGGCCACAACGGTTCGAGCCTGCCTCTTGTGAGAGATATCGAGCGGATATGTGATGTTGGTGTCAAACTGCTGGGGACCGCCAGGAGCCGCCCGGCTGAACTGCGTGCTCGTCCCTCGATATTGCAGGAGCTGGCCGTCTTGGTAGAAGACTGGGTTGGATCGAAGGTTCGCCTGAAGCGTGTCGGCACGTGCCATCGAAATCTCATAAGACTTGGAGAGCAGGTCGAGGCTGCGCTTGAGGGTGATGTCGATCGCCTGGTCGAGCGTTACTCCGTTCGGCGGTCCGTCATCGTCCTGCGTAACGATTTCCAGCGTCCCGGCGAATGGCTGGACGGTCGGCGAGACCGGCGCTGGCTGGGGCGCTGAGACCGCTACTTGCAATTCCGTTGGCCCCGCCCCAGATCCGGGTGAGGAAATCGCGGTAGGGATTCCCTTGGGAGTCGAGACGCCCGGGCGTCCGCCCAGAATCCCCCCAGTGCCTGGCAGGTTGATGAATGAACCCCCGCCCGAGCCCGGCGCCCAGCCCAGCAGCGAGATATTCGCACCAGGAAGACCCGGCACGCTGGTGTCGACCGTCGGAGCCTGCGCCGCGGCGCGTCCCGTCAACACGCCGAAAGCGAAGAGAACGTATAACCAAGCATAACCCCTGGTCGTGGAACGGAATTCATTCCGTTTCGCTCCGATCGATCGAGGAATGTGATTGTCGGGGAGAAACGGAATGAATTCCGTTCTACGCGATGGTTTTTGAATGGAGTCTGGATTGAGTTCCACCGGTCACGCCCCGTTTCAACCCGACCTTGCGCTCGATCCGCCGCGTCCGTCGTAATCGCTGCCAGCGTTAATCGGCAATGCCGACATCAAATCTGAAGTGCTGTCACAGCCTTGCAATCCGTTAAAGTCGACGGAATCGGCGCAACCCGAACCATCGGGCGGGTGCGTGCGCTCTGACGGCGAGTGGCTGCTCGAAGAGCACCCCTACCAATCACTTGTCGATTTCGCGGCGTCAGGACTCCGGAGTGGTAGGGCCTGTCACAATGAGTATCTCGGGATGGGCGAATGGATCGGCGTTGTCTTCGCCCGCCCCGAACGCGAGCAGGGTGCCTTCGACCATGAGCCGGTCTTCGAACATTTGCTCCAAGAGCAAGCTGGCGGTCGTCACAACCTCCTCACCGGGTGCGAGGCCGAGGTGGTCGACGGAAGGCTCAGCGACGATCACGAAGTCGTTGTTCTCTTTCGCCACGAAGATCCGGCGCCGCTCGAACCGGTTGGCGTTTCCCGGTTTCTTGACGAAAACGTAGTCGGATCCATCGACCGAGACCATCGAGATGCGAGGGATGACAGTGTGCCCCTTCTTTGGTGGAATCTCCAGCAGAACCTTGACAAACGTGAGGGCCTTGATTTGGCCCCCTGGATTGTCGATGGAGGTGCGGAACTTGGCGGACCGGGTATCGGAATCGATTGCCTTGTCGATGTAATCGACTTCGGCATCGACGGTACGGTCGGAGAACGGGAAGATAATCTTGAGTTTCTGGCCGACCTTGACGAGCTCGGCGTCGAGCTCGCTGACGCTTCCCCGCACCCAAAGACGGTCCAAGGGCGAGATGGTCATTAGTAAGTCCGCGGAGGTGTAGTAATTTCCCGGGACCACGTTCCTCGAGACGACGACACCGTCCGCACGCGACCGCATGATCATCTTGGCCTTCTCCTTGCCGTCCT
This sequence comes from uncultured Planctomycetota bacterium, assembly GCA_963720335.1. Taxonomy (GTDB): domain Bacteria; phylum Planctomycetota; class Planctomycetia; order Isosphaerales; family Isosphaeraceae; genus CAVRFS01. Next base: position 66,815 of record CAVRFS010000095.1, on the reverse strand, counting down.
CGGTCTTGGCACTCTCGATTTCTTTCTCGCTCAAGCCGTAAACCAAGAGTTTGTCCTTGGCAAGCTTCATCTTCAGCCGGCTCTGGGCCTCGTCGTTCTTGACTTCGATCAGCTCCTTGGCGGCCAGCGCCTTGCTCAGCGCCAGCGGGGTCTTGTAATCGAGAACTTCCTTATCGTGTACCCACTGGCTGATGGCCACCTCGTAATTGCTTTTGGCCTCGGCGAGATCCGTGCTGAATAGCTCGAGCAGCGGGTCATCTTTCTTGACCTCTCTGCCCTGATCCACCAAGACCCTGTCAACGCGGCTGTCGAACTGCGTGCGGACGATGGTCACTTTCGCCGGGTCGTAATCGGTCACGCCGGTCAACCGCAAAAGCCAGGGCTCGGTTTGTTTTTTCACCTGGACTGTCATCAGGCCAAATGCCTTGATCTGATCGGGCTCCAGTGTGAGATTCCGATCCCAAGGCACATGCGTTTTCGCGGCCGACTTCTCAAGCCAGCTCTTATCCGGCCGGGATTCGTCGCCGTGGGCCGTCGCTTCGGAGAATAGTTTCAAGACTTCAACAACGTGAGCACGGGTCCAATTATTGAGCGCCAGCCCGGTCACGCCTGCGGAGATGACGACGACGGCCAGCATGAGCTTCCATTTGCGCATCATGGTTGTGACTCTCCGAAACCATTGGGGCCGATGGACGGTGGGTCGCTGTCATTGTTGTTATCGTGATCGTGGTGGGGGTCGGAACGGCCGGATCCATCGGTCCGGCGCAGGAACCGGTCGGTGTAATGTGAACCCATGATTAGATCGGCTGAGCATTCTGTATGGCCGGCGGGAGCCGGGAAGAAACTGTAGAGTACCGGCATCAGGTACCGCGTCAGGACCAAGGTCACGAGCATTCCGCCTACGACGACAATAGCCAGCGGCTTCTGCGCCTGCGAGCCGATGGAGTTGGCTAAAGCGGCTGGAAGCAACCCAAGAGCGGCGGTAAGCGACGTCATCACCACGGGTCGGACGCGCAGCTCGGCGCCGCGCATGAGCGATTCGGGACCGGTAAACCAGCGGCACGCATCTGGTTGAAGTAGGAGATCAGCAAAACGCCATCCTGGACCGCGACTCCGAAAATGGAGATGAATCCCACGGCGGCCGAGATTGAAAACGGCGTGCCGGTCAATTTCAATGCCCAGATCCCTCCCATCGTCGCCGCGACGACGTTAGCCATGACCAGAAGCGCGTCCTTCATCGAATTAAACGCCGTGTACAAAAGGATCAAGATCAGACCGATTGACAGCGGAACGATCCAGAGCAAACGGGAATTGGCCTGCTGCATCTGGTCGAACTCGCCCGCCCAATCGATGTAATAGCCCTCGGGAAGCTGTGCACGATACTTGGGATCCTTGACTTTGCGCTGAGCTTCTCGGATCGTCGAGGCCAGGTCGCGACCTTGAACGCTGAACTTGATTGGGATATAGCGGCGGTTGTTTTCGCGGTAGATGTAGGCCGCGCCCGGTTTGTGCGGCTCGATGTGGACCAACTGACTGAGTGGAATTCGCGCCCCGGGCTTGCCGTTCGAGCCCGGAGTATCCACGGGAATCCGACCGATGACTTCCGGATCGTCGCGCTGGCCTTTGGGAAGTCGAAGCACGATGTCAAAAAGCTTTTCGCCCTCGACCATCCGTGTGAACGCGCGGCCGCCGACGGCGACCTGGACGACGGCCTCCACGTCGGACACGTTGATGCCGTACCGGGCGCACTCGTGCCGGTCGATCTGGATCTCGAGATTGGGCTGGCCGACAATGTGGAAAAGCCCCGGATTATAGATGCCAGGAACGTTGTTCAGGATGTTGATCACCCGCTGACCGGCCCGCTCCAGGACTTCCAGGTCGTTGCCGAACAGCTTGACCGAGTTGGCTCCCTTGACTCCCGAAAGTGCCTCTTCCACGTTATCGCGGATCAACTGCGAGAAATTGATATTGACCGACGGGAACGCCTCGAACTTCTTCATGAGCTCTTGCTGGATCTCCTCGCGGCGTGATTTTGCGTTTCCAGAGCTCCCGGCCGAGGAACATGACTGGCTTCTCACGCCACTCCTCCATCGGGATCAAGGGGGCGTTGAACTCGACATTGAAATAACTGGTAACGTCCGTCCCATCGTCGGGGCGGCCGACTTGGGACATGACCCCCCTGATCTCGGGCGTCGAGCCGATGACCTCGCGAAGTCGCGGGGCCATTCTCGCGGCCTCCAAAAGCGTTACCGTCCGCGGCAAGAGGGCGCGAATCCAAAGGTTCCCTTCCTCCAACGGGGGCATGAACTCACCCCCCAGCGTTGGGATCAGCGCAATTGTGAAGACCAGCAACCCCCCCATCGCACTCAGGACCAGATATCGATGCCTCAGCACACGGTCGAGCATGGTCAAGTAGCGCAGCTTCATGATTCGGTCGACAATCGTGTCCTTCTCCTCCTGCTTGTTCACGAACAAGTAGGAGCAAAGCACCGGAGTCAACGTCACCGCCAGAAGCAGTGCGCCGCAGATGGCGAAGGCATAAGTGTTGGCCATGGGCCCGAAGAGCGCCCCTTCGGGACCCGTCATGGAGAAGAGCGGAATGAATGCGCAGACGATGATCAGCGTCGAGAAAAAGAGCGCCCGCTCGATTTCGTGCGACGCCTCGATCGATCCGCTCGATGAGCGGACGAGACCGATCGGCGTCCCGGGCCGTGATGTGGCGGTAGATGTTTTCGACGATGATCACCGAGCTGTCGACGATGATCCCGAAATCGACTGCACCGATTGAGAGCAAATTGGCCGATTTTCCCTGGACGTACAACGACGACATCGAAAACAGCAGCGCCAGCGGGATCATCAAGGCCACAATGCCCGCACTGGTGACGTCGCCCAGGAAGATAAACAGAATCAGGACCACCAGGGCCATGCCGACCACAAGGTTATGTATGACGTTATAGGTCGTCGTGTTGACCAACTCGGTCCGCTGGTTGAAAATCTTGATCCGCATTCCCTTGGGCAAGAGACTGCTCTTGTTGATCTCGTCGATCTTTTCCAAGACCTTTTGAGAGGTGATCAGTGACTTCTCGTACTTCCTCATCAGTACGATGCCCTCGACCACGTCGTTCTCGTCGTTGCGGCCGACGATTCCCAGCCGCGGCTGGTAGCCGATCACCACCTTGGCGATCTGCTTGACGTAGACCGGCATGTTCTGGTACGTGGTCACCACGACGTCCTGAATATCCTCGAGCTTCTCGATCTCGATCGCATAGGCGTTCTCGGCCACGGCCGGGTCGAGCGAGTCTCTCCCCTCGCCGAGGTAGCCGATGGCCCGGACATTGTGCGATTGCGGCCCCAAGGGGAGGACGTCGCCGCCCACGTTGGCGTTGGATTGCGAGATCGCGTCGCTGACCATCTGCAAGGTCACGTCGTAGCGTCTCATCAACTGAGTGTCGAGCAAGACCTGATATTGCTTGACTGTCCCGCCGTAGCCAGTCACGTCGATCACACCTGGCACGGTCCTGAGCTGTCGTTCAAGCACCCAGTCCTGGACCGCCTTGAGCTGGTTCAAGGTATAGCCGGGACCCTCCAGGACGTAACGCACGATCTCGCCGGTCGGGCTCCAGGGAGACAGAGCCGGGGTTGATGTTGGGAGGCAGATTACTGACCATGCCGATCCGGTTGATCACTTCCTGCCGGGCCGTCCAGTAATCGGTCCCGTATTCGAACTGGCACTTGATGTCATTCAAGCCCGCCAGCGAAATGCTGCGCAGGAATTTCAGACCGGGCATCCCGTTCAGCGCCGTCTCGATCGGGATGCAGATCAGTCGCTCCATCTCCTCGGGACTGGCGCCGGGATTCTGGGTGATCACCTCAACCAAGGGCGGAGTCGGATCCGGATAGGCCTCGATGTTCAGATTGCGGGCCGAGTGGATGCCCACAAGAATTAGACCGATCGTCCCGAGCAGGACGATAAAGCGATTATGCAGGCTCCACGAGATGAGGGCGCGAACCATGAGACGTCACTCGGTATCGGTAAACACTTCAGAAGAACGACGGGCAAAAACTCGCAAATTGAGGGCGAGCGACGTCTGGGCCGGGCGCACTGCGTACGCGGAACTGAGGATTGTCCAGAGAAGTGGAGCGGAAGGGGCTCGAACCCTCAACCTCCGCATTGCGAACGCGGCGCTCTCCCAGTTGAGCTACCGCCCCATTCAATCGGACCATTATCAAATTACCGTCCCGATACGCTGAACGCAAGGTATGATGGACAGCCTTGGACCGTAGCGTGGACCACCACGCTGGTACCAACCGATCAGAACCTGGATGGCAACGCACCGCCGATGCATCATGAGGACACGACGATGAATCGTTGGCGCACGCCGCTCGCGGCTATGTCTCGGAATGCGTCGTTCTCCTGACGGCCGATGTCCGCGCGCGGCCGCGCGCCGATCCCGCCTGGCCGTTCGTCGCCTGGAAGCCGATCGCGGATAACCCGGTCTTCACCGGCACGGGCCAGGACACCTGGGACCGCAAGATCCGCGAGCGCGGCTACATTCTGGTCGGAGACGACGGGACCTATCATCTCTGGTACACCGGCTATGCCGGTGACAAACCGGCGACGATGTCCCTGGGACACGCCACCTCGAAAGACGGCGTCCACTGGACCCGCGATCAAGGCAACCCGATCTTCAGCGAATCGTGGGTCGAGGATATGTGCGTCGTCCGCCACGACGGCACCTTCTTCATGTTCGCCGAGGGCAAAAACGACATCGCGCATCTCTTGACCTCGAGCGACGGCCTCAAATGGGCCGACCAAGGATCGCTGGACATTCGCAAGACCGACGGAACCCCGATCAGCCCGGGCCCTTATGGCACCCCGGCGGCCTGGTTCGAGAACGGAGTTTGGTATCTCTTTTACGAGCGCGGCGACCGGGGTGTTTGGTTGGCGACGTCGAAAGATTTGAAAGTCTGGACCAACTCCAAGGACGACCCCGTCATCGCCCGTGGACCCGAGCCTTACGACCAGACCGCCGTGGCCGTCAACCAGATCGTGAAAAGCGATGGCTTCTACTACGCATTCTATCACGCCAATTCCCAGCGCCCCTGGAACGATTGGACAACCTGCGTGGCCCGCTCCCGCGACCTGGTCCACTGGGATAAATACCCCGGCAACCCGATCATCGGCAATAACTGTTCGAGCGCCATCCTGGTCAAGACTCCCCAAGGCGAGGATCGGCTGTACACGATGCACCCGGATGTGAAGGTGTTCGTACCGCGCGGTGATTGACGACGAGTATCTCGAGAGGTGGAATCTGAACCCGACCCTCAAGACTTTGCAAGAGTGAGTCTGCCCCCGCAGGATGTCGGACGTTCCAAGAGGTTCCGGGGCATCCCTGGTAGCTTGTTCGCCTTCGCGGCCCAGCTTTCTTTTGCGATTGACGGAGAGGGGTTCATCGCAATCGACGCAAAAACGGAATTGATCGAACACTATCAACGCGTGTATGGCTTCGACAGACTCGGGCACAGCCAGAGGATGATCCTCACCACGGCAGCCGCCGCGAGGCTGATCGAGCAGTATGGCGGGAGGCCATCCCATGTGTAATCGACCCGAACCGGATGATGTCGACCTTTTCGTCGGAGGCGTTGAGCCGGACGCTAGGTCGTTTGTCGAGACCTCAAGGATTATCGAGGAGTACAAGAAAAGACCGGATTATCCTTTGGAGGCCGAAGAAGCCGAACGAGTCCTCGCCGCCCTAGGCATCAATGCTTGCGATTACGGGATGCCGGACGCCGAGTCGTTGCTCAAGCACTGGCGCGAATGCGTCGCGGAACTGCTCAAGGCCGATCTCAATGGAACGACGGGAACGGGCATCGACAGAGAGGAAACTGGAGTCGAGGCTGGTTTTTCGAGCGAAACGCAAGAGTGAGACCAGTTTTTTCCCCGCTGGTGGATGCCGCGCGGCCGCGTCACAATTGGCAGAGGAGACGGATGAGGCGCCTCCGCCAAGTGCCTTGCTGCACGGTGATGTGCCGTCGCTCGGGATCGAGCCACAAATCGAGGTCGTTATTGAGGAAGGCGGGAAGCCCCAGTAGCGGCAACCGCGGGCCGGGAGGAACAGCGTCCCGCGCGTAGATGGCGATCCCTTTGCCCCTCCTCAACCGGAACGGCGGCCTGTCGCTGGCCACATCCGGCTGGCCGGGAATGTTCGGATATAGCCAAACCGTCGCCTCCCGGCGCTTGACCACCTGCCCATTGATCTCGACGTCCCCAAGGACCGCCAGCAGTCCAGGGTCGATCCCGGCCCACTCGCGCAGTTGCCGGTCTTGCACTGAGAAGTCGAAGTTGTTTCCCGTGTCCAGCAGGGCGGGTCACCGCTGTGACCGACGGCGGTCGGAAACTTTGAAATGTTCTCCTCGGGTTCAAGCACCCCTTCCAGGTGGACGCTGACCCACACCACAACCTGGTTACTGTGGATCGTGGCATACGTGTCGCCGAACCGCAGCGACGTGCGCGTCTCCAGGATCGGCAGTCGGTCGAGGATCTTCATTCGGGGTTGGGAGGAGTCCCGTCCGTGGCTTCGTACAGCGACCAATCGCCTTCGAGCGTTCCCCACGGAGGAATCCCGTCAGGATCGGCCTCCACCCTCCCGACGTAGAAGTCCCCGCGTTCCAACCCTCGGCGGAGGCATTCCTGATAGGCTTCGACATCCGACCGCGAGAGGGCCACTCGCTCTTCCCCGTGGTACGCCACCCACTTCCCGCGATTCCGTTTGTGCTTCAACAGTTCGGGCAGATCCTGCCAGAACGCCTGTTGCGAGCGCAGCATTTCGGGCGCAATCTCCGGACTGGGCCGGTGTGAGGGTGGCTGCGGCGCTGTTGCCAGACGCGCGTATACCTCGGCCCGGACCAAGACGTAGGCATCGTGCGTCAGGGGATCGATGATCGGGATGGGCTGGCCGCCGGCCTCTCCGATCGCCTGCCGCTGTTCCGGACTGAGGACCACCATGAGAACCCTCCGCGACTCAGTACCTCGCCTTTGAGGATTCTACCATTGAGTTCGACGGCGGGCGAGACGGCTCAATGCGAGAAGGGCTCGAGCATCGGGCCGACTACGGCTTGCCGTCCAGGATCGCCAGCATGCGTTTGACCGATTCCTGCGGATCGGGTCGACGCGATCAGTCCGTGTCGGTTGGAATTCTCGGGGCCGCATGACGGGACGATCTCCGGCACTCCGTCATTGGACCACAGAATCCGACTTCGACAGATCACGCTCATGCGAACCACCCAGGCGTCTTTGCAGAGACGGTTCGCCGTTTCCCATCAATGTTGATTCGTAACCCACTCCGGACCAGGGCTCGCAGTCCCAGAAGCGGCAGTCGAGATGACCCCTCTGGTGCCAGCGAGATTCCTTCATCAGTTGTGAGTTGGAAAGAGCCCTCTGCCAGCTCCATGGTACCAGGCCGATTCCGGTGGATCCGGACCTCGGCTCGATATTGTCCGAGCCGCTCGCTCTTGAGCCGTGTCGTCCCGATGAACACAAGATCATCTGGAGAAACGAACGCAAGCTTCTTGAGCTGCGACTCGGTGATCGAGAAATTGTGGCTGTGCCCAGTGTCCAGCACGGCGGGAAACGGACGAAGCGCGTCGTTGATGCTGATCCACACGGCGATCTGATATCGCTTGATGGTGATTGCTTCTGTCCCGACGAAAAGAACGGTCGGTTCGTCTCCGATCGGCAGCCTATCGAGGATCTTCACGGGCGGGCTCGAAATCATCAATTTCAAAGAAGGAGGGGTCGATCTCCTCCTCTTCCGAGGACTCACGCAGACGTTCAAATACCTCGGCTTTGATGAGGACGTAGGTTTGTTGTGTTTCAGGATCGATGATCGGCACTGGCCGGTCGCCCGCTTCTTCAATCGCACTTCGCTGTTCCGGACTGAGAATCACCATGAGCGCTCTCCACGGTCCAATACTTCGCCTTTGAGAATTCTACCATCGAGTTGGGCAGCCTACGAGGTGGCTCGACACCAGATGGGCTTGAGCAATGGCCCCACCCAAAGGCATTCGCGCGGTCAAAACGCCGCCGGTGGGCGCCGCCCTCGGTGCGACGTTTCAGGAGCCCTGCGGCGTCCTCTCAATCAGGCTCCTTCTCGGGGGAGTTGGATTCGCAACGGAGCCAGTAGCTGGAATCATTGGCGAGGAGTCGCACGTTGCCGGAGACGGATTCCGATCTTGTCAGTTCCAGCAATCGCTGTCGTTGTTTTTGCCATGCGGTCTCATCAAAGGGTCGAAGCTGGTCCTCTGAGCCGATGCTTGCGCGGGCCACGAGTTCGGCCCAAAGCCGGATCGCTCTCTTCGACCCACGCACGGGCTGGAGTTGGAATAGACCGAGGCAGCGCTCATTACGGATCGTCTGTGCGTCGAGGAGAAGAGTGGCATGCGTGGGATCAAATGCCGCAATATATTGATTTCCAAGGATCGCGAGAAATCCCGGGGTGTTGATGCGAGAGGCAAACGAACCCAGCTTGCCATATTGCCATCCAATAACCGATCGCCCCGTCGATATGTCGACCAGGACAGGGTGATTGACACCCTTGTACATGCACACCCCACCAGTGTCGAATGGTTCGAGTTGATTGGTGGCGACGCCATCCAATTCGACCGCCGCACGAATGCGGTCGTTCGCCGTATCCCATAGCCACGCAAATTCCGCTTCCAAAGCGAGGATGGTGCGGCCGTCCCGGCTGAAAGCCGCGAAGCAGCATCTCCTGTTCACTGGATTTTGACGCGGCAGTCCAATTGGAAGGCCTGTTTGCGCGTCACGAACCTGAAAAACTCCTTTGCTTTCGCCTGTCAGCAAACTTTTGCCATCGGGGCTGAATGCAACGGTCCAGACACCGCCATCAGGGTGGATCGACTGGCAAAGAGCGTTTGCGGTCCGCGTGTCAAACAGCCGGACCGCTTGATCCTTACCTCGAACGGCGACAACCCTACCGTCGTGGCGAAAGGCGGCGATGATGGAGCCCTGGACGCCCTCATACGGGATTGGCGGGCCTGCCGGTTTCCCTGTCTTGACGTCCCAGCAACACGCTTCGGATTCTTTTTCATCACGGTTGCATGTCGTAAGGATGAGGGCTCCGTCAGAACTGAACTCCACGGTCACAAAATCCTTCGTCGATATGGAGCGGCCCTCGGCTGGCCCCAAACCATCCTGCTTTGCCGGGCTTTGATCACCGCCTTGGCCTTCTGGCGGAGCAACCAGCGGAATGGCCGGGCCGAGCGGCTTTCGAGTCTCCAGGCTCCAGGTGTGCACTTGTTTTCCGTTCCATGCCAGAAAGGCTGATCCACTCGATTGAATCGCGACGTTGAAGATCGATTTCGCCACTTCTTTCTCGAAAAGCGGGATTTCCATCTCCAGCCGGCCGGTCGCCGGATCGAATACCCTCACGACGCCGTCATCGGATCCGGTAAATAGCCGCCGGCCATCCCGGCTAAACGCGGCGCAGTTGATCGGTGAGTTGGGCTCGAGTCGGATCGCTGTCTGGGGAAAGTTGATCGAAGACGCCGCGAGCAAGCGTCGAACCGTCTGTTCGAGTTCTCTGTCGCCTGCCGGAACGAATTCGAGAGCTTGCACCAGCTTTAGAAACCCGCTCGTGGCACCAGGTGTATTGCCAATCCTCAATCCCCCGTCGAGCGCGGCGTTTGGATCGCTTGTCGCACCAGCTTTATTGCCAATCCTCAATCCCTGGTCGAGCGCGGCGTTAGTCGCGTAGGTCTGAGCCTCGAGACGGTGCGCCTCAGCGTTGTTGTTCGCATCAGCCAACTGGGTTCGTGAAATCGCGAAGAAGGTCGAGACGACGACCGTGGAGACCAGGGCAAAAAGCGCGGCCGCCAAAGCCCCGGCCAACGCCGGGTTGCGTCGCGACCAGAGCCAGGCCCGTTCCAGCCGCCCCACCGGCCGAGCCGCGATCGGCTCTCCCTTGAGCCAATGATCCAGGTCCTCGGCCATGACCTCCGCGCTCGCGTACCGCCGGCCCGGCTCTTTCTCCAGGCACTTCAGGCAGATCGTCTCCAGGTCGCGGTTCAGGTCGGGGAGGATCGACGACGGCCGCGGCGGGTCGACCTCTCGCACCTGCCGCAGTACCTCCATCATGATTGTCGCCCACGAACGGCGGGCGGCCGGTCAGGCGTTCGTACAGGATCACGCCCAGGCTATAGACGTCAACGCCGACCGTCAGGTCCTTGCGGCCGGCGGCCTGTTCGGGGGCCATGTACCGCGGCGTGCCCACCGGCTGGCCGGTCTCGGTCAGCGATGAGTCGGCTCCCGTTCGCTTGGCCAGGCCGAAGTCGGTCACGAACGCCGCACCGGCAGGGTCGATCAGCACGTTCGAGGGCTTCAGGTCGCGGTGCAAGATTCCCCGCTGGTGTGCGAAGTGGACCGCCCGCGCGACGTCGAGCAGGCGGGCCACCTCCGCCCGAGCCGATTGGCGCGGAGTGCGGGCCAGCGTTGTCCCCTCCACATAACGCATCGCGAAGTATTGCTGCCCCTCGTGCTCGCCCACCTCGTGGATCGGCACGATGTGCGGATGGTCGAGCGCGGCCGCTGACTCGGCCTCGGCGCGGAAGCGGGCGACGTCGATTGGCGTCGCCAGCATGCCCTTGAGGATCATCTTCAGGGCGACGATCCGGTTGAGGCTGGCCTGCCGCGCCTTGTAAACGACCCCCATGCCGCCGCGGGCGATCTCTTCCAGCAGCTCGTAGTCGCCGAAGTAGCGGATGGTGGGCAGAGCGCTCGGTCCCGGTGCGGCGAGCTGGGACTCATCACGGCATCGCCGCAAACGTAACTGGGCCGCCTGGCAGATCGACGCGATCGAAGTCGACGAAGAAGGCACGGAGAGGCTCGGCCAGTTCGGGATGGCGGTCGAGCAGCTCCTGGCGGTTGGGCACCTGCCCGGCCTCGACGGCTTGGAGATACTCGGCGATGACCTGGTCAAGGCTGGTGAACGATTCGGTCGCGTCGTTCGGTGTGGACATGGGTCAGCCTCTCGAATCGAGCTCGCGTCTCAGGTCCGCCAGCCCGCGCCGCAGGAGCGATGCGACGGCGGGCACACTGCGGCCGATGTGGTCGGCGATCCGCTGGAGCGTCCATCCCTGGCAATGCTTGAGCACGACGACCTCTCGCATCCGATCGGGCAGACGCGCCAGGGCGTCCACCAGCCGGAGCATTTCCTCGTTGTGCATGCAGATGACGGCTGGGCGAGGTCTGATCGGCCGCCAGCCAGGCCGCGAAGCCGGACGCCGAGCGGTCGAGGTCGGCCTCGATCGATCGCTCCAGGTGGATGTCCCGCTTGTCACGCTCATAATGCTTCACCGCATCAGCCAGAGTGCTCGCCAGAATCCGCCTGAGCCACGCCGTCAGCACCTCGGAGTCGCGCGAGCGAAGCTCGTCGAAAGCGGAATAGGCTCGCAACATCGTCTGCTGGACCATGTCCGACGGGTCGAGCTTGCCGCGCAGTCGGCGATCGAGGTGCAGCTCGGCCAGCACCTGCAAATAGCCGCGGAACGGCTCCAGGACGTCGCCCGTGTCGTCTGTCATCGGAATCATCTCTCCAAGAGTAAGAGACGTCATCCAAGCGGCGATTGACCAAGGATTTTTGTGAGACAGGATTTTTTAACCACGGAAAACACGGAAAACACGGAAAAAATCAAGAGTCGAAATTTAAACACGTTTATTTAAAAGATTGAATTTGATTTTTCCGTGTTTTCCGTGTTTTCCGTGGTTAAGAAGGCATTTAGTATTGGCCGTCAGTGGTACAGCACGCCCACGCGGCGGCGGTAGTCGTCGTAGGTTTCCTCGAAGAGCTGGCGGGCGCGCTCGGCGCCGACGTGGCAGGCGGCGGTCAGTACCTTCGGCGGAGAGCCGGCCTCGGTGAGCAGCCGGGCGACCTCGGCCTTGACCAGGTTGATGATCGTGCAGCCGGTGACGCTCGAAATCGGCGCGACCGGCGTCTCCAGCCCGTTGATCCAGACGGCCGAGTCGCCGGCCGGGGCTTTCTGGTCGAGCACCAGGCCGGCAACCTCATGGAGCTTCTTGCCTGACTCATGCCGCGAGGTCGAGACCGCGGCGTGCGCCAGCGACGTCAGAGCCACGACAAACATCCCCAGCCGGCTCGCTTCCATTGCCACGTCGATCGTCACGGCGTTGCAACCGCTGGTGGAGATGGCCAGAAGCGCATCGTCGGGCGAGGTTGCGAAGTTACGCCAGAGGACCGGGCCGAAGCCCTGAACGTTCTCCAGGAACATCGCCTGGCGCTGGCCGTTGGCCCCGACGACCGGGTTGTGATAGGTCATCGACAGCTCGACGATCGGGTGGAAGCCAGGAAACGAGCCATAGCGAGGGAACATCTCCTCGACGGCCATCCGTGAATGGCCGGTGCCGAAGACATGGACCAACCGGCCCTTGAGAATCGTCGTCGCGAAACGGGCGGCCGCCTCGCGGATCGCGGGCAACTGCGTCGCCTCGATGGCATCGATCGCGGCCCGCACGGCAGCCAGGTACTGGGACAAGACATCAGGGCGATCGTTCATGAGGAATGAGTCGGCTCGGACGGAGCCGCGCCCTCCCGGACGCACCAGCCGCCGTCGACGACCAGCTCGGCGCCGGTGACGAACCGCGAGGCTGGCTCGCACAGATAAAGGGCGGCCTCGGCCACGTCTTCGGCTGATCCGATTCCACCGGCCATCGGCTGCTTGGTCGCCAGGTAGGATCGGATTTGCAAGTCGCTCGTGGCCCGGGCGGCCATCGGCGTGTCGATCAGACCGGGAGCGAGCAAGTTGAACCGGATCCGGTCCGGGGCATACCGCGCCGCGGCCGCCATCGTCAGCGCGCGGACGGCCCCTTTGCTGGCGGCGTAAGCGAGCGTGCCGAAATAGGCCGGCGACGGCGAGCGATCCAGCACCGACCCCACATTCACGACGGTCCCTCGCAGGCCGGTGGCGTCGAGCGGCTGCTGGAGCATCGTTCGCACAGCCTCGCGGTTGGTCAGAAACGCGCCGAAGGCGTTGATCTGCATGACGCGGTCCCAGCCTTCGCTCGAGCATTCGTGCAACGGCCCGTCCCCGAACTTTCGACCGCTGATCCCGGCGACATGAAGCAGGATGTCGAGCCGCCCGCCCAGGGCATCCAGCGCAAATGCAAACAGCCGCGAGACTTCCGGTTCACCCTCGGCGAGCTCCAGCGTGAATTCCCAGGACGGGGCCCAACGAGTTGAGTTGATCCAGTGCCGACCTGCCGATTTCAGGCACTCGCCCGGCCACGACCACGCTCGCCCCCTCCTCGAGGAACCGCCGCGCCGAGGCCAGACCGATCCCGCTGGTCCCTCCAACGATCAGACAAGTGCGGCCGTCGAGCCGGCCGGGACGTGACACGCTGCGAACTCCAATTCTTGGAGAATGCGAAGACATTGCCCGTCAATCAACCGCAATGCTCATCCAGCACACATACTCAACAAATCAGGATCAGTCCGCGGATGATTTCACCATGCTTCAGTCTGCTCAATAGATGCAACCTGACGTCCGGGCATCGGCGTTCCGCTAGCTCATTTTTCCAGGATCGACGGCTGACTTCGCCTTCAACTCCTCAAAGAGCTTTTCCCCCTCGGCGAGGTCTCGATCGATCTCGTCGCGGTGGTCGTGGTAGTAAGTCAAGGCCGCGTAGACGTCGGCGAGTTTGAGGTGGGGCCAGTTGGAGACGATCTCATCCGCACGCATTTCCATCTGTTCGTGCCAGATCACGACTTGTTCGACCTTGATGCGAGTCCCGGCGATACGCGGCTTGCCCCAACACGTCCCCGGAGTTCGGACGATGTGCTCGCGGATGACCGGGACCACGCCCTCGAGTTCAACCTGTCCGGTCGAATCTTGAATCGGCGATTGGATCGTTGGCGGATATCGTTTCCATACCTTGAATTCTTATCTCAAACTCGCCAGTACGGGTAGTGAAGTGGAATCGTAGGTCTCGGCTCAATCCTTGACCTGGAAGATCGCCTCGATCTCGACGGCGATTCCGGCCGGCAGTCCACCCATGCCGACGGCGCTTCGGGTGCCGATGCCCGGCTCGCCGAAGACGTCTTTCATCAGGTCGGAGTAGCCGTTGATGACCTTGGGGTGCTCGGCGAAATCGGGCGTGGCGTTGACCATGCCCAGGCTCTTGATCAGCCGGACGACCTTATCGAGCGAGCCGAGGTGGGCTCGCACGGTCGCCAGGATCGCCAGGCCGGTCTGCCGCGCGGCGGCTTGACCGGCCGTTACGTCCATGTCGGCCCCGACCTTGCCGGTGATCAACGTCCCGTCGGAACGGAACGGGCCGTGACCCGAGACATAGAGCAAATCCCCGTGCCGGATGGCCGTCACATACGTCGCCACCGGCTTGGGCGCGGGAGGCAACTCCAGCTTCAACTCGGCCAGGCGGGCTTCGGCTCCCATGGCGTGATCCTTCCCTTCGCGTGCTGCCATTCGTTCAGTCAAATCCTGCGATCTCAACACTCGACCAAACACTAACGGCTGGCCACGGTCAAATCAACCGGGCGGAGCCTCCTGCCACGCGATCGATCGGCGGAAACGGGGCTTTCTCGCGGAACAATGCCGCAAGCAATCTCGCCCCAGCTTGACTCGCGGTAGGATGATCATTGCCCCGACTGATCCGTCCGAGCTGTCGAATAGGGAGATCGAGACCCACGCCATGAACCAGTCGCCGAGCCCGTTCACCGTGGGCCTGATCCAGATGCGCTGCTCGACCGACCCGGACGACAACTTGCGGCGGGCGTGCGCCCTGCTGCGCGAGGCCGCCGACGGCGGGCCCAGGTCGCCTGCCTGCCCGAGCTGTTTCGCACGCCAGTATTTCTGCCAGAGCCGAGGACGCCGCGCGGTTCGACCTCGCCGAGCCGATCCCCGGGCCGACCACCGAGGCGCTCGCTCAGGTCGCGCGCGAGACGCGGATGGTCGTCGTCGGCTCGATCTTCGAGCGGCGCGCGGCGGGGATCTACCACAACACGGCGGTCGTCCTCGACGCCGACGGCTCGCTCCGCGGCCGTTATCGCAAGATGCACATCCCCGACGACCCGCTCTATTACGAGAAGTACTACTTCACCCCCGGCGACCTCGGTTTCCAGGCGTTCGACACGTCGTTCGCCCGGGTCGGCACGCTCGTCTGCTGGGACCAGTGGTATCCCGAGGCCGCCCGGCTGACCGCCCTTCGCGGGGCCGAGATCCTGTTCTATCCCACGGCGATCGGCTGGCACCCCGCCGAGAAGGCCGAGTTCGGCGAGGCCCAGGCCGAGTGCGTGGGAGACCATCCAGCGGTCGCCACGCGATCGCCAACGGCGTCTACGTCGCGGCCGTCAACCGGGTCGGCCACGAAGGGCCCGCCGGCGGCGGCCTCGAGTTCTGGGGCGGCTCGTTCCTGGCCGACCCGTTCGGCCGGATCCTCGCCAGGGCCGGCCGCGACACCGAGGAGATCGTCATCGCCGACCTGCGACCCGCAAGTCCAGGAGGAAACCCGCCGCAACTGGCCGTTCCTCCGCGACCGGCGCATCGACGCCTACGCGCCGATCACCCAGCGGTTCCTCGACCCGATCATGAACAGCACTCCGGGAATTCGACCGGCGATACGAGCTCCAATGAACGGGACCAGCATCCCGCCCCGCTCGGCTACCGGATGCCCGCCGAGTGGGAGCCGCACGCGGCGACCTGGATCGCCTGGCCGCACAACCGCGACGACTGGCCCGGCAAGTTCGCGCCGATCCCCTGGGTCTACACCGAGATCGTCCGCCACCTGAGCCGCGTCGAGCTGGTCCACATCGTCGTCCGCGACCGCGCGATGAAGCGCCGGGTGGCCGACCAGCTCGACGCCGCGGGCGTCGACCTCGAATCGGTCCGTTCTTCAAGGCGGCGACCGACCGGGTCTGGCTCCGCGACTCGGGCCCGACGTTCGTCGTCAAGGACGAGCCGGCGGCCGACGTTCCCGACCGCGTCGGCCTGATCGACTGGAAGTTCAACGGCTGGGCCAAGTACGACAACCACCGCCACGACAACCGCCTCCCGCGCAAGCTGTCGCGATGGCTGGGTCTCCGGCGCTGGGTGCCTCGGATCGAGCAAGAAGGGCGGCCGTGGTCGGGTCGTGATGGAGGGGGGTGCGATCGACGTCAACGGCCGGGGCACGCTCCTGACGACCGAGGAGTGCCTGCTCAGCGAGAAGTCCAGGCGCGCAACCCCGGCCTGGACCGCGCGGCCCTGGAACAGATCTTCGCCGACTACCTCGGCGTCCACCACGTCGTCTGGCTCGGCCGAGGGATCGACGGCGACGACACCCACGGCCACGTCGACGACCTGGCGCGGTTCGTCGATCCGAGAACCGTCGTCACGGTCGTCGAGCCCCGCGACGACGACCCCAACCACGAGCCGCTCCAGGACAACCTCAGGCGGCTGCAAGCGGCCCGCGACCAGGACGGACAGCCGCTCCGCGTCGTCGAGCTGCCCATGCCCAGCCCGGTCGTCTTCGAAGGCCAGCGGCTGCCGGCCAGCTACGCCAACTTCTACATCGCCAACGGCCTGGTGCTGGTCCCGACCTTCAACGACCCGGCCGACCGTCGCGGCGCTCGACACCCTGGCGAGTCTCTTTCCCGATCGCCAGGTCGTCGGCATCCACGCCGTCGACCTGGTCCTGGGCCTGGGGACCCTGCACTGCCTGTCGCAGCAGCAGCCGAGCGGATTAGTTTCCTGACCCCGCCTTCGACTTGCTCGATCGTGCCTTTTTCGTTTTGGCCGGACTGCGGCCTTTTTGACCGCTGCTCTTTTGCGCGAGGTACTGAAGCCACTGCTGGTACTGGGGCGATTTGACGAAGCCAGCATACGCGGGCACTGTCTTGAAGTCTTCGTAAGTCATCGTGAACGTCTGGTCTTGCTTCTTGAGAGTCGCCAACGTTTCGTCGTACTTCTCCTCCTTCATCGAAATCCCTATCAGCGTAGAAATGTGCCTGAGCAGTGTGGGCTCTTCTTCAATGGCACGTTTGGCGAACTTCAGGGCCGACGCTGCGGTCACCGCGAGCCTCACATAAATAGCCACGAACCAAGGTTCAGGTAGGGGTCGCCCCCCACAGGCCTCTATCCAGCCGGTCGATGCTCTCGAGTGCCCTGGGAAAATCCTTCTTCAGCGTGTAATAGTCGATCAAGAGAAGGTCGAGGCAGGCATCATTAGGATAGAGTTTTCGGAAGTCTTCGAGCACCTCGGCGTATTCCTTTTCGTCGCTGGCTTGAGCCGCTCGGAGCCGTAACAAGAGGATCGACTTTCTCTTTTTGGTCTCCGGCCTCAGTAGTCCTTTGAGCTGCGCCAGGGCTTCCGGATTTTTCCCCTGATTGATCAATGCGACGATACCTGGCAACTTTGGAAAATCTCGGACGTAGTCTTGCTCATCGTTAATAATCTGTCGAGCAAGGTTCGCGACTCGTTGGCGATGATGGGCAGCAACGTTCGGCGGAGCGTCGCCGAGAAAAACTCGGCATGCGTATAAACATAAATATCAGCCGCGCGGATCTTACCGTCGGCGAAGATCGCCTGGGAACAAACTCGTAATAAGCCATCCCTCCCGCAGTCGCTCGGCTGGATGTTCCGGAACAGGACGACCTGCCGCCCGTGGTTCTGCCGGGTCCGGAGAAAATCGAACCTCCCATCGGCCTGGGCGGTCTTGACGAGTTGGCCGGTGAACCCCGTCTCGTCGTCAAAGCCGGTCCTCAACCTTGCCTTGCCGCCTTTCGCGGAGCTTCAGGCAGTGCCAAGCCGGAAAAAATCGCGTCGAAGAGTGAGTCCCAATCGATCAGAGCATTAAAAGCGGCTCGGTCGCCCGACTTGACCGTCTTCTCGAGTTCCTGGGCGAAAGCTGCGGCACTCTTCCTCCGAGAGCGGGGCCTTCGAATTGTGGACGCTTGCCAACCGCGGGCTGCTTGGAAACCGACTTCGCCCCAGCGGACCTCCCAATCGTTGTTTTGAGCCTCTGCATTGGATACGGCGGCTGTCAGAGCAAGAGAATCGACAGGAGTCGAGCCAGGGTCATCCCACGCCGCATGACGAAACCTCGATCCGGATTTCCGGTGTCGAAGGAAGGATCAGTAACACGATTTGCAGAGAATCTGCTAAGGCTTGTCAACCAACTTATCCGGCCCGAATCCATGAAACCAGTCCCTCCTGGAACCTGAAGATGACTGGACCGGCCGGGTTTGCTGCGGCACTGGCATCAATACCGGCAATCCGGTACGATGAATTGGCTGTTTTGGAACGTTTTCGCGCTGGTCTTCGGCGCCCGGATGGCTCGGCTCGCGCCGGGCTGGAATGGATAGGAAATCAATGGCTCGTCGCCGCCCCTTCCGTGCGAAGGGACCTCAATCCGCCTCGTCGACGCCTTCGCGTCGACCGCGCCCCGGCTCAGGCTCCGGCCCTCGTCCTCCGAAGGCCGGACCGCCTCGCCGGGATCATGCCGGTTCGCGGCACGAGACCGGGTCGAAATCGCGCAAGCCGGCTCCGGCTCACCGATGCCGAGCCGGGCACGCCCGAGCGACTTCAGAAAGTCCTGGCCCACGCCGGGCTCGGCTCTCGCCGCGCCTGTGAGGAGCTGATCCTTCAAGGTCGAGTCTCCATCAACGGCGAAATCGTCCGCGTCCTCGGCACGCGGGTCGATCCCGCGCAGTGCTCGCATCGCGGTCGACGGCGAGCCGATCAAGCAAGAGACGATGGTCTACTACGCCGTCAACAAACCCAAGGGTTACGTCTCGACCAACTTCGACCCTTCCGGCCGTCCGCGGGTGGTCGACCTGCTTCCCGAAATCCCGCAGCGGGTCTACACCGTCGGCCGCCTCGACGAGGACAGCACCGGCCTCTTGATCCTCACCAACGACGGCGAGCTGGCTAATCGATTGGCGCATCCTCGCTACGGCGTGGAGAAACTGTATCGAGCGCTGGTGGCCGGCCTGCCGACCCGCGAGATGCTCGCCAAGCTCACCGAGGGCGTCTGGCTGTCCGACGGCAAGGTTCGCGCCAAGAGAGTGCGGATCGTCGGCCGTCAGGGCCAGGCCACCCACCTCGAGATGGTCCTCGCCGAAGGCAAGAAACGCGAGATCCGCCGGATGCTGTCCAAGCTGGGTCACAAGGTCATGTCGCTGAACCGGATCGCGGTCGGCCCGATCAGCCTCAAGGGACTCTCGATCGGCGAATGCCGCTCCTTGTCGCGGAATGAAGTCGACTTGCTCCGCAAAGTGGCCTCCGGCGTCTCCGTCTCGCTGCCTCGGTTTTTCGAAGGCGGGGCGACCCCACCTTCCCGCGATTCACACCGGCCACGCAAGGCCGAGCAAGCCCGATCCGCGATCCGATGAGGACGGCTCGCCGCGACGGCGTCCTCCCCGTCCCTCACGCGATGCTCGTCAACCTCGGCTCCTCACGCCGACTCCAGCCGAGGCCGGCCGCCTCGACCGCGTCCGGCCACCGAGCAAGCCCGTTCATCCGCACCGGCTGGGGACGGTCCGCCGCGACGCCGGCCTCCTCTCCGCCCCTTGGGCGAGCCTCTAACCAACCACCCGCACGCCGAGCTCCAGCCGAGGCCGGCCGCCTCGACCGCGTCCGGCAGCCGCAGCTTCTCAGAATACTCCTTCATCCCAGCCGCCACTCGATCGAAAAAAGCAGGCCGGCACTCCGCCGCAGCAGTAGCCGCAGATCAAGCTCCAAGTCGGATCGAAGCGAGCGAAGACTTCGGCTCAGACACCGCCGCAATCGGTCGGCCCCAGCGTCGCATCATCGGCATGGAACCGGAACCAGCCCGTCGGAGCGGGCCCCACGATCACCGGCCAGCGGAAACCCAAGCGCCCGGCGGTCCGAAAGCGGCCGCCGCCAGGCGGAGGCGCTGGGAAAGAAACCGGGCCCGTCCCCGGATGCCGGCCGCCTTGAGGTCGAGGACGAGTAACCAACTCTCATGGACGCCGTCGCCCCAGCAAGCGCCGCCCATCGGCTCGTGCCGGTCCTGGAAAACGTGCCGATCGCCCGCGATACGTATCGCCTGCGGCTCGGCGACGCGACGATGGCCCGGACGATCAAGCCGGGCCAGTTCGTGATGATCCGCCCTGGTCCCGAAGGAGCGACCGACCCCTTGCTGGGCCGGCCGCTGGCCCTCTACGAGGTGATCCGGGACCGGCCGGCACGCCCACCGCGTTCGACGTGGTCTACCTCGTGGTGGGGCGAGGCACGGCCGCTCTCTCCCAGCGCCGGCCGGGCGAGCGGCTGTCGGTCTGGGGGCCGCTCGGCAACGGCTTCGGCCCGCCACCCCCCGGACCGGTCCTCTTCGTGGCCGGCGGTATTGGCCAGACGCCATTCCTGGCCCTGGGACGTTGGTGGCTCGGCCAGGCACACTACGGCGAGGAGCCGCTCGAAACGACGACGGAGCAGGTCGAGCCTGCCTTCGCCACCTCGGCCACCTTGCTGTACGGGGTGCGGACGGCCGCGCTCTTGGCGGGCGTCGATGACTTCCACCGCGCTGGCATCGAGGTCGAGCTGGCGACCGACGACGGCACCGCCGGTCACCACGGCTTTGTCACGGATCTGTTGGCCCGACGGCTGGCGCGCGGCGATCGCCCCGCCAAGGTCGTCGGCTGCGGGCCTCCCGGCATGCTGGCCGCCCTGGCAAGGCTGGTCGAGAAGCACGATGTTCCCTGCGACGTCTCCCTGGAGAACCAGATGGCGTGCGGCTTCGGCGTCTGCTTCAGTTGCGTCGTCCCGATCCGCCAGGCTGACGGCTCGACCGACCTCCGCCGGGTCTGTGTCGAGGGCCCGGTCGTCTCCGCGAAACGGGTCGATTGGCCGCAATTGGCTCATTGAATCGGCGCAGTCTTGGGACTCTCCGGTCATCACGCCGCCACGGCTCAACGGCGCTTCGACTTCGCCAGGATCTGGTCGCGCAGCCGGGCCGCCAGCTCGTAGTCCTCCCGGGCGATGGCCTCGTCGAGCTGCTCGCGCAAGGTCTTTTCCACCGAGAACTTCTTGCGGATATCCTGTTCGTAGATGCGGAGCTGTTCGACCAGCGGGGGATTGGGAGAGTCGGCCGTCTCGTGCTCGTCCCAGAAGGTGCGCTGATGGTTGGTCAAGCGCTCGACCCCATCGCGAACAGCATCGATGGCCTCTTCGGGGCTGTGCCGCTCGAGCGCGAGCTGGATCGCGGCCTGAGTGCGGTGAAAAAGCACCAGGCCGCGGAACTGTTCATGCGACGCGATATACTCGTCCTCAATCCCATGCCGGCGGATGAAATCCATCAAGGCCAGCGTGTGGTCGGCGTCATGGATGGCCTTATCGAACCGCCGCAAGGCCAGCCAGGCGACGCGGCGGTGATAGAACTGGATGAACTCGCGATCGGCCTCGGAGCATTGTTGGAGCCGACATCACCCACGCCGGCGCCTTGCCGCCCGGCGCCTGCCCTCGGCTGGCAGCACTATGGCGCAGGTAGTCGAGATAGCTCACAAACCCATGCGGGCGCAGCCCGTCGGGGCGGCCCGTCACTTCGAGCTGAAGCACACCCAGCTCGATCCGGACCTGCAAGACCATCCGTCCGTCCCGGGCACGAACCTCCCGCGCCAAGACCTCTCCAGGCTCAGGATCATACGGCCAACCCTGGATCACGTCATCCAAGTCCCGTCGCATCGCTTGCTCCCGACCCGTCGAGGTCGACCGCGCCGCTATCCTCGCCGGCCTCGGCACGGCAGAATGAGCACCGCAACTTGCCTGCTTTCCCAACTCCGTTCCCACACGCCAGAGATCACCATACGCCTTGGCCCTTAATTATAGCACCCGACCCCAGGCGAATCCTACTGCACGCAGTGCCGCTCTCTCCGCATTTAGCCTGACGCGACAGAGCGCCGCGATTGGCCGTAGGGTGGTGCCGAATGATCCTTGGGATCGTGAGGCCCACCGAGAGCCTATCCAACGCTTGCGCGTTATCGCGGCCCCCCTCGTGATCAAGGACTCGGGTGAGCGTCTTTAAAGTGGGCAGAACTCCTACATCGCCTTGCGGCGGTGTGCCCAGAACGCATCCCATTGTACTTTCTCGCTTAAGAGCAGAGCTCGCAGATGGCAGACCGCGTCGGCTCCCTCATGGCCCCACCGCATCCCCGATCCTTTCATCCGTTTGCCAACCGACCGTCTTGCACGCCGCCTCCGCCGGGCCCGAGCCGATCTGCCAACCCTTGGCCCGATAGCTCGGGTACTCCATCCGATGGTGCTGGTTACGGAAGTAGGTCACGACCTCCTCCCAGGCCGCCCGCGCTCGGGGACTTCCCTGGATATCGAGGCCCTCGAGCCATTCCAGGATTGCCGCCCCGCCCTCGTGTTTGAGTCGGTGTGCCCATTCCGCGTGCTCCTTCTCGACCGCTGCGGCGTCTCCGGAGCACCATGCCTTGGCGAAATCCCCGAGGTGTTCGGAGGCGTGGTAGAAGTCCAAGATCACTGCGTCGACCCGGCCGAAGTGGCCTCGCAGCAAATCCTCCAGCCCTGCTCCGCCATCGCTCAAGGCAATCCACCGCTGCGCTTGGCCGATACCGACCTGGCCGTCTGGTGACGCAACGGCTCGGCCACCGCCTCTTGGCCCTCCAAACTGGCCACGTATCGCGCCTGCCAAAGCGGCCGCCGGCCATTCGGTTTGGCCCACTGTCGGCAGATCTTCAGGGACCGGGTTGTAGACCATCCCGACCGCGACCATCTCCCCCTCGGCGGCCACTCCGCTCCTGTCCCTGCTTGGCGACTCCGGTCGAATCGATCGATACGTAGGGCAAGTCTTTCCCTCGGCGTCATGGTGCCAGTCCCACGGTCGGGCCTCACCGAAGGCGACTTTTGCCTCCAAGGCTTGGCCGAGTTGGCAGCCGATCGCTTCGGTGGTCCGCTCCACGGTCGATTCGGCGATCGACAGTCCGCTCATCTTGGGCAGGATCACGTCGGCGGCTTGGGGAAGCTGTCCAAGGTTCCAGCCAAGCTAGTCAACTCGGCCGCACCGGAGGTCAGGTCGCCAGTGTCCAAGCCGAAGGCGTCGTCGCCGGGGCAGTGGCCGTGATGGCAGTGGGAGCAGTGGTAATAGGCGCGTTCGATGGTCAGGGGCCCGAGGACCGAGAGCAGCCCCTTTTTCCGGTAGTCTTTGAATCGCGCCGATTCCTGGCAGTGGGGGCAGGTCATGCTGGAACCTCGGCAGCCCCTTTTTCCGCTGCAAAGCAGCGGTCTGGAGGGCCTGGGCGCCGAGCCGATGGACGAGATCGCGAAGTTGGAACTCGGTCGAACCGAAGAGTTGGTCGTCGGGTTTGCTGGTCAGTAACTCAGCGATGGCGCGGAGGTCGTGTTCGGTGGACGCCTTAATAGATTCATACAACTGTTCAGCACGCTCCCCTGCTCTTGGGGAAGATGGGCAAAAAACATGGAGACCCTCCGTGAACAAAGGACTACTGATTCCTGGGCGACACATCAAAGACCTCTGTTCTACGAAATTTTCCACCCACTTTCGAGACGCTCACCCATCAAGGAATCAAGGACGGGACGCCTCATTCGGTCTTGCAAACCGACTCGCCGTTGGTCATACTAAAAAACCCACCTCATCAACATTCCGGCCCTCTTAGCTCAACTGGCAGAGCAGCTGACTCTTAATCAGCGGGTTGTAGGTTCGAGTCCTACAGGGGGCATTTCCGACAAAAGACGACACCGGGCGATTAGAAGCGTCTAACCCCTGAGAATTCAGGGGTTTTTCATTGGTCAAGGTTAGAGTGCCCGAGTGAGTCATCACGCCAAAGTCCGACCCGTCCCGACCTGAAACGTCCCCTTCGGTGGGCAAATGGTGGGCAAAGAGTTCGCTTATGGGTGTCACAACCGGATCGGTTCCGGTCATCGCCAGGGGCACCGGCGTCGATTCTTTCGGGGTCACATCGGGTAGGTTTTCAACCGCTCCTTTGATATCATGCAGCGATGTCTTGGCGTAAATCCCGATGGTCAGGCTCGGGGACGAATGCCGGGCCAAGGTCTGCAAACCTTGACTGAGGCACCAGAGGAAACCAAGTGCGAGATGAAGCATCCTCGAAGGGCGTGGAAGTCGATGGTTCCCGAAGCGGTTTCATGCTCGATGCCTGCGGCTTCCAGATCAACGCGGAGCATTTCGGCTGTACGTTCGGTCAGTCCGTCGAAAACCGGCTTTCCAGGTACTTTACTTGCCAACCACGGGCCAAGTCGTTCGGCAAGCACGGAAGGTAGGGGTTGAACGGCTTCCCTCCCATTCTTGGCGTAACATGCCATGACGGTCGCGGTCGGGGGGTCAGAGTCAAGGTTGAACCGCTGGGGGTCAAGGTCCGTAACTCATCGGCTCGAAATCCCGTTCCGAGTGCGAGAGCGTAAAGAACGGAACGATCGGTTCCGGTTAACCCCCCAATCACAATGCCAGTCTCGGCGGCTTGGACGACTCGGGTGGCTTCCTCGGGGGTAAGTGCTCGCCTAACCAAACGGCGGTCGGCTTGCTCATTCAACTTGGTCAGTGTCGCCCAGGGAGTAATCAGGTGTTCGCCCATCGACATGAAGCCATCGGGAAAACGATTTGATTGCCGTTGCGTATGCATTCAGGGCACGTGCGGATAATCCGTCAGTGTTTAGCACGGCGACGGCCTGAGCGACCTTGGAAGGGGCCAAATCGGGAATACGTTCAATCCCCGCCAACTTGATCACGCGGTCAACGTAGGTCTTGGTGGATCGAACGTGCTTAGGGTCGTTCCCCTTCGACTCCAAGCTAATGATGAACTCGGCGACATGATCCTGGATTGGACGGCGGGCTTCCATCGCCATTCGTTCGGCTTTTGGGTCGGCTAACCCGGCTTTGCTGCGGGCAACCTTCGACTCAGTTGCACGGGCCAATTCCTCAGTCATTCGCTTGTCGGTACAACCCTTCAACTCTCGCTTGATGCCGTCCGCATCGGTATAACGGTAGTACCAAAGTTTCCCACGCTTTCCAAAACGACGCCATGTCAACCGCCCTTCTTGCTTATCGTATGCTTGATTTCTAATCCTAAGCAGTCCATCAACCTATCGACCGAATCCAGGGACATCCCTCGTTCCCCTTGAACAAACTTACAGAGCGTGCTTTGGGCGATCCCAGTCTGAACGCTGATCGCATAACGTGTCATGCCGCTATCGCGGATCGCTTTTCTCAGTTGCTCCGTGAAGGTTTTCTTCATGGCAACATTGTACCAAAGTGATTCGCGATTTGTCAAGTAGTGCCAATGATATAAATCAGCGCCATTTGAGCTTTGGATGGATCGGCGAGTTTACTAGAGAACCTAGGTTCGACGTCCGTATCAATCTTCGTAGAGACAAAACGCTTGACAGAGGCAATTAGCTTGAGAGACTCAGATCATGCGTACAGTCTTGATCTTCGGAAGCTTCGCATTGACACAGTAACGTGCAGCTAGATTGCCTTTCTCGACCCAATTCCCGCCACAAGGGGCAGGCTGGGTCGAAGGAGAGAAAGAGAAGATGTTGGGCAAGAAGGCAATATTGGCGGAAATGGATGCCGTGCTCGACCAAATCAACTCCATGAGGCACACATCTAAATATAACGATATGAGAGATTTAAGTGACGTGCAATTGACAGAACTTGTTACAACTCTGTGGCATACGATCGACCGCTTCAGTTTACCTGGAAGCCCTTACCAGCTACAACGTGAAAGAATTATCACGCATTCTGGCAGTGCAGCGATCGCTTGGCTTAGACTGGCAGGCGTACTGCCCCTACGGAACGCTTACGATAGAGGCTATCTGCAATCAATCCAAGAACTCGTTCACGCTGACGTCTTCGCTGACTTTCTAGAGATGGCTGAGTATCTACTGAAAGAAGGTTACAAAGATCCTGCGGCTGTGCTTGTGGGGGGCGTACTTGAGGAGCATCTACGGAAGCTCTGCCTGAAAAACAACATCACAGCGATCGATCCAAAGGATGGAAAACCACGGAAGTCTAGTGTTCTGAATGACGACATCGCGAAGGCTAAGATCTACGACAGGCTGGAGCAAAAAAGCGTAACCGCTTGGCTAGATCTGCGAAACAAGGCTGCACATGGTCATTACACCGAGTACGACGCAAATCAGGTTAGTACTATGCTCACAGGCGTACGTGACTTCTTGACGAGGAACAAAGCCTGATCCTCGGCGTCCGTGCTCCCGCGGGTCTGCCGGCGTGTGATATCCTCTGTCCGTCGAACGCTGAATGTGAATCCGCACCGGGAAAGGTAGATAAAGGCGCAACACATGGAATGGGAAGATTACACGCTGCGGTTCAAGGGCTTCCTTGTATTTATGGCACAAGCACAAACTAAGCTTCACTTACAACCTCTCGGGTTCTTTCCGATCCCGATAGGCATTTGCCAAAGGAATGGAGAAAGAGTTTCGCGACGATGTTCAGAGAGATTGGGGAAAAAATGCGATTGGCAGCCGACGAGGTTGAGCGGCGAAAACTGCGAGAGGGCAAGTCGCGGCAAAAGGGCACTGGTTTTGTGCCGTTGGCCACTGTTCATGTTAAGCCAGATGATGAGTATGGCGATATTAGCATGACTATGCTTCACCTCTTCATTTTCTCTGGCCCTAAGCTATCATGGCAGTCTGCTGAGCTTACAGAAATCCCCTATGTTCAGCGACTTGTGATGTCATATGCATGTCTAAATGCATTTATCGCAGATAGCGTGAGGGCTATTTGCTTGCGTTGTCCGGCCGTTTTGAAGTCTGATAAGAAAGTTGAATGGAGTACGTTGATCGAACTCGGCAATTGGAATGATATATTCACGTATCTGGTAGAGACGTACGTATTCAAATTTGGATGGGCCCAGAGTGCGCAGACAGTTCAGTTTATGAGAAAACGATTGGGTCTTAAATTGACTATTTCTGAGGAATCATTAAGTCGGATCAATCAGGGGGAGTTACTCCGCAACATAATTCTACATGACGGTGGGAAGGTTAGCCACGAGTATTTGAAGAGGTCCGGACATAAAGATTTGGTGCTCGGTCAGCGAGTAACGATTGAGCCGGCGTTTGTAGAGCAGATCACCATCGATCTTACGGCCCTTGCATACGAAATCATGCAAGATGTATCAACGGTGCACTTTGGAAAGAGAGAGGAACTTGTTGTTCCTTGGGCCGGATCGAACTTTAAAGGGGCCGGATCGAACAGGAAAGATTGACGAATTGGCGGTCCGTTATTATTTATGGATTGTAGCACATTAGCAGGCGATACGAATGTTTTTGCTTAAAGTGTCGCTTGCTTGTATCTTTTGGTATAGCAATTCGACGGACGGTTGCCAGGGTCTTGAGAGCGGACATGAGCCGCTTGTGAGCCCGTTGCCTTCGTCGATCGTAGAGTGTCGCGGTCGCTCTCTGGCCTAAAATATCCGCTTCACTAACACAGATATGACAATAGTATAAATCAAATTCGCAAACGACTGCCTGGTCGGCAAGGGTCCGCTCGATAGGCGTCGGATCGGGGCCCGCAAGCTCTTCCTTCTTTTTTTGGGCTTGCCTACGGAACTGCACTTTCCCAGAACTGTCAGCCTCATGCGGCCCGGCGCATCGGCGCTGAATGAACCGGCGGATTTTTGGCCGCAAGCCCGCCCCGGACGGGAGCGACGAATATTCTTCCTGCATCGCCTTGCGACGTAACTCCTGACAGCGATTGGCGTGCGACGGACGTAAGCGCTCTGTGAAACCATACGCAGCGTGCGGGGGCCATGACAGACGAAACGTAAGAGTCCGGTGAAGGTCATCCTTGACGGCGCGAGCGGCCCGTGCGTAGGCCGGGGCAGCGCCCGTAGGTCGGAGGCCACGAGGCGTCACACCGAGGTCCGGCTGATCCCCTGCCGCCGGGAGATATCGGAGTAGCTGACCCACTGGGCCTTCAGCCGTCGGACTTCTTCGGCCTTCAGCGGTGCCGTGCTCTCGAGTCTCTCTACTGGGCACGGGGCCAACTGAAGCACCACCGCCTGGAAGGCGGTGGGTTCGGCAGTCGGCTACAAGCCCGACTGAACCAGGCCACCGACCCCAAACGACTCTCTCGGACCTCGGTGGAACTAAGCGCAGTAATTTTGACCCACCCTGAGCGCGTAATTTTGACCCTCCCTGGTCGTCAAGATGGCCGCTCTGGGCAAGAGCGGTAACCCACTCTTACTCGGGCTTCCGGCCCTTCTTCGATTTCATCGACTCGCGGAACCGATAGCTCTCACCATTCATCTCGAAAATGTGGCAATGGTGGGTGAGCCGGTCCAGGAGTGCCGCAGTCATCCGCTCTCCCTGGAAAATCTGGTTCCACTCGCTGAACGGCAGATTGCTCGTCACCAGGATGCTGCCACGCTCGTAGCGGTCGGCGAAGACCCGGAACAGCAGCTCGACTCCCCCTCGGCTCATCGTGACGTAGCCCAGCTCGTCACAGATCAGGAGCTGCGCCCGGTCGAGCTGGCGGAGAAACCGGTCGAGCGTGTACTGCTTCTGCTCCTTTTCCAACTGGCTGACCAACGCCGCGGCCGTGAAGAACCGCACCTTCAGACCGGCGCGACCGCTGCCAAGCCAAGTCCTATCGAAATATGGGTCTTTCCAGTTCCGTGGCTCCCCACAAGGCAACAGTTCGATTTCTGTTCGATCCATTCGCAACGCCCTAGCTCCAAGATTTTCGGCTTGGATAAACCGGGCATGGCACTGAAGTCATAGGTGTCGAAATCCTTGATGGTCGGGAACTCCGCATTCTTGATTCGCGTCGCCACCGCGTTGGCCGATGGGCTCCCAACTCGATCTCGGTCAGGCGGAGTAAGAACTGGGTAAAGGTCTGGTTGGTCGCGGCGGCATCTCGCGCCAGCTTCTCGAACTCCCGGCCAATCGTCGGCAGGCGCAACTGCCGGAGCTGGGTCTTGAGCAGATCGATCGTGACTTCAGTCATCAGCACGGTCCTTTCCGTTGAGCGATCCAAGGAAACCGTCCGTGCCCGACGGTCGAGCCCGGTTCCATTCACGTCACTCCTCCTCAGGCGAAAAAGACGTCGATCGTGACATCAGCCATAGGCATGGTCCTTTCCATTAAGCGATCCAAGGAAACCGTCCGTGCCCGACGGTCGAGCCCGGTTCCATTCACGTCACTCCTCCTCAGGCGAAGAAGACGTCGATCGTGACATCAGTCATAGGCATGGTCCTTTCCATTGAGCGATCCAAGGAAACCGTCCGTGCCCGACGGTCGAGCCCGGTTCCATTCACGTCACTCCTCCTCAGGCGAAAAAGACACTGATCGGACCATCGGCGGGGGGGTTGCTTAGGAGCAGGTTGAAGTGGTTCAAATCGGGTCGCGGCACCTGGACCTGGGACGAGGAGGAATCCTCCGACGGCATCGGCTTGCCGCCGCGGGTCGCGGCCTCGATCGCGGCCAGCGAACGTGTCCGTTGAATGACGGCCTCGGCGGAATACAGGTGCTCGCGCCGGCAGACTTCGACGGCCTCACTTACTCGTGTCAGAGGATGTTCGCCCAGCAACTGCAAGACCCGCACGAACCGGCGGGAGCCCGCCATCGAGCCGTAGTGCTGCTCGAGTTCGGCCCGGAAGCCAGCGAAGCAGGCGGGGAGTTTCCAATCGCGGAAGACCGGCGAGTGGTCCAGCGCCACCGGGCTTGCGGCCCAGTGCCACCAGATAATGAGTCGGCTCAAGGACCATCGTATGTTTAGTTAAACATCGTATATGTGTCGCGACGGCCTGGCCGTCCGCCACGATCACGACTTTGTCGACATAGCCCTTGACCGTCACCATCCGGAACGCAAACAGCCGGGGCACGCTGTAACGGTTGCCGTCGAAGGCGACGGTCTGGTACTTATCCACGGCGACCGCCGGGTCGATCACACACGGGTCGAACCGATGGCCGGGCAACGGCAGCGCCGCGGCCAAATCCTCGGCGAGTCGGTCCTTGATGGTAAACGGACCGAACTTGGACTGGACGACCCGTTCCCGCTCGGCCTCGCAGCGATTGCGAAAGAACGTGTTCAATTCATCGAGATTAGCCACGCGAGGCACGGGCGTGGCGAATCGGCGCTGCACGGCCTTGACGGTCCCCTCGGCGTCGGGCTTCTCGTTGCCGCGGGCCGGCATGCAGAAGAGCGGGTCGAAGAGGTGATGGCTGGCCAGCGCCGAGTAGCGCGGATGGAGCTGCCGCTCACGGCCTTGGAGGATCAAGGTGGCAACGGTCTTGGGGTTGTCCCACCAAACTTCCCTGGGCAAGCGGCCGAAGAACTCGAAGGCGTTGACCATGCCTTCGAGGATCGCCTCGGTGCGTTCGAAGGGGAGCGCCAGCACGAAGGGAGCGTTGGAGTAGGCCCAGGCCGTCACGAGAAAGGGGACTAGGCGCCGACCGTCGGGGAACTCGACGTGGATATGTCCGAAATCGGCCTCGAGCCGCCGACCCGGCAGGTGTCCCAGCGGGATGAACGTCTCCCGATCTCGACGTCGGTGCTTGAGCACGTAGCGTTGTACCTGGGCATACCCGCCGCGGTAGCCGTGCTCGTCGCGGAGCCGTCGGAAGAGCTGGGCGGCGGTGTGCCGTTGCTTGGGCGGGGCGGACTCGTCGTCGATGAGGACCTGGTCGATCACCTCCTCGACAGGCCCCAACAGCGGGGCGAACCGATCCCGGGTTGACGGGAGAGGAGTGGGCTCAGCCTGCTTGAGAATCTTGCGGATTGTGTTGCGCGAATGCGCGAATTCGCTGGCGATCTGGCGGATGGACTTGCCATCGCGCCGCGCTCTCCGAATGGCTCCGTAGTCGTCCACCGTAAGCACGTCCTTGACCCTCCGTGAGGTAAATCGTTCGCTGTGGGAACGTTCACCTTACCGGAGGCGGCTGCGGTGGGTCAGTTTTACGCGTCAGATTGCCCCCAGGTGGGTCACTTTTTCGCGCTCAGTTCCACTCGGCATCCGCTTCGATCCATCTACCTCCAGCTTGGTCCCGGTGGCATGTCGACTCCCACGTACTGGAAGTGATCGCCTGAAGGCGAGGGTTTTTAGATCCCAGAACTAGGACAATAATCGCGCCCGGGCAACGAATTCGATAAGGACAGCACCGCTGAAGGCGACCAACGCGGCGAGACTTCGACCAAGGGGTGTGTATATTCATGTCCTGGAAACGCCGCAAGTGGCGAGTTGCGCTTCTGGGGATCATCGGCGTATTCGCCTTGATCTGGGTCGCGGATTGGCTGATCTGGCTTCGTCAGCCGCCGGACATTCGGGAGTATTCCGCGGTCAGAGGGGAGTGGCAATCGACGGAACCCCCGATCAGCCAGGCGACGAAGGAACGCCTCGCGAGTCGGTGCCTCGGGATTGCGCGGAGGTATCCGGGCACCGTCGGCGGGTTGTCAGCTTTCATGCTGGCGGCGGTCAATCCGGACACCGCGCCGGACGGGAAGCCCAGCAAGCGTTCGCCCGGCAACTGGAAACCGCGGACGTCGATGTGCTCGCTCAGGCTTTCAAGTGGAACACGGGTCAGTGGCAGACCCTGGAACCGTTTGCTCCAGCCATCCTCACCCGCCGCCAATGCCTGGACCATCCCCGGACCGGCCGACTGCTCGCCGCCGTTTGCACCATCACAGAACCTCGAACGAGGGATGACCCGGAGCCGTCGCCGCTGTATTCTGAGGCCGCGGACCTGATCGCAGACCGCTACGCCGATAGCCCGGATATCGGTCACTTTTGCGAAGGGCTCGGGTTCTTGTCCGCGACGAGTCAACGCTGGGCGCCCCGGTTCGAGCAGCACCTGCGAGCGATCCTCAAGGCCAATCGTGATCGGGCCGTACGGTGCAGGGCTCAGTTTGCGCTGGCGAGCGTCGTGCAGAATGCGTCGGAGGAGAGGCAGGTGGAAGCTGAGGCGCTGTTCGGGCAGTTTTGCGCGGAGTTCGACGGCAAGCATCAGTATCCGCTTCCAGCGGGTCGAGCAGATGCTCAATGCCCAGGCCCAGGACCAGCTCAAGGAGCTGCGATTCCGCGCCATCGGCAAGCCCGCGCCAGAGATCGCCGGAACCGACCTGGACGGACGACCGCTGACCTTGAGCCAGTATCGCGGCCGCGTGATCCTGCTGAATTTCTGGGGCACCTGGTGCTTCCCGTGCATGAAACTCATCCCTCACGAGCGGGAACTGGTCGCCCGATTCGAGGGCCAGCCGTTCGAGATCGTCGGCGTGAACTGCGACGTCGACGTCGAGAAGGCTCACGACGCCGTCGCCCGGACTGGGATGACGTGGAGGTCGTTCCGCAATCAAGCCGACGAACCGCGCGGGCGATCACGAGCGACTGGAAAGTGCTCGGATATCCCACGGTATACCTGATCGATCATCACGGTATCATTCGCAAGCGATGGATCGGCAGCCCAACCTCCGAGGAACTTGCCCACATGACCGCGGTCCTGATCGATGCGGCCCGGCGAATGTCGGACTGGAAGAGATTACGCGGTCGTCGCGGCTCATGCCACTTTCCCCCTGCGCCCAAAGCCATCATAGACCCGCCGCCAGACCACCCTGGCCACGCCCGACACGGGCTTCTGCGACAAAGTCTTCCGTGACGCCGACGGCTCCGAGGCGAAGTACGTGGTGTTCGTGCCGCGTGAGCACAATGGCAACAAAGCCGTACCGGCGATCCTATTCTTGCACGGAGCCGGGAGCCGCGGCACGGACGGCCGAAGTCAAGCTGTCGGTGGTCTGGCGAAAGCTATCCGGGACAAGAGGGGGGATTTCCCGTTCCTGGTAATCTTCCCGCAAGCGCGCGAAAACGAAAACTGGACGCCAGAATCCACGGGAGGCAAACGCGCCCTCGCGATCCTGGAGCAGTTGCAGTCCGTGTATCACATCGATCCGGATCGGGTCGCGCTCACCGGCGTCTCCATGGGTGGCCAAGGAACCTGGAGCCTTGCTGCGGCAGAACCGGGTCGTTGGTCGGCGATCGTGCCAATTTCCCATGGCTGGAAGCCGAACCAGGCGGCACGCCTCAAAGATTTGCCCTGTTGGTGCTTCCATGGCGATGCCGACCAACCTGAGCAGTCGCGAGAGATGGTCCGGGCGATACAGGAGGCGGGAGGGAAGCCAATCTATCAGGAATTCATCGGGGTCGATCACGATCACTGCGCCGACCATGCTTACTCCCTGCCTGAGCTCTACGAGTGGCTGCTGCTCCAGAATCGCGCCAGGCGGTAGTGGTTCCTCAGTCTCGGGCCGTACATATCCCAACCAGCTCAGGGGCTTCGGCTGTGTTCCGAGGCTTTCGCCCGGCGTCGCTCCCGACGGCGACGACGCGCGGCCGCGGCGGCTTCGGCCTCGTCACGACGATACGTCAGGAGGTGCTCGGGGTGAGCCGCGATCCAGACGTCGGGCAGAAGCGACTCCAAGTCCACCTCAGTCGAGGACAGGGCCGTCAGCAACGCACTCACATACGCCAACGGTTCGATCCGATGGCGCTTGGCTCGGCCAGGATGCTGAAACAGATCGCCGCCGTCTCACCGCCCTGGTCACTCCCGACAAATAACCAATTCTTGCGGCTGATTGCGCAAAGCCGCAATGTCCGCTCCACCGTGTTGTTGTCGATCTCCAGCCTGCCGTCTTCTGCGAACCGTCGGAGTTCGTCCCAGTGGTTCAGCGCGTAGGCGATCGCTTGCCCATACTGGCTCTTGGGCAACGCGGTCTTTTGCTGATCGCGCAAGTATGTCTCCAAACGATTCAGCACCGGCACGCTCTGCTCGCTCCGGACCGCCAGCCGCTGGTCCGGGCTCTGGAGTCGGATCGCGTCTTCGATGTCGTACAACTGCGCGATCAGGCCCAGCACGTGATGCACCTCGCGCGGCTGACTCAGCCGGGCGTCGAAGAAGTTCCGCCGCGTATGAGCCCAGCAACCCACCGGGATGATCCGCCCCGCGGACTTCGCGACCACGGTTTCATAGGCCGAATAGGCATCCGTCTGCAAATAACCGCGGTAGTTCTTCAGGTCCTCAGCCGGCCCCTCGTGGCTTCGCGAATCGTGATAGACGTACACCGTGTAGGGATGATCGCCATCGCCGACATAGGCCCAGAATATATCCCGTCCGCGTCGAATTCCGGGTGGAATCCAGCACCGCACGGTGGTTTCGTCGGCCTGGATCACGTGCGACTGAAGGATGCGTTTCCGCATCAACTCGACCAGGGGGCGAAACAATTGGGCACATTGGGCCAACCAACCGCAGAGGGTACTCCGCGCCAGGAAGATGCCATGCCGCGAGAACACGTCCTGCTGGCGATACAGAGGCAGATGATCGGAGAACTTGCTCACCACGACGAACGCCAGCAGTCCCGGTGCGGCCAGGCACGCGCGATCGGATTGGGCACCGGCTCGGCCGCGGTCACGCCATCCTTGCAAGTGGAGCACACATATTTGGGATAGATGTGACGCAATACGACGACCTTGCCGGGGATGTAGTCGAGCTGCTCGGTCACGTCCTCGCCGATTTTGGTCTTGGCGCGGCCGCAGCAGACCTGCTCCTCGGGGGCGACGTCGTGGAGGACGTCCTGCCGCGGCAAATGATCGGGGATCGCTTTGCGACCATGCCCTTGCGCTGCCTGCGCGGGCGACTCCGGATCCGGCTGGGGATCGGTGGGAAGATCGGGGACCGGCGGTGGCACGTCGGTATCGAAGAGGTGCTGCTGTCCGGGTGCTTCCGGCAACCGCTCGCGCCGCGGCCCGAACATCAGCCGCTTCAGGGCCAAGAGTTCTTCCTTCAGGCAGTCATACGGCGCTGGAACTCCTCGGTGGTGGCGACGAGCTCGTCGAGCTGTCGCTCGAGATCGCGGATTCGCTCCAGCGCCGCACGAAGCTGCTCCTGGCAGGCGGGCAGATCATCAGGGATGGTGTCGATGAGCTCTGTCATACCAAGGTAGACGTTTCTGAAAGAACTTTATTCGATCGATCAAGATTATTTTTGGATACGTCGATCAACCGGCGCGGGTGTAGCGCTTGCGCCGCCGGGCTGTGGTCAGGTCAACACCGGTCAGGAGCAGAGCCAACTCGGTCACCGTGAGCTCGATCCCGGCCGAGCCCGAAACGTGGTGGACCCTGGCCTTTGGGATCAAGCTGTTGAAAGGTGCCGGCCTCGAGCCGCTTGTACCAGATGACCAGGCCGTCATGATCCCAGAAGAGGATCTTGATCCGATCGCGGCGGCGGTTGAGAAAGAGGAAGAGATGGCCGGTCAAGGGGTCCTGGCTGAAGCATTCCCGAACCAAGCCGGTGAGACCATCGAACGAGGGATCTTCTTGATCCCCCTGGCTGCGTGGACAGTCAGAATCACATCCCCACTGTCACCGTCGTCGATCCATCCCATCCGCTCTACAGGCGCACCTTCCAGGTAGCCGCTCGACACTGCACGTCGCGAGATCCTCTGTCTTTCGAGGTCGAACACCGCGACGGCATCATTCTGCGCATCGCGGCCGTCGCCACCGATTACGCCTATTGCCCTCCTTCGTCGCCACGCACCAGAATCACCCCCGTCGCTCTTCGCCAACTTCTCGGCCTTCTGGCCGACTGGAGGGAGCCATGCGTATTGCGCCCCGCTCCGTCTGGCGACGACTCGCGGAAGAGGTCCGAGGACCCATCAGCGAGCAAGTCGCAATGATCCATCAGGAGGTTCTCAATGACCACGTCAGAACTCATCCGGCCGTTCCATCTCCAACGTCAAGCCATTGTCTACCCCCGCCAATCCAGTCCGCAACAAGTGCTCAATCATCAGGAAAGCCTGAGACTCCAATACGCGCTCTCCGAGCGTGCGCGCTCTTTCGGGTGGGAGAGCCACAACGTCCAGATCATTGATACCGACCTGGGGGTAACGGGCGCAGCACTACCGGTCGTCTCGGCTTCCAAGAACTCGTGGCGCGCGTCAACCTTGGACAGGTCGGCATCATCTTCGCTTACGATGTCACACGGCTGGCACGCAACTGCACTGATTGGTATCAACTCCTCGATCTGTGTGGTTATCGTCAGTGTCTCGTCGGGGATCAAGAGGCGGTTTACGACCCGGCCACGCCCAACGGCCGGCTGATCCTGGGGCTGAAGGGCCTGATCGCCGAGCTGGAACTGCACACGATCAAAATGCGGTTGCACGCCGGTCTGATCAGCAAGGCCAGCCGGGGTGAGTTGGCCATGAGCCTTCCCATCGGTCTTGTGCGTAACCTAGCCGGCCGTGTTGTCCTGCACCCCGACCAAGAGGTTCGTGAGCGAATTGCCTTCGTTTTCTCCACCTTCTTGCGAGTAAAATCGATCCATGGCGTTGTCCGTGAACTGGCGTCCGCCCGGATCCTGTTGCCGCGTCGAGAGAGAGGGCGGGATGACAGCGCCATCGTGTGGCGGAGGCCGACAGCGGCAGCGATTTCTAGTCTGCTGCGCAATCCGGCCTACGCCGGCATGTTCGTTTATGGTCGGACGAACTTTCATCCGCGTCACCCCGGTGGCCCATCGCGTAAACATCCTTTACCGCCGGAGCAATGGCAGGTCATGATTCCTGACAAGTACCCTGCTTACATCGACCGCGACACCTACACCGCGATCCAAGCGATCCTCCGCGACAACTATCAGGAGTATCACCAACGCCGCAGTCGTGGTGTGGCGCGATCGGGCGCAGCCTTGTTACAAGGCTTGGCCTACTGCGGCCATTGTGGTCACAAGATGACCGTGCAATATCACGCGGCCGCCCGCTACATCTGCAATTCCCACAAGATGCAGTTGGGTGGTACGGAATGCCAGCGCTTACCAATCGAAATTGTCGATCTGTGTATCATTCAGAAATTCTGGGAGGCTCTGTCCCCCGCAGAGCTGGCCAGTTATGACGAGGCCATCGCGGCATTCGATGAGCAGCGTCGCCAAGTCGAGCGGGCCCGCCAACAGCAGTTGGAACGTCTGCGCTACGAAGCTCGGCTTGCCGAGAAGCAATACCGACTCGTGGACGCAGAGAACCGGTTGGTGGCGGCCGAGCTGGAGCGGCGTTGGGAGCAGGCGTTGCAGGCCCTCCGCCAGGGCGAGGCAGAAGCTGCGAACAGTACCGGGGCCACGCCGGAACCACTGACTGCGGAGCTGCGGCGTCAATGGGAGGAAACCCATCCGACCTTGCGGCAATTGTGGGATGAGGGAAAACTGACGAATGTTCGCAAGAAGGAGTTGCTCCGCGT
Source organism: uncultured Planctomycetota bacterium (assembly GCA_963720335.1). Classification (GTDB taxonomy): domain Bacteria; phylum Planctomycetota; class Planctomycetia; order Isosphaerales; family Isosphaeraceae; genus CAVRFS01. Next base: position 29,543 of record CAVRFS010000095.1, on the reverse strand, counting down.
CTTGATCGACAAAGTGGTGTTGCAGCGACCCGTTACGGACCGGTGTGAAGTCCGCATCATCTGGAAAGGAGGAGATTGGACGACCGCTGCGCTGCCTCTCCCCGTGGTTAAATATAATGAGATGAGTAATTGTAAATCATTGGTCGGCGAGGTATTGCGGCGAGCGCGAGCGGGGCAATCTGACAAGCAGATCGCCGCCGACCTAACGGCCGCCGGCTATCATGCGCCCTGAAGCGATGCCTGAGCGTGAATTCGATCATGCGCATTCGGCAGCAACATGGCGTCTACAGCCGCAAGACGGAGTTTTTCCGCCGAGGGCTGCCGGGGTGGATCACGCTGGGTCAAGCGGTCCAACGTCTCGGGGCACATAAAGCGTGGGCGTATTATTTGATACGAGAGGGCCGATTACTCATCGAACGAGATAAGGAGATCGGATTATACCTGGTCCGAGACGATGAGCGAGTCCTCAAGAAACTGAACGAGTTGCTGAGCGGAGAACGATTCTCACTCACCCTCAAGCCGAGGTTATCATGAAGCGCCATCGAAGCCCTTGCGCATGTCGGTGGGCTGGGTGCAGAGAAAGACGCGCACCGCGGCGGGAAGTTGGGGAAACATCAGGGGGCTCCTTGGCGGGAGCCGCCGAGTGAGCCGACCGCCGTGATCGCGACGCGGAGCAACCGGGGACTCGATTGCGCCCCGGAGCCGTACCACGCAGGCGTTGGCAAGTTCCAGTTCCAGGTAGGTGTCCGTGTCGGGATTGACGATCGAAACCGGCACGAAGGGGGTGGCCGCCGTGGCCGGCAGCCCAGAAGGGGACGGCGCGGCCACCGGCCCCGAGGGGGTCCGAGGCCCCGCCTGGACACGCCGCTTCCAGTAATAGAACGTCGGGACGCTGACGCCGAGTTGTCGGCAGAAGTCGGCGATGGTCAGGTTGGTCTTGGGCTGTCGTTGGATTTGCCGACGCCACCAGTCGAGCCGCGATTGGTGGTCGGCGCGATCTCATCCCAGTCATTGAGGATTCTCCCGGTACCGCGTCACATGCGGTCCAGGGACCAGGTTACCACGCTGCGCCAAGGCTGGTTTGGCCGAACGCTTACCGACGGACGACGCTCCGCCTTGTCCCACGGCGAGTCGCTCCGGTTGCACGACTGGGACTTCGACCGGTCCCAGGCCCACAGCTCCACCAGCGTGTGCCACCAACCGATCAGGTTCCACGCCCCCACGTTGGCCCACACATGACGCAATTGTTGCTGACCCGCTCCATGCACCTCCTTGACGTCGTGGAAGACCTGTTCCAACGCCGAGCGGTCGGCCACCGTCTCCAGGATCGACGCCACGCTCAGATCCGGGTCGGTCGAAAATTACGCCACCCAGCGATCGGGCTCGCGCACCAACACCACACGGATCACACCACCCACCGGCTTGTAGGTCGCCAGGAACGTCTTGTACTTCTTGACCACCGGGCGGCCATACAAGGAGAACATCCCCTTCTGCCAGCCGCGGGTCTGCGCGGCGCGCTTGGCCAGACTGAGGCGGTCCTTGCCGTACTTCGGCGGCCGGCCGCGACCCCGCTTCTGACCGGGATCGATCACCGGCGGCAACGACCACAAGGCGGCGTCGCACCGCAGCCGGCTGATCACTGTCGCGCCCGCCGCCATCGCCCGTTTCAAGAACGGCCGCTTGGCGTAAGCCCCGTCGGTCACTACCCAGATCGGAGGGTGATCGGGCCCCAACTGCTGGACCAGCCACTCGATCTGGGCGGCGGCCAGTTCCAACTTCGTCTCGAACTGCCAACCGTAGTAGGCTGCCATCCAGCCGACATCCTTGGCCCGGATGTACAAGTGCGAGAGGATCGGTAGGGCGATGGTCCCCCAGAGCGAGTGTCGGACCAGCCGAGCCAGACAGACCCAGACGTGGCCGTAGAGGAACGGAGACCCGGCCGGCCCCGGGGTGGGGTTGTGATGCTTGCCGGCGCCCTCGACATGGGGCCCGTACCGCTTGGTGGGCGAGTCGTCGATCGCGAAGACCAGTGGGTGCCCGGGGCATCGCCCGGGATCTTGCGGAGAAGGATGCGGAGCAAGGCCGCGGCGATCGGCAGGCTCTTGCGACCGACGCTGCCGAGCAGGTAGTAATAACGCTTGTAGTCGCCCCCACGCCGCAGCCGCGCAGCCAACTGGTGACAGTGCGTCGGCCGCGCGCGAACAGCAGCCCGGTGCAGAGTTGGACGAACCGCGCTTGCTGGCGGGCGTCGAGCGTCCCGGCCAGGGCGGTGATCCAGACGACGAGTGAGACCGGCAGCCATTGCGTCTCCATACACGGCTCTCCTTCGCATGAAACTGTGGCCATATCCAACCACAGCATGCGGGGAGAGCCGCGTCATTGGAAGAGCTCAGCGGTGTCCAGCACGCCTAACGAGGTACCCGACTTCTGGGAAAGTGCAGCATCTGGAAATGCGAAAACAAATACGGTGTGGTCCGGCCGAATATCGCTGCTTATGAAATTGAAAATCGTTCGCTTCGTTACCTCGGGACAAACTATGTAACGGGGCATCGTACCAATCAGAGATATTAACTCTAGCCGATCGTATGAATGCCGCCACCAGTATCGGAGGAACAACTGATGGTGCGGACGTAGTCCACCAGAATCGGATTTTCCCTCCCCAGCTTTTCGTTGGCGGTCCGGAAGAACCTTGTTCTGAACACGAGAGAACGGCGCGACATAACCGCTGGCGGTCATCAAGTCGATCGCTTGAAAATCGATCACCCAGCGCGTTGGACCGCCGTCGCCAGTAACAACATCACGCCCAATCAGAAATGGATGTAGGATCTCGCGATTTCGTGGAGACGCCTTAATGAATTCTGTCGCTTCGTCGACCGAGAGAACAAAGGCTTCATGGCCCGGAATCTGTCCCTGAAAGACTCGTTGGGGTTGAATGTTGCACCGAAGGACCTTGGCTCCAGCGACGTCTGTCCCCGCAGACAAAGCAGAGTTGATATCATGTGCGTGGCTAAGTTAATCGATGGGAGAATCTCAATCCCTGAGCAACTTCTCCGAGGGGGCGTCGCACCGACCGAACTGCCAGCGACGACGCCAAAGGCACAGAGAAAGAGGCCACCGGTACTTCTAAAGCCCGCCTATGGGATGGGACATTCCCCATCGCTGATCTTGAACCACAATCCATCGAAGATCGTGACCACTCTCAATATCATCGGATTCGCGGCAATCCAGCTCGTACTCTTTCGCGGCCGACCCACTCCCAGCGGGCCTCAACTTCCTTGAACCCGGAGAAGGTTGGATCTTGAACCACAGTTTTCGATTGCTCGGAAGTATGGCGTGATCTTGAGTTTTTGCCCAATTCGCAATCGATACGTGGACGTTCGCCTCACCAGACCAAGGTTGATTATCCACTGCCTCTATGATCGTTCCAGTCCGGACAACGTAGTCAAGCCCGCCGACGCGGGATTGATTGTTGCGGATATTCTGTGTTCCAACCAAACCCGCACGGCCTGATACCGGATCGTCAGCGGTGCATGTCCTAAGTTCGTCATTAGCCTTTCGGAACCAATAGACGCAATAGTCGGCCATACCTGGAACCTCGGGATACGCCCGGCGGACAGCGTTGACGTAATCGGGGCCTCGTTCCGGCTTGAGCGCTTCGCTCCGAGGAACGGCGGGTTTCCGATGATGACATCGGCCGGGGGCCATTGGGCGGGGTTCCCCAGCTCATCGATGAGGGCATCGGCGGCCGTGAAATTCTCGTCAAGGTTGTCGAGCGGAAGGGCATGCTCCGAGATGTGCAATTCATCGATCGCCAACTTTCGGGCAATCATCATTGTCACCTTGGCCAGCTCGACGGCAAACGGGTTAATGTCGAGTCCGAAGAATTGGTGGGCCGAGACGAACCCGAAGATCATCTGAGAGGCGTCATAGCTTCCGGATATCTCCACCATGCGCTCCATGATCCGGGCTTCCAGTCGCTTGAGTTCACGGTAGGCGATGTAAAGGAAGTTGCCCGATCCGCAAGCCAGGTCCAAGACCGTGTAGCCTTGCATCCGTTGCCAGAGTTCACGGAGGCGCTTCAACGAGCCGGCGTCCTCGATGAGTTCCCGCCAGGGCTCGACGATGGTGGGTCCAACGATCTTCATGATGTCGGTCGGATGCGTGAAGTGAGCGCCAAAGGCATGGCGTTCTACTTTCCCGAGGGAGTGCTCGAACAGAGCGCCGAAGATCTCGGGCCGGATCTTCGACCAGTCCTCCCCCGAGGCGGCCTTGAGAAAGCCCACTTCATCCAAGCGCAATTCGAGTCGAGCCGGTTCGGCGAACAATCCCCCGTTGAAGTAATCAACCCCGAAGTAACGATCATCGGGAGTCTTCACCTTCCGATTCATCGCCTCGAACAAACCACCGATGAGGTCCCGACTATCCTGGCGCGTTTTGCACCCATCGAGAAGTTGGGCGACCATGTAGCGGGGCAACATGCCGATGTCTTCGGCGAACAAGGCGACCAACATTTGGAGAACGAATCGCTGCGCGTGTGGGCTGGTCGATTGCTCCACCGGGCCGGTTCTTGTCCACCATCTTGTTGAAGCAATCGGCCAGTTGATCGGCGGCCTTCCTCGTAACGGCCACTTGGTCGTTGCCGAAGATCGGCTTGAAGGGAGTCGAGAAGAGAAAACCTAGCGCTCCCCAGCGGGTCGTCAGATCCGCTAGCCTGACCCGATCGACTGGCGCATTCATCTGAGTATCGAAGTCATAAACCCAGAACTCATCGAAGTTGCACAGAATGACGTACCGCGGCCTTCCAGGAACGAGGCGGGTCCAATAGTCGAACGCCTGGCGGTAATGGCGGGTCAGGTCTTCCCCGCGTTTCTTCATCTCGATGAGAACGACCGGCTTCCAGACCAGATCCGCGAACGACGTCCCCTTGCCATCGGCTTTCTTGATCCGGTCTTCCAGCGTCGCGCCAGCCTCTCTCACGCCAGCATGGCCGAACGCCTGGAAGAATCGGTCTAAGTAAACTTGGGCCTCCCCCTTCTCATCGCCTCGGATGTTCGCTCCCACCCATGAGACAAATTCAGCCAGCCGCTTCGCTCGCTCGGTTTCCATTGACGCTTGATCCCCACGTCGGACATCGTCAGGGCAACTACGAAGAGTGCAGTAACGTCTGGCCGGTGCCGCGACTGCGTGGTATCGTACGCGATTCAAGCCGAACTTTCATCGCGGCTGATGTCACCCGGGCGGAACGCGGTCGCCGCGCATCGTAACGCCGAAGTGAACCTAGCTCGTACCCGGAGACGACGGGCAGTCCCGAATTGCACGATTGGTCTAAACCGGATGGCTGGAGGGCGCGACGATTCAATCCAGCCCCGTTCGCTCAATTGATGCAATGCGATGCGGATATGCTCGGCCTTGAATATACGACGCTTTCGCGAACTCCAAGTGTGCACCCCAAGTATCGCGGCTTCCGGATCGCTCGCGGCCGTCTTGTTCTCTTGGGTAACGACCCAATGGACGCTTGAGAGAAGTTCCATGCCGTAAGGGGTCTCAAAACCCTCGATCAAATTGCTAACCCGGTCGAATCGTGCCTTGACGTCTGCATGCTTGGCGAGCAACTCTTCGGCCTCTCGTAGGGCGGCAGGCAAGGGGCTGATGCGCGTGTCAGGCTTATTGTTGCCGTCGCCGAAACCCACGATGAAGTGCCCTTCTAAGCGATTCAGGACATGGCGAAGCTTGTCGGCATAGGGTCCGTACGGGGCGGCGTCCGAAGTCCAGATTAAGGCGTTCGCCGGCGCATTGCATGAAGTACGCAAGTTTCTGAACCTCCAGTAGCGACAGCCGATATTGGTAATCCGTAGCCAGGTAGCGGTGAATGAGCCCGAGAACTACAGCGCGGCCGGGGGTCATATGCGGCCGTGCCGTGCACGTCGTCATCTCGGAAGCCGCGGGAGCGCCGACGGGCTCGAACACCAACGCTTCGACGTCAGGAAGTTGATCGAAGACCCTTCGTATCAAGGGTAGTACCTCAGCCCAAGCAAGCCCGCCGTTCCCACACCCAAGGGGCGGAAGTGCAATCGAGCGAATACCGCGCCGCTTGATTTCTTGAGCGAGCGTAACAGACCCGATTGGATGTCCTCGATGCGGGAGCGGCCTCTCCAGTGTCGCTTGGTTGGAAAGTTGATGATGTAACGCGGGTTGTTGAGCATGTCTGTTGCGAAAGTAAACACTCGTCCCGGTTGCAAATTTCCGGCTTTGCACGCTTGCACGTATGCGGCAAAATTCTCAGGGAAGGCGCCTTGAATTGGAGTGCGATCCCCTTGCCCATAATTCCCACCGTATTCACGGTGTTCACTAGGGCCTCAACATCGCTCTCTAGAAGATTGCCGCGTACAGTCTTAAGCACGGGTTGAGCCTAAGTATAATACCACTCGGGTTTTACTAGTATTCTAGGTCTGTAATGAACCACGCTCAAGATGCTGGTCAGGTCTTGCTCGATTTTGGGATTATGCACACCGATCGCTCGGATGCAAGTCCAGGGAACGGAACCATGAACGAGGAATTCTGCCTGCCTTGTCTCTTTGACGCTACTCCAGTAGCGGAGCGGCATTGCTTTCCAGTCGACCCGTTCTAACTCCGCTAGGTCATCAAAGAAAGAAGCGTAACACAATTCTGCGTGACGATCCGTGAATGCCCAGGCGTGCCCGCAACCGATCGCATCGGCAACGTACGAGCATAGATGGACAATCTGTTGCTGTTCGCCGTCGTAGCCGTCAACGTTCTTATAGTAGATCGCAGACAGCATCACGGACCGAACGCAGAAATTGAAGGGAACGTAATCGCCAAGAACCCCCTTAGCAGCAACGGGCACCGGCCGATGCATTCGGCGGTCCTTGATATGCATGTGGCCGATATTGGTGCAGTCGAATTCCCCCGCCCGACGTCGGGCATCGCTGATTAGACAGCCCGCTCTAACGATACTGGGCAGATTACGAATATGGGTTATATGATATATCGGTGTCTTTGCAGGGTCAATGCGCATCTTTGGATCCCGATTAACGTGGGTTTACCGCATTCTACAGCGTCCTTGCCCCGAAGAGGTCTTTAAGCGATCGAGCCTAGGCCATTAACGTTCGATCGATCCTAGAGTTTCGCTCTAATGCTCAATGGGTGTCGAGTGCAGTCACGCCCGACACCGTTCGCGAGTCGCGTGAGCGCAGTTCCCTGCCCGCCGCGCGTCACTTGGGTCCTAGATTGCTCGATTGCGGCTCTGGCCATCGGAACGGGAGCGAATGCACCATTATCAATCAGTGCGCGGGCGGGTCATTTCAGCGCGGCCTTAATCATCGCCAGGATGCCAGGCGCGAATCGCCTCTGGCAGCGCCGGCCATGCATCCACGATGGCGGCCAGGGCGGGGTCCATCTGACAAATGTCGGTGGGCATAGAGTGGGCAACGGGGGGATTGATATCCGTAAACCCTTGTCGCATTGGGCTTTATGAGAATCGCTCGTCTGACTCTTAATCAGCGGGTTGGAGGTTCGAGTCCGACAGGGGGCACTATAACACTAAGCCGAAAAGGACTTACGGCGAGAGATCGCCCGCAGGAATTAAATGAGGACAACAAGACGGTAGCGGAACTCGCCCAGTACCGCGCTTAAGTCCTTGCCATGTAAGCGCTTTCATTGGCAGTAAAACTTGTCCTCGCGCGTTGGGCTAATATTGCCGGTCTCCTCGAAACGACTCTCCTTGGGGAACTTTCGGCCGGCCGGTCACGTGAGCCGAAGGCGTGAGAAAGTCGCGGTTGTAACGCTCGCCGCGATTATCCAGGCGCCCAGCCGTAAGCGCATAGTAAATCACTGCATATGGCAATGCTCCGCCACGGATCGCTTTATGCGGATTAGTCGGTGCCGGAGCGTAACTCGATGTGGACATTCAACATACGTTAGATTGTTAAACTGGGCCGGTTATGCAGGCGCCCATTCGTAATATGATGGTGCTTCAAGAGATACGACAAAATGTCCGGGCGTGCCGATAATGCGGGCGCCGAGGTGGAAGTTGATGATCTGCATAAGGTTAGAGCGATTTTTCGAACTTCCGATTATTCCGGCGCCCAAGCGGAACTCGAAGCTGCATTGCGAGATGTGGACGAATCCCTTTTTGCCGAGCGCCTTTTGGCGCGCGGTCCCGTGTGCGCCGCGCTTCACGAGGCTTTGACGAGCGAGACGCCCGTTTCCTGTGATGGGTAAGGCGACCGATCGTCCGGCTCAACGCCTCCGACGTCATCCGATTCAGGTTACTTCGACATCGTTCTCATGCCGCCTTATTACGAGCGGACTCAGGCAGCGTGCAAATGCCGCACACCTAATCTTCACAAAAGGATACGGCCGAGAATGTTTCATGTTTTGTATCGCATATGATACAAAACTCAATTGCCAACGGCTGCCGATCGATGATATCATGAAGAATCGAGTCTTGCCTGGGGTTTTCGCAGGCGGAGGGAGACGATGCGAGAGGACGTCCCGCTGCTCAAAGACATGAATCAACGACGCCGCGACCTTGGCATTAGCTACGAGCTGCTGTCGAAGCGGTGCGGGGTTTCTCGTCCGACCGTCCAGCGAATACTCTCCGGTCGCCACACCGCGGCGAGTTTCGCGAATATCGTGGCCATCGCCGAATCCCTGGGACTGACGCTCCGCTTTGGTACCAAGGTCGATGTTCGAAAGCTAGCACGGGAGCAGGCGGAGCGGAAGGCGACGAAGCTCGTCGCACTCGTTCAGGGGACGTCCGGGCTTGAGGTTCAGGCGGTGGACGAAAAGGCGGTTAAGTCGATGGTCGAGCGAACAACACACGAGCTTCTCACCGGGCCGAAGCGAAAGCTCTGGAGCGAAGTGTGAGTCGCTGGGAGCTTGTGCCGGGTAAGAGCGTGATCAAGGATGAGTATCTCGCGGCAATCAGAGCGGCAGATGGAGGCGATGAGCGGCCGTTGCGCGAACTCCATCAACGCTTCACGCGGGTGGAGTGAAAGACAAGTGCGGACCTTGATGGGAGCCACACCGGTTCACGTCATAAATATGCTCAATAAATACGTGAAATTAATAAAGGTTGCGAGGGAGGTCAGCGGTGTTCGCCAATCTCCCTCACAACCTTGCAAGTGCAAGCTGAGCCAGGGCGCCTTTTCGATTCCCTAACCTCATTACTGTTCGGCCAATGCCTTATTGCCAGCCGATTTTACGGTTGCCGTGCGCTCATCTTTCACCTGCAAATATCGGACAAATCGGATTTCAAGTCATGCGGCGCTGCGAATCTCACGACGTTTATGACACCGCCTGAACGATCGCGCCGCATTTCGTCGGCTCGCCGAGTAAATTCGAGCCTTCGATGGAAGAGTTATCGGTTATTTATGGCGTCTTTCGCCATAATAAAATGTCATCCAGGTGGAAATCTCCACGCGTTGGTTCCCAAGAGGCTTGCTCCAACATGAAGCGATTCATCATTGCTCGATGACCAGGCTCTTGGGCACAATTCGGACGAGTCCGCCATCGATGATCACCTCGGTTCAGTCTTTGGCTGGGCTAGTCGGGCATTGACTTGGTGGCCATCCGGGATGCGGGATCGGGTGATGAGACGGCCTTTGCCGCGGATCGATCGGCGTTAGCGCCGCCACCCAGAAGATCTTGGAGGGCAGCGCTGAGGTGGGGGAACTGAAACTCGAATTGTTCATCCTGGAGTCGTTTCGAAACGACATATCGGCCGTAGAGCGCGAGTTCCGGGTCGGTTCGCAGCAACCACGGTGCACCGATTCGAACCATCCAGGAAAATGCCGGCAGGCCGATGGGCACCCCGACGGCGCGGCGTAATTCACGCATGAAAACTTGCTGTGAGACCGGATTGGGCGAGGATGCGATGTATGGGCCCTGCATGGTCGGGTCGATCAGAGCACGCTCGAAGAGACGATTCATGTCCGTCTCGTGGATCCAACTCATCCCCTGGGTGCCCGATCCAATCTTTCCGGCCAAGCCCAGCTTCGTCAACATCAATAGCCGCGCAGCGCGCCGCCGCCCGCGCCGCGATCGCGACCAATCACGAAGCTGGTTCGCAAGATGACCTGACGCTGCGAGGGCAACACGCTCGTTCGGAACTCGTCTTCCCACGCTCGACCGACAGAACGGCGCGAGACCGTAGCCAAATGGTGAATCCTCGGTGCACGTGACCTGTGGCGGGTCGCCGTAGATGTGTGCCGTGCTCATCTGCACCCACACCGGCGGCGGGGAATCGACGTTTCGAACGGCCATGCCGAGCACTGCGCGTGGCTTCGAGTCGAGAGCGGAGGATTTCATCCTGGTGATCGGGAGTTTTGATGCAATCGACAGTGCGTCCCGTCAAATTCACCAATCCGATCGCACCGTCAAGTTCCCGGCACCAATCTCCCAGAGTGCGGGCATCCCAATGCAAATGCCGCCACGGTCCGCTAGGTTTCGGCGGAGTGCGCGAAAGTAGGATGCTCGACCGACCGGAAGCCGCCAGGTGCGCGGCGAGCGATAACCCCAAAAAACCACTGCCGCCGGCGATGACGATCGAGCCGGATCGGGAACGATCTGTCATCGATAAGCCTCATTTCAGGATTCAACCCACAAGGAAGTATCGATTAGTATGGCAAGAATCGAGCGAGGCGACCACCGAGATAGGCAGATTCCGCCACGAGATACAGATAGGTTGCCACCAGGTAGATGGCCCCCATCACGATGACGTAAATGATCAACGCGGGCATCGATCCCAGCCGTGATTCCCAGCGCTTGATGAAATGCCAGCCCAACCAGACGATCAACCCGTAGACCACGAAACCCGCCGCGGCCAGTGCGATCAGGAAGGGTTCATGACGCCGCTGGTCCTGGATATCGACAATCGCAATCGCCACGTATCCGACCAGGACGCGCCAGGTTCCAGATACGAAACTGATAAAGAGCCGAGATACGGCTTGATCGACGGATCGACGGCGAGGATTCGGTCATTTTCTTGCCTCCAAGTCCATTGTATCCATCAAGCTCACGCTCGACAGTAAATGGATCCAAACCGAAGTGAAAGATGATCGGCGAAGTGTCTGTGACAACTGTAAGATTGATATGGCGGCTTGTCAAGACATCACTCGGACCGAGGAGATCAGTTCGGAACGGTCCGGCCGTGAATTGCAGCGTGGCGGTATTCGGATTAGCATGGCGAGCACGGTCGGTTGGTTTTCCCAATCACGCGGAACCACGAAACACATTGGATTGAGGGACGAGCCATGTTGCGCTTCAGGTGTGCGTTCGGACTCGTGATTTTCGCCTCGATTCTGATCGCGGGTGGTGGGAATGCGGCCCCAGCCGCCGAGTCTGTCCCTTCGAGCTCGTTGCGGCAAGAGCCGAGCGCTGCCGCTCGGATCGGGATGTTCGAGGGTCACGGTGATGTGGGCACCGTGCTGCATCCTGGCGGCGTCGCATATGACGACGCTGGGAAAAGTTACACAGTCGCCGGTAGCGGCGAGAATATGTGGTTCGCCAAGGACGCTTTCCACTTCGCCTGGAAGAAGGCTTCCGGAGACCTCTCGCTGGCGGCCGACGTCGGTTTCCTCGGTGCCGGCACGGAGAGGCACCGCAAGGCGTGCCTGATGGTCCGGCAGAGCCTGGACGCTGACTCGGCCTATGTTGACGTCGCGCTCCACGGCGATGGCCTGACGTCGCTCCAGTTCCGCGAGGCCAAGGGGGCAAATACGCACGAGGTGCAAGCGAATGTCTCCGCTCCCCGTCGGCTCCGGCTCGAAAAGCGAGGGAAGTACGTCTTGATGTATCTCGGGGCCGAGGGCGGATCCTCGAAATACTCGGGCGCCGCGGTGCGGATCGCCTTTGAGGAGCCGTTTTATGTCGGGATCGGTGTCTGCTCGCACAACAAGGATGTGACGGAGAAGGCGGACTTCTCGAATGTGGAACTGGTGGCGCCCCTTCCCGCGGTATCGGGACGACCTGTCCTGTACAGTAGCCTTGAGACCCAATCAATCGCGTCGACGGACCGTCGCGTCGTCTTCGTGACAACCAGTCGGATTGAAGCCCCCAACTGGCTGCGCGACGGCAACACCTTGATTTACAATAGTGGCGGCAGGATCTATCAGATCCCCGCCTCGGGCGGGGAGCCGAAGCCGATTGACACCGGCTTCGCCACGCGGTGCAACAACGACCACGGGATCTCCCCGGACGGCACGTTGCTGGCCATCAGCGATCAGTCACAGGGGCGGAGGCAGTCGCTCATTTACACGCTGCCGGTGGCAGGCGGGACGCCCAAGCTCATCACTCCGACTGGCCCGTCGTACTGGCACGGCTGGTCGCCCGATGGCAAGACACTTGCCTACTGCGCCCGGCGCGACGGCGAGTTCGACATCTACACCATCCCCGCCGACGGCGGCAAGGAGACGCGCCTGACAACCGCGAAGGGCCTGGACGACGGCCCAGAATACTCACCGGACGGCCAGTTCATTTACTTCAACTCCGACCGCACTGGCAAAATGCAAGTCTGGCGTATGCGAACCGACGGCAGCATGCAGGAACCGGTCGTCGACGACGAGCTCAACAACTGGTTCCCCCACCCCTCGCCCGATGGCCGGACGATCGTCTTCCTCTCATACGAAAAGGATGTCACGGGCCACCCCGAAAACAAAGACGTGACCCTACGGCGGATGTCGCTCTCCACCAAAAAAATGGACGTGCTGGGCCGGTTCTTCGGCGGACAGGGTACGGTCAACGTGCCGTGCTGGTCGCCCGACGGCCGGAGAATCGCTTTTGTCACCTATCAACTGATCCCGTAAGCTTAGCCGGCAACCGGGCCTCAGCCCTTTCTGGCTCTCACGTTACCACTTGGCTCCGGACCAGTCGCATGGCGCGGACTCAGCCGCCGCGCGTGACCTTCTTACACATTGCCCAGCCGGCCGGTGGAGTCGCCGAAGGATTTCACGTCGCTCAGCCCGAGGCGGTCGGCCATGCTCAGATAAAGATTCGTCAGTGGCTTGGACCCGTGCTTGACGTAACGGCCGGCTGTCAGCGTTCCGCCGCCGCCGCCGGCCAGCACGATCGGCAGGTTGTTGTGCGTATGGCGGTTAGCGTCGGCGTTACCGCTGCCGTAGACGATCATGGCGTTGTGCAGCAGCGACTTGCCGTCGATGTCCTTGGTCGACTGGAGCTTTTCCAAGAACCGGGCAAACTGGCGGACGTACCACAGGTCGATGTCGGCGACTTTGCTGATCCAGTCCGGCCGATTCTGGTGATGCGTGAGGTCGTGATGACCCTCGGAGATCCCGATCTGGTCGAACGACCGATTGCTGCCGTCGTGGGCGAGCATCAGGGTCGCCACGCGTGTCGAATCGGTCTGGAACGCCAGGATCAACATATCAAACATGAGCTGGACGTGGTCCGCGTAGTCCGGAGGGACGCCCACAGGCGTCTCGACGCCGGGATCACGGAAATCGGTGAACCGTTCGGCTTTCTCGATCCTGCTCTCGATTTCACGGACTCCTGCCAAGTACTGGTTGAGCTTTTCCTGGTCCTGGGAACCGAGCCTGCGCTGCATTGAACGCGCGTCTTCGAGCGCGAAGTCGAGGATCGATCGCTGTTCCTGCCGGCGGCGCTGCAGGTTGGCCAGTCGCTGGCCCGGACCTCCGGTACCGAAGAGACGCTCAAAGGCGAGTCGCGGGTTGGATTCCGCCGGCATCGGTGTGGTCGGCGAGCTCCAGGAGAGGTTGTACTGATAGGCGCAAGAATAGCCCGAGTCGCACGCCCCGGACTTCCGTCCCGCATCGCAGGCCAGTTGCAGCGACGGGAACCGCGTGAGGTGGCCAATCTTTTGCGCGAGCACCTGGTCGATGGAGATCCCGGCCCGCACGTTGGTGGCGCTCTTGTTCAGACGGACGCCGGTCAAAAACGTCCCGTTACCGCGCGGCGTGGTCGCCGGCGCCATCGGGACCTCCCTCGGCCGTCTTATGGTTCAAACCGCCGAGGACCTGAACAAGCCCCTTGAGCGGATCCAAGGGCTGAAGGGTCCGCTTCAGTTGGAAGTCGGCCCCCTCGCCGCCGGGCCACCAGGAGGCCGGGATCGCGCCGTTCGGGAAGTAGACAAAGGCCGCTCGCAAGGGAGCACCTGAGCCGGTCGTGGCGAGTTTGGCCGCCCCGTCGGCGGCGAACAGCAGCCTGGACGTGCCCAATGACGCGAACGCCGGCAGTGCGATGGAAGCACCGAGCCCGCGGAGGAAATGGCGGCGGCTATGGCCGTCCGGGCGATGCGAGGCGTTAGGGTCGAATCCTGTAGTCATGGATCGGGTCCTCATCGTGAATTATCGAGTCGGTTCGGGCGCTTGACCGGCGCCTCGATCCGAGAGTTCTGCGGAGTCCCCCGCCGACAGCCGGCGGCGCTTCTGGAACGGGGCGGATTCGACGATGCCGGCGATCAGAGCGGAAGCGCCCCCCTCCGCTTTCTCGATCCGCTCCACAATCGTGTCGACGGCTTGCACATCATAGGCTTCGAGGCCACGGCCGAGGGCATAGGTGAGCATCTTCTCGCTCAGGCAGCGGTAGAAGTCGTGGCGCCGCTGGTCGACCAGGATACGCTTCAGTTCCCTGACTTCCTTGAACGATTCACCCGTCAGCAGCTTTCCCGAGGCGTCGATGGGACCGGCCCGCTCCTTTTCGCGGAAACGGCCGAGCGCGTTGAAGTTCTCCAAGGCAAGGCCCAGAGGGTCCATCCGGGCGTGACATGAGGCACAGGTCGCCTCGCTCCGGTGCAGGACCATCGACTCCCGCACGGATGGCGTGCGGCCGGAGACCTTCTTGCCGGCCTCTTCCAGCGACGGAATGTTCGGCGGCGGAGGTGCCGGGGGCGAGCCCAGGATGTTGTCGAGGATGAACAAGCCCCTTTTCACGGGCGAGGTCCGGTCGGGGTTAGAGGTGACCGCGAGTACCGTTCCCTGCGTCAAAATGCCGCCGCGTGGGCTTCCCGCGGGCAGGTCGACTCGACGCATCTGGTCCCCCTTGACGCCATCGATTCCGTAGTGCTTGGCCAGCCGCTCGTTGAGGAACGTGTAGTTGCTGTCGAGTAGTTCCAGAAGGCTCCGGTTGCCGCGGACGATATGCTCGAAAACCATCTCAGTCTCGCTCCGCATGGTTCGCCGGAGCTCGCCGGTCAGCTCGAACTCACGGAAGCGGCGGAAACCCCGGCCGAACGACGCTCGTGCATCTTGCAGCTCCTTCTTCTCGGCGTCGGTGAGTTTTTCAGCCGGCTTCTGGACCAGCTCCCGGAACCGCTTGCGACGGCGCTCCGCTTCGGGGTCCGGCGCCTCGTCGCGGGAGATCACGGCGAACGTATTGATGAGCACCCCCTCGATGTCGCGCGCCTGGAGCCACTGGCCGACGAAGTGGCGGAAGAACTCAGCCGAACGCTTGTCGGCGAGCATTCGCCCGACCTGGGCGGACAGGTTGGCGCGGAGTTTGTGCTCTCCAGCCAGGCGGAACAGCTCGTCGTCGGGCATCGACGACCAGAGGAAGTAGGATAGCCGCGAGGCCAGGCCGTATTCATCGACCAACGGGTACCGGCCGCTCGAGCCCGGCTCGGCATCCTCTTCGCGGAAGAGAAACCGGGGCGACGTCAGGACAGCCGCCATCGCCTGGGCCACGCCGGCCTCGAAGGTCTGTCCCTTCTGTGCTGAGACGGCCTTGGCCAGAGCAGCCAACCGATCCTTGGTCGTTTCGTCCACGGGACGTCGAAAGGCCTTCGCCGCGAACCGCCCCAAGAGCTCGCGGGCATAGAGCTGGCGTGCATCGGCGTCTTCAGGAATGTCACCGGGGAAGAAGCGGAGGTGTTCCGGCGGTCGGACCCAGTACTTCTCATCCATCGGCCCGACCAGGGTCGCCGATTGGACGCGGATCGCCAGCGATCGGACCTGCTTCTCCTTGGGTGTGAGCGGCTGGACCTCGACTGTCAGCGTGTGCGGCCCGAGTTTCCAGTCGCGATCAGCCTCGAAGCGGAACGGCTTACCATCCTGCCTGGCAAATTCCCGACGGGCGCAGCTCGTCACCGTCGGCGCGGAAGAGGAGCCGGCAACGGTTGTAATCGTTGACCCCATCGACGTATCGCTCGTTCGCCGTGATCTCCAGGATCACTCGATAACGGCCATCGTGCTCGACCGGGACAGTGGCCGTAACCGTTGCGGGCTCGTAATAGGACAATGATGGCGGGCCGATCCCGTCTTTCTCGACGCCCGCGCGTCGAAAGCGCTGGCCAGGGATCACCCGCTGCGCGGCGACTTTCGGGACGATCGGCACGGCCCGAGCGATGATCGTGGTCGCTGCCGCGAGGTACTTCTCGAGCAGCAAGGGAGAGAGCGTCAGCACGTCGCCGATGTTGTCGAACCCGTGCCCGGTGTCGTCCGGGGGAAACTCGTTCGTCGTATCGAAATCCACACCGATCAGGTCGCGGATCGTGTTGCGGTACTCGGTCCGATTGAGCCGGCGGACGGTGACGCGGCCGGGGTCGGGGTCCGTCGGGTCGATCCCAAACGCCGCGAACTTGATCCAGTCCTCCAGGAGCCGCCGCTCCTCGATGGACGGCCGAGGCTTGCCGGCCGGCGGCATGATGCCGGCCCGCACGTTCTTCAAGACGTCCCACCAAAGATCGCGATCGTGCAATCGCGCTTGATTGGACTCAAGTCCGTCGAGGCTCACCCCGCCCTTCTTGTTCCCGTTGCCGTGGCAGGTGTAACAACTGTCTTCGAGAATCGGCAGGATCGTCGCGCGGAACTGCTCGTTGGTCAGGTCGGCGGCGGCACAGACCCCAAAGCCCGGCATCAGGGCCGCGAGCACGACGACCGCCGACCACACGCCGATTGGTTGGACGATACCAGCCAGGCGGTTGGGCATTTGCATAGGTGAGCTGCACCGAGCAATCAGGCATGGACCGAATCCCATCTCTCGAATTGGAGGCGTGACCTTACAATAATAGCGACAGCGTTCGACCGTTGGAACCATCAATCGGGCGTGCGTCATCGGATTTCGCCATCGCAAGTATGGCCGCCGGTACCGGCCGGGCGAGCGAAGTGCCCCCGAATGGCGGCAGGTGTTTGTGTACCCTTGTCCCATGTGAGACTCCGTAGATCGCTCGCCGGACAGAGCCGGCTCCTACAGGATTTGTAGGAGGGAGCTCCGTCTTCCGATCAACGTTCTTGAACGAACGGCGGAGTGGCAAGCCGGAAACTCGACACACTGGACGGGACGTCCGCGATGGAAAAGAATGGTGTCTTATCCACGAATGGGCTGATCCCACAGGGTCGGTTCAAAGAATCTGATCGGGTTTTCGGTGATTTCCCAACGAGGAGGTTGCGCATGAGACGGTGTTTCTGGGTTGCGTGTGTTGTCGTCATGGGCCTGTCGGGTCCATCCTTGGCCGGGGCTGCGGAGAAGGACAGCCGGAAGGTCCGAAGCCCGGAGGTCGAGCGGATCGTTGTCCGCGGGGACCGAAGAATCCCAGGTGATGGACCATCTGGATGTGCTTTGTAATCGGATCGGCCCGAGGCTGACTGGCTCGGACAACCTGACCCACGCTTGTGAGTGGGTGCGCGACCGATTTGCCTCGTTTGGGATCAATAATGCCCACCTCGAGTCGTGGGGCGAGTTTCCCGTGGGGTTCAACCGAGGGCCTTGGTTCGGCCGAGTCATCCAACCCGAGCCGAAGTCGCTCGAGTTCATGACGATGGCGTGGTCTGCGGGCACGAAAGGGGCCGTTCGCGGAAAAGCCGTACTGGCTCCCAAGGACAAGAAAGAGCTCGACGCGGCCAAGGAAAAGGGAACGCTTGCCGGGGCGTGGGTGCTTTTGCCACGGTCAAGTGGCTCAGGCGGCGGCCCGAGACCAGACGCGGCCTTCGTCCGTTCACTTCGCAAAGAGCTGGAAGACGCCAAGGCGGCCGGGATCGTCTCCCCCTCCCCCAGTGAGCTGCTGGTCACGGCCGGCCTGCACCGGATCACCTGGGACAAGCTGCCGACCCTCCCCTCGGTGACCCTCCTCCGCAAGCAGTTCGACGAGCTGGCCGCTTGGCTCAAGGAAGGCAAGACGGTCACCTTGGAGTTTGATATCCGCAATTATTTCAAGAAGGGACCGGTCGTACTCTATAATGTGATTGCCGACATAACCGGTTCCGAGCGGCCCGATGAGTACGTGATCGTCGGCGGCCATATCGATTCCTGGGACGGCGCCACCGGCGCCACCGACAACGGCACGGGCGTCGCCACGACCTTGGAGGCGGCCCGCATCCTGATGAAAGCCGGCGTGAAGCCGAAACGGACCATCCGCTTCATGCTCTGGAGCGGCGAGGAGCAAGGCCTGCTCGGCTCGGCCGCCTACGTCAAGGCCCACAAGGAGCTCACACCCAAGATCTCCGCCGTGATCGTGCACGACGGAGGCACGAACTACCTCTCAGGCATCGGCGCGACCGAGGCGATGGTCAGTGACTTCGAACAGGTCTTCGCCCCGATCAAGGAGCTCGACTCGAAATACCCATTCGTCGTGCGGAAAGTCCCAGGCCTCTCCGGCGCCGACAGCGACCACGCCTCGTTCCTCGCGGCCAACGTGCCAGGCTTCTTCTGGCGACAGTCGGGCAGTGCTCGTTACCAGCGCACCCACCACACCCAGTTTGACACATTCGACGCGGCCAATCCAGATTACCAGAAGCATTCCTCGATGGTCGTTGCCCTTGGAGCGTACGGGATTGCCAACCTCGACCACCTGCTCTCCCGCGATAAACTCCGCGCCTCGGCGCGATGGCCGGGAACCGCCGCATGCTCGGGGTCCAGCTTGACGAGATGACGGTCGTCGAAGTGCAGGACGACAGCGCCGCCCAGAAGGGCGGCATCAAGGAAAACGACGAGATCCTGAAAATCGACGGGACCACGGTCGCCGACCGCACGGAACTCACCCGTGCCCTCCGGGCCGGCGGACCGAAGAAGGTGGTGACCGTGAGTCGCGACGGCAAGGAAATCGAGCTGAACGTCAGTTGGGAGCCACCCGCGGCGGAAAAAAGCAAGCCATGATCACGCGGCTCGTGGTCGGCAGGATCCGAATACTCTTAACCACGGAACGCCCGGAATACACGGACAAATCCAATATTAGCCACGGATTGACACGGATGAAACACGGATAATCTCAATTTGCGTTGATTATACCATTCATCATTGGTTAAACGCTTTTCATTGTAGGATATTGAGAATGAGAAGATATGTAGTCGCCTTCGCTTGTCTCCTAGCATTCGCCGGCCGGGCTCTTGGACAGTCCCAGCAAAACGTCGACTGGCCGCGCGTGGGGAACGATCCCGGTTGCATGCGGTATTCCAAGCTGGATGAGATCAATCGCGAAAACGTGACGCGGCTCAAACCGAGCTGGACGTATCACACGCGTGAGCTCGAAGGCCGCAGAGGCAAGACGATCGAGTGTACGCCGATCGTGATCGAGGGCGTGATGTACGTCACCACCGGATATCTTCGCGTCGTCGCTCTTGACGCAACGACCGGCAAGGAGCTCTGGCAGTTCGATCCTCTCAAGGACCATCCGTTTCCGCATCGACCGGCCTCTGGCGGCGTGAACCGAGGCTGCGCTTACTGGTCCGACGGCAAGCCCGACGGTGAGCGGCGCATCATTCACGGCACTTCGGACGGCCGGTTGTTTTCGTTAGACGCCAAGACCGGCAAGCTCGACCCGAAGTTCGGCGACGGAGGTGTCCGAAATCTCCGCAAGGAACTCGATCCCAAAGTCGCCGCGCTGAGCTATGGACCGACCTCCGCTCCGGCCGTCTGGAAGGATACGATCATCGTCGGGGTCTCGTGTGATGAAGGGCCCGGCATTGCCGCGCCGGGAGATATCCGGGCGTTCGACGTTCGCACCGGTGAGCAGGTCTGGCGGTTCCGGACCGTACCGCTTCCGGGCGAATTTGGAAACGACACGTGGAAAGGCGATTCCTGGAAGGATCGTGGGGCGGCGAACGCCTGGGGCGGGGTCAGCATCGATGTGGATCGCGGCTTGGTTTTCGCCGGACTCGGATCAGCGGCGCCCGACTTCTACGGCGGTGGCCGCCATGGCGACAATCTATTCGCCAACTGCACGATCGCACTCGACGCGAAGACGGGCAAACGTGTCTGGCACTTTCAGACGTTGCATCATGACCTGTGGGATCACGACCTGCCGGTCTATCCCAACTTGGTCACGGTCACCCACGACGGCAAGAAAGTCGACGCTGTCGCACAAGTGACGAAGACGGGCTATGTCTTCCTGTTCGACCGCGAGACCGGCAAGCCGCTCTTCGACGTCAAGGAGCAACCTGTGCCGGCCTCCGATATTCCCGGCGAACTCGCGTCGCCGACGCAGCCAATCCCGGTCAAGCCGCCGCCGTTTTCCGCCCAGTTTCTCGATGAGACCAACATCACTGACATCGGTGAATCGAACCGCGCTTCAGCTCTCGCCCAACTGCGAAAGATCCGAGGCGGACCGGCCTTCAACCCGCCCAGTCTTCAAGGAACGGTTGTCGTCCCCGGCTTCCACGGTGGAGCGAACTGGTCGGGGGCATCGTTTGATCCGACGACCGGTTTACTCTACGTGAACTCGAACAACCTTACAAATATCATTACACTCGTTGAATCGAAGGATGCCGATCGGTCGAGATACGGCCCGTATATATCCAAGGGCTACCATAAATTCCTCGACAGTGAGGGCTACTCAGCGATGAAACCGCCGTGGGGGCAATTGAACGCGATCAACCTCAACACGGGGGAATTCGCCTGGCGGGTTCCGCTTGGCGAACACGTCGAGCTGACCGCCCGCGGCATTCCACGAACGGGCACCGAAACATTTGGCGGCTCGATCGTGACTGCCGGCGGCCTGGTATTCATCGCCGGCACCAAGGACGAACGCATCCACGCCTTTGACAAGCAGACCGGCCGGCTTCTCTGGGAACACGCCCTGCCTGCCGGTGGCTACGCGACTCCGTCGACCTATCAGGTCAACGGCCGCCAGTACGTCGTCATCGCGGCCAGCGGCGCCGGCAAGCTGGAAACGAAGGCGGGCGATGCGTTCGTGGCGTTCAGTCTGCATGATGAATAGTGGGTTCGTTGATCGGCATCCCGGGGGAGATTTCCAAAGTGCGCCGAATCGCTTTCGACGTCTTGTTGCTCGCCGGTTTGTTTGTGTCCATTCCGGCATTCGGGGCGGAGCCGCTGGTCGTCGATCTCTGGCCGGGGAAGACGCCCGGAGACGTGGGCATCAAGGGCGAGGAAACCAGCAAGATTCGGCAGTCGCCCCTCGTGGGACCGACCAAGATCATTACCAACGTCACCAAGCCGACCCTGACGGTTTATCAGGCCAACTGGGAGACGAACACGGGAACAGCGATGGTAATCTGTCCGGGAGGCGGCTATTGGGACCTCTACTGGGAGCTCGAAGGCGAGGAAGTGGCGGCGTGGCTGAACTCCCACGGCATGACGGGCATTATCCTCAAGTACCGTTGTCCGCGGCGTCCGGGTGATGTCCCCGGCGAGCCTCCACTCGGTCCGCAGATGGATGCCCAGAGGGCCGTCAGCCTGGTGCGCGCCAGGGCCAAGGAATGGCGCATCGATCCGACGCGGATCGGCATCGTCGGCTTCTCGGCGGGCGGTCATCTCGCACTGGCGACCGCCACGAATTTTACGAAACGGACGTACGAACCGATCGATGCGATGGACCAGGTCAGTTGCCGGCCCGATTTCGCCGTCCTGTGCTACTCAGGCTATCTGAAGGCCAAGGACAAGGATGAAATCCGGCCGGGTCTTCGCATCCCGGCCTGTACGCCCCCAGTCTTCTTGGCCCACGCCTCCGACGACAACGAGAGTTATGGAGGCTCCATCTCCGAGAACAGCGTGATCATGTACATGGCCTTGAAGCGCGCCCGGGTTCCGACCGAGCTGCATATCTATGCGACAGGCGACCACGACTTTGGCGTGCGCCAAAACGATAAACTCCCCTCGAGCTGGACGACACTCTGTATCAACTGGCTGCACAACCAGAATTTGTTGGTAAAGCCGAGTTCGCGCAAGTGATCGATCGCAAAACACCATGTTCCACTGGGCCAAAGAGAAAGCAGGTTGCCATGTCATACGTTAAGAGCTTTTTCCGCCTGACTGCGAACGGGTACTTCATGCACTGCCACGGACCGGAATGGTACAAGGGGAATCCCGGCTGCCAAAAGAAGCTTTGCTTTGTCGCGACCGACCAGGCGCTGTTGGCCGAGGTCCTTTATGAGCTGGCAGAGCGGCCTGACTGCGTCTACGTCAAGTACTCGGTCCATCCGCGGGACGGTATGTACCTGGGTCGATGCTTCTTGGTCGACGAGCATGAGGTCGGGGTGCTCTGGGCCAAGTACAAGGAGCACCCGCGCCTGTTCTGCTCCATTCAGGATGACGATTTCACGGCCCCTTTTCGTCCGACGTGACTCCGGACGGATCGGCGCGGCAGGTGAGGGATAAGGTCAGCCGACAGCCTCGGCCACGCGATCGGAGGCGAGCGACCGTGGGTGCTGATGGCCAGCCCGACCAGGCAACGTCGTGAGCACGATGCAGATCGTCTCCGTCCGGGGATCGGCCCAGGCGAGCGTCCCGGTCGATCCGCCATGGCCGAACGTCGCCTCCGAGCAACCTGGGCTGCCGGTCCCGGCGCCGATGGCAAATCCGAGCCCACGCGGCGGTAAGCCGTCGGGATTGTGATTGCGGATCATCAGCCGTGCGGTTTCCGGCCGGACAGCCTTGCCCTCCTGATGAAGGAACTCGGCGAAGAACCGTGCCAGGTCGGGGGCTGAGGCGTGCACGCCGCCCCAAGGCGCCCCAAGCCGGCGCCAGTACGGACTATTCCAATCCCACTCTTTGGCCGTGGGGTCCCCTGCCCCGGATTCCGGCGCGGCGTTCTCGGCCTGGCACCGCATCATGGCCTCGAGCGGGAACCGGCCGAGCCCCAAGGCGGAGTGCTTCATGCCCAGCGGCCGGAAGACGGCTTGCTCGATGAATGCGGGAAGCTCGGCTCCGCTGATCCGTCGGGCGATTTCGGCGGCCAGCAGGATCGCCATGCTCGAGTACTCGTACCGGGAACCTGGCTCGAACAGCAGCGGAGTTCGGACGGTCCTGGCAACGAATTCCGACAGTGGAGCGTGACCCTTGCGCAGCGCCTGATTCTCGGGCAATTGATCGGGCAGGCCGGACACATGCGTGAGCAACTGCCGAACCGTGATTCGGTCGCGGGCAGCGCCGGTGAACTCGGGGAGGAACTTGTGGGCTGGATCGTCGAGCTGGAACCGGCCCTGGTCGTAGAGCGTCATCAGGGCCGCCGCGCTAATCGGTTTCGAGATCGAACCGAGCACGAAGAGATCATCCACCGATCGGGCCGCTCCGAAGGACCTGGCGAACACGGTCCTTCGGTGCTGAACGTAGAGGACCGCCGCGTTCACCTGCCCTGCTGCTGTTGCTTGGGTCAGGACGTCCGCCGCGACATCGAGCTTGTCTCGTTGGGCCATGGCAGCAATTACCGGGGCCGACCAAGCCGCCCCAATACCACCACATTGAAGGAAGGTTCGACGGTTCATGGGAGAGGATTATAGCACGCTCCAAATGGCTTGACGAGCGCCGTCAACCGATTCAGGCGGTCCGCACGACGCTCGATGCTCCTGTTCACCAAGGCAGCGGCTTGCCGAGGTGGAAGTAGCCGCCGGTGGGTCCATCGTCGGGCAGGGTCGCCAGCATCACGCTCGTCTTCCCGCCTTCCGAGAGCTTCATCGGGGCCGCCGAGCCGCCCATGTCCGTCTGCACCCAGCCGGGGTGGGCCGAATTTACCTTGATCGCCGTCCCGCTCAGCTCCTGGGCCAGGTGGACTGTGAACGCATTGAGCGCCGTCTTCGAGGCGTCGTAAGCGAACGCCTTCTTGTCGTAGATCGGCGAGGCCGGATCGGAGTGGATCGTCAGCGACCCGAGAATGCTCGACAGGTTCACGATCCGCCCGGCCGGCGCCTTGCGGATGAGCGGCAAGAGCGCCCGCGTGAGCGCGACGACAGCAAAGAAATTCGTCTCGAACGTGCTGCGGAGAATCTCCATCGCCACCGTGGACGTCGTGTTGAACCCGCCCGTGGCGCCGAAGTCGCCGGCATCCAGCATGACGCCCGCGTTGTTGATCAGGATATCGAGCTTGCCATAACGTTTTTCAAGATACTGCGCGATGTCATGGTGGTCCCCGGGCCGGGTGACGTCGAACGTCACGGACTCGACGTTGCCGATTCCGTCGGCCCGCAACGTCTCGGCGGCGGCGCGGCCCTTCGCCGCGTCTCGGCTGCCGAGAACGACGGCGATTCCCAGCTCGCCGAGCCCACGGGCCGTCTCGAAGCCGAGCCCCTTGTTCGCACCTGTGATGAAAGCCACTTTGTCCTGTGTTCCCACGGCTTTTCCTCCTCGTGCGGGTGTGACTCGAACGTGCACAGAAGTCGGCCGGTACGAGGCCCGGCGCGACTCATACGTGAATTTACGGATATTCTATGCAGCCAGGCAACCGGCCGCGAGAATATGGTACGTTTCGTAGAATAATACAATCGCCCGAACGCAGGCGAGAATCCCGAAAATCGTTGGCGATGGTCTTCTGGGAGTAGGCCCGCAACGAGACAAAGGAGCGAAGGATGATGATCTGGGACCTGCACTGCCATATCGCGCGGTGGGGAGGGCGGACGCCGGATGAGTCGATGGCCAGGATGATCGCCCTGGCCGACCGGATGGGGATCGATCGGCTGATCATTTCCATGGGCATGTCGATCGTTGCCGACCCAACGCCGGACCAGATCAGGCGCCAGAACGACGAGGTGCTCCAGGCGCTGAGCCACTGGCACCATCGCGCGTATGGGCTTGTCTACGTCAGTCCCAAGCAGGTTGACGCCAGCCTTCGCGAGATTGATCGCTGCGTTCGAGACGGCCCGATGGTCGGTCTCAAGCTCTGGACGGCGGCGCGGTGCGATTGTCCCGAGGCCGACGCCTTGGTCCGTCGCGCTGCCGAGCTAAAGGCGGTCATCTTCCAGCACACCTGGATCAAGGCCGGCGGCAACGAGCCTGGCGAGTCGACGCCGATGGATCTGGCTGCCCTGGCGGCGCGACATCCCGCCGCGTCTTTGATTCTCGGCCACACCGGCGGCCAGTGGGAGCTTGGCATCCGGTTGGTCCGCAGCCTGCCCAACGTGACGATCGATCTGGCCGGATTCGACCCAACAGCCGGAGTCGTTGAGATGGCGGTCCGCGAGCTGGGAGCGCGCAGGATCCTCTACGGCAGCGACGTCCCGGGCCGGAGCTTCGCCTCGCAGCTCGCCAAGGTGCTTGGGGCCGATATCTCGGACACGGACCGGCGGCTGATCCTCGGCGAGAACCTGCGCCGGCTGCTGATGCCGATCTTGACCATCAAGGGAGTCAAGCCATGATCGACGTGAACGTTTCGCTGTCGCGCTGGCCGTTCCGCCGCCTGCCTGACGACGAGCCCGAGGCCCTGGTGCGCCGGCTCCGCGGACTGGATGTGACCGAAGCGTGGGCCGGCAGCCTCGACGCCCTGCTGCACCGCGACCTCGCCGCCGTGAACGCGCGCCTCGCCGAGACCTGTCGCACGCATGGCGCCGGATTCTTGCGGCCGTTCGGCGCCGTCAGTCCGCTCCTTCCCGACTGGCGCGAGGAGCTGCGGCGTTGCCACGAGATGTACCGGATGCCCGGCATCCGCCTGCACCCGAACTACCACGATTACACACTCGACGCCCCGCCATTCATCGACTTGCTCGCGGAAGCGGCCAAGCGAGATCTGATCGTCCAGATCGCCCTCAAAATGGAAGACCCGCGCACGTTGCACCCACTGTTGAGAAGTCTTCCCACGACCGACCCGGCACCGCTGCTTGGCCTGTTCGGGCGCACTCCACGGCCTCAGGTTGTCTTGTTGAACGCGCTCCTCGACCTCCGCGGCGATGCCTTGAAACGCACGCTCGCGACTCCGGGAATCTCGGCCGATATCGCGATGCTGGAGGGCGTGGCTGGTCTCGAACGGCTGGTCGCGCAGGTCGGACACGAATGTCTGCTGTTCGGCTCGCACGCCCCTATGTTCTATGCCCACTCGGCCCATCTTAAGCTCAAGGAGTCAAACCTGACGCCCGAACAA
The DNA here is from genome assembly GCA_963720335.1 of uncultured Planctomycetota bacterium. GTDB lineage: Bacteria > Planctomycetota > Planctomycetia > Isosphaerales > Isosphaeraceae > CAVRFS01. The sequence goes on along the minus strand of CAVRFS010000095.1, from coordinate 3,313 downwards.
GCCGAGGCGATCCGCCAAGGAAACGCGCGGCGGCTGATTCGCGGATCCGCAGCAATAGGCTAGGGCTGCACGGCTTATGGCTCCGCGCGCCGCGGGCGCCTGCATGTCGCGAAAAAAGCTGCAAGGGTTACCATTCGGCGTGGGAGATAATAGAAAACGCGAGCCGAGATTCGAGCAAACGGCAACAGAAACGGGGGGCGTCGGGATCATGCGAGTGGGAGTGACGCGAGAGCTCCGTGCGATCATCGACGGCGGGACCGTTACCGGATTGACCGATGGCCAATTATTGGAGCGCTTCGCGTCTCACCGAGGCGCAGAAGCCGAGCCGGCCTTCACAGCCCTGGTCATGCGGCACGGACCGCTCGTCTTCGGTGTCTGTCAAAGCTTGCTCCGCAACGCCCACGACGCCGAAGACGCCTTCCAGGCCACGTTCATGGTCCTGGCCCGCAAGGCAGGCTCGATCCGGCAGCCCGACCGGCTCGGTCCCTGGCTCTACGGCGTCGCCCACCGGACGGCGCGGCGGCTGAAGGATAAGAACGCGCGGCGAAAGAGCTATGAAGCGGAGGCAGCAGTGTACCGCGACCGTGCACACCCTTCGAACGGATCAAGTCGAAATCCGTCCGCGCTTGCAAATCACGACGAGATCGAAGCCCTGCATCGAGAAATCGAGCGGCTGCCCGCGCGGTATAAGACGGCCATCGTGCTCTGCGACCTCCAAGGGCTCACGCATGAAGAGGCGGCTCGGCGGCTCGGCCGCCGGGTCGGCACGATCAGCTCGCAAGTGTCCCGCGCGAGAGAACGGTTGCGCCGCCGGCTCGATCGCCGCGGGCTGGCCTACCCGGCCGGATTTGTCGCTGCCGCGATCGACTCGACAAAGCCCTCGGTGCTCCCGAACGTGCTCGTGGGTTCCACCGTCAAGAACGTGCTGTCTCTTTCCACAGGGCTCGCGGCCGGAAGCGTCCCGGTCTCGATCGTCACTCTTTCCCAGGGAGTTTTGAGATCCATGCTATTCGCGAAAATCGGACTGATCTCCGCCTCGCTGGTCGGCTTCGGAGCCGCTGCCACAGGGGTCGGTGTCTGTGTGGGCGTCGTTGGAAGCACTCCGCGGCCGGCACCACAACAGCCCGTGCCCGAGCGCCGTGTCCTCAGTCCCGAGCCCATCGCGGTCGTCGCTGCCGCCGCGCCCCAACCGAAAGTCGAAGAAGAAGAACCCGCCCGCGAGACGGAATTGATCGTCCTCAGCGCAACGAAATTGAAACGGATCGCCAAGGCGATTCATGCGCATCTTGAGGCCAACGACCTCAACTTCCCGGCCGCGGCGATCATCGGCCCAAATGGCACGCCGCTCCTGAGCTGGCGCGTCGCGATCCTGCCTTACCTGGGCGAGAGCGAAAAGGCCCTCTACGGGCAATTCAAACTGTCGGAACCCTGGGACAGCCCAAACAACAAGGCCTTGCTCGCGAAGATGCCCAAGGTGTACGCCCCCGTGGTCGCGAAAGACGGCGAGAAGGACAAGAACGTCACACACTACTTGGGCTTTGTCGGCGGGGGCGCTCTCTTCGACGAAGATCGCATGGTGAACATCAATTCGGTAACCGACGGAACTTCCAACACACTGATGATCGCGGAAGCTGTGACTGGCGTTCCCTGGACCAAACCCGAGGACCTCGCGTTCAAAGGGCGCAGCCTGCTGCCTCAGCTCGGCGGCCAATTCAAGGAGGGGTTTGTGGGCGTCACCGCCGACGGCGCCCGCCTGTTTAAGAAATCTCTCAATCCGACCTTGTTGGTGGAAATGATCACCCGCGGCGGCATCGAGGTCATCGACCTCTCGAACGCCGGCGAGGGAATCCAAATCCCCTAAGAGCCAGGACGCGCAGGCCGTCGTATGCAGCCGGCAGTGCCCGAAGCGCGAGCCGAGACGCCAGACTCTAACACTTCTTCCACCCGAGGACCGACCCTTCCATGACGCACGAAAATCACGGTGCGCGCCGGCGCTGGATCGCCTGGAGCATAACCGGCATGACCCTGCTCATCCTGGCGACATCGGCCCTCGTGCCGCGATTCGCCAGCGCCACCAGGCACGTCGCGCAACCTGCTCTCGACTCCGCGCAACCGGCCACACAAGCGAAGCCCGACGTCGGGTCTGTTCCTCAAACTTTGCCGATCGCGGGACGCGTCGTCGATCGGAAGGGTCAGCCCGTCGCCGGCGCAAGGTATATTTGTATGTCGAACCTGACGAGCCGTTAACCCGACACGCCGCTTTCGCCGCCCGTTCGTGCGACAAGCGGCGCCGATGGCAGGTTTCGATTCACACTCGACCGGATTGAGCTGGCCTCGGGCCCTGTTCGCAACGGCTACCCAAGCGTGCTCCTCGCCGCATTCGCGGAAGGTTATGGACCGGCCTGGACCAAGGAGCTGACGATTGACGACACTGACGGCAACCGCCTCGAGCTCGTCGCCGACGATGCGCCGATCACGGGCCGTTTGATCGATCTCGAGGGCCGTCCGCTGCCAGACGTGACCGTGCGCGTGGTCCAAATCGACGCAACGCCGACTGAGGACCTTTCGCCGTGGCTGTCGGCGACGCGAAGCCATCCGGATGCGGCTTACCGGTCCTTCTCGATGTTCACGAGGTGGCTGCCGGCCGGCCTCTCGATGTTGATTCCGCCGGTCGAGACCGGCTCCGACGGACGATTCCTGCTCCGTGGTGCGGGCCACGAGCGGATCGTCTCGATCCTGATCCAGGGCCCCAGGATCAAGACGCGGGTCTTGCAGGTCATGACGCGCTCGGCCGTCGAAGTCGATCCAGTTTCCGCGCACCCAGCCGGGGCAGATGGCACTGAACACCGATATTTTGATCTACGCGATTGGGTTCGAGCATGTCGCCGCCCCCGGGCGGAATGTCGAGGGCGACGTCGTCGATGCCGACACGGGCCGCCGGTTCCGGGAGTGGTCATCCGCCCCAGGCTGACTTACCCCCGCCCATTGGAGGATTCGTATCCGCTCATCCCATGGTGGTCGGATATGTGGATACGAGTCACGACCGACGCGCGGGGACATTACCGTCTGGACGGCCTGCCCGTAGGCCATCCGGTCGACCTCAGCTCGAGGCCCGGCGATGGAATGACGTACCGTCCCATGTACCAGGGATTATCCGAACGCGCCGGGCGTCGGGCCCGGCATGCTCGACTTCAAACTCGTGTGCGGAATTCCGGTGCAGGGAAAGTCACGAACCGAACGACCGGCAAACCCGTCGCGGCCTTTGTCGCATACCATCCCACGCTTGAGAATCCGAACTTGGGTTCCCGCAAAG
>CAVRFS010000094.1:0-26437 GCA_963720335.1 uncultured Planctomycetota bacterium | reverse complement strand
TCCATTGTAGTGGCGTGCGTAGCCTCCATGACCGCATCGGCGACTTGCCCAGCAGGTATCTGCTCGGGGTGGCCTTCCCCTTGCCCTTCGATGAAACGGATCACCGCACCTACTGATAATCCGATCACCGGCTGCCGCGGAGCTTGGTTTGGCCGATTTGGGACGATGTCATCGATCACGTGGTCGTAAAGTTGGGCTGCGGTAGGCTTCGCTCGATCTCCTGCCACCCGATAGCCGAACCCCGGCCCGCGGATCGACGCCAGGTCGAGGCCCCGTCCCGGCGCCGGAACAGTCCGGGATGCACGGCCGCCTCGGGCACCGATGCCTCCGGGTAGAACTGCATGCCGTTGGATTCGACCCCCATGATCGTGCCGGCGTGGGCAGCCAGCAGGACGTGGGGAATCTGCGCGAGCATCGGGTTGGAGAGGTCCTGCACCATCAGCGTCATGCCGTGGGCCTTGGCCCAGCAGAGCGAGAGCATTGCGCCGGTCTGCGTCTTGCAGGTCTTGAGCGCGACGCCCGACCAGCCCAGCTCGCGGCCCAGCCGCACGAAACGCCAGTCGTGGGCGCTCTCGTCCATGAACAGCGGCTTGCGGGCCGAGACGCTGTGCACGTCGATCCGGTGCGTTTCCAGATCATAGGGAAACGGCTGCTCGACGTAGAGCAGCATGCCGTAAAGCCGCGGATGTTCCTCGATCAAGCGGTCGAGGATCACATTGACATACGCGGGGTCGTGGACCGTGCAATTGAAGTCGGCGGTCAGCCAGTCGACATCTTCCTCGATCGGCCATCTGGCCGACCTTCGAGCAGCCGGTCGTAGTCCCAGTCGGAGTCATCACCGCGGAGCTTGACCTTGAGGCAATTCAGGCCGTCGCGGCGGATCCAGTCGCGCAACAGCACCGGGATAGCCGTCGTCGGGCTCGGTGCCGGTCAGCTCGTCGGGATCGATCGGGTCCTTGCCGCCGATCAAGTGCCAGGCGGGGATGGTTTCGGGCCGGGGCCGCACCAGGAATTCCTCGGGAAAACGCCCGGTGAACGACACGCCGCTGCCCGGCGCGGGCGTGAGGAAATGGGCCAGGTCGTGATTCATGTATCGATCGTTGTACGTCTCATATGTCGAGACGCCGTGGAGCACGCCGAAGGCGTCGTGCAGCGCCAGGTCAAACGCCGACGCACAGACCAGGGCCGCAAGCAAAGGGACCGGCTCCGGCTCCGCGCCGCTTCGGATCGATTGAATTCGTCCGTCAAGCCCGGGCAGCACGTCTTCGAGGAACCGATGCCCGACCTCCATGGGGTGCCCCGGCTCGCCGGCGAGCGACAGCCAGGCCGCGGCGATTCGCATGGCAGAGCGCCCGCAGGGCCTGGTGCCGCTCCTCGTAGCTCAAGCTGGCTGGGCCAGACCCACTGCACCGAGAGCGGCGTCTCGCCCCAGCCGTTGGCCGCTGGCCCTGGCGGTCCTCGACCGTCATCTTAACGCGCGCACAGGTCACCTCGGTCGTGACCTCGGGGCCGAACTTGAGCGGCACCCGGGTCTTGATCGGCAGGAAGTACAGCGAGACCGCCACGGGTCGGACATCGGTCGGCTTGGGCATGATCGTTCACTCGGGTTTGCGCGGTGGCCCGCCGAGGCCAGGAACGCGATCAGGTCGGCCAGGTCTTGGGGTTTCAAGTCTTTCTCGATCCCCTCGGGCATCAGCGACTGGCCCGAGGAGGCCATCTCCTCGATCTCGGAGCGGAGCAGCACGTCTTCCTTGCCGTCCTGGCGGCGGAGGGTCACGGCGGTCGCCGACTCGACCGGCGACCAGGCCATTCAAGACCCGGCCGTCGGCGGTTGCGATCGTGAAGCTGGCGAACTTCGTCTCGAACGCCCGGTTGGGGTCGAGGATCGCGATCAAGAGCGCCTCGGGCGACTTGTCGTTCAAGGCCGGCGAGGTCGGGGCCGACCTCGACCCCTTCGTTCCCCAGGCGATGGCACGAGGCGCACAGCTTCTTGAACACGCCGCGCCGGCGGCTCGGTCTCCCTTGATGCGCGAGTGCCGAGCGATAGGCGTCGACGACGGCCTGCCGCGGTCGGCCTGGTGGGCGAAGACGGCCTCCGCGCGGGCCTTGAGCGGGATTGCGCCGGCGTGAGCAGCTGCTGCCGCCGGGCCGGGTCGATCTCGGCCGGCGGCACGCAGCCGTCCTCGAGCGACGAGAGCAATGCGGATGTCCACGCCGGTCGGCTCAGGAGCGCGTCGAGGATCGCGTTGCGAATCTGCGGAGAGTGTCCCTTCCAATCATGCAGCAGCAGGTCGGCGACCTTGGGGTCGGTGGTCTCGCCCAGGGCGGCCACGGCGGCTTGCTGCAGCTGCGACGGAGACCTGCGGCCGCAACAGACCGACCAGCAGGTCGCGATCCTTGGTGTTGCGCCGGGCTCGCGTATCCCGAGCAGCCGCGCGGCCGCGAGCCGCTCGGCCTCGGCGGCCGTTCGTCGGCGATCAGCGCGGCGGGCAGCCGCCCAGACCCACGCGAACGGCTTGTCGAAATCGACGGCCGACGGCTTGCCCGGCTCGGTCGCGGGCTTCGAGCAGCCCGGCGAGCGCGGCGAACTGCCAGGGTGCGTATCGACCCCCCTGCCCCGCCGGCATCGCCGATCGTGCGCGTGATCACCTCGATCGGAGCTCGATCTCTCGCCGGCAGAGACCGCCAGAGCCAAGCAGCGGCTCGACGATCGCCGACGGGCGGCGGCGTTGCCCGGCCTGGCGCGTCGTCGCCGAGCAAGGCGAGCAGCAGCGTCGTCGACGTGCGGGACTGCCGAGCTCAAGATGGCGGCCCGCATCCATGGGTCGTTCCCATCGCGCCGCGCCAGTCGCGCGAGGGCCTCGCCGGCGCGGCGGTCATCCCAGTTGCCCAGCGCCAGCGCGACCTGGAACCGGACGTGGGCATCGGCGTCGCCGGCCAGCCGGAGCACTGCGTCGGCCACGCGTCGGACGGCGACCCAGCATCGACCCGACCGCCGCGATCACGCTCTCGCGCACCCGGGCATCGGATCGGTGAGGCCGGCCAGGACCGAGCCTCATCGAGCCCACCGCAGATCGGCCAGCGTCCAGATCGCCTGCACGCGCGTCTTGGGCCGCTTGTGTGCCGTTGCACGAGAGCTCGCAGCGGCGCGATCGCGGCGGGATCGCGGCGGTGCAAGAGCAGCCGCTGGGCCGTGTCGCGCTGCCAGCCGCTGGGGCTATCGAGCGCGGCCACGAGCCCGGCCGTATCGAGCTTGTCCAGCCGGGGGATTGGCCGCGGCTTCTTGCTCGACCGGATAGACGCGATAGATCCGCCCCTGCTCGCTGCCGGCCCGGAGGTCGAGCCGCTTCTTCCCAGTCGTCGGGAATCCATTCGGGGTGCTCGATGACGCAGCGATACATGTCGGCGATCCAGAGGCACCCGTCGGGGCCCGTCTTGAGCATGGTCGGCCGGAACCAGTTGTCGCTCGAGGCCAGAAACTCGCGGCCCGCCTCGTCCGGCCCGCGGCGGCCGCGGAAGCTCACGCCGTCGGGCTCGAGCACCATGCGATGCACCAGGTTGTGCACCGGCTCGCTGACGAACAGGCTGGTCGCGAACCAGGGCCCGAAGAGCTCGTCGCGGTAGGGCGTCGGGCTGTTGGCCGAGGTCACGTGGTTGGCCGCTGTCCAGGTCGTTGAACCGCGGCGAGCGTGCGGCTGATCGGATAGACCCGGGTGTCGGGCTCGAGCGTCTTCCGCGGGTCGGGGGGGGCATAATACGGGTTGCGCCTCGAGGTCGTGATCGGCCAGGACGTAGTGCCAGCCCCAGTTGGGGTTGTTGTTGCCGAACCAGTGGCCCCAGTCGTCGCGATGCCGGCCGTACTGCGTCTGGCCGCTCTCGGCCTCGAACTCGCCGGTGTCGGGCCGAAACCGGAAGTCGCGGCCGCTGATCGGGGTGATCTGTCCCGTCTTGAGCGATCGGATCGTGCCGCCGCTGTCGCCGTTGGCGCCATAGACCCAGCCGTCGAGGCCCAGCTCGAAGCCGTTGAACCGGTGCTGCTGGTTGCCCTCGCCGAAGCCGGTGAAGAGAACCTCGCGATGGTCGGCCTTGCCGTCGCCGTCGCGGTCCTCGGCGTAGAAAATATCCGGGGCGCAGGCGACCAGAACGCCGTTCCGCCAGGGCATGACGCCGGTCGGGAAGCCCAGGCCGTCGAGGAAAGTCGTCTGCTTGTCGTACCGGCCGTCGCCGTCGGTGTCTTCGAGGAACCGGACGACGCCGCCGGGCTTTCCCTTGCCGTCGACGCCCAGCGGGTAGTCGCCCATCTCGACGACCCAGAGCTTGCCGTCGGCCCCCCACTCGAAGGCGATCGGATCCTTGACCAGCGGCTCGGCGGCGGCCAGCTCGACCGTGAAACCCGGGCGCGACCCGGATCGACTTGCAGCGACGCCTCGGGCGATCTTGCCCCGCGGCTCGACGTTCTTCAAGAGTTCATTGAACGAGCGGCGATCGACCAGGTTGGGAAGCTTGGCCGTGTCTTCGTTTTGCCACCAGAGGTGTCGCGAGTGGACGAAGAAGCCGTTGTTGGTGCCGTCGCGGACGATCCTGGGCAGCGCCCCGGGCGTCGCCGGCCTTGCCCGCCATCACCTTGCGCGTCCAGCCCTTCGCGATCGAGTCAAAGAGGTAGATGCCATATTCCTGATCGTTCGAGAAGACGACGTCGAGCTGGCCGTCTTCGTCGAGGTCGACGAAGCGAAGGCCGGCGTCGCGGCCCTGGTCATCGACCAGGCGGGCACCGGGGCAGGACGGTTCCGGCAGGGGCGGCTCCGCGGGTCTTGAGGCCGGCTCGCGCGACTTCGAGATAACCGTCGCCATTGGCGATCGACCAGCCGGATGCCGGTGTCCGTTCCGTCCGGCGCTCGCAGCGACTTGCCGCCGAGCAGGTTCTTGTTCAGCCGCTCGCTGGGCCTCGCGGAAATTGAGAAACTTGACCTTGTTGCCGTGCTTCTTGACGGCGTGGTCGATCAGCTCGACGACCTGCTCGGGCTTGATCCAGCCGTGCGGGTGAAACACGAGGTTGAAAACCCCCTGCTTGACGACGACGCAGTCGAGGGCCGCCTTCAGGTCCTCGAGCGTCTTGGGGTTGGCCGGCTTGTTGATGTTCTGGCCCTCCCAGTCGCTGGGGACGATGCAGGGAAACTCCCAGCAGAGCCGGCCGATCACGTAGGGATAGGGGTAGTTTTCGATCGTGTTGACGAACGAAGGAAATGGGATGTACTTGCGGAACCGCTCCCTGCCGTCGGGATCGAACACCAGGTCGCGCGGCAGGCCCGGATCGTCGGGCGTGAGCACGGTGAAGACCGACGAGTCGATCGAGAGAAAATGCCCGCCGGGGCTCGTCTTGTTGAAGATCTCGGCGAAGAACCGCGGGCTGACGGTGTTCATCGAGTCGCAGCAGGGCATCCGGAACGCGACCGGCTTGTTGCCGGGACCTGGCTCATCAGGTCGACGCAGCCATGATAGGTGCGAGCCGCCTCGGCGAAATCGCCCTTCTGCAAGCACGGGCAAGGGTGAGTCAGGGTGTGGCACTTCGAGCGACACCCCCTCGGCGAGCCAGGTCTGGAGCTGCGGGTCCTTGGGGTCGACCTGGTTGGTCATGATGCTGACGCGGCGCCGGCCGTCGATCGCCTTGAGCCGGTTCAGGATCGGCCGGAGGATACGCTTCGTACTTGGCCGTGTCGCGCATGTCGTCGATCGCCAGCACGACGACCGCCTCGACCCCCGGCTCGCCGACCCACTGGGGCGTGATCAGTTTGGGGAAATCCCGATGCGGGTAGATACGGATTCACTTCGTCGAGATAGGCCGGTCGATTGGCTCGGCGGCGATCGACGGCCGGGAGAAACCCAGCCCGAACAGGCACAGGCAGGCGGCGAGGAAAACGAAGCGGTACGGCATGGCGACACTCCTTGATGCATCAGCATGGCAGTTATCCCGCGCAGTCCCCTCTATCGAGCGCTTCACGCTGGGGTCGCGCACGCTACACTAGCCCGACGCGCCAGCGTGGGAAATCGACCTGGAGACCCTCGCTGCGCATCGGCTGTTGCCGGACGCTGCCCCGCGGAACCTACGTCCTGCTCTCGCTTTCAGGCTGGCGGGTTTCCGGCTTGTTGGCAAGGGGCAGTGGCGATACCATCGTTTCGGTGATTCGATTGAGAATGTCGAGCGATCGAGTCGGGAGACAAGAATCGTTCATGAAACCACTCCTGATCCTGGCCAGTGCGTCGCCGAGGCGAAGGCAGTTGCTCGAAGAGGCCGGCTATGAATTCGAGGTCGACCCAGCCGGAATCGATGAGCCCGAGCCGTTCGGAGATGTCTCCCTCGGCCTATGCGGCCCAGCTCTGGCGTGGCGCAAGGCCGCCGAGGTCGCACAGGCGCCGGCTCGGCCGGCTTGATCCTGGGGGCCGACACGATTTGCGTCGTCGGATGGCCAGATCCTCAACAAACCGCTCGATCGTGCCGACGCCGAGCGGATGGTCCGGCTTCAAGAAGGCGCAACACCGCATGTGATCTCTGGCATCTGCCTCTATCGCGTCGATCGCCACGAATGGGTCGGGCGGTCGAGGTGAGTGTCGTCCATTCAAGCCGCTGAGCGACCGGAACGGTGCGACTATCTCGACTCGGGCCGCTGGCAAGGGAAGTCGGGGGCCTATGGCGTTCAAGACCAAGACCCGTTCGTCGCCGTTGTCCGCGGCAGCTTCTCGAATGTCGTCGGACTGCCGGTCGAGCGGCTCGAGTATTGCTGCAGTGCTATCCGGGATTGGTCGGACTGAGCCGGGCCCTTGTGATACAACCATGCAGGCAGTGACCACAACGGAGGGGAATGATTGCATGGAAAGCGCGTCTTCCACTCGCCGCTGGAAATGCGGCTTTGATCTCCTTCCGTCCTCGTCGCCCGCTGCTCGGGCTTTGATCCGTCAGCGACGCAGTGGTTCAACCCCGCGGAGGCCAACGCGGCCATGCTCGCCTCCCCTGCTCCGATCGACGGCAAGCGAGCTTATGGATACCTCAAGCAGATCTGCGAGATCGGCCCGCACCGCCGGTTCCGAAGCCAACACCCGCCAGCGCAAGCTGGTCGCCGATCATTTCACAAAAACGGGCGAAGTTGTCCGGAACAACCCTTCCGGGCGGTGCATCCCTTGACCGGCAAACGGGTGTCGATGGCCAACCTGATCGGCTCATGGTACCCGGACCGCCTGCAACGGATCGTGATCGGCGCCACTACGACACCCGGCCTCACCCCGACCAGGAAGTCGACCCGAACCTTCAAGCTCCCCTTCCTGGCGCCAACGACGGAGCCTCGGGTGTCGCCCTGCTGATGGAAATCGCCCACCACCTGACGGTCTGGACACGCCCTGGGGCGTCGACCTGGTCCTCTTCGACGGCGAGGAGCTGGTTTTCGGCAATGATCCCTACGGGGGCGAATACTTCCTCGGCTCCGAGGAGTTTGCGCGGTATACGCGAGATTGCGTACGGGCGACAGGCAAGATGCGGTACGTGGCCGGTTGTGCTCGACATGGTTGGCGGCCGCAATCTCAAGATCAAGCAAGAGCCCAACAGCCTGAGCGCGGCTCCCGAGTGGTCAGCGAGGTCTGGGAGTCGCGCGGGCCCTCGGGGTTAAGTCGTTCAGTCCCAAGACGAGGCCGAGAGGTCATGGACGACCACCTCGCCTTGTTCACGCCGGCATCCCAACCATCGACCTCATCGACTTTGAGTACCCGTTCTGGCACAAGGCCGACGACCTGCCCGAAACTGCTCGGCCGAAAGCCTGGCGGATGTCGGCCGCGTGGTCACGGCCTGGCTGGCCCTACCAAAGTCGCCATCACGCCGCATCACCCGTTGATAGCCCGGAGTACGGCGTAGCTTTTTGTCGTCAGAGGAGTCGATCCCACGCTCGCGTTTCGTCTCCTCGAGGTCGAATTGCACCCCACGATTGGCACAGACCTTCGGCCGGGCACTTCGGCGTCGACCTTCGGACTGCCTGCATACCTACGCCGAACCGAATCCTTTATGGAATTGGGCCGAACGCGGTCGCATGGCAGCCACAAACCCCGTCCTCCGTATGGAACGAATATGAATATTTCGTGACCGATCTGAGCAAACACTTTCGTGTACAATGATTTAGGAGAACTTTGCTATTGAATCCATTTCGATGCCGAGATCGAAGTCTTTGGGAAGAACCTAATTCGGGCCCCTGCTGCGAATCAGAAAGGTATGGCTGTGAATATCTCCTTGCATTCGGTTTAAGGTGCGTTGGTTGATGATTGCGGTGGCGGTCGTCGCTCTCATTCTCAGTGTGTGTGCTTTTTTGCTGCGATCTCAGTTTCGTCACGTCGTTATTCTTGGTTCAAGAGTTGCCCACGCTTGTCACTGGCGTAAAGTCCATGCCCATGAACGGCGATGCACCAACTCAAGTTTTTGATGTATTGAGAAAGTTCGCAGGCGTAGGCGTTCCATCGCCCTGGTGACTTTATTTATCTTGGAATTTTGTCTCCACTGGCCACACAGTCGTCGAACATCTCTGGATGAGACCCATCCAGCTTTTGTGCGGCGAGACCATCTCAACGAAGATCGACGGGGTGGGAAATGGTTTTGGTCTTCTTTGGCCAAATGGGCATGAGGGGGGCCGATGGGGTGGTCGTACTTGGACGTTGAACTTTTGATTATCACGTTCGATCGGTGGACGACAATGGTGAAACTCCGGCACGTGGATGCCATAATCTCGATCGCGCACATTGCCCTTGTTGTATCCCACTTTGAGGTCCACAGCCGCTGCCACGGCGGACTTGGAGATTATTACTTTTTCAGTCTTGGGGTTGCCGGTCATCCTAGTAGATTATCTTAGGAGTGTTGCACAGTGTGAGCCTAACAACTGGGAGAAGTATCCCGTACAACTTAGTCGTCATTCTACTGTCAATCATCATATGTATATCTAAATTTCAAAACGGCGTTTCTCTGATTACCAATCAAGGCTTTGGTGTTCGGAGGCCAGATCCCAAACCTTGATTTCTCTGTGGTTTCTTCAGGTTTACTGTTCTATTTGATAAGGTTTCCTGATATGGAGCTCCTGCTGGTAATTAGGTGGAGCGAGGTGTGTGCAGGTATAAACGGGTTGGGAGCCGAAGAATGGGCAAAAAGATCAACAGAGCCCGCGAATATTTCCGAGAGCTGCCAATTCCTACGCGTTCAACTCAACCCATTCGATGGCTTTCATGGCAGTGGTCGGGTAAAGAACCCCGGGCACAATTTCGGGGAGTATTTGTCGGATGTTAACCTCCGCCGACGGGCTCGGACGGAGCTCTTCGCCCTTCCGGCGTCAGGTCATTCCCGCTCGCGTTTGGTCACCTCCAGGTCGAATTGCATCGCCGCCAGCTCAAGTCGGACCCGCCTCGTATGCTCCTCTTTTGCTATGAGCATGACCCCATTGCGAAAGACGGTGTGTTCCATCACTTTGTCCAGCAACGGTTCCAACTCCGTTGCACCGCTCCTTTGGTTGTCCTCAATCGTTCCCCGAGAGCCACCAACTCGGTTGGAAGCTGGTCCGGGACGTTTTAATCCGCGTGGCCGCGGGTACGTGGATTCATGGTTGCACCTGTTCTTGTGTCGTTGCTTTACTGTACCATGAAATTTGGGGTACAAAGGCAGGATGATCTGAAGTATCGCTCTGGGTAAGAATAGTGATTGTAGCGTTGTTTTGGGATTGACCTTCCTCAACATGGCCCTTGCCGATACGATCCCTCATCTTGGTAAAGCCCACAAAAGCCGGTTTGGGTTTGTTTTGCTACAAGGAGGTCCCAGCCGATGGTCGTGGCACGCCGCTTCCTCCAAGGTCATGGTCGCCGCGGGTACGGTGGTTGGTACCATCGTCGCCTCCAATGGGAGCGAAGATCCAGCGCCGTGCGAAACCGAGACCGAGACCCTACGCGATGGGTTCGATATTTTTGAGCCGATCTGGTTGCATGCGAGTTAGCGACACGACAGTGAACGAATTGTTTCAGGATCGGTAGCGAGCTCGCCCATGGGGCCCGGCTCTCCGAGCACTTTGGATCGAATGCCTGGCCTGGCAGTCAGTTTGTTAGTTACGCTTTGCCTCGGATCCCGGTTTCGGAGGAGCTGAGTGTCGGTCTGCACGTGCGATCAACCCGGCGGGAGTGGAGTCCTTCGGCCGGGTGGTATTGCCAGCGGACGTCGATCTCGGAGACGAAGGCCCCTTCGTATGTGTTGGTTCCCGGGACGATTTTTGATTTGATTGATCGCTGGCAAAGGATCGAAGTGGTCGAGATGCTGCCAACGATCGAGTCGGGTAGCTTGGGTCTTGCGGGCCTCGACCCAGGTCTTGTCCGTCTCGATGGGGCTTACCTCGAGAAGGTTGTCTTTCATCTGATGGGGGTTGAGTCGGAGAATCTTACGATTTGGAAATGTTTGGTTCCCAGGGACGTCCAGGCTTCCATCAAATCCCGGCTCGTCCGGGAAGTCGGCGACGTCATGATCGGGAGATTCGAAGCCCAACGACGGAGCCGGCGGCCGGTCAAGTGCGGCTCGGTCGGAACATTCCTCGAGAAGTTGAGGCAGCCACTGCCTGTTTCAGGGATGGATTCCCACCGCGATCGATGCACCAGGCGCCTCGGTCACGAAGCTGCGTCAGGCGGGATTCGACGTCTTCGTCTACGGTGGGGGTTGGATCCCCAGCGGCTCACTTCGCGGTGGACCACGGGTTCCTGTTGATGCTGTGCTTGGATGGGGCGACCGACGCCGCTGGCCGGATCGTCTTCTCGATCCAATATCCAACTATCCGCAATGGCCGTCGGTCGGATTCTGGCACGTCGGCGATCGGCTGGGGAGGCAACGCGAGCTCAAGGCCGCGCGAGGTCGAGCTAAAGCGGGTTCGCGCGTCCCTCGCGGCCGGGCGGGAGCGGGACGACGTCTCGCATTCGTTGACGGCGGCACCATCGAGGGAGACCTCCCGTTGTATGCCGTACGCCGACTGGCCTCGACATGATCGGGATTCAACCTCGAATCTGGGCGTGCTCTCAAAGTTTTCTGGAGACCTTCCAGTACTTGCTTCATGCAAGCGGCTGACAGTCCGTTCCAATGTTGGGGCTTTGTTCTGGGCGTGGATTCCGGCGACGGCGCCACTGAGGTGATGCGGATCTCTGCCCCGAGGACCCCCCTCCGGCTTGGGGAAAGCCGCCGGTCCAGCCCGAGCAATTGCGGCTCGCTGACTCACCCTTGTGCAGGCAGCCGGATATCGAGGAATCACTGAGCTGGGCGATGCCGACTCCCCCCGCCCCGCCCCCCAGGCCCTCTTGATCGAGATGCATTTTCTCAATCTCGAGATCGACCTCTGCGAAGAGATCATTGCCTGAGACCCCGGAGGCGAAGCTGTCACTCTTGCCCGTCTTCCCACCGCCAGCCCCGGATGTTCCATCCCCCCCGAACTGATAAGATCGAGTGGGGCGAGTCGGTCAAGGAACTCCCTCCTCTACCGGGTAATGGTGCGGGGACCATCGTCATGGGTGCAGGCAAAGGATCGCTGCTGCTGATGTGAGATTTGCCTATATGCCCAGTTCCTCTCTCAGCCGAGTTGGCCACGGCCCGGAGCCCGATCACGCCGGGATTGCCCCTAGTGCGCGCAGGGCTTCCAGATCAGCCCCGTGGGGTCAACGTCCTGGAGCCGAAGCGAGTGCCCGGCGGCATTCAATTCATCATCGACGAATTGGACACGACCCGCTCGATCCTCGGGACCACCGACCTGGGAATCTACGAGCGAATGCAGGCAGCCGTTGAGCGGGTGCGTCCTCGTGCGGTCCCCCTGGCGATCCGGCAGGCGGAGCTCCAAGCTGCAAGCGGTCCAGGAGATCCACGTCGACTGGAAGCCGACGGTCAGGGCGTTCCCACCGATGTCGATCTCAAGTTGCGTTGCCAGCCGGTATCCAGACAATGCCCCCCGATGCCAAGGACCTGTTGGACAAGGCCAAAGCGCATCAAGCTGAGCGCCGATGCCTGGGAGCGTGAAGATTACGCCTGGGCCTGGCCGGGAGCGGCGAGTGCCTCTGCCTGCTCCGCCTGCTCGATGCCGAGCCACTGGGACCAGGGCTTCACCGCCCTGACCAAAGCCGCCGACTCGATCATTCTGAAGAGGCCCTTGCCTTCCGCGAGCATGCCCAAGCTTCCCCCGCTCCCCTCGCTCCTGGTCACCCCGGTTTGTGTCCCCCACGGCATTTTCTTTTACTTCACCGGACCCCCCATCTGGACCGACTGGATCAAAGGGAGGCCGGGCTATCGATTGGCCGCAATCTTGTTTTGTCAGGAAACTTCTCTTATCAAGAGCCATGTCGACTCCGATTGGGTCAGTGTGAGCTATCAACTCGAGGGGGTTGTCGGCAAGATCCGGAGCGTGCCTCGCTCCGGGCGTGACCTACGATTGATGTCCTCGGTGAAGGACGTAAGTGGCATCCCGACAGAGGGCAAGAATCTGATCATCGTGGCCGCCGTGGATCATGTGCTCCATTTCCGCATCTTCGACGGTGATGGCAAGATGGTCGTGGACACCGATGAGAAGAGGCTGACGGAACAAGTCCAGCAGATCGAAGATCTCAGGAAGCAACTCGAGAGCTTGTGGCCTCCCCATGAGCTGACCGGGAGCGAGAAGGGCCGGGTCATCACCGCCGTTACATCAATCGTCGGTCACACCCCTCCCTCGGAAGCAAACGCCAAGACCGGCAACCCCAAGATTCGGAGCGCCGACGAATTGAGCCTGGATAATTCGAGGTCTACTGTGTCATCATGCTATCGGTCTGCTCAAAAACCCGAGGACCTCGACCTGATGGTCCCGTTCCACTCTTCCCCCATGGCCGCGATCCGTTCGCCGTCGATTCGCGTCGAAGCAAACAACCTGATCCGGATCTCGGTGCTGGTCCGACGGCCCATCAGGAGCGAGTCGGGCATGGTGGAGATTTGTTGCGATTTGATTGGTGGAGAGCAGTTTCAGTTCCGGACAAGTCGCGGCGATTCCCACGTTCTCCGGGTTGTGTTATTTCTTACGTGTGGCGTCCGGGACCTTTAATGTGACCCTGGGACTGGCCGGCTATGGCTAAGCCTACTTCGACGATTTCCGAGTCGAAGTGATCGAGGAAGGCCCTATGCGGGTAGCACGCAACTGAGGCGGAGCAGGGCAGAACCAATTGCCCTACCCCGCATAGGGCCTTCCTCGATCACTTCGACTCGGAAATCGTCGAAGTAGGCTTCACCATAGCCGGCCAGTCCCAGGGTCACATTAAAGGTCCCGGACGCCGGTGCCTTCCGAAATAACACAACCCGGGAGAACGTGGGAATCGGCGCCGCTGCTCCGGAACTGAAACTGCTCTCCACCAATGGAATCGCGCACGATCACTCCGCCCATGCCCGACTCGCTCCTGATGGGCCGTCGGACCAGCACCGAGATCCGGATCAGGTTGTTTGCTTCGACGCGAATCGACGGCGAACGGATCGCGGCCATGGGGAAATCGAGGAACGGGACCATCAGGTCGAGGTCCTCGGGTTTTTCAGCGGACACGATCATCTTGATGACGCGGTTTGACCTCGAATCATCCAGGCTCAATTCGTCAGCGCTCTCGAATCTTGGGGTTGCCGGTCTTGGCGTTTGCTTCCGAGCGAGGGGTGTGACCGACGATTGATGCTACAGAGGTGATGACCCAGTCCTTCTCGCTCTCAGTAAGCTCATGAGGAGGCCATAAGCTCTCGAGTTGCTTCACTCAGATCTTCGATCCGCTGCGCTTGTTTCGTCAGCCTTTTCGCATCAGTGTCCACGACCATTTTGCCATGACCGTCGAAGATGCGGAAGTGGAGCACATCATCCACGACGGCCAGGATAATCAGACTCTCGCCCTCGGTCGGGATGCCACTCACGTCCTTCACCGAGGACATCAATCGTAGGTCACACCCGGGAGCGAGGCACGCTCCGGATTTTGCCGACAACCCCCTCGAGTTGATAGCTCACACTGACCCAATCGGAGTCGACAATGGCTTCTGGATCGTCGAAGTTTCCTGACGGGACGAGATTGCGGCCGAATCCATAGCCCGGCCTCCCTTTGATCCAGTCGGTCCAGATGTAGAGTTCCGGTAAAGTGGAAAAAGAAATGCATGGGGGACACGAAACCGGGGTGACCAGGAGCGAGGGGAGCGGGGGAAGCTTGGGCCTGCTCGCGGAAGGCAAGGGCCTCTTGGGATTGATCGAGTCGGCGGCTTTGGTCAGGGCGGTGAGCCCTGGTCCCAGTGGCTGCGCATCAGCAGGCGGAGCGGGCGGATGCCCTTGCGCTTCCGCCCAGGCCCAGGCGTAATCTTCACGCTCCCAGGCATCGCCGCGCTGACTTGATGTCGGCTTCGGCCTTGTCCAACAGGTCCTTGGCATCGGGGGGCAGTGTCTCGATACCCGCTTGGCGACGCAACTTGAGATCGACATCGGTGCGAATCCCATGACCGTCGGCTTCCAGTCGAGCGTGGATCTCCTGGACCGCTGCAAGCTGGAGCTCCGCCTGCCGGATCGCCAGGGGGACCGCACGAGGACGCACCCGCTCAACGGCTGCCTGCATTCGCTCGTAGATTCCCAGGTCGGTCGTGCAGAGAATCAAGCGGGTCGTGTCCAATTCGTCGATGATGAATTGAATGCCGCCGGGCACTCGCTTCGGCTCCAGGACGTTGACCCCCCCGGGGCTGATCTCGAAGCCCTGCGCCCTACGGGCAATACCGGCGTGATCATGACTTGGGCCGTGGCCAACTGGGGAGGCTGGAACTGGGCGTGATCGGCGAAGTCTCCCATCAGCAGCAGCGATCCTTTGCCTGCACCCATGACAATCGTGCCCGCGCCCATTCCCGGTAGAGGAGGGAGTTCCTTGACCGACTTCGCCCGCTTCGATTGTTGTTGGGTCGCATTCGATGGAACATCCGGGGCTGGCGGTGGGAAGACGGGCAAGAGTGACGGCTTCACCTCCGCGCTCTGGGCAATGATCTCTTCGCAGAGGTCGATCTCGAGATTGAGAAAATGCATCTCGATCAAGAGGGCCTCGCCGGCGGGGCGAGTCAAGTCGGCGTCGCCGAGGTAAGCGATTCCTCGATATCCGGCTGCCAGCGCGAGGTAAGTCATGAGCCGCAATTGCTCGGGCTGGACCGGCGGCTTTCCCCAAGCCGGAGGGGGGTCCTCGCCCCAGATGTTGCGCATCACCTCGGGTGTGCTCGTCGCCGGAATCCACGCCCAGAACAAAGCCCCAACATTGGAACGGACTGTCAGCCGCTTGCGCGAAGCAAGTACTGGAAGGTCTCCAGAAAACTTTGAGAGCACGCCCAGATTCGAGGTTGAATCCCGATCATGTCGAGGCCAGTCGGCGTACGGGCGTACAACGGGAGGTCTCCCTCGATGGTCGCCGTCAACAAATGCGAGACGTCGTCCCGCTCCCGCACGGCCGCGAGGGACGCGCGAACCCGCTTTAGCTCGACCTCACGCCGCCTTGAGCTCGCGTTGCCTCCCCAGCCGATCGCCGACGTGCCAGAATGCGACCGACGGCCGTTGCGGATAGTTGGATATTTGATCGAGAAGACGATCCGGCCCAGCGGCGTCGGTGGCGCCGTCCAAGCGCGGCATCAACAGGAACCCGTGGTCCACCGCGGACTTGAGCCGCTGGGGATCCGAACCCCCACCGTCGACGAAGACGTCGAATCCCGCCTGACGCAGCTTCGTGACCGAGGCGCTGGTGCATCAATCGCGGTGGGAATCCATCCCTGAAACCGGCGGTCGCTCCTCAACTTCTCGAGGATGTTCCGACCGAGCCGCACTTGCCCGGCCGCCAGGCTTCCGTCGTTCGGGCTGGAATCTCCCGATCGTGGCACCGTCGCCGACTTCCCGGACGAGCCGGGATTTGATGGGCCAGCCAGGACGTCCCTGGGAACCGGTTTGATCTCCAAATCGTCGAGGAACACCTCCGACTCACCGGCACCACCCATCAGATTGACGACAACCTTCTCGAGGTAAGCCCCATCGAGACGGACCGGACGCCGGGTCGAGGCCCGCAAGACCCGAGCTTGCCGCTCGATCGTTGGCAGCATCTGGACCAGCTCGATCCTTTGCCAGCGATCGATCTGGTCAAAAATCGTCCCGGGAACCAACACATACGAAGGGGCCTTCGTCTCCGGATCGACGTCCGCTGGCAATACCACCCGGCCAAAGATCTGCACTCCCGCCCGGGTTGATCGCACGTGCAGACCGACACTCAGCTCCTCCGAAACCGGGATCCGAGGCAAAGCGTAACTGACGAAGAACTGACTGCCAGGGCCGGCATTGAATAGAAAGTGCTCGGAGAGCCGGCCCCCATGGGCGGCTCGCTCCGACCGATCCTGCGCCAATACGTTCACTGTCGTGTCGCTATATTCGCGCTGCCAGATCGGCTGACCGGTCTCGAAACCATCGCGTAGGGTCTCGGTCTCGGTTTCGGCCGGCGCTGGATCTTCGCTCCCATTGGAGGCGACGATGGTACCAACCACCATTCCCGCGGCGACCATGACCTGGAGGAAGCGGCGTGCCACGACCATCGGCTCGGGACCTCCTTGTCAGCGAACCAAACCCAAACCGGCTTTTGTCGGTTTTGCCAAGATGAGGGATCGTATCGGCAAGGGCCATGTTGAGGAAGGTCAATCCCAAACAATCACTACAATCACCTCTTTTTACCCAGAGCAATTATTTTAGTTGATCCGGCCTTCTTACCCAAATTTCATGGTACAGTAAAGCAACGACACAAGAAACGAGGTGCAACCATGAGTTACACATTACCGCGGCCACGCGGATTGAACGTCCCGGACCAGCTTCCAACCGAGTTGGTGGCTCTGCGGGAACGAATTCGGGACCAACCGAAGGACGTGCGAACGGAGTTGGAACCGTTGCTGGACGAAGTGATGGAACACACCGTCTTTCGCAATCGGGTCATGCTGATCGCGAAAGAGGCGCTGGAGCGGTTCCGACTTGAGCTGGCGGCGATGCAATTCGACCTGGAGGTGACCAAACGCGAGCGAGAATGACCTGACGCCGGAAGAGCGAAGCTCCGTCCGAGCCCGTCGCGGAGGTTGGCTCGGACGGATCCTTACCGATGTTGTGCCCGGGTCTCCCGACCACTGCAGTGAAGGCCATTGGATGCGTACGTGAACGCATAAAATAGCAGCTCTGGAAAATCTAGGCTGTCTTGATCTTTGCCCATTATTTATCCCCCAACCCGTTTTATCCTCCTTGCCTCGCTGCACCTAATCCGGCGGAACTCCATATCGAACGCTATAAAATCGAACAGTAAACATTGAAGAACGCACAGAGAAATCAAGGTTTGGGATCTGGCCTCCGAACGCCAAAAACCTTGATTGGTAATCAGAGAAACGCCGTTTTGAAATTTAGATATACATATGATGATTGACAGTAGAATGACGACTAAGTATACGAATATTCTCCCAGTTGTTAGGCTCGCACTGTGCGACGCTCCTCGGATAATCTTTGCTACGATGACCGGCAACCCCAAGACTGAAAAAGTAATAATCTCCAAGTCCGCCGTGGCGAGTAGGCTGTCGACGTCAAAGTGGGATAGAACAAGGGCGATGAGCGCGATTGAGATTATGGCATCCACGAGCCGGAGTTTCACCATTGTCGTCCACCGATCGAACGTGATAATCAAAAGTTCAACGTGCCAAGTACGACCACCCCATCGTCGCGCCCTCATGCCCAGTTGGCCGAGAAGAAAGAACCGAAACCATTTTCCGCCCCGTCGATCTTCGTTGAGATGGTCCTACGCACACGAAAGCTGGATGGGTCTCATCCAGGAGATCTCGACGACTGTGTGGCCAGTGGAGACAAAATCCAAGTTAATAAAGTCACCAGGAGCAATCGTTTCGCCTACGCCTGCGAACTCTCTCAATGCGTCGAAAACTGCAAGTGGTGCATCGCCGTTCATGGGCATGGACTTTACGCCAGTGACAAGCGTGGGCGACTTGTTGAAGACACGAATAACGACGTGACGAAACTGAGATCGCAGCAGAGGCGCGCCCACACTGAGAATGAGAGCGACGACCGCCACCGCAATCATCAACCAACGCACCTTAAACCGAATGCGAGGAATCCGCACAGCCATACCTTTCTGATTCGCAGCAGGGGCCCGAATTAGGTTCTTCCCAAAGACTTCGATCTCGGCATCGGAAATAAATTCAGCATTAGCGCATTTCTGCTCAAATCATTGTACGCGATTGTGTTTGCTCAGATCGGTCACGAAATATTCATATTCGTTCCGTACCGGAGGACGGGGTTTGTGGCTGCCATGCCGACGCGTTCGGCCCAATTCCATTGGAAGGCAACTCGGTTCGGCGTGGGTCTGCGGGCATCCGAAAGGTCGACGCCGAAGTGCCCGGCCGAAGGTCTGCTGTGCCAATCGTGGGGTGCAATTCGACCTGGAGGAGACGAAACGCGAGCGTGGGATGGACTCATTCTGACGACCGCTACGCTACGCCGTCTCCGGGCTATCAACGGGTGATGCGGCGTGATGGCGACTTTGGTAGGGCCAGCCAGGCCGTGATCACGCGGCCGACGTCGGCCAAGCTCTCGGCCGAGCAGTTTTCCGGCAAATCGTCGGCTTTGTGCCAGAAGGGGTAGTCAAAGTCGATGAGATCGATGGTTGGGATGCCGGCTCGAAGAAGCGGGAGGTGGTCGTCGCGAACCTCTCGACCTCGTCTTGCGACGAACGACTTAACTCCCAAGGCACGGGCAACTCTCCAGACCTCACTGACCACCTCGGGAGCCCCGTTCAGACTGTTCGGCTCTTGCTTGATCTGGAGGTTGGTGCCGCCGACCATGTCGAGCAGCAGACCGGCCACGTACCGCATCTTGTCCCGTCGCCCGTTGCGCTTTTCGACGTAACTTCGCGCGAACTCCGAGGACCCAAGGAAGTACTCGCCCTCGTAGGGATCATTACCGTACACCAGTTCTTCACCGTCGAACAGGACCAGGTCGACGCCCCAGGGGGTCTCCAGATCGTTGAGGTGGTTGGCGATTTCCATCAGCAGTGCGACACCCGAGGCGAAGTGGTTCGCGCCGATGAAGGGGAGCTTGGCGCGTAACGGATCGACCTCCTGGTCGGGGTTGGGCCGCGTATCGTAGTGAGCGGCGATCACGACCCGTTGGAGGCGATCCCTGTTCCAGGAACCGATCAGGTTGGCCATCTGCAACCGTCGGCCGGTCAAGGGATGCACAGCTCGGAACTGTTGTTCTCGGACGACTGCGCCCTTGTCTTTGAAATGATCGGCGACCAGCTTGCGCTGCCGCGTGTTTTCGTCCGACCCGGCAAGACGCGGGCCTATCGCGCAGATCTCTTTGAGGTATCCATACGCGCGCTTTCCATCGATCGGAGCGGGTGAGGCGAACATGGCCGCTTTGGCCTCCGCGGGGCGAAACCAGTGGGTCGCCGGCAGGATCAAAGAAAGAGAAGCGGCCAAAACCAGCGGAAGGAGCACAAAGCCCATTGCCAGCGGCTGGTTGGAAGGCGCGCGATCCAGAAACTTCCGCCATCCCATGGGATCAACTCCTCAGTTCACTCAAAAGGGCCACCTCAGTCCACCAATCCCGGATAACTCTTCAGCAATCGGGCGAGTCGCTCCATCGGCAATCCAACAACATTGGAGAAACTGCCTTGGACCACGGAGACGAACGGGTCGCGGTCCTGAACGCCATAACCCCCTGACTTTCCCTGCCACCGCCCCGAGTCGAGATAGTCGCCGCGCTGCTGATCGCTCAAAGGCTTGAATCGAACGATACTCAATTCGACCGCGCCGATCCATTCCTGTCGATCTCCGCGAAAGAGGCAGATTCCCGAGATCACATCGGTGTCCCGACCTTCCTGAAGCCGGATCATCCGCTCGGCGTCGGTCCGATCGACCGGTTTGTTGAGGATTTGACCTCCCACGGCACAAACCGTGTCAACGCCCAGGATCAACCCCGAGTCCCCGCCGTAGTGCGACCTCCGCGGCCTTCCGCCAGGCGAGCTGTGCCGCATAGGCCGATGCAAACATCTCCAAATCCGCTCATGTTCCTCGATTCCCGATGGGTCAACCTCGAACGAATAGCCAGCCTCTTCGAGCAACTGCCGACGCCTCGGCGACGCACTGGCCAGGATCAAGAATGGTTTCATAAGCGATTCTTGTCGACCAATTCGTACGCTCCTTATTCTCAATCAAATCACCGAAAGCCTGATAGTATCGACACTGGCCCCTTGCCAACAAGCCGGAAACCGACCAGCCTGGAAGCTGAGCATGCACGAATGGGTTGCACACACCACGGCAGCGTCCGGCGAACATACTAGCCCGATGCGCCAGCGAGGGTCTCCATGTCGATCTCCCTCGCGTGCGTTGGGCAGTGTAGCGTGCGCAACCCCAGCGTGAACGCCTATTGAGGGGCCTGCGAGGGAAAACTGCCATGCTGAATGCATCAGGAGTGTCGTCATGCGGTGTCGCTTCGGTTTCCTTGTTACCTGCCTGTGCCTGTTCGGGATTGGTTTCACCCGGCAATCGATCGCCGCCGAACCAAAGCCGGCGTATCTCGACGAGGTCAACCTGTATTACCCGCATCGCGATTTCCCCAAACTGATCACGCCCCGTTGGGTCGGAGAGCCGGGGGTCGAGGCGGTCGTAGTGCTGGCGATCGACGATATGCGCGACCCGGCCAGGTACGAGGCATATCTCCGGCCGATCCTCAACCGGCTCAAAGAGATCGACGGCCGGCGCCGCGTCAGCATCATGACCAACCAGGTCAACCCGAAAGACCCGCGGCTCCAGGCATGGCTTGCGGAGGGTCTGTCGCTCGAAGTCCACACCCTGACTCATCCTTGTCCGCTCTTGCAAAAGGGGGATTTCGCCGAGGCGGCCCGTACCTATCATGGCTGCGTCGACCTGATGAACCAGGTTCCTGGCAACCAGCCGGTCGCCTTCCGGATGCCCTGCTGCGACTCGCTCAACACCGTCAGCCCACGGTTCTTCGCCGAGATCTTCAACAAGACCAGCCCCGGCGGCCACTTTCTCTCGATTGATTCCTCGGTCTTCATGGTCCTCACGCCCGACGATCCGAGCCTGCCGCGCGAGCTGGTGTTCGACCCCGACGGCAAGGAACGGTTCCGCAAATACATCCCGTTCCCCTCGTTCGTCAACACCATCGAGAACTACCCTTATCCCTACGTGATCGGCCGGCTCTGCTGGGAGTTCCCTTGCATTGTTCCCAGCGACTGGGAGGCCCAAAGCCTGCAAAAACCGAACAACCCCAAGACGCTCGAGGACTTGAAGGCCGCTCTCGACTGCGTCGTCCTCAAGCAGGGGGTCTTCAACCTGGTCTTTCATCCCCATGGCTGGATCAAGAGCGAGCAGGTCGTCGAGCTGATCGACCACGCCGTCAAGAAGCACGGCAACAAAGTCAAGTTCCTTAACTTCAGGAGGCCCAGCAGCGGCTGAACAAGAACCTGCTCGGCGGCAAGTCACTGCGAGGGCCGGACGGAACGGACAACGGCATCAGGCTGGTCGATCGCAATGATGGCGGCCACCTCGAAGTCATGCAAGCCGGCCTCAAACCCGCGGAGCCGCTCCCTGTCGGAGCCGCCCTGCCGACCGGAGCACGCCTCGTGGATGACCAAGGCCGCGACGCCGGCCTTCGCTTCATCGACCTCGACGAAGACGGCCACCTCGACGTCGTCTTCTCGAACGATCAGGAATATGGAATCTACCTCTTTGAATCGAGCCGAACGGCTGGACGCGCAAGGTCATGGCGGGCAAGGCTGGAACGCCCGGGGCACTCCCCAAGATCGTACGCAACGGCACCAACAACGGCTTCTTCGTCCATTCGCGACACCTCTGGTGGCAAAATGAAGATACGGCCAAGCTCCCCAACCTGGTCGATCGTCGCTCGTTCAATGACCTGTTGAAGAGCGTCGAGCCGCGGGGCAAGTCCGCCGTTGCATCGTGGAAATCGATCCAGGTCGAGCCCGGGTTCCAAGTCGAGCTTGCCGCCGTCGAGCCGCTGGTCAAAGACCCGATCGCCTTCGAGTGGGGGGCCGATGGCAAGCTCTGGGTCGTCGAGATGGGCGACTACCCGCTGGGAATCGACGGCAAGGGGAAGCACGGAGGCGTGGTCCGGTTCCTGGAAGACACCAACGGCGACGGCCGGTATGACAAGCAGACGACTTTCCTGGACGGGCTGGGCTTCCCGACGGGCGTGATGCCCTGGCGAAACGGGGTTTTGGTCGCCTGCGCTCCGGATATCTTCTACGCCGAGGACCGCGACGGCGACGGCAAGGCCGACCATCGCGAGGTGCTCTTCACCGGCTTCATCCAGGGGAACCAGCAGCACCGGTTGAACGGCTTCGAGCTAGGCCTGGACGGCTGGATCTACGGCGCCAACGGCGACAGCGGCGGGAGGGTCCGTTCCCTCAAGACGGGCAGTATCACCCCGATCAGCGGCCGCGACTTCCGGTTCCGGCCCGACACCGGCGATTTCGAGGCCGAGAGCGGCCAGACGCAGTACGGCCGGCACCGCGACGATTGGGGCCATTGGTTCGGCAACAACAACCCCAACTGGGGCTGGCACTACGTCCTCGCCGACCACGACCTGAGACGCAACCCGTATTTTGCTGCCCCCGACCCGAAGAAGACGCTCGAGCCCGATACCCGGCTGTATCCGATCAGCCGGACGCTCCCTCGGTTCAACGACCCGGCAGCCGCCAACCACGTGACCTCGGCGAACAGCCTGACCCCGTATCGCGACGACCTCTTCGGGCCGTTGTTCGCCGCCAGCGTGTTCGTCAGCGAGCCGGTGCACAACCTGGTGCATCGGATGGTGCTGGAGCCCGACGGCGTGAGCTTTCGTGGTCATCGCGGACCGAACGAGATTGGCCGCGAGTTTCTCGCCTCCAGCGACAACTGGTTCCGGCCGACGATGCTCAAGACCGGTCCCGACGGCTCCCTCTGGATCGCCGATATGTATCGGAGCGTGATCGAACACCCCGAGTGGATTCCCGACGACTGGGAAGCCGGCTGGACCTCCGCGCCGGCAGCGAGCAAGGCCGGATTTACCGGGTCTATCCGGTCGACAAGAAGCCCCGGCCGATTCCGAGGCTGGACCGGCTCGATACAGCGGGACTCGTGGCCGCGCTCGACAGCCCCGGGCGGCTGGCAGCGCGACACCGCCCAGCGCCTGCTCATGCACCGCCGCGATCCGGCCGCGATCGAGCCGCTGCGAGCGCTCGTGGCGAACAGCACACAGCGGCCCAAGACGCGCGTTCAGGCGATCTGGACGCTGGCCGTTCTGGACGGGCTCGATGAGCCATCGGCGCTGGCCGGCCTCAATGATGCCGATCCCCGGGTGCGCGAGAGCGTGGTCGCGGCGGTCGGGCCGGTCGCGCGCCAGTCGCGGCCGTGGCCGATGCCATCCTCCGGCTGGCCGACGACGCCGATGCCCACGTCCGCTTCCAGGTCACGCTCACACTCGGAAACGGGGACGTCGCTCGCGCGGGCGAGGCGCCTCGCACGTCTGGCACGGCGCGATGGAAACGACCCGTGGATGCGCGCCGCGATCCTGAGCTCGGCGTCCCGCACGTCGAGACCTTGCTGCTTGCCTTGCTCCGCGACAACGGCCAGGTCAGGGCGAGCCGGCGGCGCCGGCGACGATCATCGGACCGCTGATTAACGTGGCGGTCTCGCTGCAAGATCGGGCTCCGTTCGAGCTGATCAACCGCGCGATCTCGGTGCCGGCGGGGCAGGGGAGTCGCTACGCACCCTGGCAGTTCACCGCCCTGGCGGCCTTGCTCGAAGCCCGCGACCGAGCGAGCAAGCCGCCGGCCGTCGATCTCGACAAACCCTTCGGGGCCGTCTGGCCGGCAGCCCGTCGCTTGATCGCCGACAGTTCGGCCGTCGAGGCCGAGCGGGTCGCGGCCGCCCAGCTCATCGGATACGGTGCCCGGCGAGACAGCAAGGATCGCGACCTGCTCCTCGGCCTGCTGCGGCCCCAGGTCTCCGTCCAGCTCCAGCAAGCGGCCGTCACCGCACTGGGCCGGACCGATGATCCCAAGCTCGCCGATATCTTGTTCCGCGACTGGAAGGGCTATTCTCCCAAGTTCGCGACACGATCCTCGACACGGTCCTCAGCCGAACGGCGTGGACATCCACGTTGCTCTCCTGTCTCGAAGACGGCTGCGTTCCCCCCGCCGAGATCGATCCGGCCCGCCGGCAGCAGCTCCTCCGCCGTCGAAGTTCTTCGCTCAGGTCCCGAGCCGAGGCTGTATTCGCGCACCAGGCCAAGCCGCGGCAAGCGGTCGTCGACGCATTTCGCTCGAGCCTGGGCCTCAAGGGCGACCCAGCCGCCGGCGCGGCTGTCTTCAAGAAGCTTTGCGTTTCGTGCCATCGCATGGGGAACGAAGGGGTTGAGGTCGGCCCCGACCTCGCCGCCTTGAACGATAAGTCGCCCGAGTCGCTCTTGATCGCCATCCTCGACCCCAACCGGGCCTTCGAGGCCAAGTACGCCAGTTTCGCGGTCGCAACCGTCGACGGCCGTGTCCTGAACGGCCTGATCGCCAATGAGTCGGGCACCGCCGTGACCCTCCGCCGCCAGGACGGCAAGGAAGACGCGCTGCTTCGCTCGGAGATCCAGGAGATGTCGGCCTCGGGCCAGTCGCTCATGCCGGAAGGGCTCGAAAAAGATTTGAAACCCCAAGACCTTGCCGACCTGATCGCGTACCTGGCCGCCAGTGGCCCACCGCGCAAACCCGAGTAACCGATCATGCCCCACGCGACTGATATCCGTCCGGTTGCGATCTCGCTCTACTTCCTACCGATCAAGACCCGAGTGCCGCTCAAGTTCGGCCCGGAGATCACGACCGAGGTCACTTGTGCGCGCGTCAAGATGACGGTCGCGGATTCGGCCGGGCCGTCGTGCCGACGGCTGGGGCGAGACCCCGCTCTCGGTTCAGTGGGTATGGCCCAGCCACTTGGGCTACGAAGAGCGGCACGAAGCCCTGCGCGGCTCTGCCTGGAGATCGCCGCGGCCTGGCTGTCGACGCCGATCGAGCCAGGGCATCCGATGGAGGTCGGTCATCGTTTCATCGAGAGCGTGTTGCCGGGTCTGACGAACGAATTCAACCGAGCCGAGCGGCAGGGAACCGAGCCGGTCCCCTGGCTGGGGGCCTTGGTCTGTGCGTCGGCGTTCGACCTGGCGCTGCACGACGCTTTCGGCGTGCTCCACGGGGTGCCGACTTACGAGACCTACAACGATCGCTACATGAGTTTGGACCTGTCCCATTTCCTCACCCCGGCCGCAGGCGCGGACGTTTCGTTTGTCGGGCGATTTCCCGGTGATTTCCTTCTGCCGGTCCGGCAGGAGACCATCCCAGCCTGGCACTTGGTCGGCGGCAAGGACCCGGTCGATCCGGATGAGCTGACGGCAGCGAGCCCGACGACGGCTACCCGGTCCTGCTCCGCGATTGGATCCGCCGCGACGGCCTCAAGTGCCTCAAGGTCAAGCTGCGAGGCGATGACCCCGAGTGGGACTACGACCGCCTGCTCAAGGTCGGCCGGATGGCCGTCGAAGAAGATGTCGACTGGCTGACCACCGACTTCAATTGCACGGTCCATGACCCCGCGTATGTCAACGCGATCCTGGACCGCTTGATCCGGAGCAGCCGCGGCTCTACGGCATGCTCCTCTATGTCGAGCAGCCGTTCCCCTACGATCTCGAGACCCACCGGATCGACGTCCACAGCGTCTCGGCGCGGAAGCCCTTGTTCATGGACGAAAGTGCCCACGACTGGCGTTTCGTGCGGCTGGGCCGTGAGCTGGGATGGTCGGGCGTCGCGCTGAAGACCTGCAAGACGCAGACCGGCGCCCTCCTTTCGCTCTGCTGGGCCAAGGCCCACGGCATGACGCTGATGGTCCAGGACCTCTCCAACCCGATGCTGGCGCAGATCTCCCACGCGCTGCTGGCCGCCCACGCCGGTACGATCATGGGGGTCGAGTCCAACGGCATGCAATTCTACCCGGCGGCATCGCTTCCCGAGGCCGCGGTTCATCCCGGGCTGTACCGGCGGCGGAATGGGCGTCTCGACCTGTCGACGATCCACGGCCCTGGCTTTGGTTATCGGATCGCCGAGATCGATCGAAGCCTACCCGCTCCCGACTTTTCCCGAGCCACGTGATCGATGACATCGTCCCAAATCGGCCAAACCGAGCTTCACACTTACAGTTGTGATCGGATTATCAGTAGGTGCGATGCAATCCGTTTAGATCAAAGAGCAAGGAGAAGGCCGCCCCGACACAACCTCCTGGGAGTTGCCGATGCGGTCATCGAGGCTATGCACGCCA
>CAVRFS010000093.1:0-38463 GCA_963720335.1 uncultured Planctomycetota bacterium | reverse complement strand
TATAGACGACCTCTGGGACGTGGGCAGAGCGATCTAGGCGTGCTTCCAGGAGAGTTGCCCTCTTCGATGTCATCGCTCGTCGTGCTCCCGCAGGTTCAGCCCACCCAATCGTTCGACAATCACCCCGACGTGCTGAAGTCGTCGCCTGGAAGGCGAGGGACTTTAGATCCCGGGAATGGACATTAACAGGCTCCTTGACTTGACGCCGTTCTCGTGGCACATAAAGGGCGTTTTGTTACGTCAAGCCGACAAGCACACGATCAGGGTAGCGATCAACATCGTCGACAAGGACGAGGCCATGGTGCAGGCCAACAAGGGGACTACGATCACCAACGGCCGAGGCTACATCGGGCTATTTGGGGTGTTAGTAGCAATGGAACAGTTATGTGGTCGGCCACATAAGTGTTCTTATGTGGCCAAGCCGGTTATGTGGCCTTCAACTGGTTCATGCCGAGATTCAGCCCTTTCTCGATCTGGAACGCCACATAACTCTTGCCTCGCAGACTCAAGCCGGCCGGCCGTATCCGGAGCACGTGTACCTCGCGGCGACCAACGTGAGAAGGGAGTTGATCGGCAAATCACAGTTAATGTGCGGGCGAATCGCTGGTTCATGGCCAAGCCAGCAGCATCGCCGAGGAAAGAGGGAGCACACTTAGTCCTAAAACAAGCGTAATATATTAATCGACTATAGTACACATTTAATGAGCACATGCATTATCATTATACGTACCTTCTACTGCCCGGAGCCCCTTGGCCTCCGTTCGTGGATCGCGAATCGTGTCCCCTCATGCATCACTCCCCTTTCTTTGCTCGGCGGCCTCGAGGGATCGGGGCATCCGGACCCCGACTTCAGGGACGGGTCCGTCAGCACAGCCAGCACTCATGCAGCCGCTCGACCAATCGCAGGAAGACCCCTTGCCACGGCTTCCAGGACAGCATCCGGTAGATCAACCGGCGTCCACCCCGCACGATCTGACACGGCATCTCGATGAACGCCGCGCGGAACGTCGCGAACTCCATCCGCAACAGGGTTTGTTTCTCAGCTTCGTGTTTCGCTTCGTGCCGGGGGGATACGGGCACCAGCAAGGCGCTCCAGGCCTTCAGGCTCCAGGCCAAGCTGGCCATCACCATGTACGCCCAGTTGCTCCACAGGTTGTCGACCGGCGTCGTCAGCGCATGCACGCCGCTCTTGAGCTGGGCGATCAAATTCTCTTGATTACAGCGGTCATTGGCCGAGAACACGACGTCCTCAGCCGACATTTCGCGGTCGTTGGTGATGTAGAAGAAGTAGCGATACTCCTCGAACAGCCGCATCTGCCCCTTGTCGATTCCCAGCCGCTTGCGGAGGACGATCATCCGATAGCTCTTCTTGCAGGCACTCGGCTGATAGTCGAACTCAGCGACCATCTCTTCGAGCAGATGGATCGTCTGGTAGCCTCGCTCTCGGACGATCTCGGGCTTGAACCGTTGGGGTTGCTGGCGGGGCGATGTCGTGATCGTGTATCGCGGCGGTCGTTCCAGGAAACTGTACGCGGGGGCCGGCAGCTCGTCGGCCCTGGCCTTGAGCACGTCATAGGCCGCATATCCGAAGATGAAGCGGATGTTCTGAGCATCGTCCCAGGAATCCAGATCCGCGGTCTCGGCAATGGTGGTGCCGTCCCGCGGCAGGACCTGCTCGTCCCAAGGATCCAGATCCTTGTTCTGGGCGATCCTCGTGTCGCCACGCAGCAGGATCTTGCGGAAGCCAGCCCGAATGCACA
This sequence comes from uncultured Planctomycetota bacterium, assembly GCA_963720335.1. Lineage (GTDB taxonomy): Bacteria > Planctomycetota > Planctomycetia > Isosphaerales > Isosphaeraceae > CAVRFS01. The sequence goes on along the minus strand of CAVRFS010000093.1, from coordinate 36,703 downwards.
GCGCGACTCCCTTGTTCAGGTACTCGCCGGCCCGCTCCTGCGACGGACGATTGCCGCTGCGATTGAGTAGGAACAGGGGTTCACCCGTATTGGCCAGCGAGACCAAGTGCACATGGTAGCCCCACTGGCCGTTGTAGGCGATGTCCACTCCTTGCTTGCACTCGGCGTCGGTCTCCACGATGGTGCCATCGGCATCCAAGATCGCCTGATCGCGAAACGGGTCCGGCTGCTGAGCCCAGACCCGCAGCCGCGCGATATTGATGGCGGTCATCAACCGGACGATTTCGGCTTCGGAAGTGAAGCGGCGGCAGAAGTCCCCGGCGGTGGTCGGGTCCGGGATTCGTTCGGCCCCCAGCGCATCGAGGTAGACCTTGTCGTGGCGTCGCAGTTCGAGGTGTTCGAGTCGCGTGCCGCCGGCGAGGATATTGAACGCGATGTTGAACACATGGTCGGATTCGTGGTACGGCAGATGCCGCTTGAGCGTAACCGTTCGGCCGAACCATCCTTGCCAGGCATGATAGCCTGGCACCCGGACTGCGTGTGACGCGTCTCCGGGAAAATCTACGCCGGGCGAGGTCGTCTGGCCCCGGACCGCATCGGACGCGGTATCGGGAGAATCACCATGTCTGGGACGGGACTGCGAACGAACCATCAGTCGAGGCTCGATTGGTGGCGCAAACAATTCCATCGGCACCAGAAGGCCAACCTCTCCGTCGCCGAATTCTGTCGGCAGCTCGGCGTCAGCGTCGCCACGTTTTATTACTGGAAGAGGCGTGTCCATGACGCCTCTCGGACCGACTCCTCCCGGGTTACCCTGGGACAGCGATCACATCGTCCGATCATGTCGGCTGACGGCGCGGTCCCCAACTTCGTGCCGGTATCGGTCATCGATCCCGGCGCAGCCACGGTGCTGGAAATCGAGCTGACCAATGCCTGCGTGGTGCGGCTCCGCGGAGTGATCGATTCCCCATTGCTTGAGGCGGCGATCGCGGCGGCTGGCCAACTGGAAGGCCCTCGCCAAGGAGCCCACTGATGCTTGCTCAACTTCCCGCCTCCGTACGCGTCTTTCTCTGCTCGCGACCTACCGACATGCGCAAGAGCTTCGACGGACTTTTTGGGATGGTGCGCGAGTTTCTCGGCCAAGATCCCCTCTCCGGACACCTCTTTCTCTTCCTCAACCGTCGCCGCGACCGCGTCAAGATCTTGTTCTGGGAGCGGGACGGAATGGTCATCTGGTATAAGCGGCTCGAGGCCGGCACCTTCCAGCAACTCGATCCCGCGGCTCGGTCCGATCACGCCTCCGGGACCGCCGGCCTGGAATTGACCGTGACCGACTTGGCCCTGCTCTTGAATGGAATCGATCTGACCACGGCGCGGCGACGTAAGCGCTACTCCCGCTCCGGCGTTTGAGACTCGGCAAAGTCAGGCACGCCGAACCTGCCGATTCCTGGCGAATCACAGGGGCCCGGCGTGTCTGACTTTCCTGACCCCGTTCTCAACTTCTCGCCCAGAAGATTCGAGACTTTTTGGGATGGTGCGCGAGTTTCTCGGCCAAGGTCCCTCTCCGGACACCTCTTTCTCTTCCTCAACCGGCGCCGCGATCGCGTCAAGATCCTCTTCTGGGAGCGCGACGGACTGGTCACCTGGTATAAGCGGCTCGCGGCCGGCACCTTCCAGCAGCTCGATCCCGCGGCTCGGTCCGATCACGCCTCCGGGACCGCCGGCCTGGAATTGACCGTGACCGACTTGGCCCTGCTCGGGAATGGGATCGATCTGGCTATGGCGCGGCGACGCCAGCGCTACTCCTGTTCCGGCAGTTGAGACTCGGGAAGGTCAGGCATGCCGAACCTGCCGATTCCTCGGGAATCACAGGGGCCCGGCGTGTCTGACTTTCCTGCCTCTGGCTCCAATTTTCTTCCAAAATATTCGAGAATTCTCCAACGATTACTCCGTATCATACGTATAATATAAGTATGACGGAGAACATCGACACCATCCCCGACGACCTGTCTGCCTGCCAAGAGCTGCTCCGCGCTGTTCTGGTGCGGCTCCGCGATCTCGAGCGGCAGCTCAACGAATTGGTCGTGACGACCGAAGAGCTCGAACGCTCCTACGCCTGCCTCAAGGAAGAATACCTGGCACTGAAGCGCCTGCTCTTCGGGCCGCGACGTGAGCGGCTGCCGGAAGCGGACGGGCAGCTCCACCTCTTCGATGCCGATGTCTCGCCCGCTCTCCCCGATCCACCAGCCGATTCCACGCCAGCCGAGGAATCGTCGCCGCGCCAGCCAAAGAAGGGGCACGGCCGCCGGCCAATTCCCGACCATCTGCCCAGGACGCCAGTCCTCCATGATGTTCCCCCCGCAGCCCGCGTCTGCGAGTGCGGCTGCGAGAAGACGCGGATCGGCGAGGATGTGACCGAGCAGCTCGATTACCAGCCCGGCAAGTTGTTCGTGTTGAAACACATCTACCCCAAGTACGCCTGCTCCCACTGCAAAGATGGGGTGACGTCGGCCGACCCGGTGGTCAATCCGTTCGAGCGCAGCCTGGCCGCACCCGGACTGTTGGCGTACGTGGTTGTGAACAAGTTCTCCGATCACCTGCCGCTGTATCGCCAGCAGGACGTGCTGGCCCGCCACGGCATCTTCCTGTCCCGAAGCACGCTCTGCGGCTGGTTGGCCCAATGTGCGGTCCTGTTCCGCCCGTTGGTTGAGCTGATGCGACAGCGGGTGGTCCAGTCGGATGTGATCAACGCCGATGAGACCCCCGTGCGAGTGCTGGACCTCACGCGGGATTCGACACGGACCAGCCAATTCTGGGCGTACATCAGCCAGGGTGATCATGGCTACACAATCTATGACTATCGCGATTCGCGCAGCCGGGACGGGCCAGCCGAGTTCCTCAAGAATTTCCGCGGTTATTTGCAGACGGATGCCTATGCATCCTACGAATCGGTGGTCGAGGAATCGGCCGGCCGGATCATCCCGGTGGGTTGCTGGGCTCATGCGCGCCGCAACTTCTTCGACGCCCGGCTCAATCAGCCGCGCCAGACCCATTACGTGCTGGGCCTGGTGGCGCAGTTGTACGACATCGAGGACGAGATCCGGCTGAAAAGCTCGGACCAACGGCGAGCGGTCCGCCAGGAGCGGAGCGTGCCGGTGTTGGATCGCCTGGAGGCGTACGTGCGCCAGCAGAAGGACGGCGCCCTGCCCAAGAGCCAGTATGCGCAAGCGATCGGCTACGTTTTGAACCACCGGGACCAACTGCGGCGGTACACGGAGGACGGACGGCTGGAGATCGACAACAACGTGTCGGAGCGAACGCTCCGGCTGTGCGCGATTGGACGGAACAACTGGCTGTTCCTGGGCAGCGACCAAGGGGGCGAGACGGCGGCGATTTGTTTCACCATCCTGGCCAATGCCAAGCGCTATCGGATCGAGCCGTTTGCGTACGTGCGTGCTTTGCTGATCGCCCTGTCGTCGGGCCCGGTGAACCTGGAGTCGCTCTTGCCGGATGTGTGGATCGCGGCGCACCCGGAGCATGTCCTCCAGTACCGTCGTGACGAGGCCGAGGCCGCCGCGAGTGCGCGGCGACGACGTCGCGCACTCCGCCGCTCGAAAACCGCGACGGTGAGCCCGACTTCTGGTGAGTTGAGCCCGACTTCCTGACATGGGTTTCGGGGCTCGCGATCCGAATGCCAGGCATTGATTCGACGACTCATCGGTGAGGATCGTCCGGGCTCACCGATCGGGTACCGCGCGGAGGCCGTCAGGCGGAGCCGAGGCGGAACGATCGAACCCACGGGACTCGCGCCGGCCGGTCACACTCGATACCGGAGCCGAAGCCAGCCGGGAACAGGCCGCCCAGCCAGGGCTGGGGTTACCATGGGAGCGGTGTTCCCGGCTGGTTGCCAGGTGATGATCCGCTTTCGGGCCAACCAAGCGATGTGGGCAGCCACGTGTAACCACGGGCCTGGCCTGGGCACCCGCGAGCGGGTCGGTCTCACAGGGCGTTTACGGAAACCAATCGTCCGCGAGCCGAACCGGCTGCACGGGGCGGTGCTGAGGGCCAGCCGTCGCCGCGGCGTGCCCGACGCAGGCTGACTGGGACATCTCGGCGTCCCGTCGTCCCTTGGGCCGGCGTGGCCGGCGGTGCGGGGGGGTATGGTTGCGCCGAGCGCGTAACTCCCAGGCGACTTCTGATGGTGCTCAACGGTTCCAGTTCAACAGGGTCTGTGAAGTTCTTTGCGGCCTTTGCTGGGTTCCATCCCGTGAACAGTTGAGCCAACACTAGACCGAGCTGAAAAATATCTGATTTGGTAGTGATGGAAGCCACATTATTGAGGTAATCGACCAAATCCGGCGTTCGATAATAAAACGGCATGCCTGCCCCGATGCTTTCCTTCAGGAATTCCTTGTCTTCTTCCTCGTCTTCATTGACCAATTTCATTAATCCAAAATCACCTAACACGCATGAACCGCCCTTGATAAATATGTTAGCTGGTTTGATATCCCGATGAATAATACTGGGCTTGTGTGCGTGGAGGTAGTCTAAAGCAGACATCAGTTGAAAAGCATAGGTGACTTTTTCCAGGATGCTTGGCCCAGACCGCATGACCTTGGCGAGAGTTTTGGGAAGATACTCCATTATCATGAATGGATCATCATAATAAATAACACGATCATATATCTGCATAACTGATGGATGCTGACATTCTCGGAGGATCTTTGCTTCATTCAGAAAAGAGTCTCTTCGTTCCGGCTTTGAACGTCGCCGGAACACTTTCACGGCAAATAGTATTCCCTTCGTGGGATTGGAACCGCAATAAGCCAAGAAGGTAGCAGCATTACCCCCGGTTCCTAGGTGTTCAACAATTTTGTACCATTTGCCTGATTCAGCCTGGATGCTCTTTCATCGTTGAGAATGTCGATATGATCGCTCATTGCCTGAGTCCTTGTTCAAGGTACTCTAAACCGGCGGGCGTTGAACTTGAGTGAGAATGCTTACATCAAGCATCCGGGAAACTGACCGGAAACGAGGAAAAGGCCGAAGTAAGATGGAACCAATGACCTCGCAGGCGAGGTCACGGAGGCGATTAGATTGAAATCCGCTCCACGATGTTCCGCGTCACCTTCTTCTGCCGCCGGTCGTAAAGCCCGGTCGTTCGTGGCTCCGCGTGTCCTTCCAGGTACTGCACGTCCTCCGTGTCCGTCCGGTGAAGTGCATCTACAAAGCGGGCGACGGGTGTGGGATCATGTTCGGGGCACCGTCTTGATTCCTGCGCGGGGCTTTGCGCGATCGTCCCGAGCTCGCTGGGCGAGCCAGACCAACCCGGGGCGGGAACCGACCCGAAGTACGGCGCGCACCATCGCCCCGCGCTCGTCGGGATGATGACGAACCCGGGGCTCAGGCGCGGTCAGTCCGTCGCGGCGTTGCCGGCCTGACGCAACTCCTGCCAACGGTCGGGCAGCAGTTCCGCGATCCGCTTTGCTGGATGGGTGCTGATTCGATCGAGCACATCGCGGAGATAAGCCTGCGGGTCGATCCCCAGGTCCTTGCACGTCGCGCACAGGCTCATCAGGACCGCCGCCGTCTGGCCTCCCTTGTCGCTGCCGGCGAATAACCAGTTCCTACGCCCGATCCCGACCGGTTTGAACGCGCGCTCACACGCGCCGTTGTCCAGCTCGAGGAACCCGGCTTCCAGCGGACGCTTCAACGCCTCCCAATGGTTCAAGGCATACTGGATCGCTTCGCCGATCGGGCTCTTGGGCAAGACCTTGGGCAGCTCGGCTTCCAGCCAGGCGCGGAACTTGTCGAAGATCGGCCGCGATCGCTCGGCTCGCAACCGATGCCGTAGTGCCACGAAGGCCTCGTAATCCGTCGGCTCTCGTTCCTTGGCATCACGTTCGACGTCATACAGCAAGCTGATCCATGCCAGCGCTTGATGGGATCGCGGCGGGTCGCTGGTCCGCGCCTCGTAGAACTTTCGCCGCGCGTGCATCATGCACCCGACCTCGACGATCGTCCCGGATTTGTACAGGCCGTCGTAGCCCGAATAGGCGTCGGCCTGGAGATAACCTTGGAAGTCCTTGAAGATCTCGTTCGGCCCGTCGGCACTGCGATCCGGCGTGTAGACATAGACCGTGTAACGGTGGTCGTGGTCGCCGATGGAGACCCAAAGCCGGCCGGTCTTGATCCCCTTGCCGCTGTGGTCCTGGACCGGGACCGTGGTGTCGTCATTCTGGACGACCTTGGACTTGAGGATCTCGCTTTGCATCAGGTCGACGATCGGCGTGAGCAACTCGGCGGCGACGGCCATCCAGTCGCACATCGTGGACCGCGACAACTCGACGCCGCAGCGCTGGAAGATCCCCTCGAGGCGATAGAGCGGCAAGTGATCGGCATATTTGCTGACCGCGATGTGAGCCAGGAGACCCGGGCCGGGCAACCCCTTGTCGATCGGCTGGGGGAGCGGGTCGGCGATCACGACGTTGGCTTGGCAGGCCTCGCAGGCGTATTTGGGGCGGATGTGTTCGAGCACGAACAAGGACGCGGGCCGGAATTCGAGTTGTTCATGGACTTCCTGGCCGATGCAGGTCCGCTGTCCGCCGCAGTCCGGGCAGGTGCGTTGTTCGGGCGGGACGTCGTGCAAGACGGGCTCGCGGGGCAGGCTCGCCGGCAGCGGCTTGCGGCCGTGGCCCTTCTTCTTGGGCGTGCTCGGGGCCGGGGCCGGCTCCGCGGTCGTGGCGGGCGTCGGCGTGGGCTCGGCCTGAGCCAGGACCTCCCGGGCGAAGAGCCAGAGCTGAGCCGGGTCGATCCGCTCCCCCTTCGGGCCGTAGCGCTGACGGAGGAGCTGCTCGAGCTGGTGCTGGAGCTTCTCGTTGAGATGGATCTGCCGGGCGAGCGTCTTCAGCAACTCACGGATGAGCTGATGAGCCGTTTCCAGGTCGTCCGGCAGTGGGTCCGCGAGGGTGATCATACCCTATACTACGTTGACGAATGCTCGATTGTTGGCGCATCTTTCTCCGAATTTTGAAGATTGGTGCCGGGCCGGGAGTAGCGGATCCGCCGCCGGGCCGTGTTCAGGTCGATGCCGGCCAGGAGTGCGGCGAGTTCGGCGGTGGTCATCTCGACGCGCCCGGCTTCGACGGCCGGGAGTCGGAAGGTCCCGCGTTCGAGTCGCTTGGCCCAGACGGCCAGGCCGTCGCGGTCCCAATACAGGATCTTGATGCGATCACGGCGCTTGTTGACGAAGACGAAGAGATGACCGGAGAGGGGATCGAGCGCTAGGCTGGCGGAAGCCAGGGCGGCCAGGCCGTCGAAGCTCTTGCGCATGTCGGCCGGTTTGGTGGCGAAGTAAACGCGGACCGCGGCGCTCAGTCCGAACATGGGTGTTCCTCCACGACGGCGATCAGACGGCGGAGGGTCTGGAGGTCGAATCCGGTGGCGACGGCGATCCGACGTCCCTTGGAAAGGATGAGTTCGAGGTGGGGTCCGAAGACGGTGATCGACAGGATGGGATCGGGAACGAGAGTGACGTTGACGACGACGAAGAGACGACCGGAGGGGGGATCAAGCGTCAGGCTGCCCGATGCCTGGCCGGCGAGGCCATCGAAGCTCGCGCGCGATCGGCCGGTTTGGTGGCGAGATCAACGCGGACCGCGGTGCTCAGTCCAAACATGGGTGTTCCTCCACGACGGCGATCAGACGGCGGAGGGTCTGGAGGTCGAATCCGGTGGCGACGGCGATCCGACGTCCCTTGGAAAGGATGAGTTCGAGGTGGGGTCCGAAGACGGTGATCGACAGGATGGGATCGGGAACGAGAGTGACGTTGACGACGACGAAGAGACGACCGGAGGGGGGATCAAGCGTCAGGCTGGCCGATGCCTGGCCGGCGAGGCCATCGAAGCTCGTGCGCGGATCGGCCGGTTTGGTGGCGAGATCAACGCGGACCGCGGTGCTCAGTCCAAACATGGGTGTTCCTCCACGACGGCGATGAGACGGCGGAGGGTCTGGAGGTCGAATCCGGTGGCGACGGCGATCCGACGTCCCTTGGAAAGGATGAGTTCGAGGTGGGGTCCGAAGACGGTGATCGACAGGATGGGATCGGGAACGAGAGTGACGTTGACGACGACGAAGAGACGACCGGAGGGGGGATCAAGCGTCAGGCTGCCCGATGCCTGGCCGGCGAGGCCATCGAAGCTCGCGCGCGGATCGGCCGGTTTGGTGGCGAGATCAACGCGGACCGCGGTGCTCAGTCCAAACATGGGCGTTCCTCCACGACGGCGATGAGACGGCGGAGGGTCTGGAGGTCGAATCCGGTGGCGACGGCGATCCGACGTCCCTTGGAAAGGATGAGTTCGAGGTGGGGTCCGAAGACGGTGATCGACAGGATGGGATCGGGAACGAGAGTGACGTTGACGACGACGAAGAGACGACCGGAGGGGGGATCAAGCGTCAGGCTGCCCGATGCCTGGCCGGCGAGGCCATCGAAGCTCGCGCGCGGATCGGCCGGTTTGGTGGCGAGATCAACGCGGACCGCGGTGCTCAGTCCAAACATGGGTGTTCCTCCACGACGGCGATCAGACGGCGGAGGGTCTGGAGGTCGAATCCGGTGGCGACGGCGATCCGACGTCCCTTGGAAAGGATGAGTTCGAGGTGGGGTCCGAAGACGGTGATCGACAGGATGGGATCGGGAACGAGAGTGACGTTGACGACGACGAAGAGACGACCGGAGGGGGGATCAAGCGTCAGGCTGCCCGATGCCTGGCCGGCGAGGCCATCGAAGCTCGCGCGCGGATCGGCCGGTTTGGTGGCGAGATCAACGCGGACCGCGGTGCTCAGTCCAAACATGGGCGTTCCTCCACGACGGCGATGAGACGGCGGAGGGTCTGGGGGTCGAATCCGGTGGCGACGGCGATCCGACGTCCCTTGGAAAGGATGAGTTCGAGGTGGGGTCCGGAGGCGGTGGTCGACAGGATCGGATCGGGAACGATGGTGACCGGGAAGAAGTGGTGATCGGCACTGGCGGAAGAACGATCGTCGCTGGAGGCGGGCTGGGATGGGCTAGGCGGATAGAGGTGCTTTCGAAAGGAGTGAAGCGAGATCTGGCGCCGGCGGCAGAACTCGGCTTGAGTCAGACCGCTGCGGCGGAAATCATTGAGGAGGCCATTCCAGCGTAGATCGATGGTGCGGCTTCGAGACACGGCGTGATCTCCCAGACGGGACCACTGGCCCCGCCGGTACTATCATCGCGGGAAGGCACGCCGCTTTGTAGATGCACTTCACCGGACGGACACGCTTCGCGTGCTCGAGGTACCAGGCGTTAGCATACGCCCCGCAAACGATGGGCACGCCGAGGCCGACGAGACAGGCCGAGGGAAGCCATCGTCTGCTCACTTGCGAATCCGGCTGCGACCACAGTCTCTTCAAACAAATTTCGCCGCCAGGATAACCCCGAAGAGGATCCATGTGACCCGGTACATCTTCCGATCAAGGTACCAGAGTTACCCAGCTAGGAAGAAAGCCGCCCCGATTGAATCCCCGTGCCGGACGGGAGTCGTACGGCGCACGTGCCGGTACCCATAGAGGTAATAGTCGGCTTTCTTACCGACGAAGGCCCGGATCTCCGCCTCACTGGGAGCGGAAGTCCGACACGATTACCGTGGTCGACCCCAATTGTTGGCAGGTCAGTGAACTAGGGTGCCTGGTAAGGGTTGTCTTCCATCGGTCACCTCGAGGTCGTCTGGACCACTCAACCACTCAATCACTGACGATGATGATTGCGCGACTCATTCGGAAAATCACGAGACAGAGCACAGGAGCAAATTCGAGCCCAGACGATGAACGATTTGCCGTTCTATGACCCGGGCACGGGGATCGTCGCCGCCCCGTAGAGCCGGCCCGACTTGATCGTCGCCACCGGGCTCAGCTTCCGGTGGCCGACCCGGCGATGGCCCATCGCGTCGACGAACGTGAAATCCCCCTCGCGGAGCGAGAACACCGCGACATCGGCCTCGGCCCCCTCGCGGAGGGTCCCCAGCCCTCCCGCGAAGCCGAATGTCTTCGCCGGGTGGGTCGTGACCCGCGCGATCACCTGTTCGAGGTCAGCCCCAGGTGGAGGAACTTCGACAGCGTCGTCGCCAGGTCGAACACGGGGCCGTGGATGTTGAACTGGTGCAGGTCGCTCGAGATCGTGCCGGGCAGCAAGCCCTGCTTGATGGCCCGCTCGGCCACCTCGAACGCGAAGCTGCCGGCCCCGTGGCCGACGTCCAGGTGCACGCCCGCGACCACGGCGGCGAGCACCTCGGGCAGGACGCGCCCTTGTCGTCGAGGATGCCCCCCTCGCGCCCGTGGAAGCAGTGGGTGATGACGTCCCCCGGGCGCAGGACGGGCAGGAGGTCCTTCAGCGGCGTGTGCGTCTCGCCGATGTGGGCCATCATGCGGCAGCTTCACGGCGTCGGCGGCCTCCCGGGCCAGGTGGAGGGCCTTCAGGTCGTTCTCGCCGGCGATGTTCCGCGACAGCCGGACCTTCACCCCCAGGATCACGTCGCGATGCCGCTCGATCGTCCGCACCGCCAGGAGGGGTTGGCGTATTTCAGGTTGAGCAGCTCGCCGTGGAGGTTGTCCGGAGACAGTGTCGATTGGCCGACCACCGAGATGTTCAGGAGCGCCGCGGACGCGGGTCTGGGCGACGTCGATGACATACTTTCGGAACCCGGGGAACGTGTGGGCACCGCGGAGCCCGCGTCGATGACCGTGGTGACCCCCTTGGCGACGCAGTTGGGATCGGGCGGAATGCCGAGCGGGGCGACGCCGTCGTAGACGTGGACGTGGACGTCGATCAAGCCCGGCGTCACGATCGAGCCGCCGACGTCGAGGACGTGCCCGGCGTCGGCCTCGGGGATGTCGGCCGCCACCCTGGCGATCGTATGGCCGAGGATGGCGACGTCGCCGGGCGGCCGAGAGTCCTGCGACGGATCGATCACCCGCCCTCCCTTGAGGAGCAGGTCGTATCGCTTCGGCGGGCGGTTCGCCGCGGCGCGTAGGGACATCCCCTCGCCGAGCAGGTTGCAGACCAGGGAGCCGATCAGCGTGCCCTGGAAGAATGACCGCCGCGTCGAAGGACCTCGATTGCTGATCGTCGCGCTCGACGTGTTCATGACCGATCCTCAAGTCGCTGTCGGAGTGTGTTGGCCATCCGGCTGAACACATCATCCCAGACCCGGGTATGGACTGGCGGAATAACCCGCATTGTGGGATACCAGGGCGAGTTATCGCGGTCAAGCTGCCAGCGCCAGTCATTGACTTGAGACAAGGCGACCCAGACTTGCACTCCCAGGCTGCCCGCCAGGTGTGCGACCGCCGTATCGGGCGTCACGACCAGGTCGAGCTGGCTGATGATGGCGGCCGTGTCGAGGAAATCATACTCATGGTCGAGGCATTCAGCACTTCGGGACAGTTCGGCCACCGAAAAGCGTCCAGCCAACCGGCGGAGCTGATCGGTTCCATTGCCGCGTTGCAAACTGATCAGCCGGGAACGCCCACAAGTTCAGCCACCGGTGCCAGGTGTGCGAGCGGGTAGGAACGCCAACGGTCGACCCGATGGAGGGGGTTTCCCTGCCAGGCAATCCCAATTCTGAAGCATGGCGCGGGCAGCCGGGGTCGCCTGAGAAAGCCTTCGCGACGATCGGCCGCCATTCCTCGATGGTCTCGCGATCGGCCGACAGATAGGGCACCTCGTGAGGCAAATCGGCCGGGAGTCGTGACCGGTACCCCACGCGGCACACTCATCGACAGGACGTGTGGATAGTGTCGAAATCGGGCAATGGGGACCCGATGGATACGACCCCATCGACGCCCGGACATCGCGCGATCAGTCTGACCAGTGGCGGCGGGGAGTAAACCAGAATCCGACCGCCGCCTCGCTGCTTGACCAGCCGTGCGAAGCGGATGAATTGCAAGCTGTCGCCCAGCCCTTCTCGGCGTGTAGCAGGATCGTCTTGCCGGCCAAGTCGTCTCCATTCCAGCGAGGACGATTAAAAACGAACCCCTGGTTCTTCCGGCACTTGAGTCGCCATTCAAACTCGGGCCAACCGCGTCGAAATCGCCGTGAGCCAGCCAGGCGAAGCCTCGGTTCCGATGCGCCTCGGGGTAATCGGGTTTTAATCGCAGGGCTTGGTCGTAAAGCGAGATCGCCTCATCCCACTTTCCCTGCCGGGCGAGAGTCGAACCCAGGTTGTCGAGCGCCTGTGCGAGTCGGGCCGAAGCCGAAGCGACTCGTTGAAGCAAGCGATCGCCTCCTCATATTGGCCCTGATCGGAGAGAAGAACGCCCAGGTTCATCTGGGTTTCGGGGGAATCCGGCTGGAGCTGCGAGGCCCGCCGGTAACATCGAGAAGCCTCGTCTAACCGGCGTTGGTCCCAGAGCGCATTGCCAAGGTTGTTCAAGATTGCAAAGTCATTGGGATTGAGTTGATGCGCCCGGCGATAGGTCTCCTCGGCTTCCGAAAGCCGGCCTTGGCGCCAGACCGCGGTCCCCAGGTTGTTGAGCGCATCGGCATGGTCGGGGCGAAATCGAATCGCTTCACGCAAACACTCTTCGGCGTCGACGAATTGGCCCCGACGAAGAAGGTCCGTGCCCTGATTGAACTGAATCGAGGCCGCGATATCGATCGCATTACCAGGCCGAGCGAGATCCGACTTCGCGGCTTGTGCGGTTTGATCGAGAAACCCGTCCATGGTTCATCCTCCCGTCAATTGAGAAAACGATTGAATTAGAACTTCCACGGCCGCGTCTTCCAAGCCCAGAATCACGCGCTTGCTGAGCCTCCGAGCCCAATAACTGGCTGTCTCGTGGGCCGGGGATTACAGCGGTTTACTTACGCGTTGCATACCGCTCGGCCAGAACCGTACTCACACTAGCCCGACTCGCCAGCGAGGGGGCACCCGCCGAAGGGCAGGGTCTGGCGGCGGCTCTCCCCTCGCTGGCGCGTCGGGCTAGTGTGGCCTGTGGGCAACACCAGCGTAAAACCGCTGTAGACAGTGGAATCCAGGATTGTGCCATCATTGAAAAATCTTCCCGATATCATGTCGGGTTGTCCGGTAGTATTTTGATTAACCATTCAGAACATGCACTGCTCCCGAAGATCTCTTCTCCGAAAAGGATAAGAGGAGTGATGGGAACCCACGGTTCCGTGACGCGATTGATCATCGACTTGCGCTCGGACGATCCGGCGCTGCGCGAAGCCGCGGCTCGTCTGGTCTGGGGGCGCTACTTCAAAGAGTTGCTGATGTTGGCCCGCAACCAACTCTCCGCGCGAATCCGCTGCCGGGAAGACGAAGAAGACGTCCTGCAGAGCATGTACAAGAGCTTCTGCTCGCGCCAGCGCCGGGGCGACTTCGACCTGGCCAACCGGGATGAGCTTTGGACCTTGCTGGTACGGATCACCTTGCGCAAGGCCCGCAACACGGCGAATCGTCACCTGCAAAAGAAGCGGGACGTCCGTCGGGAGAACCCTGAGGCGGCGGCTGATCGGTCTGATGGCGACCCGCCAGCCACCATCCTCGACCAGATCGACTCGAATGGCCCGACGCCTGCCGAGGCGGCCTTGCTGAACGAAGCCCTCGACGCGCCGCTTCCAGATGCTGAAAGACCCCGGCCTGCACCAGATCGCCGTATGGAAGCTCGAGGGTTACACCAACGCGGAGATCGCCGAGCAGCTTGAATGCACGCTCCGGACCGTTGAGCGCAAGCTGGAGCGAATCCGGGCTTATTGGGTAAGCAGCGATGAGTAAGTGAGTAATGAGTCTCAGGCTCAATGCGAAGGGGGATCGTATGAGCCACGCGCAGACTGGCGAGCGGACCTGGATCGACGAGGCTGCCGATCGCTTCGAGTCCGACTGGAAACGGGGCGGCGACCGGCCCCGCATCGAGGACTTCCTGGCTCAAGAGGCCGGACCACGGCGCAAGTTGCTGCTCCAGGAGCTGCTGCGTGTCGAGCGCGAACTCCGCAAGATTGCCGGCGAAACGCCTGGTCCTGACGAGTACCGCCAGCGGTTCCCGGACGACCGTGCCGCCGTCGATGCCGTCTTCGGCCACGATGCTCATGTCGATCCGCCGCGCAAGCCGCCGAGCGGACGCGGCGCAGAGCCTGCTGTTCGGCCTGCTGGCACTCCACAACAACTTCATCGACCGCGACACCCTCCTCGCCGGCTTCAATGCGTGGGTCGCCGATAAATCCCAGTCCCTGGGCCAGATCCTGCTCGACCGCGGCGCGCTCACTCCAGCTCGACATGCCGTGCTGCTGACCCTGGTCCAGGAGCACCTCCAGCAGCACGGCTTCGACTCTGAGCGCAGCCTGGCCGTTGTCACCGTCGCCCCGTCGGTTCGCGACGACCTTGATGACCTCCCTGACCTCGACCTCCAGGCCAGCCTCCTCTATCTCCGCCTCGCCGACACCGACGGCAACGACGCCGACGCTGAGAGCACCGCCGATTGGGACGAGGACAGACGCGGCCACCGACGCCGAGGGACGCTTCCGCATCGTCCGATTCCACGACCGCGGCGCACTCGGCGAGGTCTTCGTCGCCCGCGACCAGCAACTGCACCGGATCGTCGCTCTCAAGCGGATCAAGCTCGATCACGCCGCCGACAAGGACAAGCGCGCCCGCTTCGTCGTCGAGGCCGAGATCACCGGCCGGCTTGAGCACCCCGGCATCGTCCCGGTCTACGGCCTGGGGACCTATGACGACGGCCGCCCGTTTTACGCCATGCGGTTCATCCGCGGCGACAACCTCAAGGCGGCCATCGAGCAGTTTCACCAGGCCGAGGCCAAAGGCCGCGATCCCGGCGAGCGGACCCTGGCGCTGTTGAAGCTGTTGCGGCGGTTCCTCGACGTCTGCAACGCCATCGACTACGCCCACAGCCGCGGCGTGCTCCATCGCGACTTGAAGCCTGGCAACATCATGCTGGGCAAGTTCGGCGAGACGCTGGTCGTCGACTGGGGCCTGGCCAAGAGCGTGGGCCGGCCCGAGGCCGCACCGGCGTCGGCGACCATGGACGACCGCACCCTCGTCCCCAGTCGGGCAGCGACCTGCGCGGGACCGAGTTGGGGGCCCGGCTGGGGACTCCGGCCTACATGAGCCCCGAGCAGGCCGCCGGCCGGATCGCCGACCTGGGCCCGGCCAGCGACGTCTACAGCCTGGGCGCAACGCTTTACTGCCTGCTGACCGGCCGTGCTCCCTTTAACGACTCGGACCTGGCGGAGCTGCTGCGCAAGGTCGAGCGGGGTGATTTCCCGCCGCCGCGCAAGCTCAAGGGCTGGATCGATCCGGCGCTGGAGGCCATCTGCCTCAAGGCGATGGCGACAGAGCCAGACAGACCGCTACCGCATCGCCGCGTGCCCTGGCTGACGACGTGGAGCACTGGCTGGCCGATGAGCCGGTGTCGGCCTGGCGCGAGCCGATCCGCCGCCGCCTGCGGCGCTGGGGCCGGCGCCATCGCTTGCTCGTGACCGGGCTGGCCGCGACCCTGATCGTGGCCGTGGCGGCCCTGGCCCTCGGCAACGTGCTGGTCGCCCGCCAGCGCGACCTCGCCGAGCGCAACCTCGCGGTCGCACGCACCGTCGTCGACGAGATGTACACCCAGGTGGCGGCCAAGCTCGACGACCAGGAGCAGATGGACGACTACCAGCGCGAGATCCTCGAGAAGGCGCTGGACGTTCTACGAACGGTTCGCCCTGCCGCAGAGCCGTGACCCGCGTGTGCGACTGGAGGCCGGTCTGATCGGCATTCGCGTCGGCGAGATCCGCCATCGCCTCGGCCAGGGCGAAGCCGCTCAAGCGGCCTACCGTCAGGCCATTGCCGTCCTGAGTCCGACTGGCGTCCGACCACCCCGCCGAGCCGAGCTATCGCCATGCCTTGGCCCAGGCGGAATTCGGGCTGGCGACATTCTTCAGGGACAACGACCGCTGGAAGGAGTGCCTCGCCGAGGCCGGGAAGGCCGCTGGCGATCTGGGCGTGCTGGCCCGCGAGCGGCCCGACGCCGTCGAGTATCGCCAGAGGCAGGCCGAATGCCAGGCCTCTCGCCTTGGCTTACCGCCGTCTTGGCCGCCTCGACGAAACCGATCAGGAGAACCGAGCAGCCTTGGGGCTTGCGGAAGAGCTGGTGAAGGAACGCCCCGATTCGATCGCCAGCCAGTATCTGCTCGGCCATCTGTTGTGCTCCTCTGCGTACCCCCGGTTGATTCGACGCGACGTGCCGGGCTTTGAGGCGAATCTTTCGAGGGCACTTTCCATCTTCGAGGCCCTCGTACGGCAAAACCCCAAAGTGAAGAAATATCGAGTCGGCATGGGCGACTGCTTCCGGTTGCTCGGGGATGCCTACGTCAAGGACAGGAGATTCGCCCAGTGTCAGGATGCGGACGAGCGGGGTCTCGCCATCTTTGCGGGTCTCGTGGCCGAACACCCTCAATGCATTCATTGCAGATCAAATCTTGCGCGACATGTTTGCTATAAGGGAGTACCATTCGCTAGTGAAAGGCGATCTGCAAGCTGCGACTGTGTGGGCGGGCCGTGCGATCGAAATTTACCGGTCCCTCGTCGCGCCGGAGTTCGGTCGCCTTCGGCTCGGCGGGATCTCTGGGGAAATCTCGCAAATCGAGCCGAGATCTTGCTGCGTCTCGGGCGATATGCCGAGGCCCTCGCCGACTACGAAGAGATGCTCGCCATCCAGCATGAGGCTCCCCAGGTGGATCCGGAGGCCAGCCCCCAGTTGCTTCAACTCTTCCACGCGCTGACCAAAGCCCGTCTGGGAGACCTCTCGGCGCTGGCTCACCTGGGCGAGCAGGTCCGGCACCACTCTCAGGGAAAGGACGGGCATGCGATCTGGTTATTGGATGACCTACTACGACGCGGCCTGCGTCCACGCGGCCCTGGCGCAATTGGCGCTCCAGGACCAGGGAAAACCACTGGCCGAACGCCAACGAGCTTGCCCAACGGGACCTCGATCGCACCCTGGAACTCCTCGACAAGGCCCGCGAGTCCGGCGAATTCAAGGGGACGATCCGTCTCGATGAGATCCGGCGAGATTCCGCCTCGACCCGCTGCGCACGAATCCCCGGTTCCAGCTCCTGATGATGGATCTGGCGTTCCCGGACAATCCGTTCCGGCCGTGACGTGACCAAGACAAGAACGTCTCGACCTCGCCGTCGGAAATCGAAAGAGCATCTTGAAACCGTTCCCGTGCGGGTCGTGACTGCCGGGAGCCACAAACCCAAAGACTGGAGGATCCGACAATGACGATAAGGCCGATGCCGACGCTCAGTCGACGTTCCTTTGCCCTGTCAGCGCTGATCGCATCGATGGCCTGTCTCGGCTGTGGCGAAGAAAGTGTCTCGGTCAGTGCCAAAGCCGGGGAAAAGCGACGTCAGATGATTGAGGACCTGCGGAAGCGGGCGGACCTCGAGCAAATCCGGAGAGACGAAAGCTCCCTCTGCCGCTGACGCTTGAGAGATCGCCGCAGTCCCAGTTGACGGCGCCGCATGTTCCCTATCGTGAACATCAGTCGCCGCTCTCCCCTCGAATTGACTTGCATCCCTGTCCCCAGTTTTCTTTCGGAAAGGAAAAAGGTTCATGTCACCTTCGACACGTCGGCACCTCAGACACCGAGGCTTCACCCTGATCGAGTTGTTGGTCGTGATCGCGATCATCGCCGTGCTGATCGCGCTGTTATTGCCCGCGGTGCAGTCGGCACGCGAGGCCGCGCGCCGTGCCCAGTGCACCAATAACCTCAAGCAGCTCGCTTTGGGAGCGCACAACTATCTGAGCGCCAACCAGACCTTCCCGATTGGCAGCCCGATTCAGCTTTTCACGTACGCCGGGCTCTACCTTCCATCGCACAGCGTCTTCGTGGCGATGCTGGGGAACCTCGAACAGCAGCCTCTGTATAATGCGGTGAACTTCAGCCTCAACATCCAGAACCCGGAGAACCAGACGATCTACCTGACCGGGCTAACGACCCTCTGGTGCCCGAGTGACCCAACGATCACTCGGATCGTGAATACCGGCCCTTGGGCAGGCTTGTCCGCTTGGTATACCAGGTTCAGCAGTTACGGCGCCTGCTCCGGCACCTTCTTCCCGTGGATCGCTAACTACACGAACGGGACGAACCCCAACGACCCGGCCATCACGTCTCGGGCTGCCGCACTCAACGGGATCTTCACCTACAACACCGCACTGCCGATCTCGGCCATCACCGACGGAACGAGCAACACATTGATGTTTGGCGAGCGGGCCAACGGCAAGTTCACGGCCACGGACCAGAACTGCTACTGCTGGTGGCCCGATTCGGTCTCCACCGACACCATCTTCACCACGCTCTACCCGCTCAACCCGTTCACCAAGGTGCCCGTGGTCTCCGAGGAATACTCCAGCTCCTGGGACAGCGCGGCGTCGAGCTTCCATCCCGGGCGGCCAACTTCGCCTTCGCCGACGGCTCGGTCCGGTTCGTCAAGGACTCGATCAGCACCTGGCCGTTCAACCCCGCGACCGGCTTCCCAAATGGTGTGACGGACACTAACGGGTACCTGATCCTCGCCCCCGGGACGCAGTACGATGTCTACCAGATGCTTCGACCCGCAACGGCGGCGAGGTGATCAGCAGCGATTCGTACTGAGTCGGCGCGACTGGGGACGAGGTGTGACGATTTGTCGATGGGTAGCGTGGGTCGAACGCCGGGCTTGACGCCGTGAGGCTGGGCCGGTGAAAACTTGGCTTGAACGGCTCCTGACGGTCCTTGGCCACGCTCCACTTTTGTTGCGGCGAGAAAGCGTTTGTCGGCCGCGGTGGTCCGACCCCGCCCGAGTGCCCGCACCGTAGGTCTCGACTTCGGAGTGTGCTCTGACAGCGCGTAATGCCTTTGAATCCGAGGGCCTACGATGAGCGTGAAGACCTTCGGCCGGGCTCGTCAGCAGGGTAAGGAGACCTTCGGTCGGTCACTTCGACGGGGTCAGGAGACCCGCGTCGAACAGTGGTGTGCTCCTTGTGGCGGCCCATCGGGTGCCCAGAGACCTGCGTCGAACAGTGATGCTTTAGGCAATGGAATCAGGATAAACGGCGGCATCGCAACCCCAAGTTTTCATCACCCCCGTTTCACGGTCAATCTGATGGGAAACTTATGAGTTACTCCAACACTGGCGAGCGGACCTGGATCGACGAGGCGGCCGACCGCTTCGAGTCCGACTGGAAACAGGGCGGCGACCGGCCGCGCATCGAGGACTTCCTGGCTCAGGAGGCCGGGCCACGGCGCCCCCTTCTGCTCCAGGAGCTCCTGCGTGTCGAACGCGAGCTCCGCAAGACCGCCGGTGAAACGCCTGGACCCCAGGAGTACCGCCAGCGGTTCCCGGACGACCGCGCAGCCGTCGATGCCGTCTTCGGACACGACGCTCATGTCGATCCGCCGGCCAAGCCGCGAGGGACGCCGCCCAGAGCCTGCTGTTCGGCCTGCTGGCACTCCAGAACAACTTCATCGATCGCGACACCCTCCTGGCCGCCTTCAACGCCTGGGTCGCCGATAAGTCCCAGTCCCTGGGCCAGATCCTCCTTGACCGCGGCGCGCTCAGCCCGGCACGACATGCCCTACTGCCAGCCCTGGTCCACGAGCATCTCCTGCAGCACGGCTTCGACCCCGAGCGCAGCCTGGCCGTCCTCACTGTCGTCCCCGCGGTTCGCGACGGCCTCGAGGACATCCCCGACTTCGACCTCCAGGCCAGCCTCATCTATCTCCGCCTCGCCGACACCGACGGCAAGACGCCGACGCGACAGCACCGCGAGTTGGGACGAGGACAATGCGGCCACCGACGCCGAGGGCCGCTTCCGCATCGTCCGCTTTCACGACCGTGGCGCACTCGGCGAGGTCTTCATCGCCCGCGACCAGCAATTGCACCGGATCGTCGCCCTCAAGCGAATCAAGCTCGATCACGCCACCGACAAGGACAAACGCGCCCGGTTCGTCGTCGAGGCCGAGATCACCGGCCGGCTCGAGCACCCCGGCATCGTCCCGGTCTACGGCCTGGGGACCTACGACGACGGCCGCCCGTTTTACGCCATGCGGTTCATCCGCGGCGACAACCTCAAGGCAGCCATCGAGCAGTTTCACAAGGCCGAGGACAAAGGCCGCGATCCCGGCGAGCGGACCCTGGCGCTGTTGAAGCTGTTGCGGCGGTTCCTCGACGTCTGCAACGCGATCGACTACGCCCACAGCCGGGGCGTGCTCCATCGCGACCTCAAGCCTGGCAACATCATGCTGGGCAAGTTCGGCGAGACGCTGGTGGTGGACTGGGGCCTGGCCAAGAGCGTGGGCCGGCCCGAGGCCGCACCGGCGTCGGCGACCATGGACGACCGTACGCTCGTCCCTCAGTCGGGGAGCGACCTGCGCGGGACCGAGTTGGGGGCCCGGCTGGGGACGCCGGCCTACATGAGCCCCGAGCAGGCCGCCGGCCGGATCGCCGACCTGGGCCCGGCCAGCGACGTCTACAGCCTGGCGCGACCCTCTACCGCCTGCTGACCGGCCGTGCTCCCTTTAACGACCGGGACATGGCGGAGCTGCTCCGCAAGGTCGAGCGGGGCGATTTCTCGCCGCCGCGCAAGCTCAAGGGCTGGATCGATCCGGCGCTGGAGGCCATCTGCCTCAAGGCGATGGCGACAGACCCGGACGATCGTTACCGCACGCCGCGTGCCCTGGCCGACGACGTGGAGCACTGGCTGGCCGACGAGCCGGTGTCGGCCTGGCGCGAGCCACTCCGCCGCCGCCTCGGGCGCTGGAGTCGCCGCCACCGCCTGCTGGTGACCGGGCTGGCCGCGACCCTGATCGTGGCCGTGGCGGCCCTGGCCGTCGGCAACGTGCTGGTCGCCCGCCAGCGCGACATCGCCGAGCGAAACCTCGCGGTCGCACGCACTGTCGTCGACGAGATGTACACTGGAGTGGCGAATAAACTGGAAGATCAAAAGCAGATGGACGACTTCCAGCGTGAGATCCTGGAGAAAGCGTTGGTGTTTTACGAACGGTTCGCCCTACCGCAGAGCCGTGACCCGGGGTGAGGCTGGAGGCGGCCCGGGCCGGCCTCCGCGTGGGGAGCATCCGGTCCCGGCTGGGACAGACCGCGGCGGCCGAGAAGGCCTATCGGCAGGCGTTCGCGATCCTCAGCCGACTCGTGTCCGAACACTCCGCCGAGCCGGCTTATCGCGATGCCCTGGCCCAGACGCATCAACAGATCGGTGTTGTTCTTCACGATGAAGAACGCTGGGGCGAGTCCGAACGGGAGTACAAGGCGGCCGCGGCGCTATGGGACGAACTGCGCGGGAGCATCCCAACATCGCGCCGTATCGGTCGAAGCTGACCGATGTTCATGGCAGTCTGGCTCATCTGTTCAGGCGTCAGGTAGACAAGCAGGACGAGGCGGAAGCGGAGTTCCGCCTGGCCCTGGAGGTCGCCGATGAGCTAACCCGGGAGGCCCCCGATGAGATCGCCTACCAGGAATCGTTGGCGACGATCCTCAACGGTTATGGAAGCATACGAAGCAACCACGGCGACGGCGCGGCAGCGAAGCGGCGCTGCAACGGGCCGTGGCGATCATCGAGAAACTCGCTCGGGATCGCCCCGATGTGACCAAGCATCAATTGGGGCTTGCCCGATACCTCAAAAGTCAAGGGCAAACCTTCTACAGGGAGGACAAGCTCCCTCAGGCTGAGGAGGCGCACAAACGGTCCGTCACCATTCTGGAGAAGCTCGCCGCCGACCATCCGCAAGATATGAAGATCTCGGCAGACCTCGGAAGCGAGTACGGTCTGATTCTGAGGTCCTTGCTCTTCAAGGTGATCGCCAATCCGCATTGGAGTGGGCGGGTCGTGCGATCCCCCTGTACCGCTCCCTGGCTGCGCTGCGATCCCGACAATCTTCAGATCGCCCAGTCAGGGCTCAGTGGAGCCCTCGGAAGTCGAGCCGAGATCTTGATGCGCCTTGGCCGCCATGCCGAGGCCATCGCCGACTTCGAAGAAATTGTTGTCGGTTAACTCGCAGGTGGCAACCGACACAGTGAGTTGTTTCGGGCCTTCCACGCGCTGACCAAAGCCCGTCTGGGCGATCTGTCGGCCCTGGCTCTCGTGGATCGCGAGATCCGCGACACGTTTACTGGTGGCTTGGCCGGTGTGCGCGTCTACCCATTATACTGGATGAATTGCTACGACGCGGCCTGCCTTTTCGCGGCGCTTGCGAAACTGTCGCTCCAGGATCACGGAAAACGGCTGGCCGAGCGCCAGCGGCTGTCCCAACGAGACCTCGAGCGAGCCCTCGACCTCCTTGACAGGATGCGGCGCCCGGCGAATTCGAGGAAACCATCCCACTCGATGAGATCCGCAAGGAACCGCTCCTCGACCCGCTGCGCACGAATCCCCGGTTCCAGCTCCTGATGATGGATCTGGCGTTCCCGGACAATCCGTTCGGGCCCTGAGCTCACATCGCTTTGGTCATTGGTCAGCAGTAGGCCGTAGGCAGTAATCTGCGAAGAGCGTTCCCTGAAGGAAGTGCACCTGACTCTCTGTCGTCTTCCCTGCCTACTGCCTATCCGGGCCCACACCCACCGCCAGTCATCGCGTCGAACGGAACCTCAAAGGTGAATCGAACAGCTCTCCTGTCCTCGCTTTTCGAGGTATCTCGATGGGACATCCTCGGGGGAAGAAGGGTGCGGCCGGCATGATTTGTGTGGCGATCGGCCGGCGGAACCGTCCGCTCGATTCGAGCTTGGCCTTGGACTCCTGGCCTGGGCCAACTGCTCTGGATCGTGATAAAAGATGGCCGAGCGGTACTGGGTCCCGACGTCAGGCCCTTGCCGATTCAGTTGCGTCGGGTCGTGGCTCGACCAGAAGACGTCGAGCAGTTGCCGGTATGAGACCTTGGCCGGGTCGAAATCGACCAGAACCGCCTCGGCATGACCAGTCCGGCCGGTGCAAACATCCTTGTAGCTCGGGTTTTCGAGCGTCCCTCCCGTATAGCCGACGGCCACGTCGATCACGCCGGGAATGCGTCGAAACGCGGCCTCAACACCCCAGAAACACCCGGCCCCAAACGTCGCTTGCTTCATCGGAGTCGCCTCCTTGGTGTGATCGAGTCAAATCGAACCGAGAGCGGTTGATCAACGCTTGTGATACTCTCCAGTCATAAAGCCTTCTCCGTCCCGCGACAAGACCCAATACGGATCAGGCGCCCTGGTAACCTGGCTTCCCGGTCATGATCTCGGACCTCAGTCTCACTCTCACTCGACGCTCAGAACCGGATCGTCAGGTCAAAGCCACCCATCAGCAAGTCTTTACTTCGACCGAGATTAAATGCCGGCACGTTGTAAGAGTGATAGTAACCGAGCTCGGGCCGGATCATGACCACATCGTTAAACTGATGGCTGATCCCGATGGTATGGCTGGAGTAGTTGGTCGCGAAGCCTGTCCGTTCGCCTCTCGCATCGTCCCACCACTCGTTGCGGATCGTGAAGTAATCTCGATTGGAGAGCTGGAACATCGTGTAATTCAGTACGCCATAAGCTGGGGAATTGCCCGGGAAGATACTTCCCGAGACCGCCGCCGCCACCAAATGACTGGGGAGCACCGAGACTTGGCGTCCCACCCACCACCGCGTCGAATTGCCACATGTAATAGGCTTCGGTCTTTGTATGGACCTTCTGGGTGAACCGATGTTCCCAGGTGGTCACGATGTAGTTGAAGTTGTCGTGACCCGATTTATGGCCGTCCGCATAGAAGTAGCGAAACTTCCCATTGTTGATGTTGTTCAAACACGTGTAGAAAGCATCATTATTACTCTCGGATATCCATCGCCAGCCGAAGAAGCCGGTCGGAAGAGCACCCGGGTACCACGGGGCCATATCCGTACCCGACTGAATCGCGCCTTGTACCATGTTTCGTCTGGTTGAGCTGGAAGCTGAACATGACACCCGTCTGGGTGTAAGTGTCGTAAGTGAACAGGAGCGAGTGAGATGCCAGGTAGTTGTCCGGGGCGTACTGGGCTTCGATGTCTGGGCAGGCGATCCACCGCCCGAGCCGAATCACCATTCCTTGAAAGATATTCGGGATGTACAGCTCGGCCCAGAATTCAACGGGATCGTAACCATATAAATTGTTGTGATACAGTAGTTGTTGGCTGAAGACCCCGCCAGCCGTCGTGTATCGATAGTCGATTCCGTACATGTTTACCCAACGGAACCCCCAGTCAGAGTGATCGGTCTGGACCCAGTCGATCTCGCGCTCGAATTTGAGAATGGCTTGGTCGACCTGAAACGAGTTCGGCACAACCCAGTACGCTGTCGGCAGATTCGATCTGTTGGCGTTGCTCCAGTTCCCCGATACGGTCACCCAGCCGTGCACTTCGATCCGGCTGTCCCTGATTGCGTCCCCGTATGGGCCGAGTAAAAGCGCCTGTTGTAATGGGTCCACGCTTGGGTTCGCGGGGGTTCCGATCAAGGGATAACCTTGGTATTCCGAACCAGGAAACGGCGGCGAATCCCAGGGGCTAGGCGGTGACCTCCGGGTGCGCCCGGTGCCTCATAGCCACCTCCACCGGACCGTTCACCCGCGCGAAACGTCCTCCTCCTCCGAATCCGTCCGCGGCCGTCTTCCTCGGCGGCCCGAGATGCTTCGGGAACCACTCCACCAGGAATGGGTATCCGCGAAGCCACCGCTTGCACAATTGTAAGGCTCGCGCTCGCTACTCAGTATCCAGGGCTGAGATGATCGGCTCCAATGGCCGCTCGCACCGGCCTCGGATGGGCCGGGTTGGGCAGCCGAAGGTGGCATCGGGGTTGGAAGCACGGCGGCCTGACCCGGAGGCAACGCGGTGGAATCCGCACCGCCTGCGATGTTACTAGGGGCGTTGCCGGAGGGAGGCGATAGGGGATCTAAGGAAGGCAACTGCCGTGGTTCCTGGACGCTCGATATGTTGCCTGTGACACGGAATCATCTTCCTTCGCTCCGTCGTAATCCGCGGAATTCGGGTCCTGGCCTGGGGCATACCGAACTTTCCTCCCTATAAGACATCGCTTGCGACTTCCGTCTTGAGGTGGCTCGATTTGGGTTTCCGTGCAGGGACATCCGCATCACCACTCTTTCCACTCGTCTTCGGCCGGAATGGCGAAATCAAATCCCGGAACCGCTCCCACCGGGAGAGCTCCTTCTTCGGAGCGGTCGATTTCTCAGTTGATGGTGCTCGTCGCTTCGTCTGACCAGAGAGAGGCCCTGAGGAACTTATCGGCCGTCGTCATCTGATCCTTCCGCGGTTCCGCCTCCTGCGACTGGGCCAGGCCGGCGTCGTCGCCAGGCAGAGGACGAGGAAAACGCAACTCCAGTGCGCGGTGCGAGATCCAACTCTCATCCTCGTCACTCCGAATCCAAGGCAATCTTATCTGATCTGAGTTGGACGGCACTATTGTCATCGAGTCGGCCCTGAAACGCCGGGAGCGGGGAGAGCACTCAATTCCGTATCGACGATCGCGATTGGGGCACTTGAACGAATCGGTAGAAAATAGGGATTATGCATTGTAAGAGGATCGTTCCGAATGTGCGACCTGATGCTCGCCGGCTCGCCCGATGACGTCTGACCAGAATCTCAGGTGCTGCTGGACGCATGACTATCGAGATGCGGTCCGTCGGGAGCCGAACGACGCAAGCTCAACAGGAACAACGTCGTCGGGTCGCTTGACATTGCTGGGGAGATCAGCGGGAGGGCGCCGAATTTCCGCGAATCTCGAAATTGCCTAGGGGAGACAACCGCGATAGAATCGGGGTCAACGGAGGGTGGATCGCCAGGCCAGGATGGACTTCTCCCGAGCGGATCGAGCCACCTCCGGGTCCGGCGCAGGATCTCGGGAGGAACCTCGGCGCCGACGGCCGGCGAGGGTCTCTCGGTTTCCGGCATCACAAGGAAGGGCTGACCCAGTGCGCGTAGACCCGTTCGCAGTGAAGCGTTATCCCCGATGGCATCCGTTGAGGCTGGCGGACAAGTCGCTGGCCGTGAGTAATGAATGGGAGGCTCGCCGGCGTTACAGCCGTTATGCCCTCCCCGAGAAGGTCTGGGAGACCTTGCCGCCGCTTCCCGACGCTGACTGGGACGCGACTTCGGTCACACCGCAGCAGATGAGGCACTTGCTCCAGGCCGTGGCTTTGACCGAATCCCTCGCCGGCACGGCGGTCGTGGAGGTCGGCTGCTTCCGAGGGGTGACCACCCGGTGCCTGGCTGCCGCGACGGGCCGTACCGTCATCGCGGTCGACCCCTATGAGGGCTACGGCGGGGCCGAGGCGGATCGTGCCTGTTTCCGGCAGAGGATCGCGGGACTCGACAATGTCATTCATGAGGCGAAGACCTCGGGGAACGCCGCCCGAGACTGGACCTACGGCCCTGTAAGCCTCATCTTCATCGACGTGCTTCACGATTACGTGAATACGTCATTCGACATCAACGCCTGGGCACCGAAGCTCGTGCCGTGGAATCCTCGCCCTGCACGACATCGATCAACCCGCGTACGCCGGGACGTGCCGGGCTGCATTCGAGACGCTCGGCCAGTTCGAGCTCGTGGCTCATCCCAATAATCTCGCCCTGTTCGTCGCCCGACGAGGCCCATGTTGAGTTCCAAGGAAGTGTTGGTTGGCGCGGGTCTTCGGAGACCCGTGCCGAACCGAGTCAGGCAAGAAAGCCTGACCTACGAAGCTTCCCGGGAGTAAATTCGCTCATAGTTCTCTTCCGCCGACCTACCCAACCGCTCAGCCATCCTCCGGTAAGCTTCCGGGCGATAGTCCCACTCCTGCGAACGGGGTACCTGTTCCAGCCAGTCAAAGAGGTGCACGCGACAGAGGTCGTCGAAGTCGTGCCGCGAGAGCTGGACCTCTTCGCCGGTGATGCGGTCGATGATCCGATAGGGCTCGACACCCTGATCGAGGACGCGGTCGAAGGACGCACGATCCATCGCACAGTTCAGGTAGGCGAGCCGCTCCGCCCGGTCGCCGATCAGGGCGCGGACCTCGTCCCGGCGTTCGAGGGGCAAGGTGAAACCCTGGAACTTCTCGGTGCCGTAGATCGAGTGAAACATTCCCGCCCGGCAGACGTCCTCCGGGCAGCCCTGGGATTCCAGGAAACGGTAAACGGCGATCAGGTGCGCCAGGTAGGACTTGTGTGTGTGCGGAACCTGCTCGACGCCCATCTCGACCAGGAAATCGGTCAACCGCTTGAAGTCCTTATCCATCGTCCGCACCTCGTTCAAGACCAGTTTTTCCTCAACCGACAGCGGTTTACTCATGAGTTGCTCACACCACGACAGCAACGGCGATCATATTAACCCGAAGCGTCAGCGAGGATTCCGGGGGCGGACCCTGCCCTTCGGCGGGTGCCCCCTCGCTAACGCTTCGGGTTGGTATGGCTCGCGGGCCACCCATGGGAAAACCGCTGTAACCTCCGCTCCCCTAGATGCCACCGCCGATCAGGAATCCGTCTCGTTCGAACGACTGGGGGAATGCCATCGGCCCACCGCTGAAACCAGGATCACGACGACACAACCCAGCAGCATCGACGTCAGTCCGATATTGAGCCAGCCGCGCACGATCTGGCCGCTCTTGATCATGTTCCAGAACTTGCCGGTGATCTCGTAATAGGCGGTCGTCGTGGTGGTCGTCGCCACAAAGAGCATGGGCAGGAGCGTGACCGGGGCATACCGGCCACGACCCGAGTTGAACATCACGGTCGTGACGACCGCCAGAGCGATGACCGCCAGCAGCTGGTTGGCCATCCCGAACATGGGCCAGATCGTCTCGACGCTGCCCGTGTAGATGAAGTAGCCCCAGCCGAAGACGACCAGCCCCGTCGCCAGCAGCGAGGCGGGCAGCCAGTTCAGGTCGCCCAGCGGCTTCCAGAGTCTTGCCCAGAAACTCCTGGACCAAGAACCGCGCGATCCGCGTGCCGGCGTCGATCGTCGTCAAGATGAACAGCGCCTCGAACATGATCGCGAAGTGGTACCAGTACTTGAGCAGCCAGTTCATCCCCGGCATGGCATCGGAGAAGATCCGCGCCATGCCGACGGCCAGCGTGACGGCCCCGCCAGTCCGGCCGTGAAGCGACTCCTGAACGTCCTTCTCCATCGCCACCAGCTCGCTGCCGGCCGGCCGCCGCGGCGGCCGGGTCCGCCGTGCAAGTCGGCCTCGCCGGCCTGGATGAACTGGGCGAAATCGCGGTGCTTCGCCAGAAAATCGGGCCGGCGGGCCAGGTCGATGTTGATGTCGTAATACATCGCGTTGGGCAAGGCCGCCGCGGCGATCAAGGCGACGACGCCGACCAGGCCCTCCATCAGCATCGCGCCGTAGCCGATCATCCGGACGTCGCTCTCGCTTGTCGACCATCTTGGGCGTCGTTCCCGACGAGACCAGCGCATGGAAGCCGGAGATCGCGCCGCACATGATGCAAATGAAGACGTAGGGAAAAATCGGCCCATCAAGGTTAGGGCCCGCCCCCGGATGCGAAGTAGGGGCTGACCGCCGGCGCTTGAGCTTGGGATTGGCGATCACGACCCCGACGACCAGAAGCAGGATCGTGCCGATCTTCAAAAAGGTCGAGAGGTAGTCGCGCGGGCAGAGCAAGAGCCACACCGGCAGCACGGCCGCGACGAAGCCGTAAGCGGCCAGCGCAAAGATGGCTCCGTCTCGCGAGAGCGAAAAGTAAGGCTCGAGCTGGGAGCCCGGGATCAATGCCCCCGCGACCGTGGCCGCCAGCACGGCAACCGCCCCGAAGAGCGAAGCCTCGAGGATCTTCCCCTTGCGCAAGCGGTACATGTACCAACCGACGAAGAGCGCGATCGGGATCGTGCAGGCGATCGTGAACGTGCCCCACGAGCTCCCCGGCACCAGCCGCTTGGCATTCTCTGGCAAGACGAATCCGTTCTCCCGACTTGTCGCTCCGCATTGTCGACTTCGAGGGTACCGTCAGCGTGAACGCTTCGTGGAAGACCATGGTCTGGCCCGGTCCATCACCGAACCGATACGTCGAGCCGGGCGGGCATCGGGTAGACCGTAGGTCGGTCGAGATAGAACTCTTTTCGATCGTCGCGCCGCGGCGGATAGACCAGCACGGTCCCGGCCTTCATCGGCACTTCCTCGCCGCCCAAGGCCTTCACCACGACGATTCCCAGGCCGGCGAGGGCGATGATCACGATGTAGAGGATGGCGATCGCCGCCGCCAGCCCCGCGGGCCGACCGATCTCGGTGCGCGCCAGGCCGGCCAGGCTCAAGCCGTCGCGACGGGTCGAGGCCGCCAGGACCATCATGTCCTGGACGGCACCCGGCCAGGCAGACGCCCGACCACCAGCCAGACCAGGCCCGGCATATAGCCGAACTGGATCGCCAGCACCGGACCGATCAGCGGACCCGCCCCCGAGATCGCCGCGAAATGGTGGCCGAACAGACCCAACGGTTGGTCGGGTCGAAGTTCTGCCCGTCCTGGAAACGATGAGCCGGCGTGATCTGGCCGTCATCGAGCACCGCGACCCTGGCCGCGAGAAACGCACTGTAATACCGATAAGCAATCGCCAGGATTGCCAGAACACCCAGCATCACCGGCATGGCGTGAAGCGTCATGTCAGGTCGATCTCCCGCCGGCGTTCGATCACCGGCTCAATTTCCGCGCGTCTCGTCGAATTCGCCGTATCGGTTGCGTTCGCGACGGATGACGAGCGACCGGTTCCTCTGCGCCAGATGGCCAGTTGCGGCTGATGATATTCCAGGAACCAGATCTCTTCCTCGACCCCCAGCTCGTGGGCGAAGCGGTGGGCCACCAGGTAGTTGACGACTTCGAGCGATGTCGCCAGGAAGTCGGTGCTTGGAATCGGTCGGGTCGCTGGGATTGTGAAAAATGAACCGGATCACCAGGACCCGCTCGTCGACCGGCCCTTGAGGCGAGAGATATCGACCATCCATCTCATAGATCGAATAGCCGCGCGATGCCTGGCAGATCGTCTTGATCCAGGCGTCCTCATCGAATTCGGCAGACTGCCGGCGTCGATGCGTGATCGATTGCTGGATGAATGGAACGGCCCGGATCGCTTGCTCGTCGAAGAGGTCCTCGAGCACTTCTTGAACCTTGCCGAAATAGCCGAGCTTCTTGGGCAGGATCACTTCATACATGCGGGCCGGCTTGGGGCCCTCCAGCTCGTAGTCGGCCTTGGCCGATCGGCCGCGGATCGTGGCGAGTCGGCGGCGGCTTACCCATCGGCTTCGCGCGGCCCCCCTTCCGGCAGAAGACTCTCGAGGGGGCATCCCTCGCAGATGCGGAGCGGCCGCGCGGCAGTATTTCCGCCCGACCCGTTCCATGCTCGTGGACCAGACTCGATCAGCACGTCCGCCTCGTCTCAGGTCCCGTCCGTCCGCCGCGGATGCAGCGGCGTGCCGGTCATCGACATCGCGAGCCTCCTCGTAAGTCGCAGTGGGATCGAGCCAGCCATGACGCACCAGCACCCGGAACGTCGCTCGATCGACGGGATAGGACGGCCGGTCGAGGGCGAAGAGCAGAATTGCGTCGGCGCCCGGTCATCCCGATCCCCTTGATCGCCGCCAGCCCTTCACGAAGCTGGGCCGACGCGGATCGAACAGCGCTCGGCGCGTCCCCGTCGTCTCACAACCCAGTGTGCCAGTTGCTTCAGAGGGGCGAGTGCTTGATCGACGGAGCCCGATTTCTTGATCTCGAGCGCAGAGCGTCGGCGATCTCCGATCAGCTCGGCGTCGCGCCAGCCGATCGGGAGTCAAGAAACCGGCCTCGCGCAGCCCATCGAGCATGCCTTCCAGCGCTCGCGGCCCCATGGTGCGAGCCGAGCAACACGGCGACCATGGCCTCGAACGGGAGCAAGGTCCTCGAAGTCGGATCGGGCTCGGCCGAAGTGATCGACCGGAGCAGCGCTCGTGGAAGGTGCACGCAGGGTGAGAATCCGGCGACATCGAAGGTCGGCAATGCCGGTCACACAGACTCGCAGGCCGATCAGACCGGCATCAGCCGCTGCTTGGGCCTTGGCCACCGCGGCGTTGTAGGCGCGGGCGAGCTTGCTCTTGCGGCGTGCGGCGGTGTTGGGATGCAGCACCCGGCGCACTCCCGCCTTGTCGATCTTCGCGGACGCGGCCTTGATGTCGGCCGCGGCTTTGTCCAGATCCTTGTACTCGAGCGAAGTCATAGGTCCGCTTGGACAGGGTCTTGATGACCTTCTTGGTGACGCGATTGTGCAGGCGACGTTTGGCGCCCTGCCGCATCCGCTTGGCGGCAGACGGTGAGTTTGGCATGGCTCCGTGATCGTTAAAGAGAGCAAATGGGTCTGGACGAACAGTGTCGCATGCCACGGGCGCTTGCGAATGCCGCACGGCAACCGCGAGACGCCGCGGACCGGATGGAGCATACCATGTTTTTCCCGCTCATTACAAGCGTCTCAGCCGCTCGGCGACGTCGAGATAGCCGTAGTCGACGTCGGCGACTTCGTTGTAATGCTCTTCGGCAGCCTTCGGTATTTCCCAGCCCCTCGGACACCCGGCCCACCCGGTAGTGCAGTGCTTGAAAGTTCTCCTTTTCCTCGGGCTCGAGGATCTTCAAGGCCTCTTTGTAGCTGCGATCGGCGAGCTTGAGGGCACTGTTGGCCTCGAAGCTGAGAGCCCGCCTGGTGCAGGGCCTGGATCTTGTAAACGCGGGCTGGACGCGGGCGCTGCTGGAATTCGGCGATCGCGTCATCGTGCGCACCGGTGCGTCGCCAGCACCAAGCCCAGCTCAAAATGCATGCTTGCGGATCTTCCGGATGCAGGCTCACACGCCGTCGGAATGCCTCGACCTCGTACTTGTTGAGCATCTCGGTGATCTGGTCGAGCTTGGCCTTGGCGCCGGTGTCCTCGGGGTGCTGGAGAACGCGCTGCTTTTGGCTTTCGATGGCCCGCTTCAACCGGCTGATCTGGTTATCTTCGTAGATCGCCAGCAGACCCTGCTCGCCAGGATTGGCCTTCAGGCCCTTGGCCAGCACCTTCTCGGCCTTGTCGAGATCGCTGCGATGGCGGTACATCTCGGCCAGATCGAGATACGCATGGACTGCCGTTGGGTCGGCCAGAATCTCCTTGACCAGCCGTTGCTCGGGAGTGAGCTGCTCCTGCTTGAGCCGCTCGAGCTTTGCGTCCATCGTTTCGGCCGGCTCGCCGACCTTGGCGGCCTCGGCGTGCTTGTCCAGAGCGTCGTCCAGGCCGGCGCGCTTGATCGTCCCGAGCCGCCGAGAGCGCATTGATCTGGCGGTTGGCGTCCTGGTCGTTGGGGCTGATCTTCTTGACGTGCTCCCAGCAGGCGATGGCTTTATGCCAGCTTTCGTTGTCCTCATGAATGTGGGCCGAGAACTTGAAGAAATCGACGTCCTTGGTGATCATCCTGCACCGACTCGACAAGCCACTGAGCGAGGGGCAGCAGCCCCAGCCCCTCGGCCGCCTCGCCGCGACTCGGGCCGCCCCGACGTCCCAGGGATTGTTGACGAACGCCTCCTCGCAATTCTCGATCGCTTGCCGGAACTGGTCTCTTCGATCGCGCCGACCTGCGCCCGCATCAGCATCGGCTGATTCTTGCGCACCGGCCAGCATGCCCACCTTGCCTGGATCATTATTGAATTTGCGCCGTTCGATGCCCCGCAACGCCTGGCGATAAACCATGTTGTCCGGCACAATCTTGCAAGCCTGCTTGTACATGTCGATGGCGTAGTCGAAATTCGACTTCTGTGCAGCGTCATTGCCGTACTGGAAGAAGGTCTCTGCCTTTTGCAGTTCGGGCGATTCCGACTCCGAAGACATCGGCGGTGCTCCTCCGGAAAGCCAAAGCCTGGACGGAACCACGTCGAAATAGCCGACAAATGGCGGCTCGTGCAATCGTTCGTTTGACGACGGCCCGAGACCGTGAGTCGGGTCGACGTTCGAGTCACTCAGACGGTCAGGCAACGGCAGCACCCTACCCGCGGCGCGGGCCACTGCATCTTTATTCTAATCCATCGCGTGTCAGTCGAACCACCACTGTACGACTTGCCAGATGTGACACGGTCGTGAGCGTTCCGTAAAGCGGTCGAGCCGAAAACCGCGAGTCATTCATTACGGGAGAACTTCCTCGATGGTGACGATACTGCAGGGATGCCGGGCTCATCCGACCTGGTCGAATGCACCGGGGCCGAGCGGCTTGCCGACGGATTTCAATTCACCGAAGGGCCGCTCTGGCTGCCCGACGGCTCGTTGCTCTTTCAGGATATCAAGGCCGAACGGACCTATCGGCTGGCTCCGGACCGTTCGGTGCACTTGCTCCGGGAGAATACGGGAGCGGCCAACGGCCAGACGTTCGGACCCGGCGGCGCCATCGTCTTCTGCGAACAAAACGGCCGGCGGGTTTCCCGCATGTCCCTGGACGGCAGCGGCGTCGAGACCGGTTGTCGAGAACTGGGCGGGACAGCGGCTCAACAGCCCCAACGACATCGTCTGCCGGTCCGATCGGCCTGATCTACTTCACCGATCCTCCCTACGGCGTCGAGCCCGGCACACCGCTCTCTTGCATTTTCAGGGCGTCTTCGCCTTCGATCCGGCTCGAAAGGCGGCCAGGCGCCTCGCGACTGCTTGCCGATGACTTCGAGAAGCCCAACGGGCTCGCGTTCTCGCCAGACGAGCGACACGCTTTACGTCTGCGATACGGCGCGATATCACGTTCGAGCTTTCGAGGTCGAGCCGTCGGGCGGCCTGACGCCGGGATCGAGCCGCGTTTTCGCTCGCTCGACCCCGGGCAGCCGGGCGGTCCGGACGGATGAAGGTCGATCGGGCCGGGCGGGTCTACGTCGCGGTTGCCCTGGGGATCTGGGTTTTCGAGCCGGACGGCCGGCTGCTGGGAATTCTGTCACTTGCCCGCGCGGCCGTCGAACCTGGCCTGGTGCGATGCCGATGCGCGCGGGCTTGGCGATCACGGCCGTCGACGCCGTCTATTACGTTCGGCTTCGAGTCGAGGGCGTCATGCCCCCGTTCCTTCCCTGATTTCTTTCGTCTTCGCGCTGTTCAAGCCGGCATCGATCGATTATTCTGGAATCGACTTTTAAAGAGCGACGGATGCTCTCTCGTCTCGATTCGGCCCTCCAGAAGAGTCCCGAGCGGCGGTCGCACCGTTCGTTCGAGCATGTTGGATGCGAGACGCTGCGAGATCGATCGGAGTAAGATCTTTATCGCACCCAAACCGGCCAAGACCTGGCCCGGCGCTGGTCGATTCAGGAGATCCGCGTGGCCAAAGAGGAACCTATTCGCACCGAGGGGCGAATCGTCGAAGCCCTCCCCAATACCCAGTTCATGGTCGAGCTGGAAAACGGTCACCGCATCCTGGCCCACATCGCCGGCAAGATGCGGAAGAACTTCATCCGGATCGTCCCTGGCGACCGGGTGACCGTCGAAATCACGCCTTACGACCTGAGCAAGGGTCGGATCGTCTACCGCGAACGCTGAGCGCGTCCCTGCCTCTAGACGCAACTCATTCATGCACAAGAGATTATGCGCGCTGGCTTGTCTCTGTTCCGGCTATCGCGTTGACGACGTGAGCCGTCCGGGACTGGCATCGGCGGCGGTATCTGATGGTCCGCACCGACTCCAGACGTGTACAACCTGAACCCAAACGAATTCGTTAGTTTTAACCCTTCGTGCTCTCCAGTAACAACTTGCGACGATCATGCGACGATATATGGTATGATTGACGTTTCCGACAAAAGTCCCGTGTGAAAAGTCGGTGTTTTTGCTCAAGCGGCTCGCGAGGCTGTAAAACCATGAGGACTGCCGTGACAGCCTCGGAAAACGATCTGGAAACCGGCCAACGGCCGCACAAGTGGCGCGCAGAACTCCGCAATTGGCCCAGATTCTCCCCCTTTCAGCGTCTGGGCCACTTGGTCGCTCACCCAGGCGCGCATCTTCTTCGACGCCGCCGCCCGCAGCACGTTCCAACCTGCCACTTTGTGCAGGATCACACGAAACACGCTCCCGCGACCCCGCACCCTCAGCCGCTCCAATCCCAGCCGATTCTTCAAGCCGCTGTTGGTCGACTCGATGCCCGAGCGTCGCGCGTACCGCTCCTTGAACACCGGAGTCTCTTGTTCTCGCCGTCGCCCAGCCAGGCGATGGGCCTTGTCGGTGAACTCCAAGGTGTAGCGGCCGTCCCGAGTCTTGTGGATCGGGCAGGCGTTGCGGAAGGGGCATCCTGCACAGACCTCCGGCGCCATCTCGATCCGCGTCGTGCCCGCTTCCTCGTCCCGCTCGACCACCAGCGGCGTGTGTCCTTGCGGACAAGCTTCCACCTCCCCGGTCCGTTCGTCCACGGCGAAGTCGTCGAGCGTCAGCGCCGCGGGGTCGATCTCTCGGCTCGCGGCCGGGGATCGGCGCCACCAACTCCACGCCGCGGGCCTCGGCCGCCTGCACGTTCTCGTCGCCGCCGTAGAGGGTGTCGGCCAGCATCACCTCGGGCAACAACTCCGACTCTTCGAGTTGATCGAGCATCGGCACCACCGCCGCGCCGTCGGGCTCAGCGGCCCTCTCCGGCAAGGCGCCTGTGATCAACTGCACCTCGTTCGCCGGGCTGCACGTCTCGGCGAGCTGCACCTGATAGCCCTGGCCTTTGTGGGCGTCGTAGGTGGCGTCGAGGTCGGACGGGTTCTGCATGCAGTCCCCGCCGGTCTTGGCCTTCACGACGACCTTGCCTTCGCTCAGTTCGCACTGCTGGTTGAAAATCGTGACCAGGGCCTTGTAGCTGGTGCGGCCCGTCATGTCGGCACACTTGGCGAAGCGCTCGATGATCCACTGCAAGTCCTCGGCCGCCTGCTGCCGCGAACGTTGTCGCGTCTCGGCGTCCTTGGCTCCAGCGAACAGTTGCGACTCCGCCGGCTCGTAGCGGCGACGGAACTCTTCGGGCAGTGCGGCGTACAACTCGGGAGCGTGACGCTTGACCTGGGTGAGGAACCGCTTGATCGCCACGGCCATCAGCTTGGTGCGACCGAAGCTGGCCATGTGACTAAAGACGTGGGTCGAGTCGAGCCGCTGCTGGGAGATGTCGAGTTCCAGCATCTCAGCCAGCCGGGTGGTCACGTCGTGGAAGATCTGGGTGGCCAGATCGTTGTCGCGAAACAGCTTCTGGTATCGTTCGACGGTGCGCGAGCAGACGGTGACGCCGGGCTCCAGGTTGAGGGCGTATTGGACGTCGCTGCGGAAGATGTAAGCCTCGGCGGCCTCCTGGGCGGTCCAGTCGAAGAAGTCGGCCAGGAAGACCAGGCCGGCCATCGAGTACAGTTCCTTGGTGGGGGCGCCGAGTTCCCGACTGAAATTCTCGGCCAATTCGCCAACGGGCATCACTTCCAGGAGGGCATGCCGAAAGACCCCCTGCCAACCCTCGGCGATGATTCGTTGGCCGGCAGGGGGTATGATGCCCTGGAAGGGGTCGAAGAGGCGATTTTGTCGGGGATCGACGGTATGGATCATAATGGGCGCAACTCCTGTTTCAGGATATCGTTAAGTCTACAGTTGCGTCCCACGAAAGTCAAGAGAAAAATGGACATAAAGTCAGATTTTCCAATACTTTGCGCCGAAAACTAAGCTCGGAGGACCTTTGTCGA